>JAVBPV010000049.1:0-54299 GCA_031549405.1 Desulfovibrio sp.
ATGGCATTTGGGGCATTCCACCATGTCGCCCACGCAGGCGATTTGTCTGCCCATATCCGTAGGGTTATGGGCGCTGATAACTTCGCCGCCATGGTCGGTAGTGTCACCCAGGCGGATGACGCCTTCGCCGTTTTTCCGAAAAGACATGAGGAACCTCTCTTAAAGTTGCAGTCGACACGGCCGAGTCTAAATGCGCCTGCGCCGGGGATTCTTATGGCCGATAGCCGGGCTCCACTGTCGGCCACCAAATTAGGCCGTGCTCTTCCGGGGTCGGAGCGACGATTTCCGGCCACTCAAAAGGCTGGTTTACTTCTTTCACATCCATGCGAATTTCGCTTTTATTCGTAAATGGCGGACCCTTGGGGTATTCCAAGCGGTAAGCCTGAATATTTTGGATGGAAGTTTTTTTCACGACAACGGGCGGTTCTATACTGACATTTTCCCATTTGCCGCTCAAAAGCGCCAAACCTTTCCAATAGCCACCCTGTATAGTCACATCTTTCAAGTTTAGGGCTGTGATAGGTGCAGGGTTGTTAAGCTGGCTGACTGTCGGGGTGAAGAGGGTTAGGTTGCGCACCTCCACATCGCCGCCAATGATGCGCAGACAGTGGACGCCCTCTTTACCAGTAACGTATACTTTGTTTTCTGGCTTCAGCGTTTTTATGCCCACCCCCGCCACGATGTCGCCAAAATCGCTTTTTACCACGGTGTATTTATAAGAGTTATTCAGAGCATAAGCAGTACCGGAAACGTGGAGCATACCGCCAGTCAACTCGGAGTCGGTTATCACAAGTAGCTTTCCGCCAGGATAGCATTCCTCGCTGAATTTTGAACCGGAGATAAAATTTTTCCCGGCATACACGCTAGCATTTGTGAAGACAGAATTTTTGACCATAGCTGAAGCATTTTCTCTGCCCCCAATGATACCGCTCTGGATGGAGCAGTTGTCGATACGGATATGCGCACCACCGGAAAGAATGAACGGGCCGTTCTTGTCCACAGAACGGGCCTTGGTAATGTTCTTAAAGAGCAGAAATCCGGAGGAGGTGTCGGAAAAGGCGAATTCGATATTATTCAGTTCGCAGCCCAGGAACAATATATCCCGGGCAGTTCCGGTAATTTGTGTCAGGTTGTCCGGAAAGCTTGTTTTGCCTGATTCCTTAAACACGCAGTTTTTGAACTGTACATTCGAAAAATTAGTCCTGGAAAAATTGACCTTTTCAAAAGTGCACCCCTCAAAGGTGACGTTTTCTATAGAGGCTTTGAGGAACGTGACGTTTTTCAACTGCAGGCCGGTGATTAGAGCATTTTTGATTTCCAGGTCGTCTACTTGGCCGTCCTTGATATACTGCCCGGACAGAGACTGAGGGTTGCGGGCTATTTCCTGGGGGTTGATTCGAGAAAAAGACGTGTTGGGCATGGACAGCACTCCGGTTAACAGGGCGATAAAAAAAACCAGCTTCATGGGAAGAAGATTGTCACACCTCATTGGAATTCCTCGAATTGCTTATAGAAAGAAAAGGGCGGGATTTCATCCACTTTCATGTTGATTTCCGTGTGCCCGCGCACCAGAGTTTTGCTCAAATCAACATGGACAATGTAAGGGTGCGTTGTGCTATAGTTTGCGACAGCCTTTATTCTCAGCGTTTTTTTGGGGGGCACAAAATAAAAATTACGCCTACCAATTGTTCAAGTAGGTGTAATAATTAAAAAAAAATTGCCCCGGCAGCTATATAATTATAGTCATAACATAATGATTTTACAATTAAATATTGTCATGATGTTTTCTTGTTACCCCCAAAGTTACCCCACATTTTTTGCGGGTGCCCTATAGGCGGGGCCACTCTCTTTTACCCGGCAAGTATCTCCGTCACCACGTCCGGAGCCTTCTCTATGACCTTCAGGTAAGCCCGCGCCGCCGGGTCTGGCACCCGCTTGCCCTGTTCCCAGTTCCGGAGGGTATGCAGGGACAGGCCGAAGCGGGCGGAAAAGGACGCCTGAGATAGCCCCAGGTGTTTACGGATGGCCTTCACATCCACCGCAGCGGGGATATGCACGTTGTAGGAGTCCGCCGGCAAGGCCCCTTGGGCGATGGCCACGGCCTCTTGCATGCTTTCAATGATGCGGTTGCCGCTCATGGTTCACCTCGTTCTATATGTCTTCACCAGCAGGGCGGAAAGCTCCTTCAGCGCGTTCCGTTCCGCCGGGCTGATATTAGCCTTCTCGTTCTTGGCGAAGATGTTCAGGGCAAAGAGCGGGATATCCTGCGAGTGGAAAAAATAAACCACCCGGTATCCGCTGCTTTTGCCGCCGCCATCCCGCGCAAAGCGAACCTTCCGAATGCCGCCGGTTCCCTGTAGGAGGTCTCCGGCATCGGGGTTCTGTGCCAGGAAGGCAACTATCTCCTGCCGCTCCTCATCATCCATGAGCCGCTTGGCATCGCGCAAAAAGGAAGGCGTCTCAATGACAGTCATGGGAGCTATTCGCATGAGATATGTATAAGCCATTGGCTTACTATCGTCAATAGGTTTTTCCCGATTCGACCGGCGCTACTGAATAGGGCCAGCCTACCCGTTGTGGGCACACTCACTGCCGGGCGCTGGCCAGGGGCAAGCCCCTTGACATAGGGATAAATCCTCCTGGCAGAAGTATTTGTCCCTGTTTTTACCCGATCAAAAACGCATTCCGAGTCCCGTTCCGGACTTTTTCACACGCGCCCGTGTCCTCGTAGCTCAGTCGGATAGAGCGACAGCCTTTATTCTCAGCGTTTTTTTGGGGGTACAAAATAAAAATTACGCCTACTTTTTTATTCAAGCAGGCGTAATAATTGAAAAATGGTGTCCCCGGCAGGAATCGAACCTGCGGCCTACAGCTTAGGAGGCTATCGCTCTATCCGACTGAGCTACGAGGACATAGGGTTTCCGGCATACGGCACGTCTTTTCATGCGTTCCGTTTGAGCAAGCGTGCCGTCCGGAGCTTCATAAGGTAGTGGAAAACGCCATGAACCGCAAGGTTAAAGAAAGGGGAGAAAGCCCCCACGCACAGGGGCTGACCGGTTCCGCGCGGGAAACGCCCGAAGCGCCCAAGCCCTGCGGCGCGGCAAAGGCCCCGGAGCGCCCAGACTCCGCGCGCAAGAAAGAACCGGAATCCCAATCCTTGACAGCCCTCCCAAAAACAACCGGAGCGCCCAAGCCCTGCGGGCGCGGCGCTCCGGAAATAATTACGGGGAAACGGCCGGAATGAATCCGCCGGCGGCGGGTCCGCACCTGCAAGACTGAGAGCCACGGGCCCGTATCTACGGGGCCAGAGCTGAACGCGTCCTGGATCAAATTACCAGTGAGAATGCTTATTTGCTCTGGCGGCGGGAACCGCCGCCCGCCGCGCAGGCGTGGGCGAAACTTGTTTCGCCGTCAAGCGCCGGAGCCGGCCTTTCAAAGTTACTCCGCCCTAAGAGTCCAGATCCGAAGCCTTTTTCTTCTTCTTTTCCTTGCCGGCGTCGGCCTTGTCCTTATCACCTTCGGACTTTTTGTCCTTGTCCGTATCCGCGGGTTTTTCCGCTTTAACCGGGTCTTTGGCGGTTTCGGCCGCAATGGCGCAAGGAGCCGCCAGGCTCATGGCGATCAGGGCGAGCATGAGAACGCGAAGCAGTTTTTTCACGGTAGTGTCTCCTTTTTCAACGGGTTATGCGCGTACGTGTGGAAACGTTTTTGCGGCGCGCGCGGATGCGCCGTGCCGGACGCTACAATGTATGATGCGCTATTGCGCTAGCTTCTGGCCAAAAAGCACGCGTACCTTCGAGCCCATATACTGGTCGCCGCCGGGCATGGCCTGGCCTTTCAAAGCCGCGCCGAAGACCTTCAGAAAAAAGTCCTCCGCGTCTTTCAACACCGCGGGATCGGTGGAATATCCCTCGTCGGTGTCGGTCTCAAAGGCCACTTCGGCCACAAAGGGGTTGCCCCCGGCGGTGCGCGACCACATTTCAATATCCATCTTGGCTTTGTCGCCGCCGGGCAGCGAGAAGGAGCCGAACTTGAGCTGCACGCTGTAGCCCACGGAATCCGTCAGCCCGGTGGAGGCGGGCAGCCCCAGGTTCAGCAGTTCCGGATACAGCTTGCCGTAATCCCCAAGGGTGCGCTTGCCCAGGTCCTTGCTCTTCGCCTTGGCGCCGATGGCGCTTTCAAAGTAGGACTGCAGTTTGCCGTCCGCGCCGATGGAAACGTTCTCTTCAAACTTGACCAGGGAGTCGGAGCCGGGCACCGGCCCCAGCTTGGAATTGGCCAGCCGGGCGAAATCGCTGGGGGACATCTCCTTGACCGTCAGTACGAACTTGTCCGGGTCAGGGCCCGCGCCTTCCTCAAATCGGTAGTTTTCGCGGATGACGTAACCCTTCTTGTACAGATCCTTGCCGGGGGTATCCAGGTAATGCTTTTCGCTGAAGCGCCATTCCTCGCCCTTTTTGCGCTCCTTGTACTCGTAGCCCCGGGATCCGGCGGCTTTGATCACCGCGTCGCGCAGTTCCAGGATGTTGGTTTTCATGTCCTTTAAAGGATCGCACCTGGCCAGGAACTTGTAAGAACGGGAGCTGACCTTTTTGATGTCCTTGAACTGAGCCGTGTTACGCTCAAACAGATAGTCGGCGGCAAACGCCGCGCCGCAAAGACCCGTAGCCAGCGACAAAGCCAGGGCCATGCGCAGAATGCTCCGCATGATATCCTCCACATCTGCTGAAGGTTTCCGGAAACGCGGCCCGCCCGCCATAAGCGGAAAAAAAGCGCCGCTATACAAGAATTCATCCTGAAAAGCCTGGAAATATCTTGATTCAACGGTACTGCAACGGATGGACAAGCTCAAATTATAAAAAGTTATCCGCCGGATAATAAAACGTTATCGTGAAGTAAAAGGAACGGAATGGGCAAGATGCCTGCGATAATTGGCCTCGTATAATGCGGTCAGTTCCGGGCTGTGCAGAAACAGCACGTTTTCCGCGTTGATGCGCTGCACGTTCCGTTTAAGATTGTAACTCCCGGTCTGCGCGATGCGGCCGTCGTACAGGATGACCTTGTTGTGCGCGTTGCGGTGCCGGGGGTCCAACCGCACGGGTATGCCCGCTCCGGCCAGAACCCCGGCCAGAAACGGCGCGGCGTCCTTGTCCCTGGCCTTTGCGCTCAGCAGCGCCTCCACCCGCACCCCGCGCGCGGCGGCATCGGCCAGGGCAACCGCGATCTCCAGGTCGGAAAGATAGTACGAATGCACGATAATGCTGTGCCGGGCGGCCCGGATATGCCGCAGGATGGCCTTTCTGGCCCCGCCGGGAGCGAAGGCGGCCTCGACCGCAAGGCCCCGCGCGGACAGATGATGCCCCGGCCCCCCCTGTTCAAACACCCCGTCCGGCAACGGCTTTTCCGGCAATTCCCCGGCCGGCCGGAATAAATCCGCACCGCCGTCTTTCCGCGCCCCCGACGGGGCCGCGCCACTTTCCTTTGCCCCCAGCCGCTCCGTGCCACGCTCCTCTTCCCGGTCTTCCGGGTCGCGCTGCCGCCCCGGGGCCACTGGCAGGTCAAAGGGGACAGACTCGGCCTTTCGCCGCGCATAGTCCTCCAGATACACGGCGGCCAGTTGCGGGGATTCCACAAACAGCACATTTTCCGCGTCCAGCCTGTCGGCATCGAAGCGGTAGTTGTAGCTGCCGGTCTGCACCACGCGCCCGTCAAAAATCATCACTTTGTTGTGCTCGGCCCGGAAACGGCCGTTCAAAAACACCGGAACGCCCGCCCGCGCCAGCCGCCAGCCCTGAGGTTCCAGGGCCTCGATCTGCCCCCGGCGGCACAGCACCGCCTCCACATCCACCCCGCGTTCGCGGGCCGCGATAAGGGCGGAAGCGACTTCCGCGTCGGAAAGAAAAAAGGAATGCACGCGAATGCTGAGACGCGCGTCTTCAATCGCCCGCAAAATGGCCGCTTTGGCGCCGCCGCCTTCGGAAAAATACAGGGCAAGCCGCGCCCCGGGCAGAACAAGCTCCGCCGCACTGGAAGGGATGTGGCATAAAACAGCCGATACTGCGCAAGCAATAAGAAAAAACAGACGTAATAACAGCATTATGTGGTAACCTTATGGCAAAACAATACATTCTTAAGGCATTTATAAATCGGCTTTACACAAAAGAAGAAAACTCTTATGTGCCGAAAGCGTCAACCAATTCACAAAAAATGTAGCATTAAAACATCCATACCGGCATATGATGCGCGTATAATATTTGCTTATTCACGGAATCAAAAAAGATAATGCCGTGATTTATTGAGGCGCTTTTCCTGCCATGCTATCGTTCAGCCGTAATCAGTCCCCTGAGGTCCACACACCCTATCAGACAAAGGAGAACTCCATGGTCCGCGCCACCCGGCGGCCGCATCCGGCCGCCCTCGTCCTGTGCCTTGCCCTGCTGCTTTTACTGCCGGCAAGTTCCTCCCTTGCGGCCGACGCCAAAGCCCCGGCGGAACCCATTCTGGTCTTCGGCCACAAAAATCCGGATACCGACAGCATAGCCGGCGCCATTGCCGCCGCCTACCTGCTGGAAAAAACCGGCCGTCCCGCCCTGCCCATGGCCCAGGGCGCTCCCAACCCTGAAACCGCCTTTGTGCTGAAAAAGTTCGGACTGAAAGCCCCCGCCGCTCTCGGCCCCGTGGCCGGAAAACCCGTGGGCATCGTGGACTTTAACGACGCGGCCCAGGGTCCCGACGATCTCAAGGACGCCAGGCTGGTCTTTATCGCGGACCACCACAAGCTGGGCGGGCTAAGCACCCCGGCCCCGCTGGAAGCCTGGCTGCTGCCGCTGGGCAGCGCCAACACCGTGCTGTACGAAATGTTCCAGCACTACAAGGTGGCCGTTCCCAAGGACATCGCGGGCGGCATGCTGTGCGGCATCCTTTCCGACACGGTCATCTTCCGCTCCGCCACCACCACGGAACGCGACAAGGAAGCCGCCAAGGCCCTGGCCAAAACGGCGGGCGTCGCCGACACCAAGGCTCTGGGCGTCGAGCTTTTCAAGATCAAATCGGCCATTGACGGCACGCCGGCGAAGGAACTGGTCCTGCGCGACTACAAGGACTTTGTCATGAGCGGCACCAAGGTGGGCGTGGGCCAGCTTGAACTGGTGGACCTTTCCCTGGTCAAAAACGCGAAAAAGGACCTGCTCGCCGCCATGAAGCAGGTAAAAGACGAAAAGGGCGCCCACAGCATATTCCTTATGCTGACCGACATCATGCGGGAAGGGACGGAACTTTTGTTCGTCACCGACGACCCCGCCGTGGTCAAAGCCGCCTTCAAGACGGAGCCCAAGGGTTCCGAAGTCTGGCTGCCCGGCGTCATGAGCCGTAAAAAGCAGATCATCCCCAATCTTGAGGCTGTGTTCAAGAAATAACAAGGAGACGGAAATATGAAAAGCATGCGTCATTTTCTCGCGGGGGCCTTGTTCCTTCTCATGACCGCGGCCCCGGCCCCGGCCAAGGCTCCGGCGGCCAACCTGGACGCCCTGTACGGCGCGCCCTCCACCCCGGCCTATGTAAAGCACTACGAGGTGGACAAAAAAACCGACAAATTCTGGCTGCACCCCTATCTGCAGGTGGCAAACGCCGAGCATCCCGCCTTTCTTGAGCCGGACAAGGCGCCCTACAACTGGGTGATGGATGCCGACGGCAACGTGCGCGTCAACGTGGAATCGCGCAACCCTTACGGCCGCAAGTACGAAAACGGCTATATCCGGCCCGAGGACAACTCCAAGCGCAAGCCCGGCACCACGGAAAAAGACGGGCACGTCTCCACCCTGGGCGGCGGCATGGGCCGCATCGGCGGCGAATTTCTGTACGACAAGGAGACCAACACCTGGATCATCAACAACAAGTCCGGCCGCTACAGCAACCATAACCCCGACCGCAAGCCCGAACAGCTCAGGAACGCCGTGGCCCTGATCAAAAAGGTCGTGAACACGGCCGGCGTTCCCTGGGGCAAGGTCATCTACCTTGTACGTTACGCGCCCAAGGACATCCGCGACGGCATCCTGGCGGATCCCAAGCTGCAGTTCAACCGCCCGGACAAGAAGGAGCTCATCGAAAAGGACCCCTACATCCTGCTCAGTGAATAACGCGTCAGCGGAACACAGGAGAAATACCCTATGAAAAGCATATACCGCGCGTCCCTTGCCCTTACCCTGGCCCTGAGCCTGTTGCTGGCCTTTGCGCCCGCCGGACCGGCCGTGGCGAAAACCGCCGCCAAAGCCGCCACCGCCTTTACCGCCGCAGACCCCATGAACCTTGACGGCTATGTCAGCGTGGTGGTGACCAGCCCGGCCAAATCCGCGGCCATCAACACCGTGGACGTCAAAACCGGCGCTATTGTCAAGGCCGTCGACGTAAAACCCGCCTTGCCCTTTACCCTGGGTTTTGTGCCCAAAGCTTATGCCGACAAAGAATCCGCCCCCTTGCAGGTTATCCTGCTGGGTGCATCCGCCCCCAAGGGCGGCGTGGAAAAAGCCTACGCCATCGGCGTGCTGGAGTATGAAAAGGACGGCAAGACCCGCTCCATGGTTATCGCCGGCAGCCAGAAAACCCCCTACGGCAAACTGAACACCATGGAAGAACTGGAAGCCAAATTCCCCGGCGCCGCCGACAAGATCAAAGCCTGGTGCGCCAATGCCGAAGGCAAGGACTCCGCCGTGGTCAAGTCCGTAAAAAGCCGCCCCGCCGCCCTGAACCTGGTGGGGGATTCCATTCTGCGGTACTACAGCTCCGTCATCACCGAAGACGACCGCCGCCCCATGGACGCGGAAGGCAACCCCACAACCCTGGACCATCCCAAGTCCAAGAACATCCGCTTCGAATACGGCGGCTAGAGGCGCGCCTTTTTACGCCATACGACGTCAATCGCCGCTTTTCCTCCGGGGGAAGGACCAAAGAGTCCATCCCCCATCGGAAAAGCGGCGATTTCCTTGTCTGACGCAAAAATCCGCCCAACTCCCTGGCGGCTGCCTGAATAAAAATTCGCGCCTCTGGAACAGAGTAACGTTGAGACGCGCGCCCCGGCGGCTTCGCCGACCTGCCGGCAGGGCCTTTCTTGCTCAGCCGGATGCCACGGCTTTTACAGAAACAGCAGCCCCACGGAAAGGGCCAGAAAGCCGGCGAACACATAGTTGCAGCGGCGCATGCCCTCCGAGGAAAGAAAGCGGCTCATGATCACCCCTCCGGCGGCCCACGTGCACAGGGAAAGAAAGCCCAGCACCATGAAAATGACCGTCATGATCCACAGCCGCTGCCAGACATAGGCGTCGGCCCCCGCGTACATGCTCACCCCGGAGACGCAGGTCAGCCAGGCCTTGGGGTTTACAAGCTGAAATACCAGCCCCTGGGCGAAGGTCAGGGGTTTCACCCCCGCGCCGCCGGCAAGAAACGCGGCGGAAGCGCGGGCGGCGGGGACCGCCGGTTTTACGGACGGGGCTTGCGTCTTTCCGCAGGCGACCTCCCGCGCGGCGGCAAAGCCCGCCTCCGGCCCGGCACAAGGCTCCGTTCCGGAAGCGGCAACACCCTTGCCCGGCGCGGCGGAGCCTTCGGTTCCGGAAGCGGCGGACGCCGCGCCTTCCTTCCCGCCCGTTTTCCCCAAACCGGAAATGCGCCAGGCCAGCCACAGCATATAGGCGGAGCCCAGATACTTCAAAACCTCGTTGATGATGGGATGGCGCACAAAGATCTCGCCCAGGCCCGCCCCGGTCAGCAGCAGCATGGCCGGACCGCCGAAGGTCACGGCCAGACAGTGCGGCATGGCGGCGCGAAATCCCCGCGAAAGCCCCACAGCCATGGCCGTGGCGTTGTTGGGGCCGGGGGTAAAGAACATGGAGACGCAGAACAGAATTACGGCGGTGAGGAAACGGGGATACTCCACAGCGAAAAACTCCGGAAAAACGAATGTCAGGCGCCTTGGAGGCCTGTTTCAGCCCGGCGGCGGATCTTTGCCGCATGATTTGCTCGCAAGTCAATGCGGCGGTTTCATGCTCCATCTTCGCGTTACGGAAAGCGAATTCCGCTTGCCGGCATGGCAAGTACCTTTTACGTGTTGCATATCCCGCAAAGCAATTTACCGCTTTATTCGGCAAAGCGCTATATAACTTTTCCCGTACAAGGTAAACACCGGAATACCGCCGAACCGAAAAGGCGCGCGCATCTCCAAGCTTGACAGAACCGCGCGCGGCACCTACCTACCCGGTGAGAACGAGCGGCGCCGCCGCGCCGTCCGCAGCGGCGGCGACCCGGCCGCGACACACTTTACCCCTTTGCAGGAGACTCACATGGCCTACGATATCCGCATGGTAAAACTGACCAGCGGTGAGACCGTCCTTGGCAAATTCGACGCCGCGGCCAACGCCCTTAACGATCCCGCCGTGCTGCAGACCATCCCCACCCAGCAGGGAGTGCAGATGATGCTTATGCCCTACGGCTACCCCTTTGAAAACGACTTTTCCGGCAGCATCAGCTTTGACCACGTCATGTTCGCCTACAAAAACTGCCCGGAAGAACTGAAGACCAAATACATGGAAGCCTGTTCCAACCTTACTCTGTCCTCCGGCGGCCTTTCCGGGCTGAACCTCAAAGGCGGCCCGGCGGGCGGGTCTTCCGGATTGCTGAGGTAGGGAGTTGCGCGAACTTCTTTCCCTGCTCCCCAAGCCCAGCCGTTACGCCGGCATAGAGGAAGGCTCGGTCCACAAGCGGCCCGAAGACGTTTTTTTGCGCGTGGGCCTGGCCTTTCCCGACATGTACGAAGTGGGCATGTCCTACCTGGGGCAAAAAATCCTGTACGGCATCGTCAACGCACGTCCGAACTGGCAGGCGGAGCGAATCTTCGCCCCCTGCCGCGAGGCCGGAGCCCTGCTGCGCGAACACGACGCTTTGCTTTGCACGCTGGAATCCGACACGCCCCTGGCGGACCTGGACGTGCTGGGGTTCAGCGTCACCCACGAGTTGTGCTACACCAACGTGCTGTACATGCTGGATCTCGCGGGCATTCCCTTGCGCGCGGCGGACCGGCAAAGCCCCCGGCCCGACGGGCGGCCCTGGCCGCTGATCGTCGCGGGCGGCGGCTGCACACTGGCCGCCGAACCCCTGGCCCCTTTCATGGACCTGATGGTCCTGGGCGAAGGCGAGGATGTCCTGCCGGAATTGCTGGAGCTTGTGGAACGCCTGCGCGGCGGCGCGGGCCGCGACGGCGGAGTTGCCGAAGCGACCGGAAGGGGCAAGAGTACCGGCGGCGGCGTTGCTGGAATGGCCGGAAGGGACGAATGCGCCCGGGCCGCCGGTGACGCCGGGGGCTTGGAAGCCGGGAAGCGGCGGGCGCTGCTGCTGGCCGCCGCCCGCATTCCCGGCGTGTATGTTCCGGAATTTTTCGAGGAAGTTGCAAAAGGCCCCGGACGGCTGTCGCACGTCCGCCCTTTGCTTTCCGGTTATACCAGCGTCACCCGCCGGGTGGTGCCGGACATGAACGCGGCCCCCTACCCGGAACGCCAGCCCATCCCCTTTGGCGCGGTGCACAACCGTCTGGCCCTGGAAATAGGGCGCGGCTGCACGCGCGGCTGCCGTTTCTGCCAGGCGGGCAGCATCTACCGCCCCGCGCGCGAGCGCGGCGCGGGACAACTGCGGCGGCTTCTGGATTCCTGCCTGTCCGGCACGGGATATGACGAGGTGTCCTTTCTTTCTCTGAGCACAGGCGATTTTTCGGCCATGAAGAAACTGTTCATGAGCACCGTGGACAGGTGCGGGGCCGAGCAGATTGCCGTATCCCTGCCTTCTCTGCGCGTGGGGTCCATCGACGACGCCATCATGGAGCGCATGGCCGGCATCCGCCGCACCGGAGCCACCCTGGCCCCGGAAGCGGGCAGCCAGCGCCTGCGCGACGTCATCAACAAGGGCGTCACCGAAGAGGATCTTATCCTGCACGTGCAAAAGCTGTTCGAACACGGCTGGCAGCAGGTCAAGCTGTATTTCATGATCGGCCTGCCCACCGAGACGGACGAGGATCTGCACGCCATCGTGGATCTGTGCCGCAAGGCGCGCGATGCCGCCGGGCCGGGCATCAAACGCCTGCAGATCACGGCGGCGGTGTCGCCCTTTGTGCCCAAGCCGCACACGCCCTTTCAGCGCGAGGCCCAGATATCCCGCGACGAAATCCGCCGCCGCGTGGGCCTTTTGCTGGATGCTGTGAAAAAGGAAAAACGCATCAAGCTGCGCTGGCACGAGCCGGACATGAGCATGCTGGAAGGCGTGTTCTCGCGCGGGGACCGGCGGCTGGCCCCGGTGGTGGAAAGCGCCTACGCCAAAGGCGCCGTTTTCGCCGGGTGGATGGAAGGTTTTTCCATTGACCCCTGGCTGGAAGCCCTGGCCGAACACGGCCTGTCCGTGGAAGAATACACCGGCGCTTTGCCCGTTGACGCGCCCCTGCCCTGGGAGCACCTGAAAAGCGGCCTGTCCGGGGAATACCTGCTGCGGGAGCGCGACCGGGCCTTCAGGGGCAAGACCACGCCCGACTGCCGCTATGCCTCGTGCCAGGCCTGCGGGGTGTGCGACACCAAAGCCGGGCCGTCCCTGCTGGACCGCCTGCCCGGCTATGCCGCCGCGTCCACCGCAATCTCCCGGCCCGGGTACGGCGAAGACTCCCAGGCCGCCCCGGCGGCAAGCTACCCGCAAGCTCCGGACGGCGCCGTCCCCGGCGCTTCTCCCGGCGATTCCGCGAAAGCGCCCGCTTGCGCCGGCGGCCCTTTGTACCGCAACATATTGAACGCCCCGCAACGCGACCAGGAAGCCCATTGCGTGCGCCTTGACCAGTACGGCCGGGTCATTGTGCGCGGACAGGAGGAAAGGCCCGATCCGCAGGCCAAAGCCAAACCCCCGGCCCTGTCCCCGCATCTGGCGCAAAAAAAGGCCCAAATCCGCTTTCGCTACTCCCGCAAAGGCTCTGCCGTCTGCCTCAGCCAATTGGAGTTGCAGGACATCTTCGAACGCGCCATGCGCCGGGCCGCCCTGCCCCTTTCCTTCAGCCAGGGGTTTCATCCCCTGCCGCTCGTCTCCTTCGGTCGCGCCCTGCCCGTGGGCGTGGCCAGCGAGTGCGAATGGTTTTCCGTCTACCTGCGGGAAGAACGCCCCCTGCGGGAAACGCTGGAAGCCCTCAACTCCGGTCTGCCCCAGGGCGTGCGCATTCTTTCCGCCGAGTCCCTGTCCCTGCAGAAATCCGGCGCCGACGCGCCAAAGGAAACCTACCGCATGGAGCGCCTGGGCACGGCCGGGGAAAAAGCCGCCTTTGCCAGGGCCTGGGAGGGCGTGCGCCGGGCATCCGCCCTGCCCTGGCGGCGCGAAACAAAAAAAGGCTTCCGCGACCTGGACGCCCGCGCCTTTTTCTCCGCCATCGACCTTGCCGAAAATTCGGACTGCACCCTGCGCGTGGACTGGTCACAGGGCTACGTTTCTCCCCTGGCGCTCTGCCTTGCCGCGCTGGAAGCCGCCGGGCACCCCCTGTCCCTGCCGCAGATCCGCCTGACCAAAATAGAAGGATAGAGCGTATCGGCTTTAAAAAAGCGAACCCGCGCGGCAAAGATGCGAATGCAAATCCTCGCCGCGCGGCATTTGTATCCCTTATCAGCGCAGTCTTTCCATAACCGTCTTAAGATGCTGCGCCGTCTGCGCAAGGTCATGCACCGCCGATGAGGCCTGGGTCATGCCTTCCGTCGTTTCCGTCACAATGCGGTTTACTTCTTCCAAAGCGGTGGTGATTTCGTCGGAGGTGGCGCTTTGTTCCTCCGCCGCCGTGGCGATGGAGGCGACAACGTCGGAGTTGGCCGAGGCCAGCTCCACGATTTCGGTCAGCGCCTTTCCGGAAGCGGCGGCCAGGCTGGTGGCCTCGCCGATATTCCGCACCGCCTCCGTCACTTCGCTGATATTGGCAAGGGTGGAATGCTGGATGGTCTGGATGTTGCCTCCCACATGCTGCGTCGCGTCCATGGTCTTTTCCGCCAGCTTGCGTACTTCGTCGGCCACCACGGCGAAGCCCCGGCCCGCTTCCCCGGCCCTGGCCGCTTCTATGGCCGCGTTCAAAGCAAGCAGATTGGTCTGATCCGCGATATCGGAAATGACGCTTATCACGCTGCCTATGCTTTCAGCCTGTTGGCCAAGCTCTTCCATATTGCCCTGCAACGACACGGCGGCCCTGTTGATTTCCGTAATGGAGTCGACGACCTTATTTACCAGATCCGCCCCGCCGTTGGCCTTTGCGCGCGTTTCCACGCTTTGCTCCGAAGCGTTGCCGGCGCTGCGGGCGACTTCAAGCACGGCGGTGTTCATCTGGTTCATGGCCGCGGCGGTGGAATGCACGCGCTCGCGTTGCGCCTCCGCTCCCTGCGACACCTCCTCCACCTGCGCTGAAAGCTCCTCGGAAGCGGCGGCCACGCGATCGGCGATGGTCATGGCCTCGGCGGACACGTCCAGCATGAGGTTCTGGGCGTCTTTCATCGCGGTGATATCCGTTATGATCTCCATAAACCCGTCGACTTCTCCGGTAGGGGCATGCAGCGGCGCGGCCACCACACTGGCTTCAATGCGTTTGCCCTGCGGATTCAAGGTGACTTCCTTGGAGTACGGTCCGTTTATGCTTATGGCGTTCTTGGCCAGGCACCCCTGCGAATCGCACAACGTGGTCTTGAGCAGATCGGAGCATTTTCTGCCCGTATGGTCTCCCCCCAGGACTTTTTGCGCTTCTTTGTTCAAAAACCGGATGGAGCACCGCGTGTCCCCGGTCATAAGCGGCGAAGAGATGGCGTCAAGAACGCCGGTATACGCGTCGCACACGCTGTTGATGCAGCCGGAAAGCTCGCCGAACCCGCCGCTGAACTGCCGCGCGTCGAACCGCGAGCGAAAATGCCCCACAGAGATATCGCCGGCAAGCTGTTTGCCCTGGTGCATCAGGCTTGTAAGCACCACCGGGATTTCCATGATGGCGGCGGCCATAACCCCGAATTCGCCCTTTTCGCGCACGTCAAGCCGGGCATTGAAGTCGCCCCCGGCAATGGCCGAGGCGAAACCGGACACGCCCTTGAGCGTCCGCAGAACGCCCCTGATGATCCACACGGCAAAAGCCAGGGCAAGAAGCATGCCCACGCCGCTGACCGCGGTCATGAGCTTTTGCGCATTTGCGTTGTCGTTACGGGTGGCCTGGTCCAACTGCTGCATGACCTGCTGCGAAGAAGCAGTATAAACGTCAAAAGCCTTGCTGGCCGCCTCGATTTGCGCAATCAGCGCCACCTGTTCCCGATTCGCCTCCCCAACAAGGGCGATCATGCGGGTTGTGCTCTCCTTGTACCGTTCGTAGTTTTTGCGCAGGACAGCATGCACGCCGCGCGTTTCTTCCCACTTCATCAGCGGCTCCATTTTCGCCACCGCTTCCCCCATGGCCTGGATAGCGCGCTCGGCCTCCGCAGCCACCTCCGGGTGCTGCTCGACCAGATACGCGCGTATGAAGACTCTGGAATCCACATACGCGCTGTAAGCCGCGTCAACG
This sequence comes from Desulfovibrio sp., assembly GCA_031549405.1. Lineage (GTDB taxonomy): Bacteria > Desulfobacterota > Desulfovibrionia > Desulfovibrionales > Desulfovibrionaceae > Frigididesulfovibrio. Next base: position 15,578 of record JAVBPV010000049.1, read on the forward strand.
GCAATGAGCAGGGAGGTGTTGTTGACCGCGGCGGCGGCGCTGACCAGGGAACTGAGGGTCGTGTTGATCTCTCTGCCGGCGGGAAGCGTATCTTCATTGCGAAACTTGGCGGCGCCGAGCATGTTATCGCGATATTTGTCTCCCGCTACAACGATTTGCTGCAATCTTGACATCTGTTCGTCAAGCAATTTTATGCCTTCCTGATCGTTTTCAATTGCGCGCGCTTCCTTGACATACTTTTCAACCGCTTCAATATCCTTGATCGCGGAATCAATAAGATCCGATTGCAAGTTGTTTGTAAAAGTATGTGTCTTTGCCGACGCTTCTCGCAATAACGTATCGGCGGCATTGGCAAACACGGTCGTCCGCGCCTCCATGCTGTATTCGCCGAAGTCGTCAGAGGCCTCATCAAGCTGAAGGTAGCCCAAAGCGGACAGACCAGCCAAAAGAGCCATCATTAAAACGAACCCTGAAATAATTTTAGCTTTAGTGGTCATGTGAGCCTCCAACGGTATTGATACTCATTGTTGTTATTATATCGCTTTTACTATTCTCGATTGACTGTGTCAAGATTATTTTTAAATATTTTCAACTACTTATACGATTTTTTGCAAAAAAATATTCATTATACACCGCCCTAAAAGACATGTCACTGTCCGGCTATATCTATTTCAATAAGGTGCTCTATTTCGCACAATATAACTATATTTTTAGATTAAACTGTATAATCTTTCACAAAGCGGCTTACGCCGGCCGGCGGCCCGCACGCCGCAAAGGCGGCGAGAGTGAGCGCTCAACCTCGCTTCGGGCGATGCGGCCTCATAAAAAAGGAGACCAGGCTTCCGCCCACGCTCATTCGCCATCAAAAAGAAAGACCGGAGAGCGGACTTTTCTCCCAAGGCATGATATGATTGCGGGACGCGGACGGCAGGGGCCCCCGGCGCAAGGCAATACGCCGCTTGCCTTGATTGACGGATAAGAGCAGACTGATGCGCCTGTCCGGCCCGGCGGCGGCGTCATGTCCCGGCGAAAAAAAGCCGGCGGGTCTGGCACAACGGACTGGCGTGCTTACTTTAACGCCGGACGGCAGCCCGGCGTGCCGCCACAGGCGGCATAAGCAAGCCGGAAAACCGCGTTTTCCGGCAAAGCGGTCCTCATAACTCGGCCAATGGACGATTTATGAAATGAATACTAGGAAAAGATTTGTTCTTGATCAGGTTATCAACGGACCTGGCGCGCCAGGCCCGGTTCAGGAGTGATGAATGAAAACCCTTACCCTTTTGCTTGCGGTATGCATCCTTATGATAAGTACCATCACGGCCCGGGCGTCCGGAGCCGACAACGCTCCGCTCCCCGGCGGACAGGCTGAAGCGGCCGCGCCGGGCGCAAACGGCGCGGCCGCCGGGGCAACGACCGCGCCCGGCAAAAACGCCGCGGCCCCGGCATCCGACGTTTCCGGCGATAACCTCGTGCTGCGCCGCCTGTCCAACGGCTTTACCGTGGCCGTGAAGAAAGACGACCGCTTCCCCCTGGTCTCGCTTCGCCTTTACGTGCATGCGGGTTCCGCTTACGAGGACCCGAAAGAGGCGGGCATCAGCCACCTGCTGGAGCACATGGTCTTCAAGGGCACGGAAAAACGCCCCAAGGGCGCCATCGCCGCCGAGGTGGAACGCAGCGGCGGCTATCTCAACGCCGCCACCAGCTTTGACCACACCGTCTACCAGACGGACATGACCAAGGATCACTGGAAGCTGGGCATGGACGTGCTGAAAGACATGGCCTTCCATCCCAGCCTTGACCCCAAGGAGCTGGAGTCGGAAAAAGAGGTGGTCATCGCGGAACTGAAACGCGGCGAAGACTCCCCTTCCACCCGTCTGTTCAATCTGGCCCAGAAGGACGCCCTGCAAGGCACCCCTTACGCGCGGCCCATCATCGGGTATGAAAACATCATACGCGCCATCACCCGCGACGATATCCTGGCCTACATTTCCCGCCTGTACCAGCCCCAGTCCATGCTGCTGCTGGTCTGCGGCAACGTGGACGTTGATGAAGCCGTGGCGGAGGCCCAAAAGCTTTTCGGCCCTCTGGAAAACACCCGTCCGGTAAGCCCGCCGCATGAAATCCGGCCCGCCCCGCATGCCGGTTTCACCGTCTCCGAAGAATACGGCCCCTGGAAAAAGGTTTTCCTCAGCATCTCCCTGCCCGCTCCGTCCTTCAAGGATATGCGCTCTCCCCAGTTTGACGTGCTGGCGCAGGTTCTGGGCGGCGACGCCACCTCGCGCTTTTACCGCACGTACAAATACGACAAGCGCCTGGTGGACGACATCTCTGTCTCCAACTACAGCTTTGAGCGCCTGGGCCTGTTCACCATTCAGGTCACCCTGGACCCGGACAAGCTTGTTCCCTTCTGGGAGGCCTTCAGCCGCGATCTGGCCGGGCTTTCCTCCTCGACATTTTCCAATGAGGAACTTGAGCGCGCCCGCCTGAACATCGAAGACGATCTGTTCCGCTCCAAGGAAACCCTGGCCGGGTACGCCTCCAAGCTGGGCTATTTCCAGTTCTTCGGCAACGGAGAGCGCGACGAAAAGAACTACCTGCAGACGGTGAAGGATACCGGCCAGCGCGTCCTGCTCCAGCACATCAGCGAAACCTTCTCTCCCTCGACCCTGACCATGGCCGCGCTTTTGCCCGCGGGCATGGCCCCGCCCAAGGGCGAGACCTCCTTCGCCGCCTGGGCGCAAAAGACCCTTACCGCACAGTGGAAGGTCCCGGCGGTCGGTTCCTCCCACGCCGCCGCCCCCGCCGCGGACACGGGCAAGGAGGAAACCCTGGATCTGGGCAAGGGCCGCACCCTGGTGCTGCTGCCAGACAACACCCTGCCTTACGCCTCCGCCACCCTGGCCTTTACCGGCGGGGACAGCCTGCTTTCGAAAAAGAAGCAGGGACTCGGCGCCTTTACCGCCTCGCTGCTGACCAAGGGCACCAAAAAGATGAACGCCACGGCCATGGAGGAATTCCTGTCCGATCGCGCGGCTTCGCTTACGGCGTCATCCGGCAGACTGAGCTTTGCCCTGAACCTGAGCAGCCCGGACCGCTTCACCGGCGACATGTTCGGCATGCTGCGCGATGTTCTGTTCTCGCCCGCCTTTATGGACGAGGAAGCGGCCAGGGTGCGTGAAAACCAGGTGGCCGCCATCACCATGCGCGAGGACCAGCCCACGGGCCTGGCCTTCCGCAGGCTGTTCCCCTTCCTGTTCAAAGACCACCCTTACGGATTCCTGCAACTGGGCGAGGCGGACAAGGTACAGTCCTTCACCGCCAAGGACGCGCGCGATTTCTGGAAGCGCCAGGTCAAGCAGCCCTGGACCCTGGCCGTGTGCGGCGCCTTTAACCGCGAGGCCGTCATCGCCGCCGCGAAAAACCTGCCCGTGCCTTCCGCCGAGACCAAAGAAAGCACCGCACCGGAATGGAACGACACCAGGGACCTGACCCTGCATCTGCCGAACCGCAACCAGGCGCACCTGTTCATGGTCTTTCCCGCCGTGGGCGTGGGCGACCCGGACGAAGCCGGGCTGGAGCTTTTGCAGAACATTCTGCAGGGGCAAAGCGGCCTGCTTTTCCATGATCTGCGCGACGTCCACGGCCTGGGCTATACCGTCACCGCCATCCCCTGGAAGACGGAAAAAGCCGGGGCCATCATCTTTTACATCGGCACCGACCCGGACAAGGTGGAACAGGCCAAGGCCGGGTTCCTGCGGGTCATAGACGCCCTGCACTCCACCCCCCTGGAGGCGAAAGAACTGGAGCGCGGCAAAAACCAGATGACAGGCGACTACTTCCGCGACCACCAAAGCCTTGGCGCGCGCTGCTCCGAGGCTGCCGCCCTTTCCGTGCTGCACCGCCCGCTGGACTTTTCGCGCAAGCTGGTGGAACAGGCCCAAAAGGTCGATGCCGCCGAATTGCAGGAACTGAGCAAAAAGTACCTGGTGCCGGAAAATGCGTATATCATGAAAGTGCTTCCGTAGAATTCAGTTCATGAGCCATTCCGATATGAAACAGGCGCCAGGAAAAACCGCCGGCTGACGCGCCTGCGCCCCCGCCGGCAATGATAACCGGGACGGGTTCCAGTTTATCCGGCCCAGGCAAAACCAAAACCTGCAACGCGCCTGACATCATTCCAAAAGACACAAAGCCCGGATTTGGCCAAGCCAAATCCGGGCTTTGTCCGCAGTATAACCACAGGCTATGCCGGTGGTTTTTTATTGCGTTGGGAAATAAATACAGGCATTCTTCTGTCGCCTCGGCCATACAATTTCACACGGCTAACCCCTGCATTGCCCGCTGTCCGAAACCCATTAGAAGGGCGCACATTATGCAACGTTCTGACACTGCCGCGATACATACGATTCCGGACGACTCCGGACAAACACCCGTCTCCCGGCGCAAGGTCCTCACTGCGGCTTGCCTGGCCCACCTGAGCAACGATGGCCTCACAGACATGCTCTACATATTCTTTCCTGTGTGGCAGCAGCTTTTTTCCCTGAGTTTCGCACAGGTGGGCCTGATGAAGACCCTGTTTTCCGGGGCCACGGCCGCTTTCCAGATTCCCGCGGGGTACCTTGCCGTGGGGCTGGGGCTGCGCTTTTCCCTGGCGGGAGGCTCCATACTCACCGGCCTGGCCCTGCTCTGTGGTTCGTTGACGGATTCGGTCCTGACGCTGGGCCTCTGTCTGATCTTGGGCGGCATGGGGGCCAGCGCGCAGCATCCACTGGCCTCCTCAGCCATCTCACAGGTTTATAGCGGCAAGGCCTCCCGCGTCTCTCTCTCAACCTATAACTTCGCCGGAGACCTGGGCAAACTGCTCTATCCGGCGCTGGCGGCCTTTATTCTCGTCCGTCTGGATTGGCAGCCGTCCCTGGCGATTATGGCCCTGACCGCGCTTATCGCCGGCGCCGCAATCACGGGCATGCTGCATTCGGTACCCCTGGGCGGCTCCCCGGCGGGCAAGTCCGCCTCAGCGATCACGCGGGGCGGCGGGTTTATGTCCACGGCCTTTGCCAGCCTCATGGGCATCGGTATCCTGGACAGCGCAACCCGGATGGGCTTTCTCACCTTTTTGCCTTTCCTGCTGCGCGACAAGGGCGCGGATATGCCCACCCTGGGCGTGGCCCTTGGCCTGATCTTTGCCGGCGGGGCGGCCGGAAAGCTGATCTGCGGCATCATCGCCACCCGCATAGGAGCCCTCAGATCGGTAATCCTCACCGAGTCCGCCACAGCCCTATTGATATTCGCCATGGTGCCCCTGCCGCTGTGGGGCGTCCTGTGTCTGTGCCCCTTTCTTGGGGTAATCCTCAACGGCACATCCTCAATCATATACGGCAGTGTGCCCGAACTGGCGGGAAAAGAAGCGCACAGCCGAGCCTTTGCCGTCCTGTATACGGCCACGGTCGGGGCGGGGGCTGTTTCCCCCTATTTCTACGGGCTCCTGGGAGACTGGGTGGGGGTTTCCTTGGCCATGCAAACGGCGGCGCTGATCATCCTGGGCACGGTGCCCCTGACCATCCCTTTGCGGGGCAGGCTGGATGCGCAGGACTGAGGACTATTGCCCTTTACGAAAATGCGTTTACGCCCGCCACGCTTGACCAGTATGGCCCGCGTGCTCAGAAGTGCTCCCCCAAATTTAGACAGGTGTGATAGCTACTCACCCACACAAGTCTGGAGGCTGGCTCCAGTTTACTGGAACCAGCCTCCGCATCATACGCCCCTTGCGGGGGCTGTAAAAAAACACGAACAAAGGCGCGGGCGGCCTTCATTGCCGTCCCCGCCTTTGTTGCGAAAAAAGCGACGTTTATTCAGCTTCGCTGGCTTATGACCACACCGCCCAGCACCAGGGCCGAAGCCAGGCACTGTTCGGCGGTAAGGCGCTCGCCCAGTATAAGCATGCCGAAAATAAGCGTGAAAACCGGAATCAGGTTCATGAACATGCTGGCCCTGGCGGCGGGCATGCGGCTGATGCTGAAACCGTAAAGGGAGTACGCGCCGAACGAAACGCCAAGGCCAAGATACACGATGCTGAGCCAGGACAAAAGGGACGCGCCCCCCTCGGGCAGGCCCATGCCGGGAAGGAACAGGGTGGGGAAAAAGAAAATCATGCCGGCCCAGGCCTGCACGGCGGTAATGAACAGGGGGGTATAGCCGCGCGAAAGCCGCCGCACGCAAATGGCGTACAGGGCGGCAAAGACCATGCCGCAAACCTGCAAAAAGTTGCCCAGCAGCGGATTGGGCGCGTGCTCGTCGGCCACCGCTCCCAGGCTTAGCCAGACGGCGCCGCAAATAGCCAGCACGCAGCCCGCCCAGGCGACGCCGCTGAGTTTTTCCTTAAGCAAAAAATATCCGAACACCCCCACAAAAATGGGAAGCGTGGCGCTGAGCATCCCGGCCTGCGAGGCCGAGGTGTTGTCCAGGGCGTAGCCTTCGAAAATAAAATACAGGCAGGGCTCGCAAAGCACCAGAACGAGAAAAATGCGCCAGTCTCCCCTGGCGTATTTTTGCCTTGTCCGCAGGGAAGGCAAAAAGATCAGAAAAGTCAGCGAGGATACGACCAGAAGCAGAAAAATCATGATCATGGGGTGAAAGCTTTGCAGGGCGAATTTCATGGCCACGTAAGCTCCGCCCCAAAGTACGGTGGAAAGTACGGCCGCAAGCGGAGCGGCGTAACTGTGCCAGTTGGCGCTGGTCATAACAAAAGCCTCCTGAAGCGTTTTACCGGGACGCCCCGGCGGCCCGTCTTGATTCAAGCGGGTGACCATAACAGATATTTCGCGCCTATCAAGCTAAAATATTTTGCAAAAACATTACCGTTAAGGGTAATCCCCGCAAAGGCGGTCTCCGTGTATTGCAATACCGCGAGGTCAATTTTTGCCCCGCTACGCAGCCGGGTGGAAAAAGGCCGCTTTGCGGCGGGCGGACGGATGAGGATGGCTATGATTATGTCAAAACAGACAGCATACTTATGTCATAATTGACGTCGCTCATGTTCCGGGGTTATTCTCAACACCCTGAGGAAACCGCCGCCCAGCGGCGCCCGGCGCAACCAGCGCGCAACCACGAACCGGGAGTATTATCCCCATGAAAAAACAGATAGTTGCCGGTCTTTGCCTTATGGCGGCCCTGGCCTTTGCCCTGCCCGCCTCCGCCGCTGAAACCATCAAAATGTCCACCACCACCAGCACGCGCGATTCCGGCCTGCTGGACTACCTGCTGCCGGAATTCACCAAGGACACCGGCATCACCGTGCAGGTCATCGCCAAGGGCACGGGCGCGGCCATCCGCGACGGCGAAGACGGCAACGTGGACGTCATCTTTGTTCACGACACCCCGCGCGAAATCAAATTCGTGGCCGAGGGCTATGGCACCAAACGCTACGCCGTCATGCACAACGACTTCGTCCTGGTGGGTTCGCCCAAGGATCCGGCCAAGATCAAAGGCAACAAGGACATTGCCAAGGCCCTCAAGACCATTGCCGCCAAAAAGGCCACCTTCATTTCGCGCGGCGACGACAGCGGCACCCACGCCAAGGAACTGGCCCTGTGGAAAACCTCGGGCGTGCCCCTGGAAACCACCGAACAGACCGTGAAAAAGGGCGACAAGGAAGTGAAAATTCCCTTTGAAACCCCCAAGGGCGAATGGTACCTGAGCATCGGCCAAGGCATGGGCAAAACCCTGATCATGACCGAAGAAAAACAAGGCTACGCCCTTTCCGACCGGGGCACCTTCATCCAGCAAAAGTACGGCAAGACCCCGCCCACGGAACTGGAAATCATGGTGGAAGGCGACAAGGGCCTTTTCAACCCCTACGGCGTCATCCCCGTGAACCCCAAAAAATACCCCCACGTCAAATATGAGGCCGCCCAGAAATTCGCCGACTGGCTGGTTTCCCCCAGAGGGCAAAAGCTCATCGCCGGCTACAAGCTGGAAGGCAAGGAGCTTTTCTACCCCGACGCCATCCCCGGCGCGAAGTGATGCAATTCGGGTTCAGCTCGAAGTGATACAATTCGGGTTCAGCGTGTTCCGGGGGGGCTTCTCCCCCCGGACTCCCCTAAAACAGGCGGGGCGCATACGCGCCCCTGACCGGTCCGGCCTATGTCCGAAATGCTTGTTAACGGCCTGCAGTCCGCTTTTTTTCTGATCCTGCGCGGCGACGCGGAACTGTGGGGCATTGTGCTGCTTTCCCTGCGCTGCACCTTTCTGGCCTGTTCCGGGGCCGCGCTTCTGGGCATTCCCCTGGCCCTGCTTCTTACCAACAGAAATTTTTTCGGCAAGCGCTTCGTCATTCTGCTGCTCAACTCCCTGCAAGCCCTGCCCACCGTGGTGGTGGGGCTGTTTCTGTATGTTTTCATCTCCCGCCGGGGCATCTTCGGCCCCCTGGACCTGCTGTATTCCCCCACCGCCATCACCGTCGGGCAGTTCATACTTATTCTGCCCCTGGTGACCATGTTCACCCTGGCCGCCCTGAACCGCCTGGACCAGCGCTACCGCCAGACCGCCCTGACCCTGGGGGCCACAGAGGCGCAGGCGGCCTTCGCCGTGATGCGCGAGGCGCGCTTCGCCCTGGTGGCCGCCCTGTGCGCGGCCTTTGGCCGGGGCATAGCCGAGGTGGGCGTCAGCATGATGCTGGGCGGCAACATCAAGGGCTTTACCCGCACCATGACCACGGCCATGGCCCTGGAATACGACAAGGGCGAATTCACCCTGGCCCTGGCCCTTGGCTGCGTCCTGCTGCTGGTCAGCTTTTTGCTCAACGCCGCCCTGGCCTTTTTTCAGGGAAGGGTGGAAGCATGAGCCTGTATACCCTGACCGGCCTGACCCGGCGCTTCGGCGGCCGCGAGGTGCTGCGCATCGACGCCCTGACCATCGAGCCGGGCCGCATTTACGCCCTGCTGGGTCCCAACGGCGCGGGCAAGACCACGTTGATGAAGCTGCTGTCCTTTATGGATACGCCCACCTCGGGCGACATCGTCTTTCAGGGCGAGGCCGTGCGGCCCGAAGACGCCGCCCGACACCGCGCCAAGGTGGTCTGGGTGCCGCAGTCGCCGGTGATGTTCACGGGAACCCTGCGCTACAACGTCGAATATCCCATGCGCCTCAAGGGGGTCCCCGCCGCCGAGCGCAAAAGCCGGGCCGGGGAACTTATGCGCGCCGTCAACCTGGAGCGCCTGGCCGAAAGCCCGGCGCACAGCCTTTCCGGGGGCGAGGCCCAGCGCGCCAGCATCGCCCGGGCCCTGGCCGCCGGGGCGCAGGCCATTCTTTTTGACGAACCCACGGCCAGCGTGGATCACCGCTCGCGCGGCGATTTGATCAACCTGATCCGCGACCTGTGGAAAGACCGGGGCCTTTCCCTGCTGGTCACCACCCACGACGCCCGTCTGGCGGCGGAACTGTGCCACGAGCATATTTTTCTCATGGACGGCCGGGTTGTTCCCCAAACCCTGCTGTCCGACAGCGCCGCGGCCTGGCCCGCCGGGCTGCGCACCGAAAACGGCCGCCCGGTGCTGTCCCTGCCGCCCCAGGCCCGGGAGGCGCTCTTCGGAGGCAGGGAGGCCCCCCGCACGGACTTTCCCGCTCTGGCCGTGTCCGGCCTTGCCGAACTGGCCGCCGGCGTCTCCCTGCGCCTGTCCCCCCCGCGCGGCAACCCGGTTGACGTGCTGCTCTCCGATGGCGTAAGCCGGGAATGCGCCCGCCGCCTGTCCCTGGGCGACGCCGTGCATCTGGAAGCGCAATAGCGGCGCCAAAACGGGTGCCGCCGCCTGTTCCCCGGCGACGCCGTGCACCTGAAAGCGCGATAGCGGCGCCAAAACGGGGCTCCACAGCAAAAGAACCGGCTCTACGTATGGATATTCACATTAAGGACGCGTCCCCGGGCTGGGGGCTGATCATGCAGTCGGGCGCGCGGATGCCCTGCGAGGTGAACGTTCCGCTGAAGGAACTGCTGCTGCGCGGGCTGGACGTGCCGGCGGAAAAGCTGCAACGCGTCGATGTGTTGCTGCTGGACGGCAAGCCCGTGGACCAGCCGGACAAAACCCCGGTGCCGGACGGCGCGCGCGTGGCCCTGGCCGCCGGACTGCCGGGCATTGCGGGCCTGGCCATGAAAAGCGGCAGCGCCGTACGCGGCCTGCGCCCCGGCATCACGCACCGGGAAGGGCAAACCGCCCTTGAAGCGGCCCGCGCGCCGGGAAGCGTCGAACTGGCGCTATTCAGCCTGGCCCTGCCCCTGCTGGCCATGCATTTTCTGCGGCGCGGCGTCACCGTAAGCGCGGAAAAACTGCTGCGCTGCGCCCTGCTGGCGGGAGGCGGCAAGTGTTTTTGCGACGGCCGGGAGATCTCCCGCGAAGGGCTGGAACAACTGCTGCGCGGCTTGCCCGGGGACGCGCCCCTGCGTTTTTCCGCCGCGCCGCCCGTCCCGGATTGATCCTCCTGTCCGGCTGAACAGCGCCCGGCAGCCCCTGACAGTCCTGCCCCTGACAGTCCCATGAGCGGACGGGTCCGCCTTCCCGGCGGAATCCAAGAACGCCGCATGGATTATGTTTTAAAAAGCATAATCAAATAATGTACCGTCTATTATTGACTTAATCGCGTGCTGGAATAATGCTGCGTTTTTCGGAGCCATCTCCACAGAATCCGGGTGGTTACGGGTGTTCCGGCGTGCCCTTCATTATGTCATTAATGACATAACATACTGCAATAATTAATACTTTACTGTTGACTCCGATTCCTGGTGCGCTATAGTGGAACCAAGAGTTCATATACCCACCTTCCGGCGCGGAAGCTGTTTTTACGCTTCAGGCTTCGCCGCCGGGCCCCAAAAATTGGGAGGAACCCATGTTTAAATTTTTACGCGTTAATATGGCTACACAGAAGTGCGTTTTTGAAAACATTCCCGCCCAGTACGCGGGCATGGGCGGCCGCGGCCTGACCTCCGCGGTTGTGGACAAAGAAGTGGAACCCACCTGCACGGCCCTTGGCCCCCACAACAAACTGGTGTTCGCTCCCGGCCTGCTGGGCGGCACCATATGCGCCAACTCGGCCCGCATTTCCGTGGGCTGCAAAAGCCCCATGACGGGCGGCGTCAAGGAATCCAACTCCGGCGGCCAGCCCGGCGGCCATCTGGCCAAAATGGGCGTCATGGCCATCATTGTGGAAGACATGGCCTCGGAAGGCCAGTGGTTTCAGCTTGAACTGACCAAGGACAGCGCAAGGCTTGTGCCCTCTACCGTTACCGGGCTCAACAACTATGACGCCGTGGCCAAACTGGTGGCGCAGTATGGCGACAAATGCAGCTACGCGACCATAGGCCGGGCCGGGGAATTCAAGCTTTCCGCCGCCAGCATCGCCTTTACCGACCGCGAACTGCGCCCCGCGCGCCATGCCGGGCGCGGCGGCGTGGGGGCCGTTATGGGTTCCAAGGGGCTTAAGGCCATCATCATCAATCCCGAAGGCGGCTCCAACCACCCGCTGAAGGACGAGGAAGCCTTCAAAAGCGCGGCCAAGCGCTTCAGCAAAGCTCTTTTGGAGCATCCTGTCTGCGGGCAGGGCCTGCCCACGTACGGAACCGCCGTGCTTATCAACATCCTGCACGAAGCGGGCGGCCTGCCCACCCGCAACTTTTCCACCGGCCGCTTTGAAGGGCACGAGAACGTTTCGGGCGAAACCCTGAACCGCCTTACGGAAGAACGCGCCGGCGAGGGCGTGGTCTCCCACGGCTGCATGAACGGCTGCATCATGCGCTGCAGCGGCCTGTACCCGGACAAAAGCGGCAAGCTTATCGGCAAATGGCCGGAATACGAAACCATCTGGGCTTTCGGCCCCAACTCGGGCATTGACGATCTGGACATGATAGCCCGCTACGACCGCCTGTGCGACGACGTGGGCGTGGACACCATCGACGTGGGCGCGGCCCTGGCCGTGGCCATGGAAGCCGGGGTGCTGAAGTTCGGCGACGCCGAAGGCGCTTTGAAACTGCTGGAAGAAATCAGCCAGGGCACGCCGCTGGGCCGCGTCATCGGCTGCGGCACCGCCGTCACCGGCAAGGTTTTCGGCGTGCGGCGCGTGCCTGTCGTCAAGGGGCAAAGCCTGCCCGCCTATGACCCGCGCGCGGTCAAGGGCGTGGGCGTCACCTACGCCACCAGCCCCATGGGCGCGGACCACACCGCCGGATACGCGGTTACGGCCAATATTCTGGGCGTTGGCGGCAAGGTGGACCCCATGAAGACCGAAGGGCAGATCGAACTGTCGCGCAACCTGCAAATAGCCACCGCCGCCGTGGACGCCACGGGCCTGTGCCTGTTCGTGGCCTTTGCCGTGCTGGACAACCCCGACGCCCTGGCGGCCATCGTGGACATGCTTAACGCCAAATACGGCCTGGCCCTTACGGGCAACGACGTGGTTGCGCTGGGCAAAAATATTCTGGAATGCGAACGCGGCTTCAACCAGCGCGCCGGCATCACCGACGCGCAGGATCGTCTGCCCGACTACTTCAGCGACGAGCCCCTGGCCCCGCACAACACCAAGTTCGACATTCCCCTGGAAGATCTCAAGACTGTGTTCAAGTGGTAACATAGCGGGAGCCGGAAATATGCGGTACTGTAAGCGTCCCCCGTTTTTCCGGCTCCCGCCCAATAGGGGGCGCCCATGAAACTGGCCATAAAACTGTATCTTGAAAAACGCGGAGAATTCGTTCTGGGTCCGGGCCGTCTGCATTTGCTGCGTTCCATCCGCGACCTGGGGTCCCTGCGTAAGGCGGCGCAGGAACTGGGCATGAGCTACCGCTGGGCCTGGGGCCGCATGAAGGCGGCGGAAGATCTGCTGCAAACGCCCCTGCTGGCCCGCACGGAACCCACAGCGGGTGGACGCCCCAAAGTTCTGACCCCCGAGGCGGTCGAACTGCTCGCCTGGTACGAGGGCGTGGAAAAACGCCTGAGCGAGGTGCTGAACGAAGCCCTGCGAAACCGCCCGGAGTTTCTGCGCGCCCCCGAAGAGCCCCAGGACAGCGGACAGGACGGCGGACAACGCAAAGCCGGGAGAAAAGCCGCCAAAACCGTCCTGGACTGAATCTTTTGCTTTTTTGCGGCGTTCCCCCAAAGGGTGGACGGCGAAAATAAATTCCGCTACTCCTTGCGGATGCGTGCGGCCCGGCCAAAGCTTTTTGCGCGGCCCGCCTTGCGCGCACTCCGGTCCGCATCCTGAGCCGCCCCGGCCAAAGCTTCTTGAGCGGTCCGCCGAAGTATCCCGGCAACAAAACGCTCTTACCGGAAAAAGCCATGCCCGCCTTTGTCCACGTAAAACTCAGCACGTCCCTGCGCGCCGCCGTTTCCGGCTACAATCCGGCGCAAGGCCTGCGCGCGGAACTTGACGGCCCGGCAACCGCCGGGGAGCTTGCCGGACGCCTGGGCCTGCCCCTGCATGAAATCACCCTGATTATGGTCAACGGCCTGCACGGGGATTTTGACACACCCCTGCGGGACGGCGACCGGGTAGCCTACTTTCCCCCCGTGGGCGGGGGCTAGGGCATGGATTCCCTGCCCTCCGGCCTGCTTCGCCGCCTTAAGCCCTTCCTTGCCTCTTTTGATCATCCCGGGCCAGGATCCTACCGGGCCATTTCCCTGAAAGGCGCGGCCGAGGCCGCCGCCTTCTGGAACACCCCCCCAAGGGAAGCCCTGGCCCGCTGCCTGGAGGCGGGCATCTGGCCCCTGCGCTTCAAGGCCAACAGGGGCCTTTTTTCGGACCGCGAACAGGCCGCCCTGCTGCGCCGCCATGTGGCCGTTATCGGCTGCGGGGGCCTGGGCGGGCACCTGATCATGCTGCTGGCGCGCATGGGCGTCGGCGCCCTGACCATTTGCGACCACGACGTTTTTGAGGAAAGCAATCTTAACCGCCAGTTTCTTTGCCGCGAAGATCGCCTGGGCATGAACAAGGCCCTGGCCGCCAAAGAGGAACTGGCCCTGACCGCCTCGCATGTCGAAGTCACGGCCTTTTCCGGCACGGCCGATGCGGGCTCCCTGCCGGGCCTGCTGGCCCGCGCCCACGCCGCCGTGGACTGCCTGGACAATTTTTCCGCCCGCCTTGCCCTGGAACAGGCCGCGCACGCGGCGGGCATACCCTATATTCACGGAGCCCTGGCCGGAATGGAAGGTTTTGCCCTGGCCTTCCGGCCGGGAGAACGCCCCCTGGCCCGCCTGTACGGCCAAAAGGCCGGGGCAGCCCCGGCGGAACACGGGGCCGAAAAAACCGCCGGAACCCCCACCCCGGTCCCGGCGGCCGTGGCCGCCCTGCAGGCTGTTCTGACGGCGCGCGCCCTTCTTGAAAATATAGGGCTTGAAAATGCAGGGCTTGAACGCGTGGGGATTGGAGGTGTGGAGCCTGACAACGTGGAGCCTGGAGGCGTGGAAAAAGACGGCCCTCCGGCACGCCCCGCCGTCTCCTCCGGCGGCCCTTCCGCCCTGTGGCACCTGGATCTTTCCGCCCCCTCGCTGGAAACCCTGCTGCTGTAGCATTCCTTCCCGCTTCATGCGCCGCGGCCGTCAGCGCTTTTCCACCAGGTACTTCCAGTAGCGGCGGGGCATGCAGCGGCGCTGCTGCTTCGGGTTAAGGCGTTCGCGGATGACCGTGGCGGCGCAGTAGGCCTTCCACAAATCCTGAAACAGCGCCTCGTCCGCCGCCGCCAGATCGCCGCGCAGCCCGCCGTTTTCCACCGCGCCGCCGTCCATGGCTATTTCCCGGCATTCCCGCATATCCCAGTAAATGCCGTATCCCCTGCCCGCGTCGTACAAAATCCAGGGCTGGTTCCGGAAGCGATCCGTAAAGTGCGGAACCAGCAGCGGCAGCACGTCGTAGCGCGGCTCCAGCGCCGCCACGTAGACGCCTTGCGCGCTTTTCTGAAAGCGCGCGAATCCCGTCAGCCGGTGCTTTTCGTGACTGACGGCGCGCGCCATGCGCGTCACCGCCGCCGCATCCGGGTCGGCCAGGTCGCCCTCCACCGCCCCCGGCGCGTCAAACACCTTGCGGATATACCGGAACACCTCGTCCCCGCCCCCTTCGGCCAGGGCCAGCCCCGCATACAGCAGGCGCGCCAGGGCCGGGCGCGAAAGCCTGCCCCGCAGACCCCGCAAAACCCGCTCCGCCTTTTCCGCGCGGCTTTCCACCATGCGCGTTTCCACGGCGTGCAAAGGAGCAAGTTGCCCGCGCCCCAGCAGCGCGTCCGGAAATTCCCGCCGCGTGTACGCGTCGAACACCGCGCTTAAAAGCCCCTCAAAGGTCTCGTCGTAAAAAAAGATACGCATGCTTTGACGAAATGGGTTTATGGGTTGGCAAAAGGCCGCGCGCCAATCCATCCGGCCTGGCCACACCCCGAATAAGAGACCAGCGCGCCAACGGGCCAACGGGCCAACGGGCCAACGGGCCAGGGGCCAGGGGCCGGGGGACAAGCCCCCTTGCGAGAGGTCCGGAGGGCGGAGCCCTCCGGAAAAATTCACCCGAACAACGACAACTGATAACTCCCGGCAACCGGCTTTTTCGCGGTAAGGGCCTTGCGGACGTAGGCGGGCCCTGCCTCCTGGATGGTAAAGGCGGGCGCCCCCGGCGCGGCAAGGAAGAAACGGGCGCGGTTGACGGCAACACCCATTTTTTTCAGATGGTCCAGGGTCAGGGCACGGTGGCGGCGGGCAAAGATGATGGTTTGAGCCGACCTCACGCCTATGCCCGGCACGCGCAGGATGTGCTCATAATCGGCGCGGGAAATGTCCAGCGGGAAAAATTCCGGATGGCGCAAGGCCCAGGCCAGTTTGGGGTCGATTTCCAGGTCCAGATCCGGCTGGGAATCGCCGCAGATTTCCCCGGCCTCGAAAAAATACAGGCGCATAAGCCAGTCGGCCTGGTACAAACGGTGCTCCCGCAGCAGGGGCGGCGCGGCCAGGGCGGGAAGGCGGCTGTCGTGGCCGTTCACCGGGATAAAGGCGGAATAGTAGACGCGTTTGAGTTCCGGCCCCCGGTACAGCAGCGAGGAAAGCCGCAGAATGTCGCGGTCGCGCTCGGTTCCCGCGCCCACAATCATCTGGGTGCTTTGCCCCGCCGGAGCAAAAGGCAAAAGCGGCGCGCGCCGGAACGCCGGGGCGGCCCGCCCGGCCGGGAAAAGGGCCGGGGATGCTTCGGAAGCGGCGGGGGGCAAGGCCGCCGGCGAAACGGAAGCGGAACCTTCCGGCGCAAGGGACGAAACACCCCCCGGCAATGCCGCCGGGGCCGCCCCGGCGTTTTGGACCGCCCCGGCGGCGGGAAGGCGGCCGGGCAGGCGGCCGCGGGCGCGCTCTTCGCGGTATTCCAGAATGCCCTCGCGGATGGCACGCATGGGCGCGTAAACGCTTTGATGGTCCTTTTCCGGCGCAAGGCGGCGCAGGTCGCTTTCCGCCGGGATCTCGATGTTTACGCTGAGCCTGTCGGCATACAGGCCGGCCTGGCGGATCAGTCCGTTGTCCGCGCCGGGAATGGCCTTCAGGTGGATGTAGCCGTTGAAGCGGTGCCTGGTACGCAGCAGTTGCACCGCGCGCACCAGACGCTCCATGGTGTGATCCGGGCCGCCGACGATGCCGGAACTCAGGAACAGCCCCTCAATGTAGTTGCGGCGGTAAAATTCGACGGTCAGTTCCACCAATTCGGCTACGGAAAAGCCCGCGCGCGGGATGTCGTTGCTTTTGCGGTTGACACAGTAGGCGCAATCGTACATGCACTGGTTGGTATACAGTACTTTGAGCAGAGAAACGCAACGCCCGTCGTCGGTAAAGGAATGGCAGACGCCCAAAGAAGCCGCGCTGCCCATGCCCCCTTTGGCGCCGCCACGGTTGACGCCAGAGGACGCGCACGAAGCGTCGTACTTTGCGGAATCGGCAAGGATTTCCAGTTTTTTCAGGATGCGCTCGTTCATGGGGCCGCCAATGTTGTTTATATAGATAAACAATAGCCGCCCCCCCAAAAAATGGCAAGAAAAATCTGATGCTTCTCTGCCGACATTGCCATGCAAAGCTTTTTGCGACATAATCCCGTATGTCCCCTCTTATTTGCATTCTTCAGCAAGGCGGCTGCATGACAAACTTTTTGACTCTCAAACCCGTTGACGAAATTCTCGGCCTGATCCGGGAATTTTCTCCCTGCCCGGCCGAGGAAATCCCCCTGGCGGAATGTTTCGGCCGCGTGCTGGCCGAACCTTTCGCCGCCCCCGAGGATCTGCCCGGTTTTGACCGCTCCACCATGGACGGCTTCGCCGTGCGGGCCAGGGACGTTTTTGGCGCTTCCGAGGGGCTGCCCGCGCTTTTGGATTATCTGGGCGAGTGCCCCATGGGCAAAGCGCCCGGCCTGCGCGTCGGCCCCGGGCAAACCGCGCGCATCTGGACCGGCGGCATGCTGCCGGACGGCGCCGACGCGGTGGTCATGCTGGAATATTCCCGCTGGGCGGGGGAAAAGCAGGTGGAGCTCACCCGCCCCGTGGCTCCCGGCGACAACGTGATTTTCAGGGATGAAGACGCCCGCAAGGGGCAGGTGTTGATTCCGGCGGGAAGGCTGCTGCGCCCGCAGGAGTTAGGACTTTTGGCCGCACTTGGCCAGTGCCGGGTGCGGGTGCGCAAAAAACCGCGCGTGGCCGTCATTTCCAGTGGGGACGAAGTGCTGCCCGTGGACCGGACCCCGTTGCCGGGGCAGGTGCGCGACGTAAATTCCTACACCCTTGCCGCCCTGGCCACAGCGGCGGGCGCGGAGGCCAGGGCCTTTGGCCTGGTGCGCGACAACAAGGAAGAAATGCGCCGCCTTGCGGGCGAGGCCTTTGCCTGGGCCGACGCGGTTCTGTTTTCCGGCGGTTCCTCCGCCGGGCAGCGCGACTACACCCTGGCCGTGCTGGCCGACCTGCCGGGGGCGGAAATACTGGCCCACGGGGTGGCCATCAGCCCCGGCAAGCCGCTGATACTGGCCCGCGCGGGCAACAAAAGCCTGTGGGGCCTGCCCGGCCACGCCGCCAGCGCCCTGGTCTGCGCCGAGGTCTTCATCCGCCCCCTGCTGCGCGTTTTGCTGGGGCAGGAAGAAGCCTCCGAACCCTGGAAGCCCCTGCTGAAAGCGCGGCTCAGCCGCCCCGTGGCCTCGGCCCAGGGCAGACGCGACTATATCCGGGTGTCCCTGGAGGCCCTGCCGGGACAAACCGCCGCAACTTCCGCTCACGCGCCGGGCGAAAACATCCCGCCGGACGAATATTTCCCGGCGGACAAAAGCGCCCCGCCGGGCGCCGGCGCCCGGGCCGCTTCGCCGACAGCCCCCATCCGGGAAAATGCCCGCCCTCCCGGTTTGCTGGCCCGGCCGGTCATGGGCAAATCCGGCCTGATCACCACCCTGGTCAAGGCGGACGCCCTGGTGGTCTGCCCGGAATCTCTGGAAGGACTCAACGCCGGCCAGGAAACGGACGTGCATCTTTTGCTGTGACGCGCATCTTTTGCCGCAAGGAGACCCTGCAATGGAACGCAACGTATATCTCAAGCTCACCACTCTCCAGGAAGCCCGCGACATCTGGCTGTCCAATCTGGCGGCCTCTCCCCTGGCTTTTGAAGAAATCCCCCTGGAGCAGGCCCACGGCCGCACCCTGGCGGAGCCCGCCGTGGCCCGGCTTTCCTCCCCCGCCTTTCACGGGGCGGCCATGGACGGCATCGCGGTAAAGGCCTCCGACACCTTCGGCGCTTCCGAAAGCGGCCCCAAAACCCTGGCCGTGGGGGAAAAGGCCTTTTGGATCAACACCGGCCATCCCCTGCCCGACGGCACCGACGCCGTGATCATGGTGGAAAACATCATCAGGGAAGGAGAAGCGGAAGTCCGCATCGAAAAAGCCGCCTTTCCCTGGCAGCACGTGCGCAAACTGGGCGAAGACATGGTGGCCACGGAAATCCTGCTGCCCCCCGGCACCCTGGTAGGCCCCTATGAACTGGGCGCCCTGGCCGCGGCGGGCGTCCTTCGCCCCACGGTGTTCGCCAGGCCCAGGGTCGCCATCATCCCCAGCGGGTCCGAACTGGTGCCCCTGTCCGAAGCCGCGCCGGAACTGCTTTCATCCGGGGCCAAACTGCCGGAGTTCAACAGCCTGATTCTCGCCTCCCTGGTGCGCAACGCGGGGGGCGAACCGCTCGTCCTGCCCATCGTGCCCGACCATCCCCAAAGCATTGCCGAGGCCATAAAAAAGGCGGCCAAAAGCGACGCTGACCTGATCGTGATCAACGCGGGATCTTCGGCCGGCAGCCACGACTATACGGCCTCCATCATCAGGCACAACGGCGATCTGTGGGTGCACGGGGTAAACGTCATGCCCGGCAAGCCCACGGCCCTGGGCAGGGTCAGGGGCAAGCCGGTGCTGGGCATTCCCGGCTACCCGGTTTCCGCCATCATCGCGTTTGAGGAGTTCGGACAGTCCCTGCTGGCCCTGTGGCAGGGACGCCGCATGCCCGAAGCGCCCCAGGCCGAGGCCGTGCCCTTCCAGCCCCTGCCCTCGCGCCCCGGCATGGAAGAGCGCGTGCGCGTAAAGCTGGGACAGGTGGGCGAAAACCTCGTCGCCGTGCCCCTGCCCCGCGGGGCGGGTACCGTCACCAGCCTGAGCCGCGCCGACGGCATCATCCGCATCCCCGCCGACGTGGAAGGCCTGCCCGCCGACGTTCCCGCCAAAGTCTCCCTGATACGCGCCAAAGAGCAGATCGCCGGGGCCTTGCTGGCC
The DNA here is from genome assembly GCA_031549405.1 of Desulfovibrio sp. Lineage (GTDB taxonomy): Bacteria > Desulfobacterota > Desulfovibrionia > Desulfovibrionales > Desulfovibrionaceae > Frigididesulfovibrio. The sequence goes on from JAVBPV010000049.1 coordinate 35,355, forward strand.
ATCGGCAGCCACGACAACACCCTGGATCTTCTGGACAGTTTTATCCGCAAGGCATACCCCAGGTTTTCCCTGACCTCGGCCCACGTGGGATCCATGGGCGGACTTACGGCCCTGAAGCAGCGGCGCTGCCATCTGGCGGGTTCGCATCTGCTCAACCCCACCGACGGCCGCTACAACAGGGCGGCCATCGCCACGCACCTCAGGGGCGTTCCCGTATGCCTGGTCCGTCTGGTGGACCGGGAACAGTGCCTGATTGTGCCGCCCGGCAACCCCCTTGGCATCGCCGGCATCGCCGATCTGGCCCGGCCCGGGGTCACTTTTGTCAACCGCCAGCGCGGCAGCGGCACCCGCGTTTTGCTGGATTACGAATTAAGCCGCCTGGGCGTCAGCCCCGACAGCATCGCCGGATATGAAAACGAAGAATACACCCACATGAACGTGGCCGCCGCCGTGCTTTCGGGCCGGGCCTCCGCGGGCCTGGGGGTGCAGGCCGCCGCCAACGCTCTGGGCCTTGACTTTGTGCCTGTGGGGACCGAAGAGTACGATCTGGTCATCGCCGAGGAATACTGGAACGACCTGCGCGTGGAAGCCCTGCTGGACGTGATCCGCTCCGCCGCGTTCAAAAACGCCGTGTCCGCCCTGGGCGGCTATGGCGTGGACCGCACCGGCGAACTGCTCTGGACCTTTGAAGGATAACCGATGAAAACCGCCCCCCCCCGCTCCACCCACGTGGACGCCGACGGCAACGTGATGATGGTGGATGTTTCCGCCAAAACTCCCACCGAACGCTCCGCCGTGGCCGAAGGCTCCATCCTTATGTCCGCCGCCGCCTTCGCCGCCGTGCGCGGCAACACCGCGCCCAAAGGCGACGTGCTTACCGTGGCCCAGCTTGCCGGCATCATGGGGGCCAAGCGCACCTCGGAACTTATCCCCCTGTGCCATCCCCTGCCGCTTGCCAACTGCAAGGTGCTTCTCGAACTTGGCGACAACGCCGTGCACGTCCGCTGCGCCGTCAAAACCACGGACCGCACCGGCGTGGAAATGGAAGCCCTTACAGGAGTTTCCGTCGCCCTGCTTACTGTATACGACATGCTTAAAGCCCTGGACAAAGGCATGGAAATCACCGGCATACGCCTTTTGTCCAAGTCGGGCGGCAAAAGCGGCGACTACAGGCGCGAAAAGTGACTGAAAAACCACGCGAGAACACCACCATGCCCAGCGGACTTTGCGACAGCCACGGCAGAACCATCGACTACATGCGCATTTCGGTGACGGACCGCTGCAACTTCCGGTGCGTCTACTGTATGCCCGTGGAAGGCGAACCTTTTATCCCGCACGGAAATATCCTGACCTACGAGGAAATTTTGCGCGTGTGCCGTATCGCCTCTTCGCTGGGGGTCAGCCGCTACAAGATCACCGGCGGCGAGCCGCTGTGCCGCAGGGGTGTGGTCGGCTTTATAGCGGACCTGAAAAAACTGCCCGGCGTGGAAAAAGTCACCCTGACCACCAACGGGGCACTGCTTGGCCCGCACGTAGAGGAACTGGCGGCGGCCGGGGTGGACTCCGTCACCGTAAGTCTGGACTCCCTTTCCGAACAACACCTGCGGGACATCACCCGCGTGCGGGTGCCGGTGGGCGATATTCTGGACGCGCTGACGCGCATCCGCGCCCTGGGCGTGCGCATCAAGATCAATGTGGTCCCGCTGAAGGACTACAACCGCAACGATCTTGTGGAGCTTGCCCGCCGCGCCTTTGACCTGGGATGCCATATCCGCTTCATCGAGCTTATGCCCGTGGGCCTGGGCGGACAATACGCCGGCGTGGACCAGGCCGAGATACGCGCCTCCATGGAAGCAGCCTTCGGCCCGCTGAAGCCGCTGGAACGCTCCATAGGCAACGGACCGGCGGTGTGCTACGAGGTTGCCGGATGCAAAGGGTCGGTGGGGTTCATTTCCGCCCTTACGGCCAAGTTCTGCCACGCTTGCAACCGGGTGCGGCTGACATCGGCCGGCTTTCTCAAAACCTGCCTGCACCACGAGGCGGGCGTGCAGTTGCGGGAACTGCTGCGCGGAGGCGCCACGGACGACGAGGTGGAGGCGGCCATACGCCGGGCCGTGGCGGAAAAACCCAAGGCCCACGACTTTGGCCATTCCGGCGCGGGAGAGCTTATGTCCAGCATCGGCGGGTAGACCTTTGCCGCGCCCGGGCGCTTTTGGCCGCCGATTTCGTCAAAAAGCCTCTTTATTATCACCTGCCATAAGCGTACACTTTTTCTGCAAAAAGTCCGTTTTTCTTGCGAAGAACGCAATCGTCACGACCGCGGGACAATTCCGATGCTGTCGGCCGCATTGTACCGAAACACGCAGGAGCATACCATGAGCACCGTCATCGCCGTGTGCGTCAGCAAAAAGAAAGGCACCGCCAAAAAAACCGTGGAATCCGTCATGCTGGTGGAGAACCACGGCATTGAAGGCGACGCCCATGCCGGCCCGTGGCACAGGCAGGTCAGCCTGCTTTCGCTGGAAAAGATAGAAGCTTTCCGGGCACGCGGGGCCATTGCTCCTTTTGGCTGTTTCGGAGAAAACATCATCGGCGCGGGAATTGATTTCGCCGCCCTGCCCGTGGGCACAAAGCTCGCCTGCGGCCCGGCCCTGCTGGAAATTTCGCAGATCGGCAAGGAATGCCACGACCGCTGCCAAATTTACCACACCATGGGCGAATGCATCATGCCCACCCAGGGGGTGTTCGCCCGCGTGCTGCGCGGGGGCGCGGTGGCCAAGGGCGACCGTTTGGAACTGATTGACGGGGCCGGCGACGTTTAGAGCCCCCCGCAAGCCGGCTTTTTTGCCTTCCGGCACGGACCGGGCATGCCGCGCAACCGGCTTGCCGCCGCGTGGAACAAATTTTTCCGCTTGACCTGATACGGATTTTCCCGCTCTGCCGCTCAAGGTAACACGGAGTTTCCCGCTCGACTGAACCGCGGATTCCCCGCAAGGGGAACGGAAGGAGTTCCCATTTATGAGGCACATAGGAACGCAGGCATTCGGGGTGCGTCTGCCCATCATCAGCCGGGGGGATGATTTGGCGGGCATTGTGGCCGACTCACTGCACAATTCGCTGGGTTCGCACCGCCTTGTCCTGCGCCCCACGGACGTGGTCGGCATCACCGAGGCCCTTGTGGCCAAGTCCCAGGGCAATTTCGCCGAGGTGGACCACATCGCGGAGGACATCCGCCGCAAATTTCCCGGCGGCGAGGTGGGGGTGGTATTCCCCATCTTCAGCCGCAACCGCTTTCTCAACATCCTTAAAGGCATCTCCAGGGGGGCGAAAAAGGTCCATTTGCTGCTGCAATACCCCTGCGACGAGGTGGGCAACCCCATCCTGAACCCCGAAGACGTGGACATGCTGCACGATACCGGGGAAACGCTGTTTTCGGCAACGCGCTTCCGGGAACTGACCGGCGCTTACGGCCACCCTTTTACGGGCATCGACTACATTTCGCTGTACCAGGAAGCGGGCGACAACATCGAAATATACGTTTCCAACGATCCGCGGCGCATTCTCGACCTGACCGGGCACGTCCTGGTGGCCGAAATCCACACCCGCATGCTTACCAAAAAACGCCTGCTCAAGGCCGGGGCGGACACGGTCTTTACCCTGTGCGACATACTTTCCCAGCCGGTGAACGGCAGCGGGTTCAACCCCGAATACGGCATTCTCGGCTCTAACCTGGCCGGGGACGCCACGCTGAAGCTCTTTCCCCGGGACTGCGAGGATTTTGTCTTCCAGGTGCGCGACAGAATCGAGAAAAAATGCCGCATCGCGCCGGAAGTGCTCATCTACGGCGACGGAGCCTTCAAAGACCCTCTGGCGGGCATATGGGAACTGGCGGACCCCGTGGTTTCTCCCGCTTTTACCCAGGGGCTTGTGGGGCGGCCCACGGAGCTCAAAATCAAGCTGGTGGCGGATACCCTGTGCAAGCACCTGAGCGGCGCGGAAAAGGCCGCCGCCATCACGGAAATGATCCGCGCGAAAAACAGCGACAAAAGCCGGGAATGCACCAGCGCGGGCACCACGCCCCGCAACTACGTGGATCTGCTGGGCAGTCTGTGCGACCTGATCAGCGGCAGCGGGGACAAGGGCACGCCCGTGGTGCTCATCCAGGGCTATTTCGACGATTACTCGTCCCAGTAAGAACGGGGCCGGCGACAGGAGAGACTGTATGCACACGTATGCGGTGCTGACCATCAGCGACAAAGGCTATGCCGGAAAACGCGACGACGCCAGCGGCCGGGAGATCATCGCCGCCCTGGACAGGGCGGGATATATCCGCGCCCATTACGCCATCCTGCCCGACGAACGGGACATGATCGCGGCGGAACTGAAGCGTCTGTGCGATGAAAACACGGCCACCCTTATCCTGACCACCGGAGGCACGGGATTTTCGCCCCGCGACGTCACGCCCGAGGCCACTCTGGACGTGGCCGAGCGTCTGTGTCCCGGCATACCCGAGGCCCTGCGCGCCTATAGCCTGGCCATCACCAAAAGGGCCATGCTTACGCGCGGCACAGCGGGCCTGCGAAACAAAAGCCTTATTGTCAACCTGCCCGGCAGCGCCAAGGCTGTGCGCGAATGTCTGGACATTCTGCTGGAGCCGCTGGCCCACGGGCTGGACATTCTGACCGGCCGGGACGCGGAGTGCGGCGCTCCCCCCGCGCCCTGCTCCGCCTGACGCCCGCGCTGACGTCCGCGCGGCGCGCGGGCACAGGAGAGTGTCTTATGCATCTGCTGATTTCCCTTTGCGTGGGGCTGGCGGGCGGCTATCTCGGCATGAAGGCCCGCATCCCCGCCGGCTCCCTTATCGGCGCCACGGTGGCCGTCATTCTGTACCGCATGTTTCTGGACAGCGACTGGGAACTGCCCAAACAGTACGGCTTTGTTCTGCAGGTAATGGTGGGCGTGCTTATAGCCGTGTCGTACGATTCCCACCTGCTCGGCAAACTTCTCAGCCTGTGGGGGCCCATACTCATCTCCTGCACGGTGCTGATCTGCGCGGGACTGGTAATTGCGGTGATTTTTCACAAAATGGGCTACCTTGACCTGCCCACGGCCTATATCGCCACCAGCCCCGGGGCCATGAACGTGCTGGTGGCCATGTCCGGAGACTTCAACGCCGACGTGGCCCTGGTGGCCTCGTTCCACTTTGTGCGCATCTTCATCATCAATATGAGCGCTCCGCTCATTTTCAAGCTGCTGCACATGCACGCGCAGTGACGCGCCCGCCGGAAACAAAGAGGCCTGACGAACGCCTGGAACGATGAGACCCGGCAAGCCCTGGAACGAGAAGACCGGCAAGCGCCAAGGGTGAGGAAACTTGGCAAGCGCCAAGGGTGAGGAAACTTGGCAAGCGCCTGGGGGACGCAGAGGCACGCCTGGCGACCGAGGCCAAATTCCCCTAAAATATATTTGACATTGCCGCCGGCATTCTGTAATTGATTCTCTCGCTTCACGGGCCAGACCGCGCAACGCGCAAAACTCAACGCCAGAGCGCCGGCCTTTCGAAACGGGCAGTTAGCTCAGTTGGTAGAGCACCGCCTTCACACGGCGGGGGCCACAGGTTCAAGTCCTGTACTGCCCACCATGTAAATCAAGGACTTACGAAGTTAATTCGTAAGTCCTTTTTCTTTTTTGGGGATTTTGCCCCGCCTATGCCCCGCTATTTCTTTTTTCTCGATACCATGATAATTTTCAATTAACGTAATTATTCTAGACCATCAATATGGCGGATTTGTGAAACAACATAACCCTCAGGTGCTTTACAGCCAGCTAGCAGCAGAACTTCCATTTATCCGCCCTATCTATCGGACTCTTTTTTCACGCAGAAGAACCTATGCAGCCTTTGAAGTTGAGCAACTTCAAACTATCCTAAACGAACTAGCCCCAACCGGCCCTGTCCTCGACCCTATGTCTGGATATGGGGTTTTAGCGGAGATATGTCGCCCACTAGGCATTCCTACCTGTTCAATAGAGCTAAATCCCCCCAGCTATCTTTGGCAAGTCCTTGTGGCTCCTGACCGCAAAGACGGGCTAATCTGCGCTATTCAGGCGTTGGAAAAATCTTACCGCCGCATAACATGCCAAAAAGAATTTGAATCTTCGGATTCATGGTTTCCTAAAGAATCTGAAGCAATCCTATCTCAGTTATGGGAAAAGTCTCTGCTGAACATGGAGAAATCTCACAAAAAAGAGTCTGCTGAAGATTTGCTAGCCGCAGTACTATTGCCTTTCGTGGGGCGTCTTTCCTCGCATTCACCAGGGACAATCAATATCCAGGTAAAAAAAGGAGGTATCGTCTTTTATAAAGATTGGAATGTAGATTTTAAAAAATATTTGGGTACAGTAAATGAATTAGTATCAGAATATTTACCCACAAATCATAGGCACGAAATACTATTTGGAAATATTTTAAATTCAAATATCACGGACAAAAAATTTTCATATATCGTTACATCACCTCCATATCCGAATATGAGAGATTATTATGCTTTCTTTTTTCCAGAAAATTACGCGCTAGAAAAAATTTTTCATATAGAAAGATTCGAAAATATTAATATAAGGGACAATATAATTGGTAGCGCGATGGTTTCAAAATTTAAATCCAATAACGTGATAGATTTCAACCTTATTTCATCAAAAAGTGCAAAAAAATTCCTTGATGACTTAAGAAGCTGGAAAGGAAATAAAAGAGCTATCGACGATAATAATTCATATTATATTCCATATTACTATAGCTATTTCTACCAACTTGAGCGTGCCTATAGCAATATAGAATCAATGATGACGAAAAAAATAGATGGGTATGTGATAGTTGTAAACAATACAGCGAGAAAATTTACAATACCTGTAGACAAATTTATTAAGGAGCTTTGGCGTGGCTTTAGCTGCACAGCAGTCGAAGACACTAATTTGACGGCTGAGCGGGCGCATGTTGGCTCAATCAACCCGCGCGCAATAGGCTTCAAAGCACGGCATACCGAATACGCGATTAGGGTTTCTAGAAATGATTAATAGCGCTTCTTCTTACCATTCTCCTTGTGGAATTACTTTACGCCAAGATCAAGAGGCGATGTTTGGTTTTTTGCCCAAAGAAGGCTTTGCTTTCTTTGCTCCCCCCAGTGACTTTGGTACTATCAAAAATTTGTTGGCCCAAGAGAAAAGTAGAAAATTCCCTGTCGGCTATGAACGATTGGCAAATGGAGGTCTTGAGCCGTTCGCACCAAACAAAGCCCACTACTTGGGAGCGCCCGCTTACTTGTGGGAAACCCTCCCTTTGCCAGAAAGCCCGTTAATCATCAACTGGATGCTGACGGGAAACTGTAATCACAAGTGTGCATATTGCTATGCTCAAGACGCGATGCATAACATAGAAACCGAACCAGACGAAAATAGAATAGGCCAAATAATTGACAGTATACGGGCTTTGCGTCCAGTTGCAGTCGTAATAACCGGGGGGGAACCGACCCTGAGCCCCTTTTTTGAAGATGTAATCAAAGAAGTCGCAAATTTTGCCTCTGTTGTTATAGATACTAATGCGGCGAATATTACAGAATCAAATGTGAATATATTTGCAAAGCATAATGTGCACATTAGAATCTCGCTAGACTCGCACAGGCCATCAAAAAATCTGAAAACAAGAATTCCGATATATAAATCACAATCAGCTTATTATTTTGACAATATATGGAAGGCATTGATTGACTTAAGTAAATCGGAAATTCCAATTACAATAAATACGGTCGCATCGACAGCCAATTATGATGACATCATAAATTTGAGTCACGAGATAAGAAGATTTAATGTAAAAAAATTGCGCGTGAGGCTTGTTGAAAACTCAAAATCGATAAACGATTATCGAAAACTGACTGGCAACGACAAAAGAGTGAACAGATTTATTACCTATATTTCAGAGCGTGCTGTGGAAGATTCGGCAACACCTATCTATCTCAGCGTTAATAGGCAAAGAAATTCTCTTGTGCTGGTTGCACCTTCTGGAAATTTTTTCACCGAATCTCAATTTGTAGAGCAAGGGAAAATCTTGATTGACCCAGAAAGCCCCAAGCACCCAAGGCTTGAAATGATGAAGAAACGAGTAGATATGCACGCGCATTCTGCTCGATACGTGTTCATATAGAAATTTTTCGGCGTCAGCTTGCCAATCTACTAAATTGACATGTTAGGGGATAACCAATGTCCAGAGTTGAGCTAAAATTGTTTTGTTTAGTCGATATTGTAGGCTCAACAGCCCATATGCATAATGGCTCTGGGCAAGCAGAACATGCAAAGCAAATAGCAAATGATACCGAGCGGTTTAAGTCTATGCTTGAGTCCCATGATGGAACCTATGAAAATTTTACAGGCGACGGCCACCTGGGAAGTTTTTTAAATCCCCAACAGGCTTGGGTGTTTGCACAGGCTTACTGCAGAGCGCAATCCGGTTCATCATATAAGAGTAGAATAATATTAACTTCTGGAGCGGCTAGCTATAGCGAGGGTAACCTAGTTAGTGACGATGTTAATCTTGCTGCCAGACTGAGCTCGTACGGTGTTTCTGGAAATATTATTTTAAGTCAATCTGCATATGATATTATTCGCAAATTAGACAAAAACATTGAATCAATTGCACTGAGAACTGATGAAGAAGTTAGAGATTACGGTAATATTGCATATTTTTTAATAGAAATTGATAAAATAGCAATAAATCCATTACTTTCTACCGACAGGTTGAAATTACTCCTCAAAAACACAAAAGTGCATTCGGTTAATATTCTTGACGGAGATTTTAGCGATAGTAGTGTATTGATTTGGCCTGTTGTCCCCAGGGCAAGCTTGAATCTTATTCATATAGGGCAAATTTCTCTAATCAAATTTTTATGCACAAATTTGGGGTGGAAACTCAAAATACTAATTGCAGATTTAATGGACGATAGTGTGGAAATTAAGGATAATTATGTAAAGAAGTTGAATACGTATTTCCGTATCAACGAGATTAGTCCTGGTGAAGTACTCTTTCTATCAGAGCTTATGGGGGAAAATACTGCTTCATGTTGCAAAATAACTAAAGGAACTTTTAATTCATATTTGAAGTTGATAACTTTTGAGCAGATGGAAAGATTTATTGGTAAGGACTACAACACACAAGATTATAAGGCAAAAAGTGTTTGGAAAACACTTAGGCCATTTTTTACTCTCGCTGCATCTGCTTACTTAAGTGCAAGCCTCGACAAAAAATGCATCATTTTGGCTGGATGTGACGAACATGACATGTGGAATGCATGTACCTCTCATCCCTCATACGAAAAAGGGCTTGGTGCAATATTAATCCCCATTTTGAAAAAAAATGACAATTCTCAATTCTCCCATGAAGACCAAACATTTTACTGGCGGTCGGCAGAAGCAATAAAGAATGCTATGCATGACTCTAATATTGCTGAATGGGGAAATAGCCTCATCCTTGCACTCCACAATCATAGTACGGCAGTAAATGATGTTGTTGATAATGCCAATGTGCAAAAAATTGCTGACACTATCTTGGAACGGCTTAACGTGCAGCATCAAGCTTAAAATCTTGCGTTTTAGAATTTCGGCACGCCAGCAGGGCGGGCAAACAACTTATGCCGTGCCAGTGCTGCATTTTGGCAATTAGGGGTATCTTTCAATTCTCCTGGGTTATTCCTGCACTCGGCTAATTTGGCTTCAAGAGCCGCTTTGTTCTCCGGGGCCATGTACCAATCTACAGTTTTGGTTTCCTCTTTTTTGTCGCAACCGACGAATGTCAGGGGAAATAAGATAAGAGCCATAAGCAGAAGTACTTTGTTTATGCGCATGGTGGTTCCTTTGCCGGTCAGGCTTGACCGGCTTCGATTTCTTTTTTCAATCCCTTAATGGCGCTGATTTCCTTGATGCGCTTGAATATTTGCCAAGGGGCCACGATAAACCCGGCAAGCACAGACAGCGAGAATTTCAACATAAAGTAAGCAATCAAGCCTGGGCCTGTGGTCAAAACAACGGGCATCGGAATTCTGCTCAAGAATTGCCAGCCCCAATAAGCCCCGGCCAACATCAGGCCGACAACAATTCCCCCGGCGCGGTTGCTCTGTGCGTTGAACGCCACGGCCAGTGCCACCGCCAGAAAAATAACCGCTGTAATTCCAAGGTCTATATAAAGCCTGCGAGCCACTGAAGCGTTATGCGCCATAAGGCAAGGTTCGCAGACCGGCGGATTGAAACGGTTCATGCAAGGAGCGCACAGCGCCTTGCCGCACATCTGGCAGCTTCCCGCCGCCGCTGTTCCTGGGTGATTAATGCACTCCATAGCCTCTCCTTACTGGTGGTTTCTTTCCGAAGCGGATGAGTTGATGCTCGCTCGCAAGGCCCGCATGAGCCGTCCCCATGACAAAAGATTTTCCAAGTCCTTCGGCAACATTCTATCTCCGGCTCTTTCCGCCGCCTCAAGCATGAAGCGCAAAAAAGCCTCATCTGCTATTGCCAAGCGTGAGACGATATTTCCGAGCTGTTCCGGTGTCGGCATGCGCATCACATGAATTTGGTTAGTGTTCTTGAGAGGTGATAGATTATTCGCCTTCAAATAACAATAGTATAACATGGTTTTTCTTGTCAATATCCAGATACTTTGGAGTGATGGATAGAAATATTTTAGTGCAATGGGCTATAGCCAAAGTTATACGCGAAGCGCGTAATGAACTTGATATTTCACAGGTTCAACTTGCTGATTTTTCTGGCCTTTCGTATCCGTTTATTTCTGATGTCGAACGCGGGAATGTCGGTGTAAGCATTGCCGCACTGTTGCAAATGGCCGAAGTTCTGAAGGTGGATGCGGCAGAGTTGGTGCGTCGCATTGACGCGGAAATGAAACGCGGCCCCCAGGAACCTGAAAAAGTACCCGGCAGGCCGCGTAAAACCGCGCAAAAAACCAAATCCTAGCGCTCCATATCTACTTCCTTTTTCCGTCCTCTTCCTCGTTCAATTACTTCTTCGCGCCCGCCTGCGCCGGAATCTTCTCCTCCACTTTCTTCACCAATTCGTAAATCGCGCTCTGGTTGTGGGTGAGTATATCGTAATCCGGCATCTGCCATAGCGCGAATCCTACCCAGAGCAGAGACGCCAGCATTGCCGCCGCCAGAGGATACCCCCAATGCCCCCACTTCAGCAGTTGGGTCACGGTCTTTGTCTGCCGCGTTATTTCCTTGGTGCAGGCGTGTATCTCTTGCACCGCCGTTGCTGTTTGCGATTGAGAGTTCTGTATCTTGCCCGCCTGCTCCCCGGTCTTCGATAGGTAATAGTTCCATGTTTTTACCGACTCCTCTTGTTGTTTTTTGGTGAAGAGACTGTTCTTCGTCAACGCGTCCAAGCAATTCGCCGCATCTGAGGTTATTTTGAGCATGACGCTCAGCAAGGGTTCGAGTAATTGCGCTAATTCCTCGGCGTCCTTGACTTTCCTCTCGTGAATCGTCCCTATCGTTTCCATCACTTCGGCCAGGGCGCTCAATTGCTGGCCCGTGTCGCTCCCGGCCAATTGTCGGAGCATCTCTGTTTTGCTCATAGGTCAATCCCCTTTTCTGAAGCCCGGCCCAGGAATAGCCTTTGCCCAGGTCAGAGCCTTTCATGGTTATTTCGTTATGCCGGTAGCTGATGCCAGAAATGCGCCCTGTGCTGGCGATATTCGGAATGACTTCCACCCCGGCTTTTTCCAGATGTTTTTTGAACTCCCCATATTCCGATGTGCCGCACAAAACTTTGTCCACCAAGGTTTGCATGGTCATCTTCGCGGACGGTTCGCCCGTACGCACGGCATGTTCAATTTCTCCCTTGGTCGGAGCGCGGCGAATGGCCTCTTTGCTCGGCGTCACTTCCTTCAGCCCGTACTCGCGTTCCAGGCGGCGCATAATGCCCTCTTGGCGCTGGTAATCCTTGCTGTCACTGACCACCTCGCCTTTCATGCTTATGCGGTTCGTCAGAATGTGAATGTGGGGATGCTCGGTATCTGTATGCTTGGTCACCACGTACTGATTGTCCTTGAATCCCATGCCCTCAAGGTACTTGGTGGCTACCTCTTTCCATTGGTCGTCCGTCAGTTTTTCACCGGGCGGCAGGCTGATGCTGGCATGGCACACGGCCTTGGTCAGATTGGGCCGCAAGGCTCGTACCGCGCCGAACTCCCGCGCCAATTCTCGCGGGTTCTCCCCGCCCATATTGGTGTCGAGGATGTGGCCTTTTTGCTCTCTCAAGTCGTATTCCAAGGCTCCGCGGAATCCTTTGCCCTTAACCAGTTTCGCTATCATCCCCGGCCCCGCAAAGTTCCCGCTGCACTTGGCGCACAGTGGTTATGACTTCGTGCAACACGGCGTCAGTACAGGCGGCCTTTCCCACATGGGCAAGCCGCGCAATCTGGTTGAGATTGTTCACGGCCCCGGCAAGCGCTCGGTATGTGTCGCGGTTGACTTCAGGCAAAAGCGGACGAGGAACGGGACGGGACAAGGCGGTATTCCGCAGCCAGTGGGATACGGATAGGCCCACGCTGTCGGCATTGCGCCGTATGGCGTCCAGTTCCGCCGCGTTGACGCATACGCCGATGGTGCGGGCGCGGGCTTCACCGGGGGTGCTCCTGGGGCGTCCGCCTTTGCCGCGCTTACGTCTATGCGGCTGCATGGCGAACCTCGTGAGCCTTCTTCAGCCTCGCAGAGCAAGCCGTTTGACCGCAGGGAAAACATGGCTTGCTGCAAACCCGGAACGCGCATTGACGGCAGTGTGAAGCTTGTCCCATTGTCCCTGTGCTTAAGGCGTGGGACGATGGGACAGGGGCTATCATTGGCTGAAGCGCGTTCATTGCCCGCCCTCCAACCGCTTTTTGAGCCTGCCCGCCGCTGATTTGGAGATGCCCATTTCCAGGGCGGCGTCTCGGAGGCTGTAATCTTCCGCCAGCAGCTTTTGCAGTTCCACCAGCCGCACGTCTTCCAGCTTGTGAATATCCCACTGCAAGACATTCTCTTCCGACTGCAAATGTGCCTCAAAAGGGTCGGCCTCGTCGCCCGTCAGGTTCCGGGCTTTGGTCAGATGCACTTCAAAACGCGCACCTTCGGCCATGTTGTATTGCTTGGGACGGCGAAGGTTAATGACGGTATCCATAATGTCTTCGCGGGCGCTCGTGCCGCGCTGGTCGCCGGATTTTCCGGCATGATGGATAAGCAGAACGGTCATCCCCCGGCGGCGCAAATCCAGCAGCCAGCTTTGCATAACCTGCCAGGACTGCGACTCGTTTTCCTTGCCGGTGCGGCAAAGCGTTGCGATGTTGTCCAGAATCACCATGTCTTTGTCGGCAAGCAGCGGTTCCAGCAGGCTTTGTCCCGCGCTGGTGGAAAGGTCGGGCATGGGCATTGGCTGTACGTCCGGCGTTACAATGGTGAGATTTTGCAGAACATGCGGCGGCGGAGCCATACCGCTCATCAAGGCGGCAAGACGCTCCTGCATGGTGATGGCCGGCATCTCGCCGTCCACATAGAGTACGCGTTTGGGGCTTGGAGCCTGCCATTTGAGGACAGTGCCGCCGGAAGCCACGGCAAGCCCCATACTCAAGGCCATGAAGGTTTTGCCTATGCCCCGCGCTGCGTAAAGAATGGCGATCCCTTGCCGGGGCAGGACAGGCGCGAGAAGATACCCCCGTTCTGTCAGCGGGAGAGTGAGAAAGGTTCCCATATCCAGAGCGACAAGAGAGGACGGCGCTTGCGTTTGCTCGTGCGGGGATTCCGCCGCTTCAAGCTGGCGGCGCACTTCTTCAATCCCTGCCGTCTGATGAAGGTCATTGAAGTCTTTGCCTTCTCTCTCGGCGAAATCGGGAATGACAAGGCGGGCCTGGGCTATTGTCGCCGCCTCTTGGCCTTTGCGCTGGCCCGCTTCGTCCGCGTCCGCGCAAATCAGAATGGTTTTGCCCGGATGCCGGGCGCGGACCTGTGCCGCTATAGCGGGCAGATTGTTCGCTGAAAAGGCAATGAGAACCGGGTAGCCCCCGGCAAGGTGTACGCTGGCGCCCGTGGCGTAGCCCTCGCAAATGACCAGAGGCTTTGCCGTGTCACCAGGGATAAGGAATGATCCGCCCTCCACCTTGCCGCCGGTCAGAAAGCGTTTTGTGCCGTCCGCAAAGATGCGTTGCAGGCTTTGTGGTTTGCCCTCCGGTGACAGGACAGGCAACAGCAAGGCCCCGTCACGCCCTAATCGGATGTCGCCAAGCGCTTTTATGCCCTTGGCGGACAAATATTGGTGATTGGCGGTGCAGGGAGGGCAGGCTTCAAGGATTGCCGCCGCTTTTTGCGCGGCTTCCGCATGGCGGGTAATGCGCTCTTTGTCGCGTTGCGCCTTGATGGCCTCCATGCGCCGGGAGAGGGCTTCTCTTTCCTGCTGGGAATAGCTGCTGGTAATTTCGGCGTAGGCGGTTCCCTGGTCGGCGCTTTCCCAATTGCACCACCAGAGAACGGCAGGCGCGTCCGAGTGAATGATATACGCGCCGTTCCGCTTATGCGGCTTGGCCATGGTCGGGCAACGCTGCAAGGTTCCGTCCGCGACAATTTCAGCCGGTGCGAGTCCCTTTTCCGCCAATACGGTTTTAAAATGTTGAATGGTATCGTGCATAGCGGCCCCCTATTTGATTCTGGCTTCAAGCCAGTCAATGAGAGGGTCACGCAGATAGCCTACGTTGCGCCCAATTTTTACCTTCGGCGGGCCTTCGTTCCGGTTACGGCTGTCTAGATTAGCCATGTACGCGGCGGAATAAATACCTCCCAAATAGTGCTCAATTTTTTTTCGAGCGATGAACGGCGGCAAGGTTCGCCGCAGTTCGGACAAGTCGAGTTGTCCTTTTTCCATAAAAAAACTCCCACAAAGTCAGGTTAAATGACACCATGTGGGAGTTCTTAAAGGCAGTGCGAACTTGCTAAGCTACTAACGTAGTTCACCTCTCATTGTCGTAAACGCGCTATATTGTATGGAATGTTTGTCATCGTTTGCGTTCTTCTGAATCAATTCACCGCTCTTGGAGTCTGGGTTAACGGAATCTTCGTAGAAGGTTATCGAGTACCCAGGGAGTGGTTTCTCAAATTTTTTCTCTTGGAATACGTTTTTAATAATACCCCATAACTTTTCATTCGTTTCAGTGGGATATTTATCGTGGTATTTTTTGATGAAAGCTTGAAGCCCCGCCCTATCTTCTGTTACGCCACCGCCTTTGCGAGAACGCCTCAAGCTGGATAACCCAATATCCACAACTCGATTGGCGGAAAATTGCGCCATAGCGCGTGTAAACCAGAACATAAAGTAAGCTGATAACTTAGCATCAGCCTTTTCTATGGCTTTTTGAAGGGGGGCTTGAACCAAGAGGGCTGTTATCGCAGCCAAAACTTTAATATGCTTTATTCGTAGAAGGTTATCTTTGCCAGCCGCCTGTACAAAATCTTTCTCAATTTGAGGTGTAATGTAGAGATTATCTATGCGGTTGACGGTTTTGCTAAGAGGAGTTTTCTCAATGCCGTGGCATAATTGTAAAAGTTTATCTACTAAATCAGCGTTCCAATAAAGCCACTGTTGAGCATTTTCAAGGAACTCCCTACAAAATTTATCAAAAAGCGTTCCTTCAGCACATGGCTCGTCCAGCTCTTCTTTTGCTTTGGCTGGAGTTGTCAAGAATATGTAGGATAACGGGATAAACATTGCCGGGTGCAAGTCCTCATCGCACTCTGACAATCCTTCCAAAACCCTATCAGCAAATTTTTTATCAAAATTGGTAAAAATGCTTGAATATCCATTGGGATTTTCAGGCAGTTTTGCCAACACTTTTTCAAGTGGCCCATCTTTCTTAGTTGCACGAAAAATGTGGTTAATTTCTTTCATCTTCCACCGGCCTACACTGACAACAAGCGGTGCGGGTCGATGTTTAATACCTCGGCCAGCTTTCGGGCATTCATCTTGCCGATAGGCCGCCTGTTGTTTTCCATTTCGGAGATATGACGGCGGGGGATGCCAGAACGTTCGGCAAGCTCTACCTGAGTAAGTCCTTCGCGATGGCGTGCGCCAGAAAGAAATACGGACGGCAGTTTGTTTTCTATCTCTTTGAAATAACTAGTCTCGCGCCAAGGAATTGAACCTTCGGCCTGCTGATTACGAATCAGTTGCTCTTCGGTTTCAAAGCCGAGAGAGCGCATAGCCTCAAGAGCCTGTTCCATCATGGCGATGGGGCCGGTAAAGGTCATGCTGACTTCCTCAGTATGGGGCTTTTTCATGTGTCCCTGCATAGGTCACCTCCACTTGAACGCCGACTTCTGTTTCCACCCAAACCGCCACATAGGTCGGCTGGCCTTTTTTGAGATGGCAATGATGCGTATTCGGCCCAAGCTTTCCGTAATTGGGCCAATCTCCACGCACGGGGCCGCCTTCTTCGATATCCGCCACGAGTAACGCCAGAATTTCTTTTATCCGTTCCGGCAGCTTTGGTAGTGCCTTTGCTGTTTTTCGTGAAAGCACCACGCGCCAAAAATTTTGAGTCATGCGTTCCTCGTATATGAAATGTACTAATTATTGGTGCAAAGTCAAGATACAAATTTACGTGACTGCCCTGCTCACAGATGACCTTGTAGGCTCAATGCCGCCTTGCGAAGCGTGTCCGGGGCAAGGTGGCTGTATCTGCGGCTCATTTCAAGCGTTGAGTGACCCATGAGTTCGGCTACCGTGTAAAGCGGAGTGCCTTGCTGGACGAGCCATGAGGCGAAAGTATGCCGTAGGGTGTGGAATACGACTTTTTGCCGGGCATCCGAAATGCGGACAGGAACGAGGTCGCCGCTCGTATTTTTGATAATTTCCCCGGTGTTGTTCAGGCCCAATTCGTCAACGGTTCTGGCGAAGGTGTCGGACACCCACATGCGCGGCTTGCCGTTGTAGGTCGGAAAAATCAGTTCCGTGGTGGCCTGTTCCTGATAGCGCCTTTTGAGCATGGCTTCCACGTCTTCGGAAATAAAGGCGTGGCGATTGCGTTTATTTTTGGGGTCACGAATCAGGATAGTGCCGTTTTTGAGGTCAATGTCTCCCCAAGTCAGGCTGTGTATTTCCCCTGCCCTAAGACCGCAAAGCACCGAGAGCAAGGCTTCGTCATGCACGTCTATGGAGCGCATTTTAAGCGCATCGAGCAAGTCTCTTGCCTGTTCCTGGGAGAGAAAGCGTACTCGGCGGTTGTCTTGCTGCGGCTTCTTCACTTTGCGAGTGGGAGAGTCGCCCTGAACCAAGTCATGCGCGGCGGCTTTGTTCCAGACTTGAGAGATAACGCCCATGATTTTGCAAACCGTGCCAGGGCTTTTCCCGGCCTTCTGTGCGCGTAACGTGACTTCTTCGACCTTGGCGGCGTCTATTTTCCGTAAAGGAATGTTGCCCAGAACAGGTTCAATCCACTTTTTGTAGTAACCACGTTCTGTTTCCAGCGTGCGCGGAGTTCTGTTGACTTCGGCGGCGGGAAGATAGTCGCTTTTCCAAAAATCGGAAAAGGTGATGCCAGCCTTATCCATGCTGCGTTTTTCTTCTTGGAGTGCGGCGGCTTTCTGTTCGTTTCCCTCCCGTATCTCGGCAAGAGACATGGGGCCGGAACCTTTCTTGATATTCTGGCGAATGGTAGACAACTCCGCGAAGGCGCTCTCGGCGTCCTTACCCTCAGAAGCCCACCCGACAACCTCTTCCCGGTCTTTGCCGTCTATTTTGTAGCGTATGAAAAAACAGCGGTCTTTCCCCACAGCGTCTTTGCTGATTCTGCGCGTAGGGTGTTCACGGTACCGGACACCGAGGAAATTCGTTTTTATCTTTGGATTTCCTTTCGGCTCAGCCTTTGGTGCGGTCTTTTTGGCAACCATACATAGCTCCAAGATGAAAAATCTGCTTACGGGGATGAATCGCCTTTCATCCAAGGCGAAGGTCACGTTTGCCCCGCTCCTGCCCCGCTGATTTAGGTGAAATAGGGGGTGGTAGAGGGTGCTTAAGTGAAAATACCACCTTCGCCTAAAATGCGATTTTGTCAATAACCCGTAAGCAAATATGACGTTAAGTGAAGCTAAGTGAAAGATAGAAAAATGACAAGCGCATCGCCTTCACACGGCGGGGGTCGCTGGTTCAAGCCCAGTACTGCCCACCATGAAATTCAAAGGGGTTACGATGAAAATCGTAACCCCTTGTGCGTCTTAGGAGTGTTTTACCCCCCTCTTATCTCGCCGGTGGAATTTGCCGGAAGTTTCTACCAATTGCTGGCCCTAGGAATGGGGACGTTACAGGCGGCACCATCCCCGGAGGCCTTTTTGGACAAAGAGGGTACGAGAGAGCTGCTCCGAAAAAGCCTGCCCCGAAGAAAGCCTGAAAGGAGGGCTACCCTTCCGGCGCTCTCTTTTTGGTATGCCGGGTGGGCCTGGCGGCCAGGGGATCCTCCGGCCAGGGGTGTTTGGGGTAGCGGCCGCGCAAGTCCGCCCGCACCGCCGCGTAACTGTTTTTCCAGAATCCGGCCAGATCCCGGGTGATCTGCACCGGCCGCCCGGCCGGGGAAAGCAGGTGAATGATCACGGGCACGCGCCCGTTGCCCACGGCCGGGGTCTCATTCAGGCCGAACAACTCCTGCAATTTAACGGCCAGCACCGGGCCTGGGAGTTCTTCGGCAGCCACGCCGACATCCGCCGCCAGCTTTTCCATATCCTCCGCCGCGCTGCCGTAATCCAGCAAAATTTGCGAACCGGAAGGCACCGTGAGCCGTTCCGGCGCCGTTTCATCAAGACGGCGGGACAAACTCCAGGGAAGCTGGCGCCGCAGGGCCTCACCCAGTAAGGCCGGAGTGATCTGGTTGAGCCTGCTGATGCCCTC
>JAVBPV010000041.1:0-43809 GCA_031549405.1 Desulfovibrio sp.
CGCCGGGTTCTTCGCCCGGGGCATCGGCGGGGCCGGATTCAATATCATGGCGGCCTATTCCATCACCTACCTGACGCAGATCATCAAAGTGCCCAAAGAGGACGCCCTGCTTGCCGTGAACATCGGCACGATCTTCCTCACTTTGATGGTGCCCTTTGCCGGATGGCTGGGGGACAGGTTCGGCAGGATGCGGGTCTTTATCATCGGCTGCCTTTTCGAAGGATTCTGCGGCTTCCCCATCTTCTACATGATTAACCACGCGGCGGGGAACTTCGCCCTTGCCTGCGCCGGGGTGGCCATTTACCTCGGCCTTATTCACGGCGTCATTTCCGGCCTGAATCCTTCCATGTTCTCCAGCCTTTTTCCGGTGCACGTGCGCTATACGGGCATATCGTTCACCTTCCAGATGGCGAGCATGGTCTTTTCCGGCGGGACGCCGATGATCGCCCTGTATCTTGTCAAGATGAACAACAACCAGCCCTGGCTGCTGTGTACTTACATGGTGGTAGTGGGCCTGCTCAGCGCCTCGGCCGCTTTGTGGATCAAGAGGGATCAGGATCGGGAGGAAAAGGCGCTGGCGCAAACTGTCGTAAGCGCTCCGCCGCCTGAACCGGAGATCAAGGAACAACTGGAGCCGAAGCCCGCCTAGGAAGCGTCAGGTGAGCGCTTTCGGCACACGCATGACAAAATGAAAGCCCGCCCCCGGGAACCGTATATGCCGGGGGCGGGCTTTAACCTTTGCCGGTCGCGTATCCGCTGCTGTGCGTCTACGCGCTTTTTGTGAACAAGAGTGAGGTTGTATGTCTACCCTGATCATAGCGGCCATGCTGGGCTCGGCAGTGCTGCACGCCATATGGAACGTCATCATCAAAGGCGGCACCGACACCCTGATCGAAACGGCGATGAAAAACTGCGGCGGCGCTTTCGCGGTGCTGTTCGTCCTGCCTTTTCTGCCCTTTCCGCTGCCGGCCTCCTGGCCGTACCTGGGCGTCGTCGCCTTTATTCACCTGGGCTATTATCTGTGCATCGCCTACGCTTACAGGGGCACGGACCTCAGCTACGTCTACACCATCATGCGCGGGTCCGCGCCGCTGCTTACGGCCTTGATGACGGTGCTTGTGCTTGGCGAAACCATCGGCCTCAGCGGCTGGATGGGGGTGCTGCTGCTTAGCGGCGGCGTGCTGGTGCTGGCCGTTGACTCGTTGCGGCGGGGGTGTTTCGTTCTTGCCCCGACCGTGCTGGCCGTGGGCAACGCCTTTATCATCATGGCCTTTACCGTGGTGGACGGCATCGGGGTGCGCCTTGCCGGCAGCGCGGTTTCCTACGCCTGCTGGGAGTTTCTTTTCAACGCCATTCCCATCACCGCTTTTACCCTGTACATGCGCCGGGGCCAGGTTTTCCGCTATGTGAAAAAACGCTGGTATTTCGGCCTTGGCGGGGGGATATGCAGCGTTACCGCCTACGGCATTTCGCTGTGGGCCATCACCAAAGCCCCCATCGCGGAAGTCGCGGCCCTGCGTGAGACCGCCGTGGTCTTCGGCGCGCTGATGGCGGTCATCTTCCTTAAGGAAAAGATGACCTTGCCCCGGCTGGCCGCTGTGGTTCTGGTCGTTTTGGGCGCGGCCGCCCTGAAGATATAGAGCGGATCAACATCAGAGCCAATCAACATTGAAAATGTTTATTCGCTCTGGCGGCGGGAACCGTCGCGCAGGCGCGGGCGAAACTTGTTTCGCCGTTAAGCGCCGGAGCGAGAGTCTCAAAGTTGATCTGAGCTAAAAAGGCCCGCCGGGCGGCTTTTGCCGCGAGGGCCGCACAAAGAAACCGGGGGGGCGGAGCGCTGTACGCGCGTCGCCCCCCCGGTTTCTTTGCGCGCTATTCCACTTTAACGGCGGAGGTCTGGCGGACGACAGGGCTGGGGAGCATTTCGGACATCATGCGGGTTTCATACTTGCCCTTGCCGGAATCCACAATGGCCAGGATGCCCCTGCCGAACTCGTACAGCACCTGCGTTTCTTCCCCGCCGGGGGCTATGACCTTGCCGTTCTGGTCCACGATGACAGCGGCGCGGAATTCGAATTCCCCTTCGCGCACGGCGCGGGCCACAGCGGCCTTCAGGGCGGACATGCTCATGGACAAGTCGGCGTTTTCCACGGTGCAGCCCGTGTATACCTTGCCCGTTGCCGTCAGAATGGCCGCGCCCTGTCCCCTTCCGCCGTAGGGGACATAGGCGGGCAACGACGCTTCAAGCGCGGCTTTGAGCATCAGTTCCTGCTCCTGCGGGGTAAGCTCACGCACAAACCATTTACGGTACAGGCGATCGTATTCGCCGCTCTGGATGACCCTCTCCAGGCCTTCGTCCACCATGCGCTGCACGTCGCCGCGTTCGCGGTTGACGGCCACGCGCATCTCCGTGATGCCCAAAGGGGTGCCAACGGTGGTGATGGCCCCGTAGTTCAGCTTGTTTATGTAGTAATAGGTGTTCTGCACCGGGCCGCAATAGGCGGCCACTTCGTCGTTGTACAGGGCGCGCAGCCCGCCCACGCGGTCGGGAAAAGTCTTGATGTTCATGCCGCCGTAACTTTCAAGCAGAAACTGCGCGTAGGATGTCCGTTCCACGGAAACGGCCTGCCCGCGCAGAAAACGCGCCGAGGGCCAGCGGTTGTAAACCTTGGTGAAGAGGCGTATTTGCAGGGGAAACGTGGGTTTTTCAGAAAAAAGATACAGCATCGAGCGCTGTTCGGTGCGCACCATGCCCGTGGTCAGCGTAATGGCCCCGGAGGACAGGTCCAGGGGGATCAAGTCCCAGCGCATGGCCCTGGGAATCAGGGTGGCGCGGCTGTCCTTGAACACGGCTTCCATAAGCTCCACTTCAAAGCCTATGGGTTTGCCGCCCGCTTCCTCGTAGGAAAAGGGCGGAAACTCCCGGTCAAACCCATAGACCACCCGGACGCGTTCGCTTTCGGCCGCACGCGCCGGCAGGGCGGAAAAAGCGGCGATGCAAAGAACCGCCGGCAGCAGAAGGCGGACGGCCGGGCGGGCAAGGCGGGCCAGAAATCGGAGCGGGAACAGGGAGCGGGCGGAATTGTTCATGTCGTTTCCTCATGGCGTGGTGCGCTTCAAAATGCCGTCAACGGCGAGGCGGCCCCCGCTTCATGTTGCGGGCGCGGACGGCGCCGCCCGCTTCATTTCGCGGGTGTGGACGGCGCCGCGCCGGAGCTTCTTCAATTTGTATTCTCAAAGCAACAATGCTGTATACCGGGAATACCGCCGTGCGCAAGGAGAGTGACGCATGAAGCAGGCGTATGCGGAAGTACAAGAACTTATCGGCAGGTTGAGCCATACTCTTAAGGTCCGGGGGCTTGTTTTCGGCACTGCGGAGTCCTGCACCGGCGGTCTTGCCGCCGCCCTGTGCACCGGGGCTCCCGGCAGTTCCGCCTGGTTCGCCGGCGGAGTGGTGGCCTACGCCAACAGGGTGAAAATCAACCTTCTGGGGGTTAGCGGGCGGACCCTGGACGCCCACGGGGCGGTAAGCGAGGCCGTGGTGAGGGAAATGGCCCTTGGCGGGCGGGAGCGTTTGGGGGTGGGCTGTTGTCTGGCGGTTTCGGGCGTTGCCGGTCCGGACGGCGGCACGCCGGAAAAGCCCGTGGGCACAGTGTGGCTGGCCGTTGCCCTGCGCGCGGGGGAAGAAGAGCGGGTGCGGGCCGAGCGCCGTCTTTTTTCCGGCGGCAGAAGCGACGTGCGTCTGGACTCGGTGCGGGAGGGCCTTGCCCTGGCCTTGCGGGTGCTGGAAGCAGGGTAGGCGGGGGGAAAAGATCGACATTTCAGCCCGCGCCGGTTGTTGCCGGCGCGGGCTGAAGTTTGCAGGCGTGCCGGAGGCAGCCTTGCGCGGCCGCCGCCGCCAGAGCAGGTAACGCTTCAGGCGTGAAATGCCCTGTCCGGAAAAACCGGACGGCGGCGGCCCGCGTTTACAGGTAGTCGCCCCTGTTGAACTTGAAGGTCTCGGTAGTGGCGAGAACGTCCAGTTCGTTGACCATGGCGGCAAGTTCCGGGTGCGCCGCTTCCATATCAGGAAAAGCCGCGCGCAGTGCCGTAATTTCGCCGGTCATGTTTTCCAGCAGTCCGTAAGCGCCGCGCAATGCCCCCTCCTGGCTGGAGGCAAGCAGTGCCGCGTATTCTTCCATGCCGCTGAACATGCCTTCCATCCGCGCCGCTATGGAATCGACAATACCTTCGGCGTTGCCGCCGGCGGCCGCTATTCCTTCCAGCGCGTCCGCAAGCGGGGCGGGGCCCCCCTGCGGCGCTGCAAGACGTGTATCCGTCGCGGGAGCGACACCCTGGGCCTTTCCGGCATCAAGCTGGCGGGTCAGCAGGGCGTCAAAGCCCGATGCGTCGCGCGCCTGCGTGGTGCGGCGGGATTCCATCTCCTGCTGCAGCGCGCGTATCTGCTCGTTGCTGATCTTCATAGAGCCCCCAGGGTTATGGTTTGCCCACAGGATGCAAAAAGGTTGCCAAAAAGTCTAGACTTCATATTTTGTTGTTTTTCTTTGTTTTTTATTTTTTATCCCGCCAGACGGGCGGGAATTTTCTGCCCCCCGCGGCAAAGCTTGCCGCCCGCAAGGGCGTTTTTTACCGCTATGCTTACCCCGCTTATGCCTCCCCCGGCGGCAGGTTGCCCAGGTGCACGCGGCGCAGGCGTTCCCCGGCGATGGCGGCAAAGCGCCGCAGCAGCGGCGCGGGCGTGGGCGGAGCATTCCAGTTGTGGGCGGGGCGGTAGCGCGAGATGTGCAGGGGAATGTCCGGGGAAAGTTTCGCCAGCCACTCCGCCATAAGGGTGAACTCTTCTTCCGAATCGCAAAGCCCCGGCACCACCAGGTTGGTTACCTCCACGTGCACGCCGTGTCTGACCATGAAGGCAATGGCCGCCTTGACCGCCGCAAGGTTGCCGCCCAGCCGGGCGTAAGTTTCGCGGTTGAAGCATTTGAGGTCGATATTCATGGCCTCCACCCAGGGGGCGAGATCGCGCGCCAGCTCGGGTGAAAACATGCCGTTGGTGACCATGACTGTGGCGATGCCCGCCTCGCGCAGCAGGGGGGCGGCGGCCAGGATGTATTCCGCCTGCAGGGCCGGTTCGTTGTACGTGTAGGCGACGGAGGAAAGGCGCAGTTCCGTCACCTCGCGCGCCAGGGCGGCGGGGCTCAGGGGGGTGAGGGAAAACGCGCGCGCCTGCCGGGCGGCGGAAGAGGCCTGAGCTATGGAAAAGTTCTGGCAGAAGGGGCAGCGCATGTTGCAGCCCAGACTGCCCAGGGAAAAGATGCGGGTCCCCGGCCGCCAGTGGTACAGGGGCTTTTTTTCTATGGGATCCACGGCCAGGGAGGAAAAACGGCCCAGCAAAGGCGAGGAAAAAGTTTTGCCGTCGTAGCCGCGTGCGCCGCACAGGCCCGTTTCCCCGGCCGGGATGCGGCAAAAGTGCGCGCACAGTCCGCAACGGGCGGCCGCCGCTTGCGGGGCGCGGGCTTCTCCCGCGCCCGTCCCGGCGGCGTTATCCGGTTTCCACCAGCGGGGCTGTATGGCGGTTTCCGCAACGTTCACGGCTATTCCTCGGGGTAGCGGGTGACGGTGAAACGCTGCAACTGGACGCCGTTCAGGTCGTGGATTCCGGCTTTTTGCGCGGCGATGGAAATCTGCTGCTCCACCGAGACGACGCCGGGAAGGTCGGGCAACAGCAGGCCGCGCCTGCCTTCCTTGATCACGATGACGCCCCAGACGGCGGGGTCCAGCGATTGCGGGTCCTGCACCGGTTCGGGAACGCCCAGCACGTCCACGGAAAAGACCACATTGTCCAGCTCTTCCGCGCGCATGGGCGCAAAGCGATGGTCGCGCACGGCGGCGCTGACGGCGTTCATGACGATTTCACGGTCCAGGGAAGGCTGCGCGGGCAGGATGGTGCCGATGCAGCCGCGCAGGGTCCCAGCCCTGGTCTTGATGGAGACGAAGCAGGCCTTGGGCTCTTTCCATAACGAAGCATCGGCGGAAATCGCGTCAATGTCCCGTTGCTGCACGCCCTGGCCGGACAGGTGTCTTTCCACGGTAAGGCGGGCCAGGCGGGGATAGGGATGGGCGGCGTCTTTCATATGCGCTTCTTTGCCCGTGCGGGCGGTTTGCGCCGTATCGGCATGGGGCCGGGTCTTTCAGGGTTTCAGGGTATCCACAGGGCGTTGCAGTAACCCACGCCAAAGGGGCCTTCGTACGACAACACCTCCAGCGGGCCGCCCGCCAGGCCCAGCAGGGCCAGCACCGAGCGCAGCCCGCATTCTCCGGCGCCGTCCAGCGTGGCGTTGGACAGACCTGTCAGCGGGGCGGGATCGCCCGTTGTAAGCGCCCGCACCACGGCATCGTCAAAGACGCGCCCTTCCGGGCTGTAGCCGGCGGGGGCCCCCGGCTTGAGCCGGTGGGAAAGGTCGCCGCTGGCCAGCAGGGCGGCCTTTCCCCGCGTGTAGTCCGCCAGGGCGCGGCCCAGGAGCAGGGACTGTTCCGGCGAAAGGCCGATGGGGCTTCCCAAGAGCACCGGGGGCATGTTTGTGCCGAAAATCCGTTGCAGAAAATACAGGGGCACGGTGGAACCGTGGTCCGGGGTCAGGGCCTCCACAGGGGCCAGGGCCACGGGGACATTCCGGTCGCGCAGGTGTGCCGCCAGCGTTTGCGCCGTTTCCAGGGGCGTTGCCAGGTCAAAGGCCACCTCGGGCGCGCCGAAGCGGGACAGGCCGCCGCTGACGCGCGGGGCGGAGTTGAGAAAAAGCCCCCCGCGCGCGTGGGGCTGGTGCGGGGACAGCAGCAGCAGGAAATCCGGGCGCGGGTCCGCAAGGGTTTGCAGGCGGGATACCAGCGTTTCAAGGCCGTTCAGGGTGGCGGAGGCCTCCTGTTCGCGCCCTTGCCCCACCTGCGGGACCAGTACCGGCGGATGCGGCATAAGCGCCGCCCATATCCAGGTCATGGCGAGCCTCCTTTACCGCAAAACGCGGCGGTGCCGCCTGTGGCGGTTTCTTCGCGGAAGGCGGAAGCGCCCCGGGCAGCGGTCCGTTACGGCAGAATGCGGGAATGCTCCGGGTAGCAATCCATGCAATACAGTTCGCCCTTGTGGGGGCGGAGCATGGACTCGGCCGTGCGTTCGCCGCAGCGGACGCAAAGCAGCGAGGGGCTGAGCAGAGCCCTGGGCAGGGGGCGCGGTTCCAGGGGCTGTACCTTGATACGTTCGGCCCCGGCCGGGGAAAGGATCATGGCCATGCGTTCTTCACGGGTCATGTCCGGATCCTGGGCTCCCAGCCACAGGGTGCGGCATCCCCTGCCCGCCCCGTCGCCTTCGCGCAGGTAAAAGCTCATGGCCGCCTTGCCGCGCAGCCGCAAAAACAGGTTGCCCTTGCCCAGGGTGCAGCCCAGCAGAGCCTGGGCCGCGTCCACGCAGCAGGCATCGGTTTCGGCGATACAGATGATTTCCTCGTCCTGCGAGCGTCGGGAAAGATCCAGATGCCGCGCCGCTTCAATGACCATGCGGCATCCTATGGCCAGGCCGGGGCAGGCGTGCCCGTGAAAGGCCACGGCCTGTTCCCAGAGTTTTTCCACCGATGCGAACATGCGGTCTCTCCGAGGGGACGTTTTGGGGGCCATTTCTCCGTAGCCGCCCGCCGCGGGGTTGCGGCGCTTCGGGCGTCGGGCGGAACACCCCGTCCATATAGCAAACGGTAAAGGCAAGCCACGAGCCTGTCAAGGCCGGGCGGCGGCTTGACATACCTGGCGGTATCTTCAAGAATACCCGACCCTCCACAGTCAACCCAGGAGTATCCATGCGCCGCATCGTCGTCATTGCCGCCGGACCGGCTGGCGTAACCTGCGCCACGCGCCTGAAGCGCCGTCTGCCCGAAAGCGAAGTGAACATCATCCTTCCGCCCACGCTGGAGACTCTGCAAAGTTCCGTGGGTCCGGCCGGCCGCCGTCTGGCGGCGGGGCTGCCCAACCTGGAGACTTTGACGTCGCGCGAGGTGGGTATTCTGGATGCCCGCGACATCATGCCGGGGCTGGACAGCCGCGAAGTGACCTTTTCCTCCAGCCGGGGCAGGCTTACCGTGCGATTTGAGGAACTTGTGGTGGAAACGGCCGCCACGGCGCGTCTTCCCCGCGCATTGCAGCGCTGTTCCAACGTTTTCGGCTGGCCCATGACCGGTTTTGCCGCCGACCCGGCGGCCTGCGACGAGGCCCTTGCCCGCAGCGCGCGGGACAACGTTCCCGTGCTGGTGGCGGGGGCGGGCATGCCCGCCCTGGACGCCGTGTTTCTGGCGCGCGAGGCGGGCGCGCCCGTAATATGGCTGTGCACGTCCGAAAAGGACGTGCCGGACATCGAACCGCACCTGTGCGGCATTTTGCTTGCGTTCATGGGGGAAGGCGTCAGGTTTGTCCCGCTGCCGGAAACCCCGGCGGAATCCCTGCGCTGCGCGGTTTCCGGCGATGTGCTGGAATCCGTCTCCCTGCCGGATGGCGAACTTGTCGCCTGTTCCTGTTGCCTGTGGACCACCCCGCTTATGGCCCGGCATCCCCTGCTGCGCGAGGACGGGTTCTTTTTGAACCGGTTCGGCTGCATGGAAGCCGCCGAAGGCGTGGAGGAGAACCTGGGCGTTTTTCTGATGGGCAGCGGCGCGGCTTTGCCCCCGGCCCGCCTGGCGCAAGGGGCGGAAGTGCCCGCCTGGCCGGGCGGAGAAGAGGCCGCCCTGGCCTCCGCCGTATATATTTCGGAAAAGCTGGCCCGGACGGGAAGGGGCGCCGGCGCTTCGTCCGCGCGGCCTCCGGCGGAACCGGCCCTGCTGGGCGTGCGCCGGGCGGCCATGCCCGGGCGGATTCTCTTGCGCGCGGGTCTGACCCTGGCGGACGCGGAACGCGCCGGACTTGAAGCGGATCACGCCATCCTGGCCCGGCCCCTGGGCGGAAAGGCAACGGAAAAGGCCCAGGGCGGAGAAGATCTGCTGACCCTTGTCCTTGTGGGCCACAAACAAAGCGGAACCTTGCTGGGCGTTCAGGTTCTGGGCATGGCTCCGGGCGGCGGGGAAAGCGCCGTCCTGGGCGCGGACGGGCTTTTTGGCATGGGCCTTGCCGCTTTGGCGCGGGGGACGGCGCTGGAGGAGCTGGCCGTGCGCGAAGCCGCCGGTTTGCCGGGCTTTATGCTGGCGCGGGCCGCTTCCATGCTGGCCAACAAGTTTGCCGGAGCGGCCAGGGGCATTTCTCCCGACGAGCTTCTGGCCTCCGCCGCCGCCGGGGCGGAATTCTTCACCCTGGACCTGCGCTCCAAGCCGGAATGGGAAGCCCGCCGCCTGCCCGGCGCGCACAACATTCCCCTGCCGCAGTTGAAAAAGCGCATTCAGGACGAGGTGCCGCGCTATACCCCGCTGGTGCTTGTCTGCGCCACGGGCGACGACGCCTACGCGGCGGCCCGCAGGCTTGCCGGGCTTGGGGCCACGGAACTGTACGTGCTGGACGGGGGCATGAACCTGTGGCCGTACCCCCTTGGCTGACGGTGCATCCGCTTTTTTGGGACGCGCCGCCCGCGATCGCATCGCGGGCGGCGTTTTTGCGCATAAAAACGGGCGGGCTTAGAGCAAATCAACATTGAAAATGTTTATTTGCTCTGGCGGCGGTTCCCGCCGCCCATAGCGCACGCGGGCGAAATTTGTTTCGCCGTCAAGCGCCGGAGCGAGCGTCTCAAAGTCACTCCGCTCTGAGTAATTAACGCTTCAAGCGTGAAACGCTCTATCCGCCGCTTCGGAAGGAACGGTAGTCCAGGCCGTGCTTTTTCATGCGCAGGCCCATGACGCGCTCGGTCAGGCCCAGTTGGCGGGCCGCTTTGGCCGCGTTGCCGCCCGCCTGGCGCAGAGCCTCGGTGATCATGCGCGTTTCCAGCTCCGCCACGGCCTCGTCCAGCGTAAGGGGCGAAGTGGGAGCCGGGGGGCAGGGGCAGTCCGCCGCCTGCCGGAGCAGGGGCGGCAGGTGGCAGGCGTCGATGACCCCGTCTTCGCCGCACAGGATGACCGCGCGCTCGATGACGTTTTCCAGCTCGCGGATGTTGCCGGGCCAGTGGTAGCCCGTCAGGGAGGCGGCCGCGCGGGCGGTGATGCGCGCCACTTTTTTGCGGCTTGCGGAAGAGGCCCGTTCCACAAAGTGGGTGACCAGGGCGATGATGTCCTCGCGCCGTTCGCGCAGGGGCGGCAGGATGATGGGGAAGACGCTGAGGCGGTAATACAGATCCTGGCGGAAGCGGCCGTTTTGCACCATATCTTCCAGGTCGCGGTTGGTGGCGGCAATCAGGCGCACGTCCACACGCAGGGTTTCCGACGCGCCCACGCGCTCGAACTCTTTTTCCTGAATGGCGCGCAGCAGCTTGGCCTGGGTCAGGGGGGTCATGTCGCCCACCTCGTCCAGGAACAGCGTGCCGCCGTGGGCCATTTCAAAACGTCCCTTGCGCGCGCCCACGGCCCCGGTAAAGGCTCCGCGCTCGTGCCCGAACAGCTCGCTTTCCACCAGCCCTTCGGGCAGGGCGGCGCAGTTGACCTTTACAAAGGGGCGCCCGGCCCGTTCGCTGTTGGAGTGGATGATGCCCGCCACAAGCTCTTTGCCCGTGCCGCTTTCGCCCCGGATCAACACCGTGGCCGCCGTACCGGTGACATGGGCCATTTCTTCCAGCACCGCCCGCATGGCCGCCGAATCCCCCACCAGACCGCCGGTGTCCAGGCCGCCGTGCAGCAGCCGCTGCAAGCGGCGGTTTTCCTCCACCACGGCGGAGTGCATGGCCAGCACCGCCCGCCGGGTGCGCACCGCCCGCCCCACCAGCGAGGCCAGCACCCGCAAAAGGCGCATGTCCTCTTCCAGGCAGACGGAATCGGCGAAAAGGCGGTCGGCGGAAATGGCCCCCACAGGTTTGCCGTCCAGCATAATGGGCACGCAGACAAAGGATATCTCTTCCTTGTCCATGTTCCGCGCGCCGGTGCGGTTTAAAAACAGCGGTTCTTCCGAAATTTTGGGCACCAGCATGGCCTCGCCCGTCTTCACCACCTGGCCGGTGATTCCCTCCCCGTACTTGTAGCGCGCCCTGGAGCGTTCTTTTTCGCTCAGGCCGTAGGCGGCCTCGGCCACTATGTGTTCCCCGGCCGGGTCCACCAGCAGCAGCGTGCCCCGTCGCATGCCCGTGTACCGCGCCACAAGCTCAAGGGCCGTTTCCAGATGATCCGAAAGCGCGGACGCGCCCTCCAGCACCTGGCTGACCTCGTACAGCAGGCGAAGTTCGTTGGTCTCGTTGCGAATGGGCGTTTCGGGCATAGATTTGGATGTGGGAACGGGTTAATCCCCGCCCGGCCTGACGAGCCCCTGGTAGTAGTCCTGCAGGGGGGCCACGGTGCGGCGTCCGGTTTTGCGGGCTTCCAGCCCTTCGACGGCGGCGCGCAGGGCGGCCAGGGTGGTAAGCAGAGTGATCTTGCGGGCCAGGGCCAGGGCGCGGATGACGGTGGCGTCGCGGGCCGAGGCGGGTCCGCTGACGGTGTTCACTATCATGGATGCCTCACCATTGCGCAAAAAGTCAAGCAGGTGGGGCCGCCGGGGTCCTATTTTCACCACAAGCCCGCTTTCGACGCCCGCGCTGAGCAGGGCGGCGCGGGTGCCGGGCGTGGCGTGCAGCGAAAAGCCCAAAGCGGCAAGGCGCCTGGCCAGGGGAACAAGGGCCTGTTTGTCACGGTCGGTGACGGAAAGTATGACGTTGCCGGAAAAAGGAATGGGGGTTCCCGTGGCCGACTGGGATTTGAGAAAGGCCATGCCGAAACTGCGGTCTATGCCCATGACCTCTCCTGTGGAGCGCATTTCCGGTCCCAGGCTGATTTCCGCGCCGGGGAATTTTTCAAAGGGGATAACCGCCTCTTTCACCGCGTGCCAGGCGATGGAAGGTTCGGCGGTGAATTTGGCCTCCTTCAGGGAAAGCCCGGCCATGACCGCGGCGGCAATGCCCGCCACGTTACGGCCCGTGGCCTTGGAAACAAAGGGCACGGTGCGCGAGGCGCGGGGGTTGGCCTCGATGACGAAGACCTCGCCCTGGCGCACGGCGAACTGGGCGTTCAAAAGCCCCACGGTGCCAAGGGCCGGGCCAAGCTTGCGGGCGTGATCGCGGATGACGGCCAGGGTTTCCGGCGGCAGGGTGTGGGTGGGGATGGAGCAGCAGGAATCTCCCGAATGGACGCCCGCCTGCTCGATGTGCTCCATGACGGCGGCAATGGTGACGTTTTCGCCGTCGCACACGGCGTCCACGTCCACCTCCACCGCGTCTTCCAGGAACTTGTCCACCAGGATCAGCGGGGGACGGTCCGGGTCGGGGGCCAGGCCGGAATCGGCCCCGTTGATATAGGCGCGCAGGGCGGCTTCGTTGTGGATGACGCGCATGGCGCGGCCGCCCAGGACAAAAGAGGGGCGGACCATCACCGGGTAGCCTATTTCCTTGGCGATGCGGCAGGCCGATTCGCCGTTTCCGGCCATGCCGCTGGGGGGCTGGGCAATGCCCAGGTCCGCGGCAAGCCTGGCAAAGGCTTCCCTGTCCTCGGCCAGGGCGATGCCGCCGGGGCTGGTGCCCATAATGGGCACGCCGGCCTGTTCCAGGGCGGCGGCGATGTTCAGCGGGGTCTGCCCGCCGAACTGCACGATGACCGCCCCGCCGGTTTCGTCCAGTTTTTCGGCTTCGCACACGGCCAGAACGTCTTCCAGGGTGACCGGCTCGAAATAGAGGCGGTCGGCGGTGTCGAAGTCCGTGGACACGGTCTCCGGGTTGGAATTGATCATGACGGTGGCAATGCCGAGCTCGCGCAGGGCGAAGCAGGCCTGGACGCAGCAGTAGTCGAACTCCACGCCCTGGCCGATGCGGTTGGGGCCGCCGCCCAGGATGATTGCCTTGCCGGGGGATTCGCGTCGTTCCGGCGTCCGGACCGCAAGGGGGACGTGGGACGGGTCCGAGGCCGTGGCATCAAAGGTGGAATAGAAGTAGGGCGTCAGGGCCGAGTATTCCCCGGCGCAGGTGTCCACGCTGCGGAAAAAGGGCCGCACGCCAAGGGAAAGGCGCAAGGATCGCAGCGATCCGGCGGTAATGTCTTTACGGCCAAGAGCCTTGCCCAGCAGAACGGCAAGGCGGGCGTCGCTGAATCCCTGGGCCTTGAGGCCGCGTAAAAGGCGGGCCAGGCACGCGCGGTCGGGCTTGGGCAGGGAAGGCGCGGAAGATGGCTGGAAAGGATTTTCCGCGGCGGCATGGGGTGCCGCTTCGGACAACGCCCTGGCGGCCAGGGGGGCCAGGTCTTCGGCAGCGCTGCGTTCGGCGCGCAGGATTTGCCGTAACTGGGCCAGAAACCAGGGATCAACGCCCGTCAGGTCGTGGGCTTCGGCTTCGTCCATGCCCAGGCCGATGGCCTCGTACAGCAGCATCAGGCGTTCCGGCCCGGTGTGGTGCAGCAGGCCGCGCAGCTCTTCCAGACGGGCCTGGCGCGAAACCGCTCCGCCGTTGGCCCGGCGGGGCAGGGGCTCCAGGCCGGAAAGGCCGATCTCCAGCCCGCGCAGGGCCTTTTGCAAAGCCTCGCGGAAGTTGCCTCCCATGGCCATGGTCTCGCCCACGGAATGCATCTGCAAGCCCAGCACCGGATCGGACCCGGCGAACTTTTCAAAATTGAAGCGGGGCGCTTTGACCACGCAGTAGTCGATGGAGGGTTCGAAGCAGGCCGAGGTGCCGGTGATGTCGTTTTTCAGTTCGTCCAGGGTGTAGCCCAGGGCCAGTTTGGCCGCCACCCGGGCGATGGGAAAGCCCGTGGCCTTGGACGCCAGGGCGGAGGAGCGCGACACGCGGGGGTTCATCTCGATGACCACGCGCCGCCCGGTGCGGGGGTTGACGGCAAACTGGATGTTGCAGCCGCCGGTGTCCACGCCCACGGCCCGCACCACGGCCAGGGCGTCGTCGCGCAGGGCCTGGTATTCCGCGTCGGAAAGGGTCTGGATGGGGGCCACGGTGATGGAGTCGCCCGTGTGCACGCCCATGGGGTCCAGGTTTTCGATGCCGCAGATGACAATGGCGTTGTCCGCCCTGTCGCGCACCACTTCCAGTTCTATTTCCTTCCAGCCCAGGACCGATTCCTCCACCAGCACCTGCCCGATGGGCGAAGCCTCGATGCCGCGCCGGGCGATGTCCTTGAATTCCTCCAGGTTGTAGGCGATGCCCCCGCCGGTGCCGCCCAGGGTGTACGACGGCCGGACAATGGCCGGAAAGCCAAGTCGCGCGGTGATGTCCACGGCCTGGGCCACGGATTCGGCCAGACCGCTGCGGGGCAGGTCCAGGCCGATGCCCTGCATGGCGGCGTGGAACATGCGCCGGTTTTCGGCCAGTTCGATGGACTGTGGCCTGGCCCCGATCATTTCCACCCCGCATTCCTCAAGGATGCCGGAGCGGTGCAGCTCCATGGCCAGGTTCAGGGCCGTCTGTCCGCCCAGGGTCGGCAAAAGGGCGTCGGGCCGCTCTTGCCGGATGATGGCGGAGGCCATGTGCAGGTTCAGGGGCTCCATGTAGGTGCGGTCGGAAAAACCGGGGTCGGTCATGACCGTGGCCGGGTTGGAGTTAAGCAGGACGATCCGGCAGCCTTCCTCGCGCAGGGCCTTGCAGCCCTGGGTGCCGGAATAGTCGAACTCGCAGGCCTGCCCGATGACGATGGGGCCGGAGCCGAGAACCATGACGGTGCGTAAATCGTCGCGTCCGGGCATTATCTTTCCCCGTTCTTTTTTTGGAGGATAAGGTTGTAAAAGCGCCGAAACAGACCGGCGGCGTCGGCGGGGCCGGGGGCGGCCTCCGGGTGGAACTGGACGGAAAAGGCGGGGATGTCCGCGCATTCCAGACCTTCGAGGGTGCCGTCGTTCAGATTGCGGTGGGACGGGCGGACGCCGGAGGGCAGCGAGTCCGGATCCACGCAGAATCCGTGGTTCTGGCTGGTGACCAGCACCCGCCCCGTGACCAGATCTTTTACCGGGTGGTTGACCCCGTGATGCCCGAAGGAAAGCTTGTACGTACGCCCCCCCAAGGCCAGGCCCAGAAGCTGGTGGCCCAGGCAGATGCCGAAGACGGGCAAACGCCCCAGAAGCCTTTTTACGGTTTCCACCGCGTGGAAGCAGGCCTGGGGGTCGCCGGGACCGTTGGAAAGCAGCACCCCGCCGGCCCCCGAGGCCAGGATGTCTGCGGCCCCGGTTCCGGCGGGCCAGACTGTGACGCGCATGCCGAGAACGGCCAGATTTTGAAGAATGGAGCGTTTGACGCCGTAGTCGATGACGGCGACGTGCGGGGGCGCGCCGTCAGGGGAAAAAGAAGAAGCGCCCGGAGCGGAAGGCTCCGGCAGGTCCCCCCGGGGGGGCACGCCTTCGCCGGCCGGGACGGAAAGGCGGAGCGGGGACTGGGCGCTGCGAAAGCTGACGTCCTGCGGGCGGGCCGTAAAGGGATAGGCCCGTTCGCAGGTGGCCAGGGAAGCCAGATCCCGCCCCTGCATGGGCGGAAGCGCCTTGGCCCGGCGCAGCAAAGATGGCTTGTCCAGGTCCAGGGCGCTGACAATGCCGTTACGCGCGCCGTGCTCGCGCAGGTGCAGGGTCAACGCGCGGGTGTCCACGCCCGCTATGGCCGTGACGCCTTGGGCGGCCAGAAAGGCGTCCACGGATTCCGTGGCCCGCCAGTGGGGAAAGGCCGCGCCTTCGGGCGCGGCGAACAGGTCGTGGAACACCGCCCCGGCGGCACGCACCAGGGGGGGACGCGAAGCCGAGCCGGAAGGAGCGGCGGCTTCCGGGGAATACGGGCCAAAGGCTTGCAAAGGGTCCTGCAAACCGCCGGGAAAGGATTCGTCGTCCAGGGGGGTGACGCCGTAGTTGCCGATATGGGCGGCGGTAAACGTGACAATCTGCCCGTAGAAGGACGGATCGGTCAGGGTTTCCTGGTACCCGCACATGCCGGTGGTAAAAACCGCTTCGCCCAGGGCTTCCCGGCAGGCGCCGCGCGCCTCGCCTTCAAAACACGCGCCGTCGTCAAGCATGAGCAGGGCCGGTTTTTTCATGGTTCCTCGCTGTGTTGCGCAGCCCGTTTCCGCGCATGCGCCGCGTGGCCGGGGGCCGGGAGAACGGGCTTGCACAAAACGGACTGGAAATTCTTTATTTATACGCGTAGCCCGGCCTTGCAATTTCAACACCATAAAACCGGCAAGGGTGTTCCGGTACGCTTATTTTGTGCATAACATAGTAAAATACATTGTTATTTATGAATAATTTTTGCGGGCTGGCCTGACGGTACGGGGGAACGCTTGGAAGTTTGAGTTCGGTAAAAATACATTTACGTAGTTTTTTCCGAAAAAAAGGACCAAACGGTATGTTTGTGGATCTGTGAATATGGTTTTATTTTTCGGCGAGTTATTTGTTTTTTTTCATAACTCATACTTTTTTAATACAAAATCGCTTGGGCGGTCCCAACTGGCGGCCAAGGCGTTTTTTCTAAAATATATTCAGTATATTTACTGTATTATACTCTTATCCCAGGTTCCCCCCGTCCGGTTGGCATAATTTATGCGATAAAGGAGCGAGCCGCAGTTGAACGCTTCGACGGCGGGGGCTGGCTTTTCAATCCGCGAGCCCTTGATTTCGCGGGCGGAACAGTGGAGTACATACATGAAAAAGCTTGAAATAATCATACGCCCGCAAAAGCTTGAAGAAGTCAAGGCCGCCCTGGGCGGCTTGGGCGTGCACGGCATGACCGTGAGCGAAGTAAGCGGCTTCGGCCGCCAGATGGGCCACCGCGAGGTGTACCGGGGGTCTTCCTTTGAAGCCCGGTTCGTGCCCAAAACCCGGCTGGAAGTCGTCGTCCACGACGAAGCGCTGGAAGAGGTTCTGAATGCCGTCATGGGCGTGGCCCGTTCCGGCGCGGTGGGGGACGGCAAGATATTCGTCCTGCCTGTGGAAAGCGCCCTGCGCATCCGTACCGGGGAGCGCGGCGACGCCGCCCTGTAATGCCGCAATCACAGTCCCGGCGGCCCGCGTAACGCGGATGGCCGGGCAATATAAAGGAGAATCGCCATGTCCTCAGTCCGCCGCCAGACCCTTCTGGACATCGCCACGGAATCCGCCGCCGGGTGCGCCCCGATGGAGCCCTTGTGCAAAAAATACGACATGTCCTCCCTGTACGGGCGGGATGTGTTCAACCTGCAATGCATGCGCGATCGCCTGCCCGGCGACGTGTTCGGAAAGCTCGAACGGGTCATCCGGAGCGGCGCGCAGTTGCCTGAAGACATCGCCGGCGTCGTCGCCAACGCCATGAAAGACTGGGCCATCGAGCGCGGAGCCACGCACTATACCCACTGGTTCCAGCCCATGACCGGCCTGACCGCCGAAAAGCACGACGCCTTCATGACCCCCATGGCCGACGGGCGCGTCATCAACGAGTTTTCCGGCAAGACCCTGATCAGCGGCGAGCCCGACGCGTCTTCGTTCCCTTCGGGCGGCATCCGTTCCACTTTCGAGGCCAGGGGCTACACCGCCTGGGATCCGACCTCGCCGGTTTTTCTGCTGGAGGGACCGCTGGGCCACACCCTGCACATTCCCACATTCTTTTATTCCTACACGGGCGAGGCCCTGGACCGCAAAACCCCGCTGCTGCGTTCCGTGGCCGCCCTGTCCCGGCAGGCCCTGCGCATACTGCGCCTTTTCGGCAACGAAACCGCTCTGTGGGTGCGGCCCATGGTGGGGGCGGAGCAGGAATATTTTCTTGTGGACAAGCGTCTGGCCGCTCTGCGCCCGGATCTGATGCTGGCCGGGCGCACCCTGGCGGGCGCCCCTTCGCCCAAGGGGCAGGAGATGGAGGATCACTATTTCGGCGCCATTCCCTCCCGGGTCATGGCTTTCATGCAGGAGGTGGAATACCGCCTGTTCGCCCTGGGCATCCCCTGCCAGACCCGCCACAACGAGGTGGCCCCCGGCCAGTTCGAAATGGCCCCCCTGTACGAGGACGTGAACCTGGCCACGGACCACAACATGTTGATCATGAACATCCTGAAACACACGGCGGGCAGACACGGCTTTATCTGCCTGCTGCACGAAAAGCCTTTTGCCGGGGTTAACGGAAGCGGCAAGCACAACAACTGGTCCCTGTGCGACTCGGAGGGCGACAACCTGCTCAACCCCGGGGCCACGCCGCAGACCAACGCCCGCTTCCTGGTCTTTTTGTCCGCCGTGCTCCGGGCCGTGCACAAGCACGCCAGGGCTCTGCGCCTGGGCATCATCGGCGCGGGCAACGATCACCGCCTGGGCGCCAACGAGGCCCCCCCGGCCATCCTGTCCGTGTATCTGGGCGAGCAGTTGGAGGCGGTCATGAAAAACCTGGCCGAAGGCTGCGGCGAGGCCTGCGGCGGTCCGGCGACCATCGAAATCGGCGTCTCGAGCCTGCCGCCCCTGCCCAGGGACATGTCCGACCGCAACCGCACCAGCCCCTTCGCCTATACCGGCAACAAGTTCGAATTCCGGGCGCTGGGGGCCTCCCAGTCCATCGCCCCGGCCAACATCGCCCTGAACGCCGCCGTGGCCTGCGCTTTGGACGACATCGCCACCCGCCTGGAATCGGCCACAAGCGGGGGCGTTTCCCTGAACCACGCCGTGCAGGAACTGCTGGTGGATCTGTTCCGCGAGCATATGCCCGTGGTTTTCAACGGCAACGGCTACGCGCCGGAATGGAAGGAAGAGGCGGCCCGGCGCGGCCTGCCCGACATGCCCACCACGGTGGAGGCCATAGAGCATTACAGCGACGCGGAGGTCATGGACGTCTTTCTGCGCCACGGCGTGCTGACCGAACGCGAACTGCTGGCCCGCCAGGAAATTCTGTTCGAAAACTACACCAGGACAATCGTTATTGAAGCCGCCCTGACCAGCCGCATGGGACGCACCCTGATCCTGCCCGCGGCCCGTCGCGCCCAGGCCGAAGCCGCCGAACTGCTGCGCCGCACCCGTGACATCCTGAAGAATGCGGCGGGGGAAGCCGGGGAAGAAGAGCGCTTTTTCTCCGCCCTGCGGGAACGGACCGGGGCGCTGGCCGCCGCGCTGGCCGATCTGGACGCGCTGCGCCGGCGGCATTGCGGGGAAACGGCGGCGCAGCACGCCCGCGCGGCCCGCGACGGGCTGTTCCCGGCCATGAACCTCTGCCGGGAACATATGGATGCTCTGGAACTGATGGTGGACGATGCCGACTGGCCCCTGCCCACCTATGCGGAACTGATGTGGAGCCACTGATGGAAGCTTTGTTCATCCCCCGCGAGGAACACGACGCCTGCGGCGTCGGGTTTGTGGCCTCGCTGGAGGGCGCGCCGCAGCGCCGCGTGGTGACGGCGGCCCTGGAGGCCATGGCCAGGCTGGCCCACCGCGGCGGCCAGTCCGGGGACAGCGGCGACGGGGCCGGGATTTTGCTGCCCGTCCCCCAGGCCTTTTTCCGCAGAGAATGGCCGGCCATCGAGCGTATGGGCCGCCACGGGCACTTGCCGCGCTGGGCTTTGGGGCAGTTGTTTCTTCCCCAGGACCCCTCCCTGCGCGAAGCCCTTTTGGGCATCGTCCGGCAATGCCTGGCCGCCCAGGGCTTTACCGTGGCGGACAGCCGCAATCCGCCCGTGGACGCGGGCGTTCTGGGCATGGCGGCCCGCGCGACCTTGCCGGAAATGATCCAGATACTGGTCCTGCCCCGGCATCCGGAGCGGGAAAACACCTCGCCCGAGGGGGCCGAAGCCTGCGAGCGCAAGCTGTACATCGCCCGGCGGTGCATGGAAAAGACGGCCCGCATGGCCCTGCGCAAGGCCGGGCGCGATCCCCGCGAGTTCCACGTGCCCAGCCTTTCCTGCCGGAGCGTGGTTTACAAGGGCATGCTGCCGGGGGCGAATCTGGCCGCCTTTTACTCCGACCTGCAAGATCCGCTCTTTGTCGCGCCGTTCGCGGTGTTTCACGAGCGTTTCAGCACCAATACTCTGCCGGCCTGGCCTCTGGTCCAGCCTTTTCGCATGCTGGCGCACAACGGCGAAATCAATACCATCAAGGGCAACATCCTGCGCATGAAAGGGCGCGAGGCCGTTCTGGCCTCGCCCCTGTTCGACGCGCATATGGGCGATATTTTGCCTGTGGTGGAAGAGGGCGGCAGCGACTCGGCCATGTTCGACAACGTGCTGGAACTGCTGGTCCGGGGCGGACGCTCCCTGCCCCACGCCCTGATGATGATGGTGCCCGAGCCCTTCGGCCGCGCCTACGTCATGGGCGACAACAAGCGCGCCTTTTACGAGTACCACTCCGCCCTCATGGAGCCCTGGGACGGCCCCACGGCCATGGTGTTCACCGACGGGTTCTCGCGGGTGGGGGCGCTGCTGGACCGCAACGGCCTGCGCCCCTGCCGCTACAGCGTCGACCGGGACGGGCTGGCGGTGCTGGCTTCGGAAACCGGCGTGGCCGACGACGTCCTGCTTCCCGCGCGCCAGCGCGGGCAGCTCAGGCCGCGCCGGATGATCATCGCCGATGTGGTCCGGCACCGCATGGTGCCGGACGTGGAAATCAAGGGGCAGGTCATCCGCGCCCATCCTTACCGGCGCTGGCTGAACACCCACTGTGTGCATCTGGAAGGCCTGCACCTGCCCGAACCCGGGGAAGCAGGAGCGGCATCCGGTCCGCCCCTGGCCGACGCGGTCCGCCTGGCCATGTTCGGCTGCACGGAAGGCGAAGTGCGGCGCGTTCTTTTGCCCATGGCCAAAAACGCCCAGGAACCTGTGGAAGCCATGGGATTTGACCAGCCCCTGGCCGCGCTGGCCGAAGAACCGCG
This sequence comes from Desulfovibrio sp., assembly GCA_031549405.1. Taxonomy (GTDB): domain Bacteria; phylum Desulfobacterota; class Desulfovibrionia; order Desulfovibrionales; family Desulfovibrionaceae; genus Frigididesulfovibrio. Next base: position 20,906 of record JAVBPV010000041.1, read on the forward strand.
CCTGCTTTTCGAATACTTCAAGCAACAGTTCGCCCAGGTGACCAATCCGCCCATCGATTCGCAAAGGGAAGAGCTTTCCATGTCCCTGATGGGCTTTGCCGGAAGGGAGCGGAACCTGCTTGAGCCCGGTCCCGAGCACTGCGCTCTGCTGCGGTTGCAGCATCCCTTTCTGACCAGGGCGGACATGGCCCGTCTGCGCGCTTCGCGCAATCCTTCCGTATCCTGCCGCACTCTGGACGCCACTTTTCCCCTGCCGGACGGGGAGAAGCCCGGAAAGTCCCTGGAAAGCGCCCTGGAACGGCTTTGCGCGGAGGCGGAGCACGCCCTGGCCGCCGGGGCGTCCCTGCTGGTGGTCAGCGACGCCGGGGCCGGGCGGGACCGGGTTCCCGTGCCCTCGCTGCTGGCTGTGGCCGGGGTGCACCATCATCTTTTGCGGCACGGCCTGCGCCATGCCGGCGGCATCCTGGCGGAAACCGGCGAGGCCCGCGAAATAATGCATATGGCCTTGCTTGTCGCTTACGGGGCCAGCGGAATTTGCCCCTACGCGGCCCTGGATGCCGTGGCCGGACTGGCCGGAACCCCGGCCCTGCCCGGCAAGGAGCCGCACGAAGCGGCGGAGGCCTATGTCACGGCCTTGAAAAAGGGCTTTCTCAAGACCCTGGCGCGCCTGGGCATTTCGACCCTGCGCGGGTTCCGGGGCGCGCAGACCTTTGAGGCCGTGGGCCTTGCCCCGGCCCTGACGGAGCGGTGTTTTGCCGGAACGGCCAGCCGTCTGGGGGGCATAGGTTTCGCCGGGCTGGAAGCCGAAAGCCTGTCCCGCCACCAGCGGGCCTGGTCTGAAAATCCGGCCGCCAGGGAAGCCCCCGCGCCGCGCCTCTGGTCGGCGGAAGCGGTAAAATCCCTGCATTCCGCCGTGCGGGGCGAAGTTGAGTCGCCGCGTGAGCGGCGGGAGGCCTGGGAAGCTTTTGTCGCGCTCAGCGACGGCCGCGAAAGCGCCATCACCCTGCGCGACATGCTGACTTTGCGGTATGCGGAACATCCCCTGTCCCCCGAGCGGGTGGAACCGGCGGAAAACATCGTCCGGCGCTTCGTGGGAGCGGCCATGTCCCTGGGCTCCTTAAGCGCCGAAGCCCACGAGACCCTGGCCCTGGCCTTCAACAGCCTGGGCGCGCGCAGCAACAGCGGCGAGGGCGGCGAGGATCCGGCCCGCAACAGGCCCGTGCCCGGCCCGGACGGCCGCATGGAGGACAAGCGTTCGCGCATCCGCCAGGTGGCTTCGGGGCGTTTCGGCGTTACGGCGGATTACCTGGCCTTTGCCGACGAGATTCAGATCAAGATGGCCCAGGGCGCAAAACCCGGCGAAGGAGGCCAGCTTCCCGCCCACAAGGTCACGCCGGGCATCGCCCGCGTGCGCCATACCATGCCCGGCGTTTCTCTGATCTCTCCGCCGCCGCATCACGACATCTATTCCATCGAGGATCTGGCCCAGCTTATTTACGATTTGCGACGCATTCAGCCCACGGCGGACGTTTCCGTCAAGCTTGTGGCCGAGGCGGGCGTGGGCACGGTGGCCGTGGGCTGCGTCAAGGCCGGGGCCGATTCCGTGACCATTTCCGGCCATGACGGCGGTACCGGGGCCTCGCCCCTGTCCGCCATCCGGTACGTGGGCCTGCCCTGGGAAATGGGCCTGGCCGAGGCCAGACAAGCCCTGGAAGCCGGCGGCCTGCGCCGGAAAGTGCGCTTGCAGGCCGACGGGCTGTTGCGCACCGGGCGCGATCTGGCCGTGGCCGCTTTGCTGGGGGCGGACGAGTTCGCCTTCGGCACCGGGCTGCTGGTAACGATGGGCTGCATCGTATGCCGCCGCTGCCATCAGGGCGGATGCCCGGCGGGCATAGCCACGCAGGAGCCCGCCCTGCGCCGGAAGTTCTCGGGCACGCCGGAGCAGGTCAGGCGTTTTCTGCTGTTCCTGGCCGAGGATCTGCGCCGCCACATGGCGCGGTTGGGCTTTGCCGCGATGGACGACATGATCGGCCGCGTGGACCGTCTGGGCGTCCGGCGCCAGGGGGTTTCCTCCAAAATCGCCTCACTGGACCTGCGGCCCCTGCTGACGGCCGCGCGGCCCCCGGCGCCGGCGTCTCCGCCTGAGCCGGTTCCGCGTGAGCATGGCCCGGCGGGAGCCCGCACTCTGGCCGCCGCTTCCGGCCCGCCGGCTTCGCGTGAGCATGGCCCGGCTCCGGCCTCCTGGAAGGGCGAGTCTCCTTCCCTCCGGATCTGCGCAACGCCTCTTGAGACGGCGATCATGGGCGCTGCAATGCCTGTGCTGCAAGGCCTGACGGCCAGCGCCCTGTTCGAGGGAGCCGTCGCCAACACCGACCGGGCCGTAGGCTCGCTGTTGTCCGGCGCGGCTGCGCGGCTGCTGGCGGACCGCGGACAGCTGCCCGACCACAGCATCCGCATCCGCCTGTCCGGAGCGGCGGGGCAGAGCCTGGGGGCCTTTCTGGCTCCGGGCGTAACCCTTGAGGTGCGCGGAGAGGCCAATGACTACGCGGGCAAGGGGCTTTCCGGCGGGGTGCTGGTCGTGGCCCCCGGCGATGATTCTTCGGCCGCCCCCGAGGGCATGCTGCCGGGACAGTCCGTCATCGGCAACGTGGCTCTGTACGGGGCCACTTCGGGCCGCGCCTATATCGGCGGCATGGCCGGCGAGCGCTTCGCCGTGCGCAACAGCGGGGCGACGGCGGTGGTGGAGGGCGTGGGCGACCACGGCTGCGAATACATGACCGGCGGAACCGTGGTGGTCATAGGGCCGTGCGGCTACAACTTCGCCGCCGGCATGAGCGGCGGCACGGCCTTTGTCTACGACGGCGACGAGCACTTTCAAAACCGCTGCAACACCGATACCGTGGACCTGGAATCCGTTTGGAAAAGCGAGGATAAAGAGCGCCTGCGCCTGCTGCTGGAGCGGCACCTGCACCATACGGGCAGCCCCAGGGCGGCCTCGCTGCTGGCCGGCTGGGACGCCGCCCTGCCCATGTTCGTCAAGGTGGTGCCCCTGGGCTACGAAGCGGCCCTGGAGCGCCTGCGCGAGTCCAACCGCAACGACGCGGATACGGTTTCCGACACAGAGGAGGTATGGGACTTTCATGAAGTTCGTTAAAATGCAGGCCCTTGGCAACGATTATGTTTACATGGACACCTTTTCCCGATCCGTGGACGACCCGTCGGCTTTGGCCGCGCGGATCAGCGACCGGCACTTCGGCGTGGGCTCGGACGGCCTTATCCTCATTACGCCGTCCGGGGCGGCCGATGTGGGCATGCGCATGTTCAACAGCGACGGCTCGGAATCGGCCATGTGCGGCAACGGCATCCGTTGCGTCGGCAAGTACGTCTACGACAGCGGCCTGTGCCGCAAGACCGTCATGACGGTGGAAACCGCGGCCGGGATCAGAACTCTGGAGCTTTTTCCGGAAAACGGCCGGGTGTGCCGGGTGCGCGTGGACATGGGCGAGCCGGAGCTGCGCCCGCCTTATATTCCCCTGGCCCTCAAGCACAGAAAACACCGGGCGGTTCCTTTGGATCTGGAGCAGGGGGCCTCCCGTCCGGTTTCCCCGGGCGCGGAGCGCGGGGCGCTTTCGCCGCGGGTTTCCCGCGAGCCGGCGGCCGAGGCGGAACGCTTTGTCAACCAGGACATTTTTGTAGCCGGGCAGGCCTGGCCGGCGACCGCCGTTTCCATGGGAAATCCGCACGCGGTGATCTTTCTGGATTCCATGCCGGGTTTTTCTCCGGATATGTTGGAGAGCCTTGACCTGGAGCGTATCGGGCCGCTGTTCGAGCGTCACCCCCTGTTCCCCGAGCGGGTCAACGCGGAGTTCGTCACGGTGGAAAGCCCCACGTCCCTGCGCATGCGGGTCTGGGAACGCGGGGCCGGGGAAACCCTGGCCTGCGGCACCGGGGCCTGCGCCGTGGCCGTGGCCGGCGTGCTGAACGGCTTGTCCGGGCGCCGGGTCACGGTGCGCCTCAAGGGCGGCGATCTCGACATCGAATGGAACGACGGCGACAACCGCGTGTATATGGCCGGCGAAGCCGTGACCGTATTCCACGGAGAACTGTGTATTTGAAGTACTTCAAGTGTGAAACGCCCGCAAGGATTTGCCTTCAGATCCTTGCCGGCAAATGGCCGCGGGCGGGCTTTGCCCGCCGTCAAGCGGCAGTTTGAAGCATTACTTGTTCTAAAAGTTTTTTTTAGGACGGGTTTGAGAATCGGAGAGATACTTATGGCACGAATCAACGACGCTTACGGCCGCCTGCGGGGGGCCTATCTGTTTTCCGAGGTGGCCGCCAGGGTAAGATCCCTGCGGGAACGCAAGCCGGAAAAGGACATCATCAGTCTGGGCATTGGAGACGTAAGCTGGCCTCTGGTCCCGGCGGTGGTCGAGGCCCTGCACCGGGCCGTGACGGAGATGGGGCGCGAGGAAACCTTTCGCGGCTACGGGCCGGAGCAGGGGTACGAGTTTTTGCGCGAGGCCGTGGCGGAACACGACTATGCCGCGCGCGGCGCGGATATCCGGCCCGACGAGATATTCGTCAGCGACGGATCCAAGCCGGATATCGGCAATTTCCAGGAACTGTTCGGCCGGGAGGCCGTCATCGCCGTCACCGATCCGGTATACCCGGTGTACGTGGACTCCAACGTCATGGCCGGGCGTTGCGGCGACTGGACCGGCACGGGCTGGAGCGACGTGGTTTACCTGCCCTGCACTGCGGAAAACTCTTTTGTCCCGGCTTTGCCGGATCGCGCGCCGGACTTCATCTACCTGTGCTACCCCAACAATCCCACGGGAACCGTGCTCACGCGAGCCCAGCTGGAAGTATGGGTGGACTACGCCAGGAAAAACGGCTGCGTCATTCTGTATGATGCCGCTTACGAGGCTTTTATCAGCGACCCGGATATCCCGCACAGCATTTACGAGGTGCCCGGCGCGGAAGAGGTGGCGGTGGAGTTTCGCAGCTATTCCAAAACGGCGGGCTTTACCGGCCTGCGCTGCGGCTTCGCCGTGGTGCCGCGCGGGGTGCGCGGGCGCGATTCCTCGGGCCGGGCCGCTTCCCTGCGCGAAATGTGGCTGCGCCGCCAAAGCACGCGGTACAACGGCTGCGCCTACATCGTGCAGCGCGCCGCCGCCGCCGTCTACGAGCCGGAAGCCCGGCGGCAGATCCGTGCGGTCATAAGCGGCTACATGGAAAACGCCGAGACCATTCTGACGTCCCTGGACATCTGCGGCCTGCATGTCGTGGGCGGCGTCAACGCTCCCTATATCTGGGCCCGCGCGCCCAGGGGACTGTCCTCCTGGGACTTTTTCGACCGCCTGCTGCACGAGTCCGGCATCGTATGCACGCCGGGCGTCGGCTTCGGGCCAAGCGGGGAAGGGTACGTGCGCTTTACCGCCTTTACCCCGGCTAAAGACACGCGCAGGGCCATGGAACGCTTGTCTTTGGCGCTGTAGCGGCCCATTTGGCCGCCATAAAAATCGCAATTCCCGCGCTTATTGCGCAACGGGCGGAAACTCCATAGTATCGAATCCGGTATCGGGTTTTCCAACCACAGCGGAGGAAGCGTGATGCGGGATATTCTTGAGCGGACCGGACGGCTGCTGGAGCTTTTAGGCCACGAAGAAGAGCCCTTTGGCGTGCACTACGCCGACGTGAAGCCCGAAGGCGGCTTTGGCCCCAAACCGGGGGAAATCTACAGCCGCGAGCGGGAGCTGGCCGGGGAAATCAACTGGGAAAAGGCCTTCAGCGAATTTTCCTGTCTGGCGGGCAACCTTTGGCTGGCCCGCAAAAAGCGAAAAGCGGCCTGGATCAGCCACGAGGAATGCGGCTGCATGGGCGGCGGCTTTTATTGCGGCCTGTACAGGCCCTACCTGGAAACCAACGTGCTGTACGTGTCCACGGGCATCCCCGGAACGCCCGTGGAGGGCGAGCGCTACCTGCCCTCGTCGGAAGCCATGCACGCCTTTATGCGGGACACCACGCCGCCCGAGGCTCCCGGAAAGTACTGCATCATCAAGCCTCTGGGCCAGTTCGGCCCCGGCGAAACTCCCCTGGTGGCGACCTTTTTTGTCAGGCCGGAAACCCTGAACGGCCTGTATTCCCTGGCCTGTTACGCCGCCGGAAGCCATCTGGCGGTGGCGTCCCCCTTCAGCGCCGCCTGCGGCAGCATCGTCGCCTGGCCCCTGGTTTACCAGGCGCGCGGCGAAGAACGCGCCGTCCTTGGCGGCTTTGATCTGTCCGCCCGTAAATTTCTGAAAACCGACGAACTGATCTTTTCCGCGCCCTTGCCGTTGTATCGCAAGATGCTGAACGTCATGGAAGATTCCGCCCTGACCCGGGGCAACTGGCAGGGCGTGCGCAAAAAAGCCTTGAAAAGCGCGCGCGCCTGGGGAGAGAAAGTAAAAGAAATCTGATGCGGCGTCCCGGCGGTCCGGGCTGTTGCCCGCCGCTGCCGGGCCTTGCAAAGTGCATGGCCCTTGCGTATTATTCGGGGTTGCATATAAACGCGCTGGCAGCGGTAACGGAATATCCCGATACTATTTTATTTTCCGCAATAAAAGTTGTTACGTCAAGGAAGCAAGCTATGGCCGTTGAAAAAGTCGGAACCCGCGTCCGCAAGTTCCGCGAAGCTTTGGACATGTCCCGCGAAGATCTGGCCGAACACACCGGCCTGGCTGTGGACTTCATCGCCACGCTGGAAGAGGAAAGCGTCTATCCCTCCATCGGGCCTTTGCAAAAAATCGCCCGCGCCCTGAACGTGCGCCTGGGCACCTTTATGGATGACGTGTCCTGCCAGGATCCCATCATAACGCGCAAAGAGGCGCGGGAAGCCGATCTGACCATGCAGCAGTCGGCAGCGGAGCAGCCCCTGTACCGCTACTTCACCCTGTCCAAGGGCAAGGTGGACCGGAACATGGAGCCGTTTTTCATCGAGGTGATGCCCCATCCGGAAGAGGACCGCAAGCTTTCCTCCCACCAGGGCGAGGAGTTCATCATCGTGCAGTCCGGCAGGCTTCAGGTGATTTACGGCACCCGCACGGAAATTCTGGAGCCCGGCGACACGGTGTATTACAATTCCATCGTGCCGCATTACGTGGGGGCCGCCGGCAACGAGCCGTGCACCATATACGCCATCATGTTCCATCCGTCTTAGGGCGGCGTGCGCTACGGCCCTTTTGCCCTCTGCCCGCGTCAAAAAGGCTTTTTATTCCGGTCGAGTACAATAAGAGTACACTCCCTTCATAAAAAGCCTTTTTTCCTTGGCAGAGAACAAAATTGCCTGTAGCGCACGCCGCCCGTGAGCCTGTGCCCTGGTCCAGGCTCTTTTGCTTTTGCATTCCTTGTAAACCGGGATGCCGCAAGCATCTGGAATTCACCGGTCTGAACCGGTATCTTTAAAGACTGACGTCCCGGCCGCATTGCCGGAACCCACAGAGGTCGCGCCGCATGTATGTAGAGCCGTTTAAACTGCGTCACAGGACGCTTGGGCAGATTCTTGACGAAACCGTCTCGCGGTTTCCGGACAACGACGCCGTGGTTTATGTGGACCGCGATTTCCGCCGCACCTGGGGCGAGTTCGGCCGCGATGTGGACGTTCTGGCCAAAGGGCTGATGGCCCTTGGGGTGAAAAAAGGCGAAAAGGTCGCCGTGTGGTCGGCCAACGTGCCCTTCTGGATCAGTCTGATGTTCGCCACCGCCCGTATCGGGGCCGTTTTGCTGACGGTGAACACCAGCTACCGCGAAAGCGAGGTGGAATACCTGCTCAAGCAGTCGGAGTGCGAAAACCTGGTGACCATGGACGGCTTTCGCGACCATGATTACCTTCAGACCATCAACAAGCTTATCCCCGAACTGCGCCTGCGCCCGCGTGAAAATATGCGCGCCGCGGCTTTTCCGCATCTGCGCCGGGTGATTTTTCTGGGCATGGAAAAGCACCGGGGCATGTACTCCATCCCTGAAATCCAAAGCCTTTCGGTCATGACCTCCGACGAAGAATACGAGCGCCGCAAAAATTCCGTATCTCCCGACGACGTGGTGAACATGCAGTACACCTCGGGCACCACGGGCTTTCCCAAGGGCGTGATGCTTACGCACAACAACATCGGCAATAACGGCTACTGGATAGGCTACCACCAGGGGTTTTCCGAAAAGGACCGCATCTGCCTGCCCGTGCCGCTGTTCCACTGTTTTGGCTGCGTGCTGGGCGTTATGGCCGCCGTCAACCACGGCGCGGCCCTTATCGTGCTGGAAGGCTTCAAGCCCGTGCAGGTCATGACCTCTGTGGAAGAAGAGCGCTGCACCGCCCTGTACGGCGTGCCCACCATGTTCATCGCCATTCTGGAGCACAAGCTGTTCAAGCGTTTTGATTTTTCCTCGCTGCGCACCGGCATCATGGCCGGTTCCGTCTGTCCGGAGCCGCTTATGCGGCGGGTCATGGATCAAATGAACATGCGCGAGATCACCAACGTATACGGCCTGACCGAAACTTCTCCCGGCATGACCCAGACCCACGTGGACGAAGAGTTCAAACGCCGGGTCAGCACCGTGGGCCGGGCCATGCCGGGCATCGAGGTGCGCGTGGCCGACCCGGAAACCTGCGAGGAAGTGCCGCGCGGCCGGCCCGGCGAGGTGATTTGCCGGGGCTATAACGTGATGAAGGGCTACTACAACATGCCCGAGGCCACGGCCGACGCCATTTCCACCGGCGGGTGGCTGCATTCCGGCGACGTGGGCATCATGGATGAAGAAGGCTACCTGGTCATCACCGGGCGCATCAAGGACATGATCATCCGGGGCGGCGAAAACATCTACCCGCGCGAGGTGGAGGAGTTCGTCTCCGGCCTGGACGGGGTCATGGATATCCAGGTGGTGGGCGCGCCCAGCGAAAAGTACGGCGAGGAAGTGGCCGCCTTTATCATCCCCCGGCCGGGCGCCGACATCGCGCCCGAGGACGTGCGCGACTTTTGCCGGGGCCGCGTAGCCTGGCACAAGATTCCGCGCTACGTCTTTCTGGTGGAGGCCTTTCCCCTGACCGCCAGCGGCAAGGTCAAAAAGTTCGAACTGCGCCGCATGGCCGCCGAATTGATTGCGCGGGAAGAAGCGCAGGCGAAGACGGTTTGAAGAGTATTCCAAGGTTTTTTTGAATATCGTTTGCGACTTGGGGCTTTGCCCCAAACCCCGCAAGGGGCCGTCCAGCCAGAGCGGAGCGCAGGCGGACAAAATTTTTGAAAACTCCCCGCCGGGGGAGTCTGAGGGGGCAGAGCCCCCTCAGTCCCTTTTCACCGAACAGTAAGGATCCAGCCATGATAAAAATGCAGACCATGGACGGCAACGAAGCCGCCGCCTATATTTCTTACGCCTTCACGGAAGTGGCGGCCATTTACCCCATTACGCCCTCGTCGCCCATGGCGGAGCAGGTGGACGTGTGGTCGGCCAGGGGCAGAACCAACGTCTTTGGCCGGACCGTGCAACTGGTGGAAATGCAGTCGGAACACGGCGCGGCCGGGGCCATGCACGGCGCGTTGGAGGCCGGGGGGCTGGCCACTTCGTATACGGCCTCGCAGGGGCTTTTGTTGATGATTCCGGCAATGTACCGCATGGCGGGGCAGCTTATGCCGGGCGTTCTGCACGTCAGCGCGCGCACCGTGGGCACGCACGCCTTTTCCATTTTCGGGGACCATTCCGACGTGATGGCCTGCCGCCAGACGGGTTTTGCCATGCTTTGCACGGGCGGGGTGCAGGAGGTCATGGATCTGGCCGGGGTGGCTCACCTTGCCGCCATTGAGGGCCGCGTGCCCTTCCTGCATTTTTTTGACGGATTCCGCACCTCGCACGAGGTGCAGAACGTCGAGGTGCTGTCCTATGACGCGCTGAAGGGAATGTTGGACAAAAAGGCGCTGGAGCGCTTCCGCAAAAATTCCCTGAACCCGGAACGCCCGGTGCAGCGGTCCACAGTGCAGAATCCGGACGTGTTCTTTCAGGCGCGCGAAGCCTGCAACCCCTATTACGACCGCCTGCCCGCCGTGGTGGAAGGCTACATGAAGCGCATCAGCGCCCTGACGGGCCGGGAATACGGCCTGTTCGGCTACTATGGCGCGCCGGACGCGGAACGCGTGGTGGTGGCCATGGGCTCGGTTTCCGGCACCTTGCGGGAAGTGGTGGATTATTTGACCGCGCGCGGCGAAAAGGTGGGCTTTTTGCAGGTCCGCCTGTTCAGGCCGTTTTCGGTGGAACACTGCATGGCGGCGCTGCCCGCCACGGCCCGGCGAGTGACGGTGCTGGACCGCACCAAGGAGCCGGGGGCCGGGGGTGAGCCGCTGTACAAGGACATCTGCGCCGCCGTGTGCGAAAAGGGGCGGGATGTGCGCGTGCTGGCCGGGCGGTACGGGCTTTCCTCCAAGGACGTGACCCCGGCGCAGATGAAGGCCGTGTTCGACAACATGGATCTGGATCCGTCAAAAAAAGATGCGCCCAAAAATCACTTTACCGTGGGCATCAACGATGACGTGACGTTCCGGTCCCTGGCCGAGGGAGAAGCCATCGAAACGGACGGCGACGACATCGTGCGCTGCAAGTTCTGGGGGCTGGGCTCCGACGGCACGGTGGGGGCCAACAAGAATTCCATCAAAATCATCGGCGACAATACCGGCATGTACGCCCAGGCCTACTTTGAGTACGACACCAAGAAGTCGCGGGGCATGACCCGATCGCACCTGCGCTTTGGCCCCCGGCCCATCCGGTCGGCCTACCTGGTTTCCGGCGCCGACTTTGTGGCCTGCCACAACCCCACGTACATCACCAAGTACGACATCGTTTCGGAAATCAAGCCGGGCGGCGTGTTTCTGCTGAACTGCTCCTGGGGGCCGGACGAACTGGAAGCCAACCTGCCCGCCGGGGTCAAACGCATCCTGGCGGAGCGGAATATCCGCTTTTACACCATCGACGCCAACCGCATCGCGCGGGAAATCGGCCTGGGCGGGCGCATCAACGCCGTGCTTCAGGCGGCCTTTTTCAAGCTGGCCAGGGTTCTGCCCCTGGAAGACGCCGTGCGCCACATGAAGGACGCCATTGACAAAACCTACAAGGCCAAGGGCGAAAAAATCCTGGCCATGAACCGCGCGGCCGTGGACCGGGGGATTGAGGACGTTGCGGAAGTGGCCGTGCCCGCCGCCTGGAAAAAAGCCAAAGACAGGGCGCGGAGCGGGGACGAGAAGGCCGCCCGTAAAAATCTGCCCGAATATATCACAAGCGTGCTGGAACCGGTCAACGCCCTGAAGGGCGACAGCCTGCCGGTCAGCGTTTTTGCCCGCGCCGCCGACGGCACGGTGCCCCTGGGCACCTCGCGCTATGAAAAGCGCGGCATCGCCGTCATGGTGCCGAAGTGGATTCCGGAAAACTGCATCCAGTGCAACCAGTGCTCCTACGTCTGCCCGCACGCCTGCATCCGGCCTTTCCTGCTTACCGGAGAGGAAACGGCGGCGGCCCCGGCGGGTTTTACCGCGCCCAAAGCCAGGGGCAAGGCGCTGGAGGGGTACTCCTTCCGCATCCAGGTGGATACGCTGGACTGCACCGGCTGCGGCTGTTGCGCCCGGGTTTGCCCGTCCAAAAAGAAGGCGCTGGAAATGGTGGCCCATGAATCGCAGCCGGAGCAGGCGTCGCTGTGGGACTATGCCGTCTCGCTGCCCGCCAAAAAGAACCCCCTGAACAAGTTTTCCGTCAAGGGCAGCCAGTTCGAGCAGCCGTTGCTGGAATTTTCCGGGGCCTGCGGCGGCTGCGGCGAAACGCCCTACATGAAGCTGATGACCCAGCTTTTCGGCGAGCGCATGATCATCGCCAACGCCACGGGCTGCACCCAGGCCTGGGGCGCGGCCTGCCCCAACGTGCCGTATACGGTGAACGGGCGGGGGTTCGGCCCGGCCTTTTCCAACTCGCTGTTTGAAAACAACGCGGAATTTTCCCTTGGCATGAGCCTGGCGGTGCGGCACCAGCGGGACCGTCTGCGCGCGCATGTGGAGGGCCTGCTGGGCAAGGCGGAACAAGGGCCTTTGCAGGATGCGCTGGCCGCCTGGCTGGAAGGATTTGAGCAGAGCGAAGGCACCATCGAGCGCGCCGACGCCGTGGCCGCCGCCGTTGCGGCCAGCGCGGCCAAAACCGTCGACGGGGCCTATATCCTGGCCAACCGGGAACATTTGAGCAAAAAGTCCCTGTGGATGTACGGCGGCGACGGCTGGGCCTACGACATAGGCTACGGCGGCCTGGATCACGTGCTGGCTTCCGGCGAGAACCTGAATATCCTGGTGGTGGACACCGAGGTGTATTCCAACACCGGCGGGCAGTCCTCCAAGGCCACGCCCGTGGGGGCCGTGGCGCAGTTTGCCGCCGCGGGCAAACGGTCGGCCAAGAAGAACCTGGGACTTCTGGCCGCGCAGTCGGGCACGGTGTACGTGGCCCAGGTGGCCATGGGCGCGGATCAGGAACAGCTTATCACCGTCCTGCGCGAGGCCGAATCCTATCCCGGGCCCTCCCTGATCATCGCTTACGCCCCCTGCATCGCCCACGGCATCGTGGCGGGCATGGACTTTGCCCAGGAAGAATCCAAACTGGCCGTCAAATCCGGATACTGGCATCTGTACCGTTTTGACCCGCGCCGCAAGGCGGAAGGAAAGAACCCCTTTGTGCTGGATTCCAAGGAACCCGACATGCCTCTGCGCGACTTTCTGAAAGGCGAGGTGCGCTTTACCGCCCTGGCCCGCACCTTCCCCGACCAGGCCGAACGCCTGCTGGAAATGGCGGAAAAGCACGCGGCCGAGGTGATGGAAAAGTACAGGAAGATGGCGGAGTAGGGCGGTATTGCCGCCGGCCGCCCTATTTCACCATGGATTGCCACCACTGCCGCTTTATCTCGTCCAGGTGCTTGAAAAACAGGCGCACGATCACGGGCGAGAATTTGCTGTCGGCCTGCTCCTCGATGTACTTGAGCACTTCTTCCTCGGGCAGCCCCTTGCGGTAACTTTGGTCGGAAATCCGGTTGTCGTAGACGTCGGCTATGGAAACCAGCTGCGCTTCCAGGGGAATCTGCTTGCCCGCCAGACCGTTGGGATAGCCCGAGCCGTCCCAGTTTTCGTGGTGGGACAGGGCGATGCGTTCGGCCATCTGGATGACGGGATTGTGCGATCCTGACAGTATGCGCGCGCCGATGACGGTGTGTTCCCGCATTTGTCTGCGCTCGTCCTCGGTGAGTTCGCCGGGCTTAAGCAGCAGTGCGTCGCTGATGCCGATTTTGCCTATGTCGTGCAGGGGGGCCGCCGCATGCAGCATGTCCTGCCGCTCGTTGTCCCAGCCGAGAAAACGGCCCAGGCAGGAGCTCATGATGCCGATGCGCCGCACGTGCAGGGCCGTTTCCTGGTTGCGGGACTCCAGAGCGTTGAACAGGCGGCTGATGATTTCCTCCTGGGTTTCCCATATGGCCTTTGCCTGCGTGCGCATCTTTGTTTCCAGATCGGTGCTGTGCCCGCGCAGCGCGCGCTCCGCCTGGATGAGCCTCGCGCCCACCTGCACGTGCAGCCGCAGTTGCACCGCGCTGAAGGGCTTGACCAGGTAGTCGTCCACCTGCCCGTCGTTGAATCCCTTGATGAAATCCTCGTGCGCGCTTTTGACCGTCAGCAGGATGATATACACGTAGCCGGAGTTTTTTGTCAGCCCGCGGACCCGGCCGGCAAGCTCCACTCCGTCCAGCAGGGGCATGTCCCAGTCCGTGATGAGCATGTCGACCGTATTGGGATTGCTGAGTAAATATGACAGGGCGGAGCGTCCGTTCTGAACGTCCGTGACGGTATGCCCCCAGTTGCGCAGATGGGAGGAAACGATAAACCGCGTTGTATCCTGGTCTTCAGCGACAAGGATGTTCATATGTACCTCGTGGCCTGTTCGTGGGTTTTATGAAAGATCTCGGCATATCTGCCCATTTCATTGATAAGTGTATATGTTACTTTGCGTATTGATAAAAGCGTTTCAAAAAGATGTTCTTTTTCCGTATGCGGAGCCTGCCCCCTGGCTGTGGCTTCAAGGGATACAATGGCCTTGTATATGTGGCCGACGGTAAAGTAGCTTGTTATGCCTTTAAGGGCGTGGGCGGCATGGGCCAGCGCTTCGCCGTCGTCTTCTTCAACAGCTCTTTCCATGGCGCGCAAAATCTGCGGCGCGTCACGGGCGTAGATTTGTATGGACTGCAGGATGTCTTCGTCCTCCCCTATGGTCGAGCGCATCAACTCGACATCCAGAATCTCGTAATCCTGCTGTGGGCGGGGTTGCGGAACGTTGTTCCCTTCCTCCGCGGCGGTCGCCGCGGAGGAAGTCTTTTCGGCGACAGGCGGCGCGGAGGAAGTCTTTTCGGCGACAGGCGGCGCGGGCCTGTCCGTTTTTTGAGTTTTTCCCAGGGAAAATTTTTGGGCCGTCAGCGCCAGGGCGTCGCCGACAGCGTTCAGATAAAGCGGCTTCAGAACATAGCCGTCCATACCGGCGGCCATATATCCGTCTATGTTTTCCTTCAGGGAATGCGCGGTTATGGCCACGATGGGGGTGCGGCCCGTCAGAATTCCTTTTTTTTCACGGTCACGTATCCGTTTTGTCGTTTCAACGCCGTCCATCACCGGCATCTGTATGTCCATAAGGATAAGATCGTAGGAACGCAGCATAAGCGCATCCAGGGCCTCCTGCCCGTTGCTGGCGATAAAAACCGTATGGCCCAGCGTCTTCAGCATTTTTTCGGCGACAAGCTGGTTTATTTCCAGATCCTCCACAAGAAGGATGTCCAATGCCGTGGAAGAGGACGGGGTTTTCCATTTTTCCCTGTTTGCGTACAGTTCGTTCACGGAATACTGATCAAACATGCCCAGCACCTTGCTGATGCTGCGCAGGAGATCTTCCGGCCGCACGGGTTTTATGAGGTCGTCGCTGTAGGACAGCCTTTTTCCGGGCTGCTGCGAAATAAAGCCCGAAGAAAGCAGGATCACGGGAAGTCTGTGCATGGTCTCGTCCGCGCGCATGGCGCGGATCAGATCCAGCCCGCCTTTTTCCGGCATATGCGAATCCGTCAGCACGATGTCAAAAGGCGCGCCCGCCTTCAGGGCGTTTTGCAAGATAAGCAGGGCCTCGTCAGCGCCGGCGGCGTCTTCCGCAAGCATTCCCCAGGCGGACATCTGTTCCAGGTAGATGCGGCGGTTTGTGGCGTTGTCGTCCACAATCAGGGCGCGTTTTCCCCTGACGGCTTCCACGGCGGTCTGCGTGGTGGGCACCGAATCCGACGGCAGCACCGGCAGGCAAAGCTCGAAGGAAAAAACGCTGCCCTTGCCCGGGGCGCTGGTCAGCTCGAACGAGGCATCCATCAGCTCAAGCAGTTTGCGGGCGATGGGAAGCCCCAGGCCGGTGCCGCCGAAACGGCGCGTGGTGGAACTGTCGACCTGCTCAAAGGCGTTGAAAATGACTTTTTGCTTTTCCGGGGGTATGCCGATGCCGGTATCGGCCACGCTTATGTGCAGGCGCACGTCCTTTTCCGTCAGGCGCACGCAGCGGGCATGCAGGATGACCTCGCCCCGCAGGGTGAACTTGAGGGCGTTGCTCAGCAGGTTCATAAGTATCTGCCGAAGGCGGTTATGATCGCCCAGCAGCCGGTCGGGCAATTGCGAATCGATTTGCACCAGCAATTCCAGGTTTTTTTGGTGCGCGATGGGCACAAGGCTTTTGATTGTTTCAAATATGGTGTCGCGCAGGCTGAAGGGCAGGGATTCCATGCGCATTTTGCCCGCCTCGATTTTTGAAAAGTCCAGCAGGTCGTTGAGCACGGCCAGAAGACCGGCCCCGCTGCTGGCGACGGTCGCCGCCATAGCGGCCTGGTCCACGGTCATTTCCGATTGCAGCAGCAGATCCGCCATGCCGATTATGCCGTTAAGCGGGGTGCGTATTTCGTGGCTGATGTTGGCCAGAAAGTCGTTTTTGGCCTTGTTGGCGGCCTCCGCCGTTTCTTTGGCCTCGGTCAGTTGCCTTGCCCGCAGCTCAATGGCGCGGGTGCGTTCGGCCACATGGGACTCCACCTGCCGGGCAAGCATGTTCAGCCGGATTTCCGCCCTGTCGCGTTCGCCGATGCTCTGTCTCAGATATATGGTCGTGCAAAGGATAACGGCGCCGCCGGCAAGCCACAGCCCCGCATGTGTAAGCAGCATGTTGCGCGTGCCCTGCGTGTCCAGGCGCATGAACGGGGCTATGGGCACAGAGGCGCTGATGCCGCCGGCCAGCACCCCTATGCCGCTGCCGGGCTCCTTATGGCAGGTCATGCAGTCTTCTTCCAGCACAAGCGGCTGGGTGACGCGCACATGCCTCTCGCCGTTTACGACGGCGTATTCGAAAAAAAACTCCGCCGTGCCGGCGGCGGGGGAGGGGGTGGCCGCGTCGCCGTATATGCGCGGGCTGTCTTCACCCCACATGTCGGGGGAGTCATCGCGGGAGCGCATGTCGGCGGGGCTGACAATGTCGCTTGAAATGCCCGCGTCTTTTCGCATGGACATGTGCGCAAGGCGGCTCATCAGGGGAGGCGGCACCTTGACCAGAAGGCCGGAGGGGGTATTGACGGTTCCGTTGTGAAGCGAAGGATACCGGGCTGGATCGATATCGGCGCCCGCGGGCACGAAAACGCCGCCCATTTTCGCGTTCCATTTGTAGTAGGCCGCTTCGTGCTCGCAAATGGCCGCCGCCTGGATGAGGGCATATTCATCCGCCCTTTCATGGAACACGTCCAGATTCTGCGTTATGGAGGCCGCGACAAGGCAGGTCCATATGGATATGTAAAAGATGCCGAGTTTCGCGATAGTACGCTGTCCCGGCGAGGGAGGCATGCTGCCCGTACGCGGTGTTTTTTTCATGGCGTGGAGCTTGTATCTGGGTATTTTTCCGGATGTATTCCACAAAGGGATGTTTCTCCCCGCAGGGCAATTGCCGGCGGAGTAAGTGTTATTTGTTTTTCTATATTTTATTTTTTATAAAAAATATAGATAATTTAGATAAAATATTTTAAATGTAATATGATATAAAAATAGCTAACTATTTCAATTGAATTCCGTTAAACAAGAAGTTTGATCCCGGTGCCGTGGCGTGGTGCGCCCTTCAAGGCAAGCCTTTGGTCCGAACGTCCCTGCCTGAAAAAAAACCGTACAAACGCGAAAGATCGCGTTTGTACGGGGCAAGATGGATGAAAAACCCCGCCAGGCGGGGTTTTTAGAGTCTTTTACACTCGAAATGCGTTAATTGATCCGAACCGCCGTTCCGGCGGAGTCAGACAAGAAGCTGCGCCAGCAGTTCCATAAGTTTGTCCTGCTCCAGGGGTTTGGCCAGGTGGGCGTTCATGCCGCAGGCCAGGGCCTTGTCCACGTCTTCCTTGAAGGCGTTGGCCGTCATGGCCACGATGGGCACCGTCAGGGAGTCGGCGCGGCCGGGAGCGGAGCGGATGGCGCTTGCCGCCTGGTAGCCGTTCATATGCGGCATCTGCACGTCCATGAAAATGATGTCGTAATAGCCGTCGGACGAGTCCTTGAACATTTCCACGGCCACGTGGCCGTCTTCGGCCTCATCGATGATCATGCCGGTGGAGCTTAGCTGCTCGATGACGATGATGCGGTTGATGTCCACGTCATCCACAAGCAGGGCCTTTTTGCCTTTAAGGGCGTCTGTGGGGCAGGCGGAAGGCACCGCCGAGGTGGCCGCCTCGGCTTTGGGCAGGGAAATGGTGAAGGAAAAGGAGCTTCCCACGCTTTCCTTGGTGTTCACGGCTATATCGCCGCCCAGCAGATTTACGATGCTGCGGCTGATGGAAAGCCCCAGACCCGTGCCCCCGTAATGTCTGGTGATGTTGCCGCCGCCCTGCTCAAAGGGCTGGAAGAGCAGGGACAGGTTTTTTTCCGGAATGCCTATGCCCGTGTCGTGGACGGCGAAACAGACCCGCACGTCCGTCTCGCTGCTTTGCGTCTGGGTGACGCGAAACTCCACCCGGCCGCATTCAGGGGTGAACTTTACCGCGTTGCCCAGCAGGTTGATCAGCACCTGGCGCAGGCGCAGGGGGTCGCTGCGGCAGAAGTTGACCTCCATCCCTTCCACAGCCACGTCGAAGACGATATTTTTTTCCGTGCAGCGCGGGCGGATGATGGACGCCACGTTGTCCACAAGCTTGGGCAGGTCGAACACTTCCTCGGCCAGTTCTATTTTTCCGGCCTCGATCTTGGAGATGTCCAGAATATCATTCAGCAGCCCCAGCAGATGCTGCGAAGAAACTTCAATCTGCCGCACATGGGCTTTGATGTCGTCGACCGGGGGCGGAGCGCTTTCCAGCTTGCGCCGGCTTATGTTCGCCATGCCGATGATGGCGTTCATGGGGGTGCGGATTTCGTGGCTCATGCGGGCCAGGAATTCGCTTTTCGACTCGTTGGCCTTGTTGGCCGCGTTGACGGCCGACTCCAGTTCCAACTGGGTGGCGCGCAGTTCGTTTTCCACGCTTACCCGGCGCGAAACGTCGCGCGCCACGCCCAGCAGGCCCACCAACTGGTCCCGCGCGTCGAAAATGGGCGTGCGCACCGCGTCCACAATTTCTTTGTGCCCGTCGGCAAAGGTAATTTCTTCTTCGGTATAGCAGGGCATTTTCGCGGCGATGGCTATCTGGTCATTTTCACGGAAGGCGTCCGCCGCTTCTTTTGCTATCAGGTTCTCCAGCTTTTCCTGAAGCAGACTTTGGGGAGAAAGCCCCAAAGCGGAGGCAAAGCGCGGGTTGCCGGCAAGCAGCCTGCCTTCGGCGTCCTGATACCAGATAAGGTCGGGCGAGGAAGAGAATATGGTGTCCAGCAGGGCGCGCTGTTCCTCTATCTTTCGCTGTTCGAGGGCCATTTCCGTAACATCGTTGGAAATGATGATATATCCCGTGGCGTTGCCTTCCTCGTTTTTGAAATAGTCCGCCACGGCCTTGTAATATCTGCCCAGGTCCGCGTGGTAGTAAGTTTCGGGTTCGCGCCCCAGCAGGAAGCTGCCTATGGGATCGTAGCGGGTATCGGCGGGGAAGATGCTGTGCTCGGCATAGGGATTGCCTATGACGTCCGCAAGGTTTTCATTTTTGTTGATGCGCAGCAGGGCTTCTTCGTTCATGTGCAGGATCTTTCTGTCCAGATCGGTGATGACCAGGGCTCCCTTGGTGCTGGAGGCGATGTTTTCGGCAAGCGCGTCAAAGGAATCGGCCAGCCTGCCCAGTTCGTCCTTGACGGGCGCGTGGAAGCGGAAATGCCTTTCGCCCGCGCGGAACCGGGCGATGCCGTTGACCAGGGTGGTGATGCTGCGGGTAAAGGCGGAGGCCATCCAGATGGCGATCAGCACCACCAGGACCACCATGATCGCGGTGGAAATGCTGAGGCTGGCCGCCGTGGAAATGAGGTTCCGGCTGATGGAGTCGCGGGTTTCGGCGGCCGTTTCGCTCAGTTCCCTGTCGCTTTTGGCGATAAGCCGGTCGATGACTTTTTGGGTTTCCATGGCGGGGCGGCGGAAGTCGTCCATGCCCGCGCCCACGGTGACAAAGCCGAAGCCCCGCCTGGAAGCGGCATACTGCCCCGTGTAATAGGGAATGGCCGCCGCTGTGGTCAGTTTGCGCAGGCCGCTCCACAAAATGACAAAAGAGCCGGAGCCTCCGTTTTTGGTCAGATCGAACCAGCCGGTACACTGGGGGGCAAAGTTCAGATAGCGGCAATCAAGACCCACCATGCCTTGCCTGGTCAGGGCCGGAGCCGGTTTCCTTTTGGTGGACTGGGCGACGAAGGTGGGCTCGTCCTGGATGAAATCCACGTAGTCTTTGCCGCTGGCTTGCCAGGCGTCGTAAATACGATCCTCAAGCCAGGGGATCTGCGGATCGCCTGTTTCCGGGTCGTACCCCGCGATGGAGAAGTGGCGCGGGTGCACTATGCTGCGCCCCTTGTGATCCCAGATGAAGGCGTAATTGCCTTCGTACGCGTCCGGTATTTCCGTATACCGGTCGTAGGTGGGCATGATGTGGGCGGTGAATTCCATGATGTGATCATGGTCAAGGGCCAGGGTCACGTACCCGGTGACGCGCCCGTTTTCCACAACCGGGGCGGCCCAGCGCACTATGCCCTTGAAACGTTTGCCCAGGGGATTTTCTTTGCCGGCCCAGGCGGAATTTTCCGGCTCAAAGGGAATGCCCGCCTTGCCGGCGCGTTCCGGCGTATACATGCCGATGACGCGCGACCCCACATACGCGCCGATAACGTCTGAAACATACACCTCGCCGGGTTTGAGCTTCTGCAACTGGCTGAAATATGTTTCGGCCTTCACAAAGGTGTTGGCGCGTCTGGAAACGTCTTTCAGTTCCGTACTCATCAAGGGGGACGAGGTGACCTTTATCCGCTCCTGCCCCCGCAGATCCACGAAGGTGATTTCCCTGTACAGCGGTTTGCTTGTGTAAGTGAAGCCGTCCGGGGGGCGGTAGTTGAAGCTGAGGCTGTTTTCTTCGTTCGAGGACGTGGCGTTGGCCGAAGAAGCCGGGCGCGGGCCCGGAACCCATGATTTGCCGTCGTCGGCCAGCTTCCAGTCCCCCTGGGTGACAACGAACCCGCGGCGGTTTTCCAGAAAGTTTCTGTAAAGGGCGGCGTCAGGCTTCAGCGAGGCGGCCAGAAGGACGTCGCCGTCGCGGGCGTACAGAAAGTTGGCCACTTGCCGGGCGGTGTCGGTGGTGATGCGCTCGATGTCTTCAGTGGCGCGCTTGTCAAGGGCGGCCACCGCGTCGCTGACGGCGATGTCGCCTGTTTCGGAAAGGGCGTGGTTGGCTTTCTGCGTTAGTTCGGTGGTGCGCTTGCCCAGTTCTTCGCCCAGTATCCATGACTGCCGCCATGCCACAAGGGCCAGTAAAATCAAGGGGACAACCTTGATAACGACAAAAAGGGCGATAAGCTTGGCGCGCATCCCCAATCCAAGGCGCGAAAAAATATTCTCCACATATAATCGTATGCGGGTGGGTTTGAAGCTGTCGTCCATGCACTGACCTATGCATTCCCCTGTGGTCTTTGCGCCCGCAAGGGCAGTGAACGCCCTTTTCCGGCTGAACCCATGCAACAGAATACGGCATTGGAAAATAAAAGTGGATCCCCCAGTATGCGATATCCACGTATCACGGACTTCCGGTGATTGTCATCCCTCTTTTGAGAAATCGGACTCATTTGTAAGTATTATGCGATTACAGATATATGTTTGTAAAGGATTTTTACAATAAAAATTTCTTGCTTTTTTTGCTGTCTTGTTTATAAAAGACAACACAAAGTGTGTTTGAAACTCAATGCCGCTACGGCGGCTGACAGGAGGCGCGTGTGGGCATTCCCTTTTCGGTGTTTTTTGAGCGGCTGCGGGAAGCCACGGACATAGGGTCCCAGACCGATCTGGCGAACGCGCTGGGGGTGAACCGTTCAGCCGTCACCCAGGCCAAAGTGCGCGACTCTGTGCCCCCCAAATGGGTGCTGGCCCTTGCCCGCCGGTATACGCTTTCTCCCGATTGGCTGGAGTTCGGCAGTGGCGCGCCCCGCGCCTTTCCCGGGGCGGAAACGCCGGACAAGGCGCTTTCGGAGGGCGGACAGGAACTTGTCTATGTACCCAAGGCGGCCGCCCGGCTGTGCGCGGGCGGGGGCTCCTTCGAAGTGGGGGCCGTGCCCGTGGCCGAGCATCCGTTTCCGCGCCGGTGGCTTGCGCGTATGGGCAGCCCGTCCGACATGGTGTTCATGGATGTGGTGGGCGACAGCATGGCGCCGGGCATCATGGACGGCGACATGGTGCTTGTGGACCAGTCGGCGCTGAACATAGCGCCCCAGGTCGTGCTGGCCGTGGGCGTGGAAGAGAGCATCTATATCAAACGGGTGGAAAAGAGGGGAGAGGGGGTGCTTCTTCGCTCCGACAACCCGGGTTACAGCGATATGGAACTGTACGGCGACGAACTGGACACCTTCCGTATACTGGGGAAGGTCGTCTGGCTGTGCCGAGACTGCCGGTACGTCTGAGATTCCCGCGCATCCCGCCTGGCCGGTGGGCGCGGGATGCAGCGGGGCGGGCTCCGGGCGCCTCCGGAGGGTGCGAAATGCCGCCGGCGGGAAAAATTCGCAAACAATTTTTTCGGATGACTGCGTTTTGGAAGAGAGACTTTTTTGCCATGCCGGGTGGTATTTTTTTCAACGATGTGTTGCTTTTTATAAACAGGAGTTCGTCATGCAAAAGCGTTTTTGCGCGTGCGGCCACATGGTTCTCGTTCGCTATCTTTCCAACAACGGCTCCTGGCAGCCTTTATTTCTTGTCAGCCAGCATCCGCCGCGCCGGCACAAGATACACGTATGTCACTGCCCCAACTGCGGAGCGCCCCTTAGCATCAACTCCCTGCGGTAAGAACGTGGTGGAGCCACGTTCCGGCGTGGCTGTCCACTTACCGGGGCAGACCGGAACCGTATTTCGGGACGGCGTCCTCGAAACGCCCCTGTACCGCCGGGTAGGCAGGGGCTTGTCCTTCTGTCCCCTTGGGCCGGCCGCCGTATATTCTTGCTTTTTGCGGCATGGATGGTTACTTATGGCGAAGCGGGCGGCTGTGCCGTCCGGCTGGCTCCTGTGGGGGCGCACTGGTTTCGACGGGGATGAACACGCCGAAAACCGCGGGTCGAGGCGCCGCTGGCCTCGTAAAAAGCGGCAACAAAAGTAATTGGCAACGATTACGAATACGCCTACGCTGCTTAATTAAGCAGCGCCGTTGTGCATGCCGACGCCTGATAAGCGTGCATGACGGACACACCTAT
>JAVBPV010000057.1:0-10510 GCA_031549405.1 Desulfovibrio sp.
TTGGGGCTGCCGCCCCAAACCCCGCCTGGGGGGAGTGATTCCCCCCAGACCCCCTCAAGACCGGCAAATCCGCGCTTCGCGCGTATTGGCCGGTAAGGGGGGTGCAGGGGATTCAGTCCCCTGCCAGGGGGATTGGGGGACGGGGTCCCCCAAATTAATATGGCCCAATCTTACAAATCATGCCCGCAGTACGAGAGGTTGAAACTTTTGTTGCACAGGGGAAAGTCCGATATCTGCTGTTCGCGCAGGGCCACGGCCAGTCCCATCCAGTTATGGAAGGAGGGGTCGGTGACGGCGTAGTGCAGAAACTTTCCTTCGGCGCCGGTAACGGCCGCGTGGCAGACCTCGCCGCGCCAGCCTTCCACCAGGGCCACGGCGATGCTGGCCGGGACCAGGGGCGCGTCGGGAAGCAGGGCGGGCTGGCGGTCGCCTTCCTCGTCGAAAAAGTCCCGCAGCAGATGGTGGCAAAAATCGGCCGAGGCCGTGATCTCCGAGTGCCGCGTGCGCGTTCTGGCATGCACGTCGCCCCAGGGGGCCGTGGCCAGCTCGGGCGGCGCGGGCACGCCCGGCAGGGGGTGGCTGTGGCGGCAGTCCGTGGGAATGCCGCAGGCGCGCGCCGCGACCCCCACCATGCCCAGATCGGCGGCGATCCGCGTCGGAACCCGGCCCACACCGGTCATACGGGCCATTACCGAGGGCGAATCCCAGATAAGCTGCACCGCGCCCTGCACGTCCCTGGCCGTGGCGGCCAGGCGTTTTTTCAGGTCTTTGACCTCGGCCCTGCCTATGTCAAAGGCGGTGCCGCCGGGGCGCAGCAGCCCCCGGCTGAAGCGGCTGCCGCAGAGCACCGCCGACATGTTCAGCCAGTCGCCGCGCAGGCGCCCGCAAAAGGACAGGGTGGGCAAAAAGCCCACATCGCCCGCAATGGCCCCCATGTCGCCGGTATGGTTGGCCAGGCGCTCCAGTTCAAGGGCCAGTGCGCGCAGCACCTGTCCGCGCGGCGAGGCTCCCCGCCCGGACAAAGCTTCCACCAGCGAGCAGTAGGCCCAGGAATGCGCCACAGTGCTGTCGCCGGCGATGGCTTCGGCCAAAGGCAGGGCGCGCTTGTCCGGGCCGCCGCGCAGGGCCGCTTCCACCCCCCGGTGGTGGTAGCCCAGGGATATTTCCAGGTGCATGACCACTTCGCCCAGGCACTGGAAGCGAAAATGCCCGCATTCGATAACCCCGGCGTGGATGGGGCCGACGGCCACTTCGTGCACTTCGTCCCCGGCCACCCGGAAGTAGTCCATGCTTCCGATTTCCGGCCCGCCGTTTTTTTCAAAGCGCACCGGCTTGAGCCAGGGGTGCCCTTGCGGCAGCAGTCCGTGCTTTTCGTACAGCTCGCGCTCGAACAGATGGGCCTGGGGGATGCGGGGGGTAAGGGAGTCGAAGCTTCCTTCCACCTGCGCCGAGGCTATGTACAGCAGCCCGCCCATGTCCGAGGCCAGCACCCCCACCAGACGGTACACGCCCGAAGAGGTCCCCCCTTTGCCCGGACCTTGCGGCGCATAGCCCGCAAAGATTTCTTCCGGCAGGGCGAACAAAGAGACCAGGCGGCATCCGCCGCGCACAAGCCCCTGCATCCAGTGGCCGAACATGCCGAAGCTGAACAGCGGAACGGCGTCCGCGGGCGCGGCGTAGCCGTTGCGCAGTTGCAGCGAATCCTGCCCGGCGGGAGTTTTTTCCGGCGCGGCCTGCGTAGCGGGAAAAGAAGAAGAGTCTGTCATGGCATATACCCTGGCGGGTAGGAATTGTTATGCGGAAAGAGACGTTACAGGGTCACCAGCTTTGCCGCCGTCCGCAGGGCGTTGCCCAGCCATCCGGGCATGTACAGGCCGAAAACCAGGGCCAGCAGCAGCAGGCAGGCGGACGGGACCACCAGATAGGGGTTTTCGCTTTGCCCGGCGCGTATGCCGTGCGGGGGCGCCCCCTTGCACATGCGCAAAACCGGGGTGACCATGCCCACGAAAATGATGCCGAGAAGCGCAAGGTACAGCGCGGCCAGCCAGACGTGGCCGGCACTGGCCAGCCCGCCCAGCACGGAGAATTCGCTGATGAACACGGCAAAGGGGGGCGAGCCGGTAATGGCGAGGATGCCGGCCATCCACAGGGCGCAGGTAAAGGGCAGGACGCGGGCAAGGCCGGTGACGTCGTGGCTGGACTTGGTGCTGTAGGCGGCCAGTATGTTGCCCGATAGCATGAACAGCCCGGCTTTGACCAGGGAGTGGTTGACCATGTGCATCATGGCCCCGCGCGAAAGGTCCAGAGCTGTCCCGGCCAGCGGCCGCGGGGAGGCAAGGGAGGCGGCCTCGGCCGTTACGGCCAGGCCGATAAGCAGTATGCCCATGTGCTCCACGCTGGAATAGGCCAGCATGCGCTTGAAGTCGCCCTGGCCCACGATGAACAGGGCGGCGGTAAGCATGGAGATAAAGCCGAAAACCAGCAGCAGGGTGACGGCGAAGCCCCCCAGCCCGGCGGCAAGGCAGACCTGGAAGGCGCGGAAGATACCCAGAAAGGCGCAGTTGAGCAGCGCCCCGGACAGCAGGGCCGAAACCAGGGACGGCGCCTCGCTGTGGGCGTCGGGCAGCCAGGTGTGCATGGGGGCGACGCCCATCTTGGTGCCGTAGCCGATAAGCAGAAAGACAAAGGCGCTTTTGAACCAGCCGGGGTGGGCGGCGGCCGCGTTCTGCACCAGCGAGGAGACGGTCATCTCCGAAGCGAGCCGCGCGCTGGTTTGCATCGAGATGTCCAGCATCAGGTTGCCGATAAGGGCCAGGGCGATGCCCACGGAGCAGATCATCAGATACTTCCAGGTGGCCTCCAGCGAACGCCTGTGCCGGTGAAAGTAAATGAGGGGAGCGCTGACCAGGGTGGTGGTTTCGATACCCACCCAGAGCAGGCCGAAATGGCGCGTGATGCAGGTCAGCACGGCGGAGGCAAGGAACAGCAGCAGACAGGCTGTAAAGGTCGCCTCGGGCGCGTTGGAAAAGTGCAGGCCCTGCATGAAGTCTTTGCGTTTGCCCTGATCCTCGGCCTTCAGGTAGCCCGCGGCGTAAACGGAAGCGGCGAAAAACAGGACGCAGGTCAGGGTCAGCACCAGCCTGCCCATGGCGTCAAGATGGAGCAGATCTCCGCCGTAGGCGGCGGGCTCCACAACCCAGCAGGCGGCGGCAAGGCCAAGCTCGGCGGTGGCCGCAAGCAGCAGCAGGGCGCGGCGCGGCCCGTCCGCCGGGATGAACCAGGAGGCGAAGGCGGCGGCCAGGGGCAGGCAGAGCAGGGCGATGAGCATGGCGTTAATCCCGCAGGCTGGCGAACTGATCCACGTTGGTGGAGTCAAAGGCGCGGTTGATGTGATGGATTGCTATGCCCATGACGAACACGCCCACCATGATGTCCAGAAGGATGGAAAGCTCCAGCCAGACGGCGTCTTCCTGCGCCATGGGCACGCCCAGCAGGTAGATGCCGTTTTCCATGACCAGGTAGCCGAACATCTGGGTAAGGGCCTTTTTGCGCGTCACAATCAGCAAAAGTCCGGCAA
Organism: Desulfovibrio sp.; assembly: GCA_031549405.1. Taxonomy (GTDB): domain Bacteria; phylum Desulfobacterota; class Desulfovibrionia; order Desulfovibrionales; family Desulfovibrionaceae; genus Frigididesulfovibrio. The sequence goes on from JAVBPV010000057.1 coordinate 3,578, forward strand.
GCACCGTGGCGAAGGCCGTGGGAAACACCAGCACAAACAGGGGGTTGGCCACAACGCCCATGCGCCCCCGCAGCCACAGCGAAAAGACGAACCCGCACAGCCCCGCGAACACGCAGGCCGTGTGTCCCATGTACGGACTGACCGGAGGCTGCGGGGGCAGTTGCTTATAGGTGCGCCTCAGCAGCAGCGGCAGCACCACGCCCTTGATGGCCAGAAAGATGCCCGTCACCATCAGCAGGTGAAAATCGGCCTCCCCCTGATGGGCCAAAAGGGGCAAAACCCCCAGCAGCACGCCCTGGGCGGCGATAAGCCGGATGCACAGGCGCTGGCGTTCCGCCGCCAGCAGGGAAAGATCGGTGATGAGTATCAGCCCCAAAGCCGCCTGCAGCCAGTCCCCGGCAAAGTCGGGAATACCGGCGGCAAGATGGGCAAGGGAAGACGGATCCGCGGGCATGATTACCTCCAAAGGGACAGGGCGGCCAGACCGGTAAAGGCCCCGGCAAGGGTCAGCACCTGGGGCACCCTTTCCATGCGCAGGCGCGCCATCAAAGATTCCACCAGGCCCACCAGCACGGCCAGCAGGAAAATGACCAGCAGGGACGCGCCCGCGTTGCACAGCCCGGCAAGGATCTGGCCGCCGGCCGGAAACAGGCGCGAAAGGTCCAGCAGCGGCAGCAGCACTCCGGCGATGACCTGGCAGAAAACCCACAGCTTGAGGGCCGAGCCGTATTCCACAAGGGCCAGATCCGGCCCGCTGTGGTCCAGCACCATGACCTCGTGGATCATGGTCAGTTCCAGGTGGGTGTTGGGGTCGTCCACGGGTATGCGGCTGTTTTCCGTAAGCAGCAGCAAAAAAAAGGCGCCGGCAAGCAGCAGCAGAAAAGGCCACCTGTCCGCCCAGGCGGGCAGGGCCGACGCGCCGATCATGCCGGTGAGGGAAAAACTGCCGGAACCATAGGCCAGGATGGCCATGCACAGCAGAAAGACCGGCTCGGCCATGGCCGAAAACAGGGCCTCGCGCGCCGCGCCCATGCCTTCAAAGGGGCTGCCGGTGTCCAGGGCGCCCAGCATCATCGCGAAACGCCCCAGAGCGAACAGCCCGGCCAGCAGCAGAAAGTCGCCGGTAAAGGAGAAAAGGGAGGCGAAACCGCCAAAGGGCACAAAGACCAGGGCGGCGGCCCCGGTGGCGGCCACGGCCATGGGCGCGGCCTGGAACACCCAGGTGGTGGCGGCCGGATATACCGGGCTTTTGCGCAAAAGCTTGCGGATGTCGTAGTACAGTTGCAGCAGGGGGCGTCCGGTCCTGCCCCCCATGTGCGCCTTCACCCGGTTGATGATGCCGGACAGAAGCGGGGCCAGGCACAGGGCCAGCAGAAAGAACAAAAGGGAGACAAACGGTTGCGCGTTCATGACCACCCCAGCGTCCACACCAGCGCCGCCAGCAGGGCGATGAGCATGTACAGGATATAGGCGTTCAGAAATCCGTGCTGCAGGCCTTTGGCCGTTTCCGCGGCCTTTGCCGTTCCCTGGAACAGCAGCCTGCCCCACACGGCGGTGGGCCAGTCCGGGGCTTCCATCCTGGCGGCGGCGGAGCGGGGAAATATCTCGCCCCGCTCGTCCAGGCGCGGCGTTTCAAGCTCCGGGCGCAGAAAGCCGCGCATGACCTGGGCCGGGAACTGGGCGAAGGAGCCGCCGGAATACTGGATGCGCGCCGAAGGCAGCCGGAAGCCGCAGTCCCAGGTTATGCCCGCTTCCGGAGGATTTTTTGCCAGCAGGCGGCGGCGGTACAGATGCACAAGGCCCAGCAGGGCCAGCAGGCCCGCGCAGGCGGCGGCCGTGCCGAGCAGGGCCGAAGAGGCCAGGGCGAAGCTTGCCTCCGGCAGGTCCACCGGGATGCGCAGGCTGAGCACGAAACCGTACAGCACGGGTTTGAGCAGGGGGAACAGCCAGGGCGCGGCCAAAGCGGCCAGCAGGCACAGCAGGCTTAACGTAAGCAGCACCGTGCGCCAAAGCGGCCCGGCGGGGTTGCCGTGGGGCACGGCGGAACTGCGCGGCGCTCCCAGAAAAATCAGCCCGTACAGACGGGTGAAGCACAGCAGGGCAAGCCCGGCCACGCCCGCCAGGGTGAACAGCCCGGCCCAGAAAATCAGCGCGGCTTCCGTGCCTCTGGCGGACATGGCCCCCGCGATAAAGCCCATGTACAGCAAAAGTTCGCCCACAAAACCGTTGAATGGGGGCGCGCCCGCGATGGAGGCCGAAGCCGCGGCCATGCATTTTCCGGTAAAGGGCATGGTTTTTTGCAGGCCGCCCAACTGGCTGATGCGGGTGGAGCCCGTGCTTTGGTTTACGGCGCTGGCTCCCAGGAAATACAGGCTCTTGAACAGGGAATGGTTCCACATGTGCAGCAGACCGCCGCCCAGCAGCAGCGGCACGGCGTACCCGGCCGCGCTTTGCGCGGCAAGCATGGCCGCGCCCAGGGCCAGGCAGACTATGCCCATGTTTTCGACGCTGGAATAGGCCAGAGCGCGCTTCATGCCCGGCTGGGCCAGGGCGAACAGCACCCCCAGAACGGCTGAAACGCCCCCGGCGGCCATCAGAACGTAAGACCACCACAGGTCGGGCGGGCCGATCAGGCCGATGACGCGCACCAGCCCGTAGACGCCCAGATTGACCAAAGCGCCGGCAAGCACCGCCGCCACATGGCCGGGCGCGGCCGGGTAGGCTTCCGGAATCCAGACGTGCAAGGGAACCATGGCGAACTTGACGCCGAACCCGGCCAGCGCCAGGGCGAAAAGCAGCCCCGGCGAACTCCAGCCGCCCAGGGCGGCGAAGCGCATGAAGGTCGTCCCCCCCGACTCGGCGCACATCAGGGCGAACAGCAGCAGCAGCGGCAACGCGCCCAGGTGGGCGGCGGTCAGATACAGCCAGCCGGAATAGCGGTCCTTGGCCGTTCTGTCCTCGGGGGCCAGCAAAAAAAACGGGGCCAGGGACATGATTTCCCAGGAAAGCAGGAACAGTATCCCGTCGGCGGCGGTCAGCACCAGCACCATGCCTCCAACTGTGACGTTGAAGAAAAAGCCGTGCCTGCCGTAAGCGGTGCAGCGCTCCAGGGCCAGCATGCGCGACGGAAGAAGCGGCGCGGCCAGGGCGCAGATGAGAAAGGCGGGCAGCAGAAAGGCGGCGGCGATGGGGTCCACCGTAAAGATGCAGTAGCCCAGGGGCAGGGGAAGGGGCAGGGTGGCGGTAAGGGTCGCTCCCTCCAGCAGTACCGTCAGGGAAAAGCCCAGGCCCAGCAGGCTCGCCGCGCAGGTGGACGCCGCCGAGACGGTGCAGGCCAGGGGATTTTTACCCAGGACCAGGGACGCCAGAGCTCCGCCGAACAACAGAAAAAGCACCGCGAACAAGATTGCCATGAAAACTCCCGTCATTCCGGCGCGCGCCGCGTCCGGATTGCCGGCAACCCCCGCGAACGGGTCCTGCCAAGGCGGATTCCTTCAAGGTGTCGGGTCAGTTTGGTTTTTTGGGGGACAGCTCCCCCGGCGGCGTTCGGGGCAATGTCCCGATGTGTTATCAAATCGGCCTTAATCCGGCATGCGCGCCGCGTCGAGCATTTCCGCTGCATTATCCCGAAGCAGGGCGATAGACAAGGCTTTTCCGGATATTTTGTCGCATTCGACAAGCGCGCCGTTCATGGCGGCTTCGCCGCGCGCGGGACGGAACGGAGCGGGCAGGGAGGTGAGGAAACGCCGGATGATCGGCGCCGCCTCCATGCCGATGACGGAATCCGCCTCCACTCCGCACATGCCCAGATCCGTGACGGAAGCCGTGCCCCCGGCGGAAACGCGCGCGTCGGCGGTCTGTACGTGGGTGTGGGTGCCGCACACGGCGCTGACCCGGCCGTCCAGATACAGGGCCATGGCCCGCTTTTCGCTGGTGGCCTCCGCGTGGAAATCGACGATGCGCAGGCGCGCGTCCGGGTGGTATGCGTCCAGAAAGGCCAGGGCTTCGTCGGCGGCCCTGAAGGGACAGTCCACCGCCTCCATGAAGGACCGGCCCAGCAAATTGAGTACGGCCACGCCGCCCCCCTCGGGCAGGGGCAGGACCGCAAGGCCCCTGCCCGGCGCGGACGGGCCGTAATTGGCCGGGCGCAGAAGCTCGGCCCGCTCCGCCAGGTGGAGGCGGATTTCTTTATGCTTCCAGATATGGTTGCCCGAGGTCACCATATCCACCCCGGCGCGGAGAAGTTCGCGGAACGTTTCGGGGGTCAGCCCGATGCCCCCGGCGGCGTTTTCGCCGTTGGCGATGACGAAGTCGAGGGCAAGGCGGCGGCGCAAAAGTTCCAGGCGCTGGCGCAGAACGGTGCGGCCGGGTCGGCCCACCACGTCGCCCAGGCAGAGGACGCGGAAAGGGCGGGGGGCTTCGGGGGTGTTTGATGCGACGTCGGGAGGCGCGGCGGCCGGGAAAGGGGATGGTGCTGTGTTCATGGCGGAATCGCTATAATACGAACGGCCGTCTATCGACAAGTACGGATAATTGGCATAGCTTGGTGAAAATGCGGTGGCGAATCGGCGGCACTGCCGCCGGCCCGCCGTCCGAATGTTCCGGCGGGCAAGCCGGCCGCGGTTTTTTCATCCACGCCCGCAAAAGCTCATGCACGCGCGCAAGTTATCCGTTTATCATGCGTAAAACACTTATCGTTTGTGCTGCCCTTGCAACAGCGGGCCTGATCATGCTGTTGCCCGCTCCGGCGGATCTGTGCATGCAGGGACAGGTTCTGCTGGCCATCGTGGCCTGCATGCTGATTTTGTGGGTAAGCCAGGCGGTGGATTTCGCCGCCAGTTCTTTTTTTCTCATCGGTCTTATGGCGCTGGGCTGCGGTCTTGCCGACGACCCGGCCGCCCCCGGCAGGGCGCTTGGGGGGGCGGGGGGGCTGCGTCTCGCCATGCAGGGGTTTGCCTCTCCCGGCTGGATTCTGGTGGCCGCCGCGCTGTTTCTTGCCGCGGCGGTGGAGCTTAGCGGCCTGGGCAGACGCATCAGCCTGCATCTGCTGCGCTTCGTGGGCGTAAGCCCCCGGCGCATCCGCGCCGGTGTTGTTGTTCTTACCCTGCTGCTTTCGCTGATCATTCCTTCGCCCGCCGCCAACACGGGCCTGTGCGCCGTGCTGATGCTCAGCGTGGTGCGCGTGCTGAACATCCCCCTGAAAAGCAACCTTGCCAAAAGCATTTTTCTGCTGACGGCCTTTGGTCCCATTTTTTCGGCCATGATGGTGCTGACCGCCGGGGGCGGCCCGGTGCAGACGGCGGCCTTTATCCACGAAGCCACGGGCCGCGACATCACCTGGCTGGAATTCGCCGTGTACGGCGCGCCCCTGGGCCTGGGCATGGCCGCCGCGGTGCTGGGGGTGATGGAGTATGCCCTGCCCGTGCGGGGGGCCAGCGTCCCCGGCGGCCATCATCTTTTGTGCGACGCCCTGGACGCCTGCGGACCGATGTCGCGCAGGGAAAAGGCCATCAGCGCCGTGCTGGCCGTGACCATTCCCCTGTGGGCCACCTCCAAGGTGCTGCATCCGGTGGATCCGGGCGCCATAGCCACCCTGGCCGTGGCGGCCATTTTCTGTCCCGGCGTGTTTGAGAAAGGAGCGGCGCCCGCCTGGCCGGAACTTTCCAACCGCGTTTCGTGGGGCACCCTGATGCTTTTCGGCGCGGTCCTGTCCCTGGGGCAGGCGCTTTTGCGCAGCGGCGCGGCCGCCTGGCTGGCCAAAGCCACCCTGGTGGAAATGGGCATGGTGGACTGGCCGCTGCTGGCCATCGTCGGCGGGGGAGGGCTGCTCTTCGCCGTGTTCAGCCTGGCCTTTTCCGCCCGTTCGGCCGCCATCGGCGCCCTTACTCCCACCATCATCGGCTTTGCCATGAGCCTGCCGCCCGAGCGCCAGATCCCCGTATGGGGCCTGTCCCTGGTGCTGAACTACGCCGTGCAGTTTTCCGTGCTCTTTCCGGCCAATTCGCCCATGGCCATCATCGCCTTTTCCTCCGGCTCGTTCACGGCCGGGGACATGATGCGCGTGGCCCTGCCGGTGATGCTGCTGGCCCTTTTGCTGACGGTGATTCTTTCGGCCACCTGGTGGCCCTGGCTGGGCATGCTGTAATAATGTTGTATAGATATATAAATAAAATAGTCTGATATCCCTCTCCTTCATCTGCCGTTTTTTTTCCTTTTTCCCTGCTATACGACTCAGCCGCACCGGAACACCCTGGTTTTCCGGTGTTTTAATTCCAATCAAAAATGTAGGCAAATATTGCTGGAAAATCGGACTAAAAAATGCTAGTAAGCGCTGCAAAAGCTTCTGGCATCCGTAAGGCAACGGCGCAGCAGCCAGATAGAGGAGGCTTGATAGGGAACAGGAACAATAAAGATCCGAAAGAACAGTTACATGCCTTCAATTTACAACCAGCCGTGACTTCAGGAGGACTTATGGCTCAATGGATTCAGAACTATGATCCTCTGGGGGCGATTGCCTCCGGGATGCCGCAATATCTCGTTTCCGCCCTGGTGGCGGGCATCCCGCTGTACCTGCTTTTTTACATGCTCGCCGTCAAACGGACGCCGGGGCACAAGGCGGCTTTCATCGGCACGGCTTCGGCCGTGGTTCTTGCCATAGCCGTGTGGGGCATGCCCGTCACCCAGGCGGTAAGCACCACGATCATGGGCGTCTGTTTCGGGCTTTTTCCCATCGTGTGGATCGTCATCACCGCCGTGTGGGTGTACAACATGACGGTGGAATCCGGGGAATTCGAAATCATCAAGAACTCCCTGGCCAGCATTACCGACGACCGCCGTTTGCAGGCCATTCTGATCGCCTTCGCCTTCGGCTCCTTCATTGAAGGCACGGCCGGCTTCGGCACCCCCGTCGCCATCACCGCCGCCATGCTGGTG
>JAVBPV010000062.1:0-25776 GCA_031549405.1 Desulfovibrio sp.
CTGATTTTTCGGCGCGTGTCTGAGCGAAGCGAGTTCGCGCCGAAAAATCAGCCCGACTACCCTGACCTACGACCAAACTCCTTTAACCACAAACTTTACCTTGCCGGCACGATTTCGATACCCGACCAAGCCCCTTCCGCGGCACGGTCGCTCTTCGGGGGTTCGAAGGGGGGCGTCCGCCCCCCTCGTCTCTTCAGGGGTTCCAAGGGGTCTCCCCCTTGGGGCCGGATGGGGTCCGGGGAAGGGGGGCAAGCCCCTTCCCCGGCAGGGCTTGAGACAGCGTCCCGGCAGGGGCTTTAACCCCGGGTAATCTCCGGCTCGCAACGTACCTTTATTCTTCAACTCCGCCGCGCCGGCGATGCCGGCAACGATACAACCCGAACCAGACGCCGAGAACCAGGGCCGGCCACACCACGGCCGGCAGCCAGAATACCAGCCGGCCGGACACCCGGCCCAGCACCAAGCTGGGCGGAGCCTCCGGCGGGGCCAAGGGCGCCGCCGGTCCATCCAGCAGCCACTGGATGGCCGACAACGTAATGGCCCGGTTGCCGGGGAACCCTCTGAACCCGTTGGCGGCGAAGTCGGAATCGGCCAGGGCCACCAGGCGACCGCCGCCGGGCAATTCCCCGGCCACAGCCAGCACCAGGGGGCCGGGCCGGTCCGCGTCGGGCTGATACCGGGTGGCGCCGGCGGTGAAGGAGGCCGGGTCGGTCTCCAGCCAGGCCGAGGCGGAGGTCTCCACCAGGGCCAGCACGGTGGGGGCCGGCTCGGAGCGGCTTTTATCCGGCTCGGCCGGCGCAAACGCGCCGACCAGGGGCCAGAGCGTGGGGGCGGCGAGTCCCCGGGTCAGGGGGTGGCCCGGGTAGGTGCCGGCCACCACAAAGCCCTCGCCGGTGCCGGCCAGGTTGGCTTCGGGGTCCACCACCAGGCCTTCGGGCCGGACGAGGCCGAAGGCGGCCCAGAAATCCCCGCTGACGGCCACGGTCAGGGGATCGACCATGACCATCAGCCGGCCGCCTTGCCGGACATAGTCCAGCAGCAGCTTTTCCCGAAATTCGCCCAAGGGGGCCTTGGGGCCGGCCAGCACCAGGGCCGAGGCCTCCCGCGGGAGGGGAGTCTCGTCCGGCCAGTAATAGTCCAGGGCTATGAAGCGGCGGTTCGTCAGGTCGTCGGCCCATTGACTGAGACCGGCCGGGCCTCGGTCCTGGGCCAGCTTTTCCCCGAACGTGTTGAGGAAATAGATCAGCCGATGCTCGGGATGGAGGAGGCGGTACAGGGCGCCGTTCAAGGCTTCCTCGGTTATGGGGGAGACGTTTTCCCGGAAGCCCTCGGCCGTGACCAGGGCGGAATTGGGGGCCACCAGGCGGGGGCCGCCGGCTTCGTCCGCCGCGTCCAACTGGGGATTGAGGTAGGTGACGGTCAGGCGTCCGCCGGCCGCCCGCTGATAGTGGCTCATCAGTTCCCGGACACGAGGCAGCCGGGCATCCTGGGCGCCGAGGTGCACGGTGACGGTCGCCGGGCGATCCAGCCGGGCCAGGAGCTCTTCGGTCTGGGGGGCCAGGGCCAGGGGGCGTCGGTCGTTGAAATCAAAGGACGGCAGGCGGTTCAAAACCCCGGCGGCCAAAGCCAGCCCGAGGCTGGTCAAGAGCGCGGCCGCGACCTTCAGGCCGGCCCGGCCGGCGGGCGAGGCCAGGGCGGCCAGATCGGCCCGCCACTGGCGCGGTCCGGCCAGAATCAAAAGGATGAGGCCCCCGGCCAGGGGCAGCACGGTGAAGCCCGGAAAATCCGGCGCGGCCAGATAGCCCAGGAGGGCCAGGGCCAGGCCGCCAAGGGCCAGGGTGCGCAGGGCGGGGCCTCGTCCGCGCATCAGTCCGCCCCGCTGTGGGCCCGCCAGCCCAAAAGGAGGCGGGCGTTTACGAGGGCCAGAACCGTGAGGGCCGCGAAAAAAGCCAGGTCGTTCAGGTCCACCAGGCCGAGAATGCAGCGCTCGATGCGGGGGCCGAAGGCCAATCCGGCCCAGAGGCCGCCCCATTGGCCGTCGGCGTAGGGCGTGGCCCAGCCCAGCACCCACATCAGGCCCAGGCCCCCCAGGGTGGTCAGGCCGGCCCCCACCGGGGAGGGGAAGGCGGCCGAGGCCAGGAGCCCCACGGCGGCGAAGACCGAGGCCAGGCCCAGGAGGCCCACGGCGGCGGTGGCCAGAAGTTCCGGCCGCCCCACCCCGAGCCAGGCCAGCACGGCGAAAGGCAGGAGGGCCAGGACGCCCAGAAAAGCCAGGCTGAGCCAGGCCGCCAGGTATTGGCCGAAAATGAGCCGGCCCCGGCTCACGGGCAGGGTCTGGAGCCAATCCAGCCCGCCCCCCCGGCGGAAGGAGGCCAGGGCCCGCATGGTGGCCAGGGGGGTGACCAGCATGAGGACCAGCGGAATATGGGCCAGCCCCTGGGCGAACAGAATCAGGGAGGCGTCCAGGGCCTGCCCCTTGGCTGCGGCCGCTAGGCTGTCCAGGACATAGGCGGCCACGCTGTTGTAGAAAAAGAAGCCCAGGAGGCCCAGAAAGACCAACAGGGCCACCCCTGAGGCGGCCCCGCCCCAGAAGGTCCGCAATTCGGCCGAGGCCACGGCCAGCACGGGCCGGAAAAAAGGATTCGGGGGGGCGGCGGCGGTCATGAGCCGGCCTCCGCGCCAACGAACTTCCGGTACGCCTCGCGGAGCTCGGCCGGGCCGGCGGCGACGCCGCCCCCCAAAAGGTCCCCCCAGGAACCGAAGGCGGCCAGGCGGCCCCGGGCCAGGATGAGGGCGGCGGAGGCCATTTCCAATACTTCTCCGAGTATGTGGCTGGAAATCAAGAGGGTGATGGAATCGGGCCAGGCCGCCAGGAGGGCGCGAAGCCGGCCCGCCTCTTCGGGGTCCAGCCCGCTGGTGGGCTCGTCCAGCACCAGAAAATCGGGGGAGCCCACAAAGGCCGAGGCCAGGGCGGCCCGCCGCTTCTGCCCCTGCGAAAGCGCCGCCGCCGGCCGCCGGTAAAAGGGGGCCAGGCCCAGAGCGCCCACCAGGCGTTCTTCCTCGCGCTGAATGTTTTGTGGGGAAAGGTTCCGCAGACGCCCGGCCAGGCGCAGGTGCTCGCGCACCGTCAGGTCCCCGACCAGGGGCGCGCCCTCCGGCAGAAAGCCCAGGCCGGCGCGGACCTGGGCCGGCCGGGCGAAAGGATCCAGCCCACCCACCCGCACGGTCCCCCGGTCCGGGACCAGGGTGCCGGCCAGGAGGCGAGTCAGGGTGCTCTTGCCCGCGCCGTTGGGACCCAGAAGGGCATAGCGGCCGCCCCGCTTCAGTTCGAAGGAAAGCCCGGTGAAGACGAGCCGCTCCCCGAAGCGTTTTTCAACGCCGGCGAAAGCGGCTCGGGCCAGGTCCTGGCTGAGGGGAGTGTCGGTCACGCCGTCTGGCACCTTTGCGCCCGGGGTCAGACGTCCAGTTCCCGGACGTTCAGGGCGTTTTCCTGGATGAAGTCGCGGCGCGGCTCCACCTTGTCGCCCATGAGGATGGTGAAGGTGTCGTCGGCCTCCATGGCGTCGGACACGCGCACCTGGAGGAAGGTGCGGCGTTCGGGGTCCATGGTGGTTTCCCACAACTGGCTGGGGTTCATTTCGCCCAAGCCTTTGTAGCGCTGGACGCGCAGGCCCCGCTGGCCGGCCGTCTCCACGTCGGCCAGCATGGCCTCGGCGCTGTCCACCTGGTAGGTGCGCTCCTTCTGGGTGATGGTGTAGGGGAGGACCGCCTGGGAATCGATCTTGCGCCTGAGGCCCAGAAGCTTCTTGCACTGCTCGCCGTTCAAGAGGTCGCTGTTGAGGGTCAGGCGCTTGTTCTTGTTGTGGACCGAAGTCACAGTGAGCTTGAAGCCCGGGTCCGCCACGGGGCGGTCCTCGTCGCCGTTTTCGCCGCCCGCCGGGGCCGGGAAGTCCGGCCCATCCACGTCCAGGCCCTCGGCCCGCAGCTTGTCCGCCAGGCGCACGGTCCATTCGCGGTTGGTGAAGCCGGTGGATTCGTCATCGGCCAGAGCCGCGAAGAGGTGGGGCCAGATGGCCGGCGGATAGCCGCGCCGGCCGGCCCGGTCCATCTGGTCGCGGAAGGCGATGAGGGTGCTGATGAAGTCCTCCAGGGCCTCGCCTTTCAAGGTGTTGCCGGCCCGGTCGGTGAGGACCCGGTCCTCGAGGTAGCGGTTCATGGTGAAGCGCCGCATCTCGGCTTCGTCCTTGATGTAGAATTCGCTTTTCCCGGCCTTGACCCCGTACAGCGGCGGCTGGGCGATATACAGGTGGCCGCGTTCGATGAGTTCGGGCATCTGGCGGTAGAAGAAGGTCAGGAGGAGCGTCCGGATGTGGGCCCCGTCCACGTCGGCGTCGGTCATGATCGCTATGGTGTGGTAACGCAGCTTGGTGAGGTCGATGTCGCTCTCGCCGCCCACAAGGCCTATGCCCGCGCCCATGGCGGTGATCAGGGCCTTGATTTCCTTGTTGGCGAGCATCTTGTCAAATCGGGTGCGCTCGACGTTCAGAATTTTGCCGCGCAGGGGAAGGATGGCCTGGGTATTGGGATTGCGCCCCTGCTTGGCGCTGCCTCCGGCCGAATCACCTTCCACAATGAACAGTTCGGAATCGACCGGATCTTTGCTCTGGCAGTCGGCCAGCTTGCCGGGCAGGGAGTTGTCGGAAAGGGCGCCTTTGCGGCGCACCAGTTCCTTGGCCTTGCGGGCGGCGTCCCGGGCTCTTGCGGCATCCACGGCCTTTTCGATGATGAGCTTGATATCCTTGGGGTTTTCTTCAAAAAAGGTGTTCAGCTTGTCGTAGACGATGCCGCCCACGATGCCCGCCACTTCGCTGTTGCCGAGCTTGGTTTTGGTCTGGCCTTCAAACTGCGGGTTCGGCAGCTTGACGGACACGACGGCGGTGAGGCCTTCGCGCACGTCGTCACCGGAGAGGGTCATCTTGAGCTTTTTGTTCAGCTCGGAATTTTTCAGGTAGGTGTTGATGGCCCGGGTAAGGGCGGTTTTAAAGCCGGCGAGGTGGGTGCCCCCTTCCTTGGTGCGGATGTTGTTGGCGAAGGTGAGGGTGTTTTCCTTGTAGCCGGTATTATACTGCAGGGCGAATTCCGCCACGATGTTCTGGGATTCTCCGTAGCCGTATATGATGCTGTGGACCGTGGCTTCGCCCTGGTTCAGATCCTTGACGAACTCCTCGATGCCGCCGTCAAAGCGAAAGAATTCCTTCTCGTCGGTGCGCTCGTCAATGAACTCTATTTCCAGCCCCTTGTTCAGGTAGGCCAGCTCTTCCAGGCGCTTGCGGATGACTTCGTACGAAAACTCCAGGGTTTCGAAGATCTCTTCGTCCGGGGAAAAACGCACGGTGGTGCCGTGGTTCTGCGATTCCCCGAGGACGCGAAGCTCTTCTTGGGGAATGCCCCGTGAATAGCGTTGGGCATAGCGCTGCCCGCCCCGGCGGATGGTCACTTCCAGGCTCTCGGAGAGGGCGTTCACGCAGGACACGCCGACGCCGTGCAGACCGCCGGATACCTTGTAGCTCTCGTTGTCGAACTTGCCCCCGGCATGCAGCTTGGTCATGACCACCTGCACGGCGGGCACCCCTTCCTTGGGGTGAATGTCCACGGGAATGCCGCGGCCGTTGTCCGAAACGGAGCAGCTTCCGTCCACGTGCAGGCGCACGGTTATTTTGGTGCAGAACCCGGCCATGGCTTCGTCAATGGAGTTGTCCACGACTTCGTAGACCAGGTGGTGCAGGCCGCGCGCGTCGGTGCTGCCTATGTACATGGCCGGCCTTTTACGGACGGCGGCCAGCCCTTCAAGAATGGTGATGCTCGAGGCATCATAGGAACCGGGAGTATGTGAAGCCTGGGTCATCAGACCTGTTCCTCGCTGAAGTTGACGTCATCCAGAATTTTCATGGGCATGATGATGACAAGATATTCGGCGTCATCGGCCCCGGTAATGCCGCAAGGGCCTTCGCTGCCGGTGAGGGTAAGGGCAATCTTTGCGGAAGAATAGTGATCGAAAATGGTCAGCAGGGTGTTGGTGGGAAAGGCTATTTTAGGGATGGAGCCTGCGTATTCCACATCCAGGCTTTCCGTGGCGGAGCCCACGTCCTGCCCGGCGGCGGAAAAGACCACTTCTTTGGCCGTCAGGTCAAAGTAGGTGCAGCGATTGCTTTCGGAGTTGAAGATCGCGATACGGTTCAGGGCTTCCTGGGCTTCGGTGCGGGCAAGTTCCAGCTTGGAGTTGTTATTGTCCTTCAGCCTGGACAGGAAGGTGCTGTAGTCCGGGTACTGATAGGAGGACAGGGGCAGGCTGAAGCTTTCCCTTTTGTCTTCGGTGCGCAGGAACAGACGCTTGTCGCCGATGTTGACGTTGATTTCATCGGCGCCCAGCCATTTTTTCAGTTCCCCGAGGTATTTTTTCTGGATCAGAATGCCTTCCTCGGGCAGAAGCCCGCGCAGATCGTCGTTCATAAAGCGCAGCATGGCGAACTGGTGGCCGTTCATGCCGGCGGCTTCAATGGCGTTTTCCCCCGCGGGCTTCATCACCAGGCAGGCAATGGCGTCCATGCCTTCGTCGCCTATGCAGAAGACGATACGATCAATAAGCTCCTGCAAAAAATCACCCGACCAGATGACCGCCCCTTCTTCGGGAAAGTCGGAAAAATTCTGGAACCAGGTGGCGTCGTTGGTCGGCAGCTTGTACTTGCGGCGTCCCTGCTCAATGTGCAGGACACCGGCGGCCGCGTCCTGCTTCAGAGAAATCTGACCCGAAGGCAGACGGCGGAGCAGTTCCACAAATGCGCGTCCCTGCACCCCCACCAGACCGTTTTCCAGTACTTCCGCGGTGTAGGAACCCCGGAACTCAATGCTGGAATCAGTGGAAAGAAGCTCAAGCCTGCCGTTTTCCGCCTTCAGCCAGATAGAGCGCAAGTAAGCGGCTCCGGTTCTCTGGGGAATGATGTTGGCGGCTTTCTGCAAACCTTCGATGACATCTTCTTTATATACCTTCAGGTACATATCTTCTCCTTAATAGTAAAAGAGGGTGTATGTTTGTCACTAACTTGCGGAACCTGTCTTTTTTATTACCTTTTATAGCTACATTCAGAAAACGCTTCGATGTGCGTTACGGAACGGTTACGAACAGGTGTCATTACAGCACCCCGGTTTGGCACAAAAGTTTCAATTGCGCGAGGGCATTGTGTATATCTTTGTTACTTTGCTGTAATTGCGTAACTTTTTTGAGCGTATAATGAATGGAGGAATGATCGCGGCCCCCGAAGACGTGCCCCACCTGGACCAGAGAAAGGCCGAGCAGATCGCGGCACAGGTATATAGCAAGCTGGCGGGCCAGGGTGCTGTCCGCACCGCGCCCTTTGCCGACGATATCTTCGGGGCTGACGGAATACAGCTTGGCCGCGTGGGCGATAATGACGGCGGGGGTGAGCAGCTTCTGTTCGTTGCCGGGGCCGAGAATATTGGCCAGATCGGTATCCTGCCGGTTGACCAGGGAGCGGTAGGCTTTCAGGCGCGTAAGGGCGCCGTCGATGGTGCGGAAGTCCTGGTAGCGCTGGGCCAGGGCAAGCACCTGCTCGCGGGAAAGGCCGAGTTCGAGCTGCTGGTTTTTTTGCTGGGCGTACTGGCGGCGGATGTCGATATCGGGTTTCTTGAGCTCAAGGACAAGACCGGCCGTGAGCCGGGCGATGAGCTTTTGGGAAAGGCCGGAGCAATTGGCCGGGTGGGTATCGAAGGCGAGTACCAGAAGCCTGTTTTCCGTACGGAACATGTCGAGGGCGACGATCAGTTCGTCCTGGGACTGCTGGTTGGTGCAGATGCCCTGGGCATCGTCCATGAATACCACTTTTTCATCAAGGGGAATAAGGCTGCCCGGCATGATACGCGTCTGGAGAAGATCGGCGTTGCCGTAAAAGAAGGACAGCGCGGGCTTTTCGGAAAGCAGGAAATTGGCCATGGCCCCGAGAAGGTGGGTTTTTCCGGAACCGCTCTGGCCATATATGACCAGAGGGGTATAGGCGGGGCATTTCGCCTTTGCCACTGCTTCTTTGGCGGCGGCCAGGGGAAAGTCGTTTTTGCGGTTGACCAGAAAACCTTCAAAGGTATAGCGGCCGAGCAGGGTGGAGATAAACCCTTCCGCGTGGGAGGGCGAAGATGCCGCCGCAGGAGCGGGAGAAGGCGCAGGGTCCGGGATGCCGGGGGAATCTTGCCGTGTCCTGCCGGGAGAGGGGGCGGCCTTGGAAGACACTTTGGCGGCAACGCCCGGTAGAGGGGAGGCGGGTGGTTCCGGAGCAAGCGGTGCACGGGGCGTCTTCGTCGGTTCCACGGGTTTTTGGGACTCGACAGCGGGCCTGCTTCCCGAGATGCCCTCGTACAGAAGGCTGAATCCTGCGATCACGGATTTCGCGTGCTCTTCAAAGGCGGGGCGGATACTGTCCATGAACCACCGCCGGAACAGGGCATGGGGAAAAAAAATGCGCACGGCCTTTGTGTCGTAATCAACGTCCACGCCAAGAGGATCGAACCAGCAGGTAAGCTCATGGTTCGGGTAGATATTTTCAAGATGTTGGCGCAGAGTAGTTTTAAGCACGACAACAGATAGGATTATACGTGATTTCGGGGTGTTTCCCGCCCGCTGAGGCAATGGAGTGGTATACCACAGGAGACCCCGCAGTTCAATGCGTATTACCGGCGAGAGGTCGGGGTGCGGAAAAGATTCCTGTAAAATAAGGACAATTATTGCTCTTTGAAAAATTTCCATGATTGAGTAATGTGGGGTGCCCGGGGCCGCCACGAAGGCTGTTGGGAAAGTGTCGGGCAACTGTCCGGCAATCGCCTTCCTTAAAGGATAAGATAACCCCCCTGCCGCAGTGTAGAGCAAATATAAAGCATCCTATGAGCAGAAAGACCACGCGCCTTGGCAGACAACGTTCCGGTTTTAACGGCATAGTAAAAATATTTCTGTATGTTGGGGGCATCGGCGCTTTTATACTGCTTTCAACAGTGATATTTATGGAGTTTGTGGCGGATGCTCCCCCGCCTCCGGCCGATCAGCAAATGGAAGAAAGCGCGGAGGGTGCGCAAGAGGAAGGGGAAGAATTTGAAGAGCCGGAAGAACATAAACTCATACCGCCGGCGTTGTCGTCTAATGCCACAACTCCGGGGGAGGAAGAACCCGGCGTGCACCGGGGCGTGATTGAATCGGGAGAGACCGCGGGAACCCTGCTCCAGGCCTGGCTGCCGGCAGGAGAAGTCAATTCTCTGGTAAATGCGTGCAGCCCTGTATTTTCATTAAGAAAATTGCGCGCAGGCCAGCCGTATGCCATTATCGAGGATGAGCACGGTTTTTCCCGTTTTGAATACGAAATAGATGACAGCAAAAAACTAGTGGTCTGCCGGGAAGCATCCGATTTTGTGGCCACCCTGGAACACATCGAATACGACATTTTGCTGGAGCGGGTGCAGGGGACCATTGAAGGAAGTCTTTTCGAGAGCATGGCCAATCTGGGGGAAACCCCGGTGCTGGCTGTCCGGCTTGCGGAAATTTTTGCCTGGGAAATAAATTTTATCCGTGATATCCAGCCCGACGACTCTTTCAGTGTTTTGGTAGAAAAGCGGTATCGGAACGGGGAATTCAACAGCTACGGCAAACTTCTGGCAGCTTCTTTCGTCAATCAGGGCAGCAAATACGAAGCCTTTGCCTTTTCAGACAGTTTCGGGAATACAGATTATTACAATGCAGCGGGCGACAGTGTGAAGCGCGCATTTTTAAAGGCTCCCCTTTCCTTTACGCGTATCAGTTCCAGGTTTTCCATGTCGCGCATGCATCCTGTTCTGCATTATTCGCGCCCCCACCCGGCTATTGACTATGCCGCGCCCACGGGCACCCCGGTCAAGGCCATAGGCAACGGCGAAGTGACGTTTTCTGGCTGGGGCAAGGGAGCGGGCAATTATATAAGCCTGCGCCATACCGGAGGGTATGAATCCATGTACCTGCACCTTTCCGCGTTCGCCAAAGGGCTGCGCAAGGGGGCGCGGGTACGGCAGGGCGAGGTCATAGGATTTGTGGGCAGCACGGGTTATTCCACAGGCCCGCACCTTGATTTTCGCATGAAAAAAAACGAGCAGTTCATCAACCCCGAGAAGGTTCTTTCCCCACGGGCTGACTCGGTGGATGAGAAAACCATACAGCGTTTCAAAGCCACCCGGGATCTGTACCGGCAGTATATCGAAGGTAAAAAGAGTCTGACCGAATATACCCTTGAAAAGGAAAACCCACGTCCATGAGCCAGAAAACCCTGACCCACAAGAATCTCGCTGAACTGCTGGGCGTTTCGGAAACCACGGTTAAAAGCTACCGCCGCAAGTTTCCCGGCTGCATTCCCGTGGCCAGCAAAGGCAAGCCCATCCGCTTTCCTGAAAACGCCGCCGCCGTCGCTTTGCGCATTCGGGATATGTTTGAACTCGGCATGTCGGTGGAAGAAGTGCGCACCCGTCTGGCCGGGGAATTTTCCTGGATTACCCCAGAATCTCCCAGGGCTTCGGCCAAAACGGCCCGCTCGGCCGCCGAGCCGGGCGAGGCCTCGCCGGAGCTGAGCATCGGGGTCAGCAACATGGCCAAGAGCATGGTCTCCATGAGCCAGCAGCAAAAGGCCATTCTGGAGCGGATGCAGGGCGTCGAAACCATGCTGGAGGAACTCGGGATCAAGGGCAAGCATGTGGATGTGGACTCTTTGCGCCGCAAAGCAAAAGAAGCCGCCCGCGAGCGCGAGGAACGCCTGGAAGGCCGCCTGGATCGCCTGGACACGGCCACCAAGGATCTTGCCGACACGGTGGCATCGCTTGCCGAGCAGCTCAGCCGTTTTTTGGGGCAACGCGCCAAGGTCAGGACGGAGTGGCAGAAGAACGGCAAAGTACAGATGACGCTGGAAGGGAGCCGGGAAGAAAACGCGCATAAGCCGGAGGTTCCCGGCTCACAACCGGAGGTTGTCCCGCCGCAGGCGCCTGCCGCGGAGGGACACGGGCCGGCAGAGTCTCCCGCCCCGCAGGAGGCGTCTTCGGCGCCGGAGCGGAGCCCGGCCAGAGTTATTCTGCTGCGTTCGTCCGAAGGCAAGGGATTTTCCGGCAGCACCGCGGTCTTCAGGGAAAATCGCGAGGGCGAGTCCGCCCCCCCGGCGGAACCCCCCCGGCAGTTTCTTACCCTGCCGCTCGGCATCCGCACCTCCCAGGGGGAACACGTGAACCCGCGCGGGCGCGGGCGCGGGCCGTTTGCGCTGAACGATCTGAAGGCCATGCTCATTTACGGGCATACCCCCCCCAATCACTTTACGTTGCGCTGGGAGCCTTACGGCCAGGGCTGGTGGCTGACCCTTGAACAGGAGAGCCAGAACCGGGTCTTCAGCCTGATGCTCATGGAAGTGATCAGCCAGCGCGGGGAGACCGTTGTGGAGATCCTGCAGCTTAAGAAAAACGGCGAAGCCGTGCACCCGGCGGAAATCCGGGGAATTATCGACAGCCTGGGAGGGTGAATAACGTGTTGGCACTCTACATCTAGGTAATATTTTTGCACCCCATGCGCGGGGAAAGGCTGTTCGCGGGGCGCGCCGCCTGCCCGGCGGACATGCCCGTGCGCTGTTGCGCCGGGCGGGATGTTTCTGCTATCTGCCGGAAAAAAGAGGTAGCCTATGATGCGGCCATCGCGAGCCAAACGGCTGGCAAGACGGTACCCGCTGCTGCGGGACATTCCCGAGGACGAGCGGGCCGGAATCGTGCGCGAAGCTCTCAAGAGCCCGCTGGTGCTCGTGCCGTTGCTCGGCGGGGGGCTGCTGCTCCTGCCCCTGTATCTGCAATACATGTTCGCCCTGCTCGGGGTGGAAACCGAACAGAACCTCCTGCTCATGCTCGCCAAGGTGCTCGGCACGGCCCTTGTGCCCATTCTTGTCATCGTGCCCCTGTTCACCCGGTTCATCATGCCCCGCTGCATCCGCAAGGTCTTGCAGCGCCGGGGCTACAAAGTCGAATAGTCTATGTGTAAATGACTCTCTGCCCGCTGCTCATTTGCACAGGAGTCTTGGGGCTTGCCCCTATTCTTTGGTATTCCTGGTCATTGCCAGGGGCACCACCCAGCGGTTGAATTCTTCCTCGGTCACATAGCCCAGGGCCAGGGCCGACTCCCTGAGGGTCAGGCCTTCATGGTGCCCCTTTTTGGCGATCTGCGCGGCCTTGTCGTAGCCTATGTGCGGGCTCAGGGCGGTGACCAGCATCAGGTTCTTTTCCAGGTGCGCCGTAATTACCTCCCGATCCGGCTCAAGACCTTCGGCGCAGAATTCCGTGAAGGCCAGCATGGTGTCGCTGAGCAGGTGGATGCTTTCCAGGACGTTGTGCACCATGACCGGCTTGTACACGTTGAGCTGAAAATTCCCCTGGCTGCCCGCAAAGGCGACGGAGGCGTCGTTGCCGAAGACCTGCACGCAGACCATGGTCATGGCCTCGCACTGGGTGGGGTTGACCTTGCCGGGCATGATCGAGGAGCCGGGCTCGTTTTCCGGAATGATCAGCTCGCCGATGCCGCAACGCGGGCCGGAGGCCAGCCAGCGCACGTCGTTGGCCAGCTTCATAAGTCCCCCGGCCAGGGTGCGCAGCGCGGCGGAAAGCCCGGCCAGGGCGTCGTGGGCCGCCAGGGCGAAAAAGAGGTTGTCCGCCTGCCGGAAGGTGTGGCCGCTGATGGCGGAAATGTGCCGGGCCGCGCTTTCCCCGAACTTGGGATGGGCGTTCAGCCCCGTGCCCACGGCGGTGCCGCCGATGGCCAGGGCGGCGATGCCGGGCAGGGCCGCTTCAATGCTTTGCCGGGCAAAATCCAGTTGCGCGGTCCAGGCGCCGATTTCCTGCCCCAGGGTCAGGGGCGTGGCGTCCTGCAGATGGGTGCGGCCGGTCTTGACGATATCCTTGTATTCCGCCGCCTTGGACAGCAATGTTTTGGACAGGGCGTCCAGGGCGGGCAAAAGACGCGCGCGCGTTTCCTCCATGACCGCGATATGCATGGCTGTGGGAAAGGTATCGTTGGACGACTGGCAACGGTTTACGTGATCGTTGGGATGCACGGGCGTTTTGCCGCCCATGACGCCCCCGGCCAGTTCGATGGCCCGGTTGGAAATAACCTCGTTGGCGTTCATGTTGGACTGGGTGCCCGAGCCGGTCTGGAACACCACCAGAGGGAAGTGGTCATCCAGTTTGCCCTCGATAACCTCGTCGGCCGCCCGCACGATAAGATCGGCAATATCCGGGGGCAGCACCCCCAGGTCCCGGTTGGCCAGGGCCGCCGCCTTCTTGAGAATGCCCAGAGCCCGGATGACCGGACGGCCCATGCGAAAACGCGCGACCCCTATGGGAAAATGATGGATGGAGCGTTCGGTCTGCGCGCCCCAGTAGCGGTCCGCCGCCACCTCGATACTGCCCATGGAATCGGTTTCTGTGCGGGTTTTCATGCAATCGCTCCTGCTGTTGACGGCGGCCGGACTTCCCGCAAAGGCATTTCCGGCAGGCCTTGAGAACCTTCCTTTCTCTACTACCATAGTACCCGCGCCGGAATTGGCAAGGATAAATCTTGGGAGCGGCGGATCTTTTTATGTTGGGGCAGAGTCCCAAAACGTACTACCCGTACCGGGACGGCGGCAAAAACGCAGTGTCCCCCCGAAGAGGCGGACCTCTCCGGGGGGACATGTCTTATCCGGGGTCAGAAGGAGCTATTGCTTGGGGAACAACGGCCCCAGGCAGCGCGGCATCCTTGGGGCCCCTACTTTTTCTTGGCCTTGCCGGCGCCCTTGTCGGCGCGGCCGTCGTCGCAGGCGTCGCCGCCCTTGCGGGTGGCGTGTTCGGCCGTGTCGGTCAGCACGCAGGCGTCTTTCGCGGAAGCGGGGGCCTTGGCCGCGTCGGCCGCGCCTTCCTTGGCCAAAGGAGCGGCGGCGATGGCTTCGTCCACAGAGGGCAGGTCGGCCAGTTGCTTCAGGTAGTAGTAGCGGCGGGTGTATTCCTTTTCCAGTTCCGCGCGCAGGCGCCTGCTTTCGGCCGGGTTGGTCTTTTCAAGCTGGGCGTAGCGGTTTTCGCCGGACAGGAATTCCTGCAAAGAGCCGTCGGGAGCCTTGGATTCCAGCACCAGGGGGTTTTTGCCTTCAGCCGCCAGCATGGGGTTGTAGCGGTACAGGGGCCAGTAGCCGGAGTTCACCGCAAGCTGCGATTCTTCCATGCTTCTGCCCATGCCCTTGCGGATGCCCTGGTTGATGCAGGGGGCGTAAGCAATGACCAGGGACGGACCTTTGTAGCTTTCCGCTTCCTTCAGGGCCTTGAGCACCTGGTTCTTGTTGGCGCCCATGGCCACAGAGGCCACGTACACGTAGCCGTAGCTCATGGCCATGCGGCCCAGATCCTTTTTGGCCACTTTTTTGCCGGAAGCGGCAAACTTGGCGATGGAGCCCAGCGGGGTGGCCTTGGAAGCCTGGCCGCCGGTGTTGGAGTATACTTCGGTATCCACGACAAAGACGTTGATGTCTTCGCCGGAAGCCAGGACGTGATCCAGGCCGCCGTAGCCGATGTCATAGGCCCAGCCGTCGCCGCCAAAGACCCACACGGACTTTTTGGTGAGCATGTCGGCCATGCCGGCGATTTCGAACAGAGCCGGGTTTTCGTCGGCGGCGTCCTGATCCAGCAGGCCCATGGCCTCGTCGCCGTACTTGGCGGAAAGATCGCCGTCGGCGTAGTTGGCGCTCCAGTTTTCCAGAGCGGTTTTCAGACCGGCCGGCAGCTTTCCGGCCAGGGCCTGCTGCACCAGATCAAAAAGTCTGGCGCGGCGCTGGTTGTAGGCCATGTTGATGCCGTAGCCGAATTCGGCCGCGTCTTCGAAAAGGGAGTTGCCCCAGGCCGGTCCGTAGCCGTCCTTGTTGGTGCAGTAAGGCACTGTGGGGGCCGAAGCTCCCCAGATAGAGGTGCAGCCCGTGGCGTTGGCGATGACCATACGTTCGCCGAACATCTGGGTGATAAGCTTGATGTACGGGGTTTCGCCGCAGCCGGCGCAGGCGCCGGAAAACTCAAGCAACGGCTGCTGATACTGCGAGCCCATCAGGGTGTCGCGGGACATCAGGTCGTCCTTGATGGAGATGTTTGCTTCCGCAAAGGCCAGGTTGGGCACCTGTTCGGGCAACTCCTGCTCGATGGGGCGCATTTCCAGGGCCTTGGTCTTGGCCGGGCAGGTGGCCGCGCACGAACCGCAGCCCTGGCAGTCCTGGGCGTAGACCTGCATGCGGTAGGCCAGGCCGGTCACGGCCTTGCCCTTGCCCTCAATGGTGACAAAGGACTTGGGCGCGTCCTTGAGTTCTTCCGCGGTGGCCAGATAGGGGCGGATGGCGGCGTGGGGGCAGACGAAGGAGCACTGGTTGCACTGGATGCAGTTTTCCGGAATCCAGTGGGGCACCAGGATGGCTACGCCGCGCTTTTCAAAGGCCGAGGTGCCCAGCGGAACCACGCCGTTGGGCGAGAAAGAGGAAACGGGCAGTTTGTCGCCTTCCTGGGCCAGGATGGGACGCACCACGTTGGTGATGTAGGCGGGTTCGGAATCGCAGCCGCAACCGATGGCGGAAGCGGAACCGCAACAGGATTTGCCTTCGCTTTGGGCATCAGCCCAGGCGGCGGGGTACTTCACTTCCTGCAGGGCGCCGATAGCCTTGTCCACAGCGGCGATGTTCATGTTGACGATCTTGTCGCCCTTGCTGCCGTAAGTCTTTTTGATGGAATCCTTCAGCAGGCTGACGGCCTGTTCAAAGGGCAGCACGTTGGCCAGCTTGAAGAAGGCCGTCTGCATGATCATGTTGATGCGCCCGCCAAGGCCCACTTCCGTGGCCAGCTTCACGGCGTCCACGTTGTAGAACTTCAGCTTCTTGCGGGCGATCCGGCGGCGCATGGAAGCGGGCAGTTCCTTTTCCATGTCCTTCAGGGTCCAGTGCGAGTTCAGCACAAAAACCCCGCCCTCCTTGATGCCGGCCAGCATGTCATACTGGTTCACATAGGCCGACTTGTGGCAGGCCACGTAATCGGCGTGGGTGATCAGGTAGGTGGAGGTGATGGGCGACTTGCCGAAACGCAGGTGCGACACGGTGAAGCCGCCGGACTTTTTGGAGTCGTAGGCAAAGTAGCCCTGGGCGTACAGGTCGGTGTTGTCACCGATGATCTTGATGGCCTGCTTGTTGGCGCCCACGGTGCCGTCGGCCCCCAGACCGTAGAATTTGCATTCGACGGTACCGGCGGGCACGGTGTCGATAAGGTCTTCCAGGTCCAGAGAGGTAAAGGTCACGTCGTCTTCAATACCCACGGTGAAGTGGTTTTTGGGCGTATTGGCCAGCATGTTGTCATACACGGCCTTGGCCATGACCGGGGTGAACTCTTTGGAACCCAGCCCGTAACGGCCGCCCACGATGGTGGGCGCCTGGCCCTGTTCGAAAAAGGCGGTGCACACATCGGCGTACAGGGGCTCGCCCAGGCTGCCGGGTTCCTTGGTGCGGTCAAGAACCGTGATGGTTTCCGCCGTGGCCGGAATGACGCGCATCAGATGTTCGGCGGAGAAGGGGCGGAACAGGCGCACCTTCACCAGGCCCACTTTCTGGCCCTTGGCGTTCAGGTAGCTGACGACTTCTTCCAGGGTTTCGCAGGCGCTGCCCATGGCCACAACTACGCGGTCGGCTTCCGGGTGGCCCACGTAATCAAAGGGCTTGTATCTGCGGCCCGTAAGCGCGGCCACTTTCTTCATCTGCTGCACCACGATGCCGGGCAGGGCCTCGTAGTAGGCGTTGGCGGCCTCGCGGTTCTGGAAGTAGATGTCCGGGTTCTGGGCGGTGCCGCGCAGGTCCGGGTGTTCCGGATGCATGGCGCTGGCGCGGAATTCTTCGATTTTTTCCCAGTTCACCACGCTTTTGATGTCTTCGTAGTCGATGACTTCAATCTTCTGCACCTCGTGCGAGGTGCGGAAGCCGTCGAAGAAATGACAGAAGGGCACGCTGCCCTCAATGGCGGCCAGGTGGGCCACCAGGGCCATGTCCATGGCTTCCTGCACGGAAGAGGAGGCCAAAAAGGCGAAACCGGTCTGGCGCGCGGCCATGACGTCCTGATGATCGCCGAAAATGGACAGGGCGTGGGCGGCGATGGCGCGGGCGGAAACGTGGAACACGCCGGGCAAAAGTTCGCCGGAGATTTTATACATGTTGGGAATCATCAGAAGCAGGCCCTGAGAGGCCGTGAAGGTCGAGGTCAAAGCCCCGGCCGCCAGGGAGCCGTGCACGGCGCCCGCGGCGCCCGCTTCGGACTGCAGCTGGCGCACCTGCACGATCTGGTCAAAAATATTCTTTCTGCCTTGGGAGGCCCATTCCTCCGCCTCTTCCCCCATGTTGGAGGATGGGGTGATCGGATAGATCGCAGCGTTGTCGCTGAGGGCATAGGCGATGTAAGCGGCGGCCGAGTTGCCGTCCATCGTCTTCATTTTGCTGGCCATATTCTTCTCCTTGAAAGAGGGGTTGTTATGGCGTCAGAACAGGCGAAAGGCCGGGCGCGGCGCAAGAGCGGCTCAAAACAGCCAATGGCTCCCGGGCGCGCCCGGGACCATGCCCGGACTGGCGGTAATGTTGGCGCAGTATACTCCTGTTGGAGGTGAATTGCATCATAATAAATAGGTTTCGATAAAATTTTTCTCAACCCTGCACAATCATGGCATTGTTTTTTCCACAAAAAGCTGTATGGAATCCATAAACGGCATCCGCGTCTTGCAAAAGATTTCCGGCTGACTTTATGCCGAAAGCGTCCGGATGCTGCTCCCATCAGCAAGGCGGGATCACCCATGAGCATTAAGGCCAAGATTCTCGTTTCCATCATTGCCGCTGTTGTCCTGTCCATATCCGGCGTCACCGTGATGGTTTCCCTTGAAATGAACAAAGCTTTCGTGAAAAACTACCAGGCGGGCAGCAAGGCCCAGCTTGACCGCATGGATGCTTTTGTCGAAAGCTTTTTTGCAAACGCCCTGTCCAATGCCGAATACCTTCGCGATCTTCCCGTTGTCCGTTCCAATCTGGACAGCCTGACCTCTTACGCGGACAGGACGGAAAAATATACGCCCAGGGGCGAAGATCTGCCCGGGGCGGAGCGGGAATTGTTCCTTGAACTGCAACGGCTGTGCAAGGCCTATGACGCTTTCGCCCTGGCGTATGTCGGCAACGGAAAAGGCGGCTTCACCCAGGCCCCCGACGACGCCCTGAGCCCCGGCTACAATCCGGCTAAACGCCCCTGGTATATCGACGCCGTCAGGGCCGGAAAGCCCATCGTCACCGAAGCGTATATCTCGGACTCGGGCGAGGCCGTCTGCACCGTGGCCGCCCCCGTGCCCGGCGCGGCGGGTTCTGTGGCCGGCGTGGTTGGTCTGGACATCAGCCTGAGCACCCTGACCAAAGAAACCGGCAACGTTTCCGTGGGCAAAACCGGCTATGTCATTCTTCTGGACTCGCTTGGCCAGATCATCAGCGACCCCAGGCACGCCGATCCCAAGGCCCCGGCCGACAGGTACTGGCTGGGCAAGATGACCTCCGATCTGCCCAAGGACGCGGCGGCGGCCCTTGGCGAACTGCGCCAGATCAAGGAAGGGTACAGGGAAGTGGCCTTCGGCGGCACGGAACTCCTGGCCTCGGTCAAGACCACGAACAACGGCTGGGCCATCATCATGTTCCAGGACAAAGCCGAGGTTTTTGCCGACGCCATGAAGGTGACCATGTCCATCCTGCTGGTGGGCGCGGTCATCATCGTAATAATGCTGATCCCCGCCTTTTTGCTGGCCCGCTCCATCGCGAACCCCGTGGCGGTTCTGGCCGAATCCGCCAACCGCGTGGCCGAAGGCAACCTTGCGGCCATCCCCGACGACGGCCGCCTGTTCAAGGCCGAACTGGGCGTGCTGCACCGCAGCCTGAAGCAGATGGTAGGCAAGCTGGGCGAGCTTATCGGCACCGCCGAGCAAAAAATGCGCGAGGCGGAAAACGCCCTGCAACTCTCCCGCTCTTCCCTCGCCGAGGCCGAGGAAGCCAGAACGCGGGCCGACAACGCCCGCCGCGAGGGCCTGCACCAGGCCGCCGGGCGCATCGGCTCCGTCATCGACCAGCTTGGCGGGGCCGCCGACCGCCTGGCCGCGGAGGCCGCCCAGACCGGCGAGCGCAGCGCCGTGCAGCGCGAGCGCGTGGCCGGAACCGCCGCCGCCATTGAGCAGATGAACACCGCCGGGGCGGAAGTGGCCCGCAGCGCCTCGCGCACCGCCATGCTGGCCGACCAGGCCCGTTCCGAGGCGGGGGCCGGCAAGGCCCTGGTGCTGGACGTGGTCAAATCCATGCGGGAAATAGAGGAAACCAGCCGCAGCATGAGCCGGGGCCTTAACGCCCTGGGCGTGCAGGCCGGGGACATAGGCCGGATTATGGGCGTCATCAACGACATAGCCGACCAGACCAACCTGCTGGCTTTGAACGCCGCCATCGAGGCCGCGCGCGCCGGCGACGCGGGGCGCGGTTTCGCCGTGGTGGCCGACGAGGTGCGCAAACTGGCCGAAAAAACCGTGGAAGCCACCAAGGACGTAAGCCGGGCCATTTCCTCTATCCAGCAGGGCACCACCAGCAATATCGAGGCCATGGACCGCGCCGCCGCCTTTATCGGCAATTCCGCCGGCGTCGCCCACAAGGCGGGCGAAGCCCTTGAACGCATCGCCGAAATGGTGGACAACACGGCCGAAGAAGTGCGCGCCATAGCCACGGCGGGCGAACAGCAGTCCAGCACCCTGGCGGAAATCAACCGCAGTTCCGAAGGCATCAACTCCATCTCCGTCGAGGTGGCCGAAAGCGCCGGAAACTCCGCCAGGGCGGTGCAGGATCTGCAGGCCATTGCCAAAAATCTTCAGGATGTTGTCGCCAACATGCGCAAGGAGTAGCGGCGTATTTTGGCGTGATGCTTCGTCAGGCCCCGGTTTTGCCCCGGGGGAAGGACCAAAGAGTCCGTCCCCCATCGCAAAACCGGGGCCTTTCTCGCCTGACGCCAAAATACGCCGCTACTCCGCACCTTGCCTCCGCAAAATTCACGGCCATGCCATCGTTGACTCCTCTGCCCCTTTACCTATCGCAGACGGAAAGACCGCGCCCCGGAAGGCGCGGTCTCAGATTGACGGCAAACCCCGCAGGGCGCGGTCCTTACCGGAAAAACTCCAGCACGTACTTCAGGGCCGTCGCCACAATGACCACGCCCAGCATCCACTTGATGGCCGTCGCCGGGACAAACTTCTGGCAGCGCGCGCCGCAGTACATGCCCGCAAATCCGCCTATGCCGAACAAAAGGCCCAGCATCCAGTCCGGAGCCACGGACATGGTGGGATAAAACGGCGCGATAATCATGTAAAAGATGACGCCCGCCACAGAGGTCAGAAAAGTTCCCATCAGGGCGGCCCCGCTGATGGTATGCACGGGCAGCCCGAACCAGGAAACGAAGAAGGGCGCGATGATGGCCCCGCCGCCTATGCCGTAGGTGCCGCCCACAATGCCCACGATAAAGCTGAGGATGAAAATGCCCATGGTCGGGCAGGTGTGCGTCTCGCCCTGAAAGGTGTAGGAAATGCGGCGCGCATTGAATTCCTTGACTTCCACCACAAAGCCGGGCCGGGCCGCCGCGCTCTGGGATACGGAAGCCGCCGCCGGAACAAGGGCCACGGCGCCTCCGGCGGGCCGGGGCTCGAATATGGCCCTGCGGGCCGCTTCGGCCAGGGTTTCGGGTCCTGTGGCCCGCTTTGCTCGGGCCGGGGTCTGTACCGCCGCGCTTTGGGCGGGCGCGGAAGCCTGCGGAGCGGCGCTTTGGGCGGCGGGTCCGTTGGAAGGCGGCGCGATGACCTTGGGTATGGGCTTCTTTTTAAGCAGGTCACGGATAAGCCTGCCGCCGATGTACATGAGCACGGCGGCCGCGAACAGCTTGAACAGACGGGGATCGGGCAGCCAGGTCACGCGGGCGAAAGCCCCTATGAACACCCCCGGCAGGGTGCCCACCGCCACGGCGAAGGTCAGCGGCCAGACCATGCGTTTTTCTTTGATATAGCGGTAAACCCCGCTGGGAATGGCCACCACGTTGTAAAACTGGTTGGTGGAGCTGACCGAGGGATGCGTGTATCCCAAAACGGACATCTGAAAGGGCAGCAGCAGAAAGGCCCCGGAAATGCCCCCCATGGAGGCGAAAAACGACACGCCAAAAGCGACCAGCGGCGGCACCAGGGGCGAAACTTCTATTCCGGCAACGGGAAAATACATGGCGGCCTCCCGGCAAGACGGTTGGCAACGCCGCCCGGCGGCAGCGCCGGATTGGCGGCGTCGATCCGGCGCGCGGCCCTCGGAACTGTTTCCCTATGGCCACGGCGCGCCGTACGGAGAAAAATTACTATCACGAAAAAAACTATTTTCGTGATTCTTAGCGGCTTTTTCTTTCCGTGTCAAGGAGGTTTCGCGTCAAGGAGGTACTCTCCCCTCCCTGCCCGCGCGAATCCCTTCCCTTTCCCCGCAAACCGCGGCCCTGTCCGCGCATGCCCCTCCCTTTCCCCGTCCTACCCCCGCTGACAGCGGGGGCAGTGGGTGGTGCCGCGCCCGGCCACGCGCGAACTTACAAGGGCCGTGCCGCACACGGAGCAGTTCCGGCCTTTTTTGCCGTACACGGCAAAGCTGTTCTGAAAGGCCCCGGCGTTGCCCCGGGCGTCGCGGTAGTCGCGGATGGAGCTGCCGCATTCGTCGATGGATTGCCGCAGCACGGCCTGAAGCGCCGAGGCAAGAGCCAGCAGCCGCTCCGGAGCAAGGCCCGACGCCCGCGCGGACGGGGCTACGCCCGCCCGGAACAGGGATTCGTCCGCGTAGATGTTGCCCACCCCGGCCACCACTCCCTGGTCCAGCAGCACTGCCTTGATGGCCCCGCTTCGGGCCGCGAAACGCGCGGCGAGTTCTTTTGCCGGGGTTTCCAGCGGCTCCGGGCCAAGGGCCGCGTAAAAACCCCAGGCCGCCAGATCCGCCGGGCGCATCACCCGGCAATAGCCGAACGTGCGCACGTCGTCGAAAAATAAGCGGGACAAAGAGGCGCCCTCTTCCGCCGAAACGCCTTCCAGATCAACGATAAGCCGGGTATGCTTCAGGGGTTCCGTGCCTTCCGGGTACACGAAAAAACGGCCGGTCATCTTCAGGTGAAAGGCCATCAGCAGCGGCTCGCGCGCCTCCACCTCCAGCAAAAGCAGCTTGGCCCTGCGCCGCACGGCGCGGATGACGCCCCCTTCAAGGGCGGGCAAAAGCTCTGCGCCCGCCTGCAGCACGCGGGGCAACGGAGTAAGAACGCGTGAGATGCGGCGGCTTTCCACCTGCGGGCGCAGGGTACGGACAATGGTTTCCACTTCGGGCAGTTCGGGCATGGGACGCCTGCGCTGAAAGATAAGGGGTGCAAGGGGCGGGCCGCGCGGCCGAAAAAACGGCACGCCCGGGCGGCGGCTGCCGAGAACCAGCCCCTGAAAGGTTACGCGGGAGCATACAAAAAATTTCCGGAAGCTACAAAAACCCCCTTGACTTGAAAATGAAATTCGTTATCTAATATATAAACAATTTATCCACCGGGAGGTTCGTCATGGCTTCCGCATTAATCGTCTACGGCTCCACCACAGGCAACACCGCTTACGTGGCCGGGGTGGCCCAGCGGGTGCTTGAATCCGCGGGCATTTCCACCACTCTGCTGGACGCCGCTAACGCGGAACCCGACGGCCTGTGCAAGGATTACGACATGGTGCTGTTCGGCTCCTCCACCTGGGGCGACGAGGAAATAGAACTGCAGGACGACTTTGCTTCCCTGTTCGAGGCCTTTGACAACATCGGAGTCAGCGGCAAAAAGGCCGCCGTCTTCGGCTGCGGCGACAGCAGCTACACCTGGTTCTGCGGCGCGGTGGACGCCATTGAAAGGCGTCTTGGCGAACTGGGCGCGGTGCTGGTCGCCGACAGCCTGAAGATCGACAGCGACCCCAACACGGAAAAGGAAGCCATCGAAGACTGGGCCGGCCAGGTGGCCAAGGCGGCATAGGCTTCGCCGGCGGCGCGGCATCCGGCCGGGCATTCCCCATGCAAGCCGGGCTATCCACGGGAACTGAGGCATTAAAGGATTGGACCGGCTTTCCCCCCGGCCCCCGCGGCCCATGCCGCCGGAAAGATCCACGCGACGTGGTTCTTTCCGGCGGTTTCTTTGCGAAAAATCGCGGGCGGGGCGCTACGGTAAACCGTTTACCGCATTTTGCGAAAAAACGCTTGCAATGTACCGGCACTTTCGATACATCTTCCTCTCGCACTCGCCGGGGTAGCTCAGTTGGTAGAGCAGTGGACTGAAAATCCACGTGTGGGCAGTTCAATCCTGTCCCCCGGCACCACTCGATAATTCCACAAAGTCCCGCAAGAGCCAAAAAGCCTTGCGGGACTTTGCTTTTTTGGGATTTCATAATCTCACCGAAATGGTTTTCCCATTTCGGATCGTGTCCCCGAATTCCGCCGGGTTAGCGGAAGCCGGATGGCGCAATCAATAATTGAGTATACTGTCCCCGGAATTTACATGAGAGCATAACCCTCATGTGCCTTTTTCCATGGGCTATGCGGGAAGTGCCGGAGCATCAGGGTTCCACTCCGCTATTTTGCGGCCATTGGCGAGAGCTGTACAACACGTTCAAAATGCTCACCACTCCCGATTCAAACGAAAACTTGTAGATGAGCATGCAGTGCTCATGAAAGACAAGCCCCCTGGTTCCGGGGACTCTCCCCGGCCGTCCCCTTTCTGGCTGTGGGATAAGGGATTCGGCGGAGTTTTCAATGAGAATATCCATTGCGGCCGCTGCGGGGATATTGTCCAGGGCCATATAATCAACAATGTGATTTTTCTGTTTTTCCGCAAGTTCGGTCCATTCGAGACATATCATTGCCTGTTCATCATCCGTTCACGGCGGGCCGCCGCTCTGGCCTTCACTTCTTCATGGGGAATGGTATGCCCGGTGACAACCTGCGCCAGCCCTCTCTGAACATTTGCAACCAGCCACGCCTCGTATTCCCTTTTCTCCCTGGACGATTCCACATAGTTCCGCATAAAATCGCGCAGGACTTGAGAGCCGGTCATATCGGAAAATTCGACGGCTTTTTCAAACTGGTCCTTCAACTCGTCATTGACTCGAAAGTTTATCGTCGCCACGGCAATTCTCCTTATGTACGGTGTATATATTAAATATTACACATCGTCAATGGCGAGGGCGCTGCCGCTGAATAAACAAATCATGGTCGCTCCCCGGAATAACCATGATTCAAGGCGGTTTGCGGACGCCTTCAGCCCCTCATGGGGTGATGCACTGTCATGATGGACTGTCGATCCAGCGCCAGCCGTATTCCGTGGCTTCAGCCGCCGGCGACGCGCCTTCGGAGACAAGTTTTTCAAAGCTCCTAATTTTTGGGCATAGGAATTGGGGGACATACCAGAGCAATTGCGGGAACACGAGCGGGCACGGCAGAGAAGCAGAGGGCCGGGGTTGGGCAGATAGCGGTTGCTATCGCCATAGCGAAGCCCCTTCCCGCCAGCTTGGGGGAAGGGGCTTCGCGTACACTCATGTAAGGCTAAAACTCAAACTTCAACTGCAAACTCCCGGAAACCCCCTCGCGCACGCCGGTATAGCCCTGCACGCCGAGGTCAAAGGACAGGCCCTGCGCCGCTCCGGATGCGAACGGCTTCACGGTCAGGCCCAACTCGCCCACACCCGTGCCGCCCGTGAGGTCCGGGGCGTCGATGCTGTAGCCGTTGGTGGAAGCCCGCGCCTTGCCGTCGAACTCGTGGTCGTAGTACGCGCCCGCGTACGGGGCGACGTATTCATTGATGGCGTAAGCAAAGCGCGCGCCCGTGCGCCAGCGCTGCGAATCGGCGGAATCAAACTTCACCGGGTCGCCCGCCACCTTCACAGTGTCGCTGTTCTGGTGGGTCCAGATGTAGCGGGTGGAAAGATCGAGGGAGGCTTTCTCCGTTATGCTCCACACATAGCCCAGGCCAGCGTGCGCGCCGTAGTAGGCGGCGGAAGAGTCGTAATCCGCCTTGTTGCCGCTGCCGTCGCGTAAATCGGAGGAGGAGAAATCCGTCTTGACCTGCCCGGCCCGGAAGGAGGCGTCAAAATAGCCGCCGCAGGCCGCGCCGTAGCGGGCCAGGATGCCGCCGCCGTAGTAGGAGATGTCGCCGTCGCCCTTGATCGAGGCATAGTTGCTGAAGGAGTTGTGCGAATCGTATCCGCCCCAGCCCGCTTCAAAAAAGGCTCCGGCCAGGATGTTGGAGCCCTTGTCGTTCAGGGGTTGCCGCCAGGCCAGGCCCGTCATCATGGAAAATCCGTCCACATTCACGTGTGAGCCGGTATCGTAACGGCTGGAGCCGCCCTGGCCCACGGCAAAGGGCACGAGGCTGCCTTGCGTTTGATTCTGGGTGGACGCGAGGATGCTGTACATGCCCGGCCCGATGATCAGGTCGCTCCCCTGGTTCAGAAAGGCGTGCCCGGCCGCGCGGCCTTCGGAAAGGGCCTTGAGTTGCGGGTTGGAACCCACGGAAGTGACCATGGCCAGAAGCTGGTCGTTTAATATTTGCAAATCAAAGGTGTAGCGC
>JAVBPV010000048.1:0-48792 GCA_031549405.1 Desulfovibrio sp.
GCATGAGAAAAGAGAGTGACCCCCCGCCTATAGGACACCGGCAAAAAATGACGGTATTTTTGACGGTATTACAAAAAATGCACATAATTTTATGCAATAAATACATCATGTTGCCATAGTGATTATATAGGCGCACGACCATATTTAGATTCAGTAAAGCCCCATAAGGACCTAAAAGCCTTATGGGGCTTAGCTTTTATCGATTTTGACAGTGAGGTAGGTCGTCAAATTCGGACGCCATGTTAAGCGGCAGTTGGTAATTTTTGTCCCGGCAGGCAGTTTTTGGCGAACGCGGCTGGTGAGAGATAGCCAAGTACCGCCTGACGCCTTTGCCGATTGTAAAATACTTCAATATACTCTGTTACATCTATAATGGCTTCAGCCTGTGAGCTGTAGTTTTTGCGATGTACCAATTCATTTTTCAACAAGCCCCAGAAGCTCTCCATGGGCGCGTTGTCATAGCAATCGCCTTTTCTGCTCATGGAGCAGGTCAGGCCGTATGTACGGAGTTTTTCCTGGTAGGCAGCGCTGCAATACTGGCTGCCGCGATCCGAGTGCAGAATCAGCCCCATGGACGGGCGATGCAAGCGCACCGCCTTCGTCAATGCGTCCAACACAAGGCCGGTGTCCATACGTTCGGCCAGACTGAAGCCGACAGTTTCCCGGCTGTGTAACCCTGCTTTTTGCTTTCGGCTTTTCAGAATCGCCTCAAGTTCGCCCCTCTGTTCTGGCGTGCAATCAATCTTTCGTGCCGGTCGAGCCATACATACTCCTTGGATTCGTGGAGTATATTTTTTTATATAAATTTTTGCAACTAGACACTAGCCCCACTAAGTACGTTGCATGTTTAGCGAGGAAAAGTATGCCAAATATTTTCATCAGAAAAATGATTGACCGTATTGATGCAGCAAAAGAAGATTCTGACAACGCATATTTTGATGCGCTGATGCTTTATGGCGAACTGCTAACTAAATTAACGTTACTTTATATATCCGCAACAATAACAAATGGCAAAGAAAGAAATAGATATGGGATTTATCACAAACTCGTTAGATCATCCGGCATTGGGGATTGGTCTTTAATACTAGAAAGCATTCTTTCAGGGAAAAAATATATTGATATTATTGATGAAGTGAAACCATTGCTAAATGATATAACTTATAAATATAAAAAAAATACATGGCAATATGACTCATATGTGTTACTTCAAGAAGTTAAAAATATATTTGCACTGAACTCACAAATTCCACCGAAAGCTTCCTTGCTTGACTGGTATAAAGATTTTGCACATCTTAGAAATAAAACAAAGGGGCATGGGGCTCACCTTCCTGGCGTCCTTTCAAGTTCATGTACAAAATTGAGAGACTCATTAGACTTAATTGCAAGCAATTTAAGCATACTTAAAATAGAATCAGCGTATCTTCATAAGAATCTCAATGGGAGTTATCGCATATCGAAAATATCTACTAGCGTAGACTCATTCAACTTTTTAAAAGCAAAAGGTGGTCCACAAAAATATCCAAATGGTGCATATGTTTTTTGCAACAGCCCGAGAGAGCTTGAACTTATATACACTGATCCTGATTTTCGTGATTTCTTCATACCAAACGGGCAAGCAACAAGTGGATTTGAGGTGCTCTCCTATTTAACAGGGGCAACAAAAATCGAGAGCTATGAAAAATATTCTACACCTCCAGAGCAACTTCCCAAGAGTGAAACATATGGCCTTGATGGGTTTGATGTACAGGGAAATATATTTTCTAATATGCCAAAATTAATGGATGGGTACATAAAAAGGAGCGCACTTGAGGAGGAAATTTCTCACATAATTTTAGATAAAAGAAACCCAGTAATAACCCTCTCTGGGAGAGGTGGAATTGGAAAAACAACAATTCTTTTATCAATACTTCATAAACTTGCAGACAATATTGATTTACCTTTTGATATAATCATTTGGTTTAGCGCAAGAGACATAGATCTAAAAGAAAGTGGGCCAAAATCTGTACAGGTTGCTGTATTAACTAAAAAGGATATTAGCGAGCAATACATTCATCTTATGCAACCAGACCAAAATCTAAATACGCCAGAACAAAAAATAGCATATTTCACAGAGCAGCTTGGCGAAAAGTACGAAAATAAAGGTAAAATGTATATTATTGACAATTTTGAAACCCTAACAACTCCTGAAGACATCTATTCATGGCTTAATACAAATATAGAACTTCCAAATAAAGTCGTTATAACAACTCGCCACAGAAAATTTAAGGGAGATTATCCTGTTGAAATTTCTGGAATGATTGATAGTGAAGCCTATGAACTTATACAAACTCATGCAGATAAACTCAATATATCAAATCTATTAACAGATGAAGCAAGACAAAACATTGTTCAACTGTCCGATGGGCATCCATATATAATTAAAATATATCTTGGCCAAATAGCCAGAGATAAAAATAGCTTAAATGTTAAACGAGTTATTGCTGACCGCGATGATATCCTGGTTGCATTATTTGATAGAACCTTTTTACAGCTTAGCGCAGCTGCACAACGAGTATATCTAACCCTATGCGAATGGAATTCCGACGTTCCAGAGGTAGCACTAAAAGCAATATTGATGCGAAGTGAGAGCACTCAAATGGACGTCGATAGTGCAATAGATGAACTAATAAATTTTTCACTGATCGAGTATAAAGAATTGGAAAATGATTCGCTTATACTAAGAGTCCCTCTTGCTTCAAGAATTTATGGAGAAAAAAAGATAAAATCATCACCTTATCAATATATTGTTGATGATGATGTAAAACTTCTTCACATGCTAGGAGCGCGACAAAATACTGAAACTGTTCAACAGACTCTTGAGCGATTAATACTTATAACAAATGGAATAATATCTAATAATACGATTCCACTAATTGAAAAACAAAATGTAATAGAATATATTGGTAAAAAATTTCCACCTGTTTTATTGCATGCAGCATATAAGCTTAGAAACGAATATAGAGACATATCGCGTAATTACACTGAAATGTTTTTAGCAAATGAAAATATTACCCGTGAAGATAAATGCACAGCTTGGGAATTGATGGCATTTGTATACAGCGAGGATGGGGATGGCACAAAGTATGTTCACGCAAAGACACAATATGCAAAATCGTGTTCAAGTTATTCTGACATAAGCGCATCTGCAAATGATATTAATCGATACATATCTGAAAATAGAGAACTCATTGATACAATTGATAAGAGAAGAATATTAAGCTCTCTTGCAGAGTACATGGAAACTCTGACTGCTCAATGGGATGCGAATGATTACTCAAGAATAGCGTGGTTATACATGAATTCTGGAAATATGGATAAAGCAATTTCAGTCGCCCGAAAAGGCATTGAAATTGACCCACAAAATAGCCATTGTCGTAATATCATTGCACGGCAAGGACAATGATTTCACCTGTGCATGGGTAATTTCGAAAAGTGTTGGTAGGTTGGGAACAAAACAAGCGTCCAAATCAGGACGCCCGTTCTAGTCCCACATTCTCAATAATACACGGGGGCAAAATTGGGGGCAAAAACACACATAAATGAAAATAAAATAAATTATTATGCTATATTATTGGCGTAATCCCATTCCCGCCGCCTCCACCATCAGCCTATCCGGACAAGTCCGGTAGAATCCCGAAAGTCAAGCTATTAGCGGACTTTTGGGATTTCTCTTTCCGGCGTTGTCTCGCCAGATTCGAAGAAGTCCGCAAACTTTTGGTACCTTTTTCCCGAAAAAGGTGCCATATACTGGAAGAAGGTACCACTTAAGGTACCATCTTGCGGGGGTTCGAAAATGGCAACAAAATCGCAGTCTTTGGAACTTACCATCAGGAACGCTAAAGGCGTGAAAGGCGAAATCCAGGTCATCCGTTGCGGAGCGGGTTTGGAAATGTGGGTTTCCGTCAATCAGTCCTGCAAGACGCTGAAAAAATGGGTTCTGCGCTATACGGATGCCGCAGGCAAACGCCAGAAAGCCCGCATCGGCTCATATCCCGAAATGAGTCTGGCAAAAGCCCATGCCGCTGCGGAAGATTTGAAGGGCAAGGCAAAAACCGGCGTCAATCTTGCCAAAGACAACGCCAAGGAAAAACGCCCCCAGGCGCAGACCGTCCGCACCTTTGAAGGCGTGGCCAATGCATGGCTCGCCAAGAAAACGCCTGAATCGGACGATGCCCACGCCAAGCGCCAAAAAGAACGGCTGATCGGCAATATTTTTCCGGCTTTCGGTGACGTTGAAATCAACGCGGTCACAATGGAGCACGTCGACAACGCCCTGGCCGTGGTCATTGAACGCGGAGCGCGAGAAACGGCACAACGCATTTGCTCCATCGTCATAAACGTCTTCGAGTACGCCGATCTCATGGGGTATGTGGAAAACCCCATCATCATCAACCGGCTGACCCGGTACCGTAAGGAAATGCCCAAGCCGACCACAAAGCGGCATCTGTATAAAGAAATGTCGGACAATGAAATCGGCGCGTTGCTGCTGGCCCTGGAGGAATACAAGAGGCGTTGGACGCTGCAAACAAGCGTCGCCCTGCGCCTGGCTCCTTATGTGATGCTGCAGCCCATCGAAATCTGTGAGGCGGAATGGGCGGAAATAGACATCAACGCCGCCGAATGGTGCATCCCTGCCGCCCGCATGAAAATGACGCGCGACCATATTGTGCCGCTTCCCCGGCAGGCCGTTGAACTGCTCGTGGAAATCCGGCCCTTTTCCGGCGCGAACCAATATGTATTCCCTTCTCCGCGCAAGCATAACGCGCCCATATCCACCGGCTCCCTGCTCCAGGCCATCCGGCGCATCGGCTACGCTTCCACCAAGGAGGAAGGCAACAGCTTTTGCACTCACGGGTTCCGGGGCATGGCGTCCACCACTTTGAACCAGAATCCGCGCTTTCAGCGCTTTAAGCATGACTGGATAGAGTTTCAACTCGCTCACGCCCAGCGGGATAAAATCAGGGCCGCATACAATATCCTCACCACGCGTTCCTACATTGATGAACGCCGGGCCATGGTTCAGGACTATGCGGATTATCTGGACGAACTGCGCGAAGCCAAAAAAGCCGATTGAGTTGTGTTGCCCTTCATCTTGACGTAGCTACAAAATGGAGTTACATAATGAACATGGAATTTGAGTGGGATGAAGCCAAGCGCCAGAGCAACTTGGAAAAACACGGCGTCGATTTCGTGGATGCCGCGCTGGTTCTGGCCGATGCCCCACTTATTCTGGAAGATGCCCGGAGGGATTACGGGGAACAGCGCTGCCTTGCCTTCGGAGAGATGAACGGCCTTATCTTTGTCGTGGCCTTCACCCTTCGGGATGGAGCGTTCCGCATCATCTCCGCCCGCCGCGCCAACTCCAGAGAAAGGAGGTTTTATGAAACGCACACCGCATAAGGAATCACCTACGCGCATGACCCTGCGTGACGCTCAGGCCGCAGCCTCGCAAGCGGACTGGGAGCGTCTGCACAATATGCCGGACGAGGCCATCACCAGCGCGGCTGAAAGTGACCCGGACAATTTGCCGTTGGATGATCTTTTCTTTGAAACCGCCCGCCGCCTGCCTCCGTCCGCCCTGCTCAAGGAGGCCAAGCAGCAGATTACCCTGCGCATCGACGCCGAGGTGCTTGAGTGGTTTCGTTCTTCCGGTACGGGCTATCAGAGCCGCATGAACGCGGTACTGAAAGCCTATGTCCAGACTCATGGCGGTCAGAATCCCCATTTATAACGCGGACGCTGGAAAATTAGCGAATAGCAAATAATATCAAAGAGTAAGCGGCGTTTTGTCTTAACGGCAAAATGCCGCTTTTTTGTGTTTTTTACAGTCAATGAAATCAGCATATTGCAGTCATAGCCACCGAAATTACAAAGCCTGTCAAGCGTAAAATCATAAAAATTCGTCTTGTTTTCTCTTGTACCCAGTTCCCTACAGTTCTCTACAGTTCCCCACACATCACGAGTGCGTTTTCCGCTTCCGGTTCGTCTGAAAACCCATGATATACCCTTGAGAAATACACAACGATTCATGGAGGTTTGACGTCCGCCCTGATGCACTTCCGCCCCTCTCTATTCTAGAAGAGAAAGAGAGAAAGAATCTTACTATCTTTACGCATAGAGAAAAACTTGAAGCCCTGTCCGAAGCGGATATCGCCTTTCACTGGCCCAACTTGGCGGGCGCGGGTTTCAGCACAAAACAGATACGGCAGATCATCCATCGCCGGGAGCAGGTTTGCGAATCCGTTGAGCTGATTATGCAGGGATTGACCTTCGCCGAGTGGGAGCTTGACCGCCAGTGTATGAAAGACGCCAAAGGCAATGCCGTTGCCGCTCCGCTGAACTGGGTTTTCTCTATCCTCGCCACGCAGGGGTACTACCCGCGTCCATCGGGCTATGTCTCGCCGGTTGAGCAGGCCGAGCGTGACCGGGAAATGGCGCAGACAAAAGACGGCCCCCTGCCGTACTGTTTCGCCGTGCATAAAGGCCATGACAAGGAAAAATGCCTCTAAAAAAGACCGGGAAACGCGCCGCGTCGAGTTCACAGACAAGTATGTCAAAAACCTTAAGCATGGCGTGACACTTCCATCAAAACGGAGATCCCCCTTTCTTTCAAGGGCTACCTGTCAGATCAAATCGAAACTAGCCCACTTCATGGTGGCGGGGCCTTTTCTTTGAGGGGCTCCAAGGGGCTTCCCCCTGGCCAGCGTCCGGCAGTGGGTGTGCCCACAACGGGTAGGCTGGCTATCTGGTATAAGTCCAGTTCGGTTCCTGTTTTCTCCACAACACCACGTCCAGAAAACAGCCTCAGGTCTTATGGCGGCTGGAGCTTGACTTGCTATCATTTTACGCTATCATACATTCATGAACGGCAGACACCGCAAGACGCTCCAAGCGATATTCTCCAATCCTATTCCCGGGAACATCGCATTTGCCGATATCGAAGCGTTGCTTGTGGCCGTTGGTGCCACCCTGAGTGAGGGCCGAGGTTCACGGATTCGCTTTGATTACGGCAATGAGTCTGTCTACTTCCATCGTCCGCACCCTGGAAAGGAAGCGTTGCGGTATCGCGTCACGGATGCGCGGGAGTTTCTTACCCGCATAGGAGTAAAGCCATGAAGACACTGGAATATAAAGGCTACCAGGCCAGAATAGATTTTGATGGCGAAGATAAAATCTTTGTCGGGCATATTGCCGGGATTCGGGCCATTGTGGGCTTTCATGGTGAAAGTGTGTCCGAGCTTGAAGCGGCCTTTATTGACGCGGTGGACGATTATTTGGAGCACTGCGAGGAGAAAGGCATTACGCCACAACGCCCATATTCCGGCAAGGTTATGCTCCGTATTCCTCCTGAACTTCATGCGGAGATTGCCATGAAGGCGGAGGCTAGCGGAAAGTCACTAAATCAGTGGGCCGCCGAGCAGTTTTCTCATGCTCAGTGATGAGCCTGCCCCCGGCGGAAGGTCTACCCCGTCGATACGACACCGGAAGAAAGTGGGGGTAACATTGGGGGTAACATAAGAAACATCTTCAGCGTTTATACAGTTATTACACTATAATATAATTACAACTCGGTAGAACGCCGCCCAACAGCCTTTTTCACAAAGTCCCGCACGGTTCCAAAAGCCGCGCGGGACTTGGCTTTTATGCCAATTAGTGTTCCGCAAAGTTCCACTTCGACCCTTGACATCCCACCTATATTGGGAGGCATTTCTGGGGGCATTAGAGGCAAAAATGCCCCCAAGGAAGAAAAAATGCCCCCAACCATGACAAACAAGCTGACAGAAGTAAAAATCAAGAATTTGAAGCCTACCGGAAAGGTCGAACGACACGCCGACGGCGGGGGCTTGTATCTTGAACTCTCTCCTGCGGGTAACAAGCTTTGGCGCATGCAGTATCGCGTTGATGGCAAGGAAAACCGGCTGGCATTCCGGGCCGTATTTGGCCGCAGGGCTTGTCTTTTTTGGTCTTAATGTATATCCTGTGGATATACTGAGGATAGGGCCATGCAAAATCAGACAAAAGTTTCCCAGTGGGGCAATTCTCTGGCCATCCGCCTGCCGCAAGCTCTGGTAACGGAGCTCGCCATTGAGCGCGGGGTCGAGGTTGAGTTGCACATTGAAAATGACGGCTTCAGAGTGACCATCCCCTCCATGCCGAAAAAGTTCACCCTGGATGAGCTTCTTGCCGGTGTGACGCCTGAGAACATCCACCATGAGGTTGATTGGGGCCAGGCGCGGGGGAAAGAGGCATGGTAGCCGCTGCATATGTTCCCGACTGCGGTGATGTCATCTGGCTGAATTTTGACCCGCAAGCCGGGCATGAGCAGGCAGGGCATCGCCCTGCCCTTGTGCTTTCGCCAAAAGCCTATAATGGCCGTACCGGCCTGTGCCTCGTCGTACCCATCACCAACCAGAGCAAAGGCTATCCCTTTGAACTGGCGCTTCCTACAGCCTGTCAAACCACGGGTGTTGTTCTTTGCGATCAGATGAGGAGCCTTGACTGGAAGGCTCGTATGGCGGCTTTAAAGGAAAAAGCCGGACAGGACTTTGCACGTGAAGTCTTGGTCCGTTTCAGACCTTTGGTGGAATGGTAAGAAATATTCCTTCTTTGTCGGTAAAAACAGTTGGGGGAGAACCCAAAGTGGATAAACGGCTCTGTGAGTCACACCTCGGCTTTTCCTGGGAGCCAACAACCGTTTCGTTGCCGCATGAAAACAGGCCGGATTTGGCCCTTTTCATGTTCAAAAAGAACATGGCCGGGATTGTCTGGAACTCTTTGGGGGTTTTTGAAAATAACCCCTCCACCTTGCCACAGACGGAAACCATTCTCCAAGGGCAAGCTGTAGGGGGCATAAGCCTCGACCAGTTGAGTCAGGTGAAGCGTTTTGGCGATGCGGCGACCCAACTGATTGATTCCGTAAAAAATACGACCTATCGCCTTGATATGGACTTTGCCAAGCAGCTTCATGCCATTGTCGGCAAGGAAGAGGCCTTAGAATGGGGAGTGCTGAGGAACCAACAGGTGCATATCCACGGGGTATCGCACGTCCCACCGGCTGCGGATGAGCTTCCCTCGCTTGCTGAAAAAGGATTTTCTTTTTTGCGTGAGCATCTGGAAAACCCCATAGAGCGGGCAATTGCCGCTTTCCTGTTCATGTCCCGGACGCAGTTTTTCTTTGATTGCAACAAGCGAACCGCCTCATTGATGATGAACGGAGTGCTTTTGTCGGCGGGCTATTACCCGGTTACCGTTCTGAGAGAGACGACAGAAGAGTTTAACGAAAAGCTGAGGACGTTTTACAACTCGGGTGACGCGAATGGGATGTTCGAGTATTTCGGAGGGGTTTGCTCGAAGCTGTATCCCTCATAAATTGGCAAGTATTACATTTGATTTTTAATATTTTATCATAAGCGATTATATGTTAAATAACGACTACTCGAACTCATGTCCGTACTCAGCTATTGTATGACGGGTGATTATTTGAGTATATTTTTGAGTAAGAGAAATTTTTTAAAACTTTATTACCAATAATAAAGACTCGCTGTTATATCATAAAGACAGTGCTCGCCGCCTCGCAGTCCATAGAAGGACACTGAAGGCCAAAACACCTTGCAAATAAAGGATTTTGGCCTTTTTTATGTGCTGAGCGCCATCGAGTATTTTTGACATACTCGCCTCCGTTGGGTACAAAATTGAGTAACCAGCGCCATGCGGTCCCCATCGCCCGGCCGCGAAAGGCTGCTGGGGTGGTTCCCGGACCCTTCTTGTACTATCAGAAGGGCATGCGTCACAGATAAACGAGGAGTACCGTCATGAAAGAAAACGACAAACAGGACCTTATAAATTCCGGTCACGAACAAAAAGACGCGAGTCCCGCCTTGCCCCGGCGGGACTTTCTGAAGGGCGCAGCCCTGGTCGCCGCCTCGGTCATGGGGGGGCTTCCGGCACCATCCTCCAGCGCGCGGGCCGCTGTCACCGTCGAAGAGCCACAACCGCCCGCGTCCATGCCGCAGGGCTTCAACATTTTGTTTATCGTTGTGGACCAGGAGCGGTATTTCGAAACCTATCCCTTTCCCGTGCCCGGACGCGAACGTCTGCTCAAAAATGGCGTGAACTTCACGTTCCACGAAAACTGCGCCAACGTCTGCACATCATCCCGCTCGGTGCTTTACACCGGTTGGCACATGCCGAAGACCGCCCTGTTCGATAACACCGGCCTGCCCTGGATGACAAACGACCTTGATCCTGCTCTCGGCACCCTGGGCACGCTGCTGGGAGAAGCGGGGTATTACGCCGCGTACAAGGGCAAATGGCACTTGAGCCAGGAACTGGACCATTCCAACCTGTCCGGCGGCAAGGTGGATATCGGCATGCAGCCTTCGCCCAAATTTCACAAGATCATGCAGGGATATGGATTCGAAGATTATCACGGCATCGGCGACGTCATAGGCTGGTCGCAGGGCGGCTACCTATATGATTCCATCACCACCGCGCAGACGGTCAGCTGGCTGCGCGGCAAGGGGCAGGAACTGAACAGGGAGGGCAGCCCCTGGTTTCTGGCCGTCAATCTGATCAACCCGCACGACGTAATGTTCGTGGACACCGACGAGCCGGGCAAGCCCCGGCAGTGGAAAGGGTCTCTTAACAACGGCGGAGTGAGCATGAATCCCTCGCTGCCGCCGGACAACGAAATGTACCGCGCGACCTGGAACAACGTGCCCTTGCCGGCCAGCCGCCATCAGCCCTTTAACGAACCGGGCCGCCCGGCCGCGCACTTGGAATACCAGTTGGCCCGTACCGCTCTGGTTGGGCAGTTTCCGGACGAGGACAGGCGCTGGCGTGTGCTGCAGAACTTCTATTTCAACGCCATCCGCGACTGCGACAGTCACCTGGTCACTATTTTGGACGAAATGGACCGGCTGGGACTGACGGACAAAACCATAGTCGTGTTCACCTCCGATCACGGGGAACTGGGGGGCTATCACCAGATGCACGGCAAGGGCTCGTCCGTCTACCGCGAGCAGCAACAGGTTCCCATGATCATCGCGCACCCGGCTTACGCCGGCGGCAAGCGCTGCAAGGCCCTGACCTGCCACCTGGATGTGGCTCCCACCCTGCTGGGTCTTACGGGTATTGCCCCGGACAAGCGCACGGCCATTCTTAAAAGCCGCCAGGGCAGGGATTTCTCCCCCCTGCTGGCCGCGCCGGAACACGCGGCCGTAAACGCCGTACGCGAGGCGGCCCTTTATTGTTTCGGCATGATCGCCTACGCCGATGCCGCGTACTTAAAGACGATTCAGTCCATCAAGCAGAGGAAAGACCTGGATGCCGAAGGCCAGAAACAGGCCATGGCAAAAATCCGGCCGGATTTCCGCAAACGTTCCGCCATCCGCTGCGTCAACGACGGGCGCTACAAGTTCGCCCGCTATTTCT
This sequence comes from Desulfovibrio sp., assembly GCA_031549405.1. Lineage (GTDB taxonomy): Bacteria > Desulfobacterota > Desulfovibrionia > Desulfovibrionales > Desulfovibrionaceae > Frigididesulfovibrio. The sequence continues at coordinate 11,473 of JAVBPV010000048.1, forward strand.
CGCTCAAGGAGCACAATATGCCAAGGACTATGGAGGATCTTTGCAAATACAACGACCTTGAGATCTACGACCTGCGGAACGATCCCGGCGAGATGCGCAATCTGGCCCTGAACCTGAAGAAAAACGCTGATCTCGTGCAGGCCATGAGCAATAAGCTCAACACCCTGATCGAACAGGAAATCGGTCTGGATGACGGCAGTTACCTGCCCCTCAGCGGCATGACGGGGTGGGAGCTGAAAACCGTGCTTGAATAGGGGGACGGGGCGCAACCCCGCACGTTCTCCTTCACCTGCCGAGGAGCAAAAAAAATGGGCCGCCTTTTGCGGGGCGGCCCATTTTCTTTCAAAAGCATTTTTCCCGATCAGGGTTACTTGGGCCGTTTGTTGTTGAACAGCATGTACTTGACCGTCTCGTCGATGTCCCCGGCGCGTTGGCGCATGGAGTTGAACAGATCGGGCAGGACGGCGCTGCGGTCTTCCGGGTCGGTATCGCGCAGACCGTGCAGCGAGCGTTTTGTCAGGCGGTTGTCATAGTAGCAGTAATCGCGGGTGACCAGATGCATGGGCTCGGTACCCTTGCCGCCGATAAAGACGGCGCGATCGCCATCAAAGCGCGGGTCGAACAGATCCCGGCCCAGCGTCCAGTTACGGTAGGGGATGCCCGCAAGCCCGGCGGCGGTGGGAAAAATGTCCACATGCCCGCAGGGCGTGTCTATCACGGTTCCGGGCTTCAGGCCCAGTTGCCGCGCCAGTTTTTCCGGCGCGTGGATCAGCATGGGCACGTGCCAGGGGGCAAGGTCGCAGGCGTCGTAGCCCGCCGGCATGTTGTGGCTTTTGTCGTTCAGCCCGTGATCGCCGAAAATGAAGAACACCGTGTTTTCGCCGTACGGCGAGGCCTTGGCCATGTTCAGGAACGCATTTACGGAAAAGTCGGCGTAGCGCAGGGAGTTGTACTCCTCCTCGCCGATGAATCCGTAATTATGTTTTGTTTCTTCTGAAAGGGGCTTGAGGCTGAAGCCCGGCGTGGGCGGAATGGTATAGGGCTTGTGGAAGCTTGCCGTCTGTATGACAGCCAAAAAGGGCTTGTCGCCTTTTCTGGCGGCGAAGACGCCGTTGGCCTCGGTAAACAGGTCCAGGTCGCTTATGCCCCACACGTCCACGTTGGGGCCCTTCCACGCCCCTTCCTCCATGATGTCCAGGCCGTCGATGTTGTGGGCGAGCACGGCGCGGATGTTGGCCCAACTGGTGTTGCCGCCTATCATGTAGTACTTGTCGTATCCCGCGAACTCGTTGCCCACCACGCGCTGGTCGACCACGTAGGGGTTGCGCGAACCCGTGCCGTCCTGGTTTTCGTCGGGTATGCCGGTAATGGTCGAAAACACGGCCCGCGCCGTGGTGCGGGCGTTGGCGTAATAATTGGTGAACAGCACGGAATCCGCCGCCAGCGCCTTAAGATGCGGGGTGGGATCGTCCCGCCCCGGCGCGAACGAGGTCTTGGGAAAGGCCAGCGACTCCATGATGATGATGACGATGTTGGGATGCGGGTGGTCTTTTGCCGGAATGCTGCGCAGGTAGGTCATCGTTTCCGGGTCGGGTTTGTCCACGCCAAGAAAGGCCGCCATGCGCGGATAGGCCGCGCGGGCGCGTTTCAGGTTGTATGAACCCTTGGTGTGCGCCAAAGAGGTGTCGTACAAGTTCTGCACCGGGTTCAGGCCCAGGGCGATGAGGCGGCTGTCTGTGGTGAAGTAGGCGTGGCTCCAGCGCAGGGGAAACCAGTTGGTGCTTATCTGGCCGTATATGGCCAAAGCGAAGATAAGGAACCCGGCAAGCCAGCCCAGGACGCGGAGGCCGCGCCGGGGCGAAGGTTCGACCGGAATCGCGGCCAGACGGCGCGCCGCCAGCGTGCACAAGGCCGCGGCGGCAAGCACTCCCGCCGTTATGGCCGGGACGGGATAGCTTTGCCAGACCATTTCCAGGGCCACCCTGGTGTCGATCAGCAGATCGAACAGCACGGAATTCAGCCGGACGCCCAGGTAGGCGTAAAAGCCAAAGTCCACGGCATATATGGTGAAGAGGAGAAAAAACACCCCGGCGGCGATGGCGGTAACGGCTTTTTTGCAGCGGTGCAGACGCCGCGCCAGCGGGGGGATGGAGTAGACGGCGCCCAGCGGCAGGGTGATCAGGGCCGCAATGCGGGCGTCAAAGCGAAAGCCTATGTAAAAGGCGTGCAGAGCGTCATGATTGGCAAGCGGCACGTCTCCGATAACCGCGAAACGAAAGACCAGACGCAGCAGCGTCAGCACCAGCAGGACAAAGCCCAGGGACAGAAGGTACAGACGCAGGGGCGACCGGGTGTTTATTTGGGGAAGGGAAGGCTGCATGGCGATAAAACCTGAAGTATATTGGTTGTAAGACGCCTGTTCAGGCGTCGGAAATCATCTCATAATACATTATGGGATGGTTTCCAGGCAATGAATGCCGCCCGCGTCTGGCGGCGGACGAAGGTTCCCGCCTCCGGAGCATGCAGCTTGCAAACCCGTCATGCTCTGGCCGGTGCCGGCGGGGAAAGGCCGTGCGCCCGCTCAGGGGGCCGTGGCCAATTCTTCGCGCGCCCAGGATGCCAGATCGCTTCCGGCATCGGGGGAATCGACCACCTTGCGCAGCAGCAGGGCGGCCCGTTCGCGCATCTGGTCGTCGGTCATGGAAAAAGCCTTGGCGGCGGCTTCGTTTCCCGGCAGGTGATGCTTGTACAGCAGCGCCAGATTGAACATGGCCGAGGGATCCGGGGCAATCTGGATCAGGTTCTCAAATGTTTTGGCGGCGGCTATGGCGTCGCCCTGGCGGAACTGGCAGATGCCCAGCAGGTACATGGGCCGGGTGTCCGAAGGCTTGGCCAGCAGGGCCTTTTCCAGAAAGGCCTGCGCCCTTTGCCATTCTTCCGCGTCCATGAAAAAGCGGCCGATTTCACGCAGCACCTCGGGGTTGTTGGGGTTTTGCTGCAGCATGGCCATCATTTCGGTAAGTTTGTCGGCCTCTTTGCCGCCAAACCCCATACCGGCCTGGGGGGCGGCGCCTTCCGCCAGGGAGCCTTCACCGGCGTCGCGGGTCGCCTGGGGGCGGGGCTGTTCCTGGGCGCCGCTGTTCAGCATGTGCCGGAACGAGGCCGCGAACATGGCGACGCAGGCCAGCAGGACGGCCAATATAACGGTTTTACGGGACAGTTCGGGAAAAGCGCTCATTCTTCGTGCTCCATCAGTCCGGCCATCTGGCTGATGCGGCGCGAAACCGCCGCCTGTCTGCGCGCCAGAAAACACAGGTACAGGCCGATGCCCGCCCATGCCGCCGCGCCCGCGTACATAATCCAGATATAGTTGTCCATATGGCGTGATCCTTGGTTGAAGATTCGTTGGGGCGGACAAAGCCGCGCTGGGCCGGGACGTCCCGCCGTACAGGCGTCTTACTCTTCTTTCATCAGCCGGTCCCGGGCCAGGGCGTCCAAAAGCTGTTCATCGCGGGCCAGACGGTGCCGCAGCGCCAGCAGGGCGGCCCAAAGCAGGCCGAAGGACGCCACGCAGACGACGACGGTCAGTTTCATTTCCGGTTCCAGGGTAATGGACTTGGGATGCACATAGCTCCACAGACGGGCCGAGACGAAAACCAGCGGCACGTCAAGAAAAGCGGCAACGCCCACTACGGCGGCGATCTGCGCGCGTTTGCCCGGCGGCATGTCCATGCCCCGGATGATCAGATAGCCCGCGTAAACAAAGCACATGACCAAGGTGGTGGTCAGGCGGGCGTCCCAGGTCCACCACACGCCCCAGGCGGGCTTGGCCCAGAGCATGCCGGACAAAAGGGCCAGCGACGCCAGCAAAAGGCCCACCTCGGCGGCGGCTCCGGCCAGAGCGTCCCATTTGGGCGCGCGGGTTTTCAGGTAGGCGATGCTGGCGACAAAGACCGTGAAAAAGCTGAACAGCCCCCACCATGCCAGGGGCAGATGCAGGTAAAAAATCTTTTGCGGCGGCCCCATGGTGCTTTCCAGGGGGGCGTAAGAGAAAATGAACCACTGGCAGACGGCCAGGGCCGCTCCCCCGGCCAGGGCCAGCCAGGGAACAAGGCTGTATAGCGGGCCGGCCTTGCCGGATTGGCGCGTTGTTGTGTTTTGCATATAACCTCCTGAATCAATCACTCTTCCGCCGTGTAAATAAAGGGAAACAGGGCCAGGGCGGCGGCGATGAAGATGCAGTCGAAGGCGGCGGCCATGCCGAACCAGGAAAGGAAGCCTTCGGTGAATACTCCGTCGAATACGCCCGCGCCGATGCGGATGCCCGCCAGAAACAGGGGCACCAGCAGGGGAAAGATGACGATGCTGAGCAGCGACTCGCGGGCCGAGCGGCCCTGGGACAGCGCGCCAAGCAGCGAGCCCAGGGCGGCGATGCCGAAATCGGCCAGAAGCAGCATGCCCGCGCCGTAAGGCCACAGGACCGACACGCCCTGGCCGAGAAAAACCACGGTGGCCGGAAGAAACAGGGCCTGCGCGGCAAAAAGCATGACCAGCCCGGCCCCGGCCTTGCCCAGCCATACACCCTGCGCGGGCGCGGGCACAAGCAGCAGCCCGTGGCGCTGGCCGTTGTCTTCTTCAAGGGAGTACAGGGTGCTGAAGATAAGCACCTGGCAAAAGGCCGAAGCCATCCAGAAAATGGCCGCCGCGCCCTGGCCGGTCATGCGCTGGCCGGGTTCCAGGGAAAGGCTGAATACGAAGACAAGCAGCAGGCCCAGCAGCATGGCCTGCAACAGGCCGGTGCCCCGGCCCAGGACAAGGCGCAGGTCTTTGCGCGCCACGGCAAGGGCTACCCTCAGCATGACGGGGCCTCCTTGCCGGCAGTGCTGTCCGCGCCGCCCAAAGGGCAGGGCGGGCTTGCGGGCATTTCCGGCGCGGCTTTGTATTCCGCCGCGCCGCAGTAACGCGCCAACCGCTTTTTATCCAGCACCGCCACCATGTCGGCGCGTTCCAGGTCGGCGTCCAATGTATGGGTGATCCAGACGACGCCCGCGCCGCGCTCGCGCGCGCCGGCAATTTCGCGGTGCAGCACAGCCGTCGCCCGGGTGTCCAGGCCGGTGCCGGGTTCGTCCAGCAGCAGCAGATCCGGGCGCAGCAGAAATATGCGGGCCAGATTCAAACGCTGGGCCATGCCGCGCGAGAATCCCCCGGCCTTTTCCTCGGCAAAGGGGGCCAGCTCCACGCGTTCCAGGGCTTCCATCAGCGTGGCGTGGCGGGTGTCGCGGCCGTGCAGGGAACTCCAGAAGGCCAGATTTTCCAGGGCGGTAAGGCCCGGATAGATAAAGGTCTGGTGCCCCAGGTAGCCCGGCGCTTTGCCCCCGGAGCCGTCCCTGGTTTCCACAACGCCCGACGACGGGCGGATAAGCCCGGCCATGATCTTGAGCAGCGTAGATTTGCCCGCCCCGTTGGCTCCGGCCAGCAGGGTGACGGTCCCGGGGCGCACCACAAAAGACACATCCTTGAAGATGAGCCGCGGGCCGTGAAATCGGGCTACTTTGCGCAGGGTCAGGAGCATGGCGGGTGGTGTTGTGAAGGTTTTTGGAGGGGATTGCTTCCCGCTTCCCCTTTTCCCGGCCTTTCGGGCAAAGCGCGAAAGGCCGGGAATTGCGGGCCGGGGGGCCGAAGGCCCAACCGTAAAACAGCCAATCGATAAAACGCTATGCCACTTCCCGGGGCTTTACGCGTCGCAGGCCAAGCAAGGGGAACAGGCACATGAGGATGCCGCCTATCCACAGCCAGTTCACCAGGGGGTTCACGTGGATAAGGATGGTGGCCCTGCGGCTTTCGTCAAGGCTGAGCAGCGTGGCGTACAGTTCGTTGCCCAGACTGAACAGGGTGGACACCTCGGCGTGGGACTGGCGCTCGAAGTTGCTGTACCAGCGCCGCTGCGGGGCCAGCACGCCGACCAGCCCGCCGTTTTTATCGCCAACGGTCAGTTCGGCCTCGACAAAGGTATAGTTCAGGGATTTTTCGCCGGGCGCGGACGCCGGGTTGCTGTACAACTCGTCCAGGCGCACGGTATACCGGCCGATTTGGCTTGACTGCCCGCGTGAAAGCACCAGGGTGTAATCTTCCTGGTAGGGGCCGGAAAAGGCCACGCCCAGCACGATAAGCAAAAATCCCAGGTGCACGCCGTGGGCGGCCAGGGTTGCCCGGACGCGCAGCAGGTTGGGGTTGAAGATGAACAGCAGAAACAGACCGCAGATGCCCGCTACGGCAAATGCCGAGGCGGCGATGGTCACATATTGTCTGCCGCTGAAGGTTTTCAGAGCCTCAACCGGGGACACGCCGTAAAAGCCCAAAGCCATCCAGGCGAAAAAGCCCGCCAGGGCGATAAAAATGCCCAGCACGGCCCACATGCTTCCGGCGTGGGCAAAGCCCGTCTTCCACTGCCGGTTGGGGCAGAAGAGCAGCAGCAGGGCCAGCATGGCGAACAGGGGCAGACAGGTGCGGTTGTAAAAGGCCGCCTCCAGCCCCATGGGCTTGTCGGGCAGGCGCGCGGCCAGGGACTGCGGCAGATGGGGGGCGATGCTGATGACGGCGTTGATGATCACCGGCCACAAGGTGGCGATGAGGATGATCAGCGAAAGGGCCAGTAAGGCCCAGGCCACCATGACCAGCAGCCCTTCCTTGCTGTGCGGGCCTTCCAGGGGGGCGGCGCCGTCAGCCGGGGAAGAGCCCGCCACAAGCGCGCCAAAAGCCAGGGAAAGCAGGGTGAACAGCAAAAGGGGAGTGCCCACGCCCCCGTCGCCAAAGGCGTGGAGCGATTCCACCACCCCGCTGCGCACCAGGTAGGTGGCGAAAAAGGCCGAAATGGTGGTCAGTGCCATGAGCATGACGTTCATGCGCCGCAGTTTGCCACGCCTGCTTTCAATGACCGCCGTGTGCAGATAGGCGGTGGCCACCAGCCAGGGGATAAGCGAGGCGTTTTCCACCGGATCCCAGGCCCAGTAGCCTCCCCAGCCAAGTTCCATATAGGCCCACCACGCGCCGAGAATAATGCCCGCGGTCAACAGCAGCCAGGCCACCAGGATGAAGGGACGGGTGGCCTGGGACCAGGGGGCTTCACCGCCGGCCCGGGCGGCGGAAGGAGAGAGCCTTCCGGAAATGGTCTGGGCCAGGGCCAGACAGCCGGGTACGACAAATCCCCCGTACCCCAAAAAGAGAAGCGGGGGGTGGAAGATCATGCCGGGGTTCTGCAGCAGGGGGTTAAGGCCCCTGCCGTCGGCGGGAGGCATGGGCAGGGCGGCAAAGGGGTTGCTCCAGGCCGTGAGCAGCAGCAGAAAAAAGCTGATGATCACCAGGAACAGGGACCAGAACCATAGTTTGGTATCTGTGCCCATGTTGCGGTAGGCCTTGGTGCGGGAAAAGATCAGTCCGCTGATGGCCACGGACCAGGACCAGAACAGCAAAGAGCCCGACTGCCCGGCCCAAAAGGCCGTGACCCGGTAGAACAGGGGCAGCGTCCTGTCGGAATACGAGGCCACGTACTCCAGGGAAAAGTCATAATTGATGAAGGCGTAGAGCAGGGCCAGAGAGCTGAGGCTCATCAGAATGGTGATGAGGACCTGCCCGCGCTCCACCCAGGGAAGACAGGCGGCCAGCCTGCGGGGGTAGGTGACGGTGTTGCGTTCCAGGGCGGTTTTGACGGCGCCGAGCGCCGGGCCGGCCGCTGTTTGCCGGATGCGCGGCACGTGCGCATCATCGGCGGCGATGCGGGAAAAACGAAGTTTCTTGCGCCCGGCGCCAAGCTGGACCACCGCGGCCCCGGCCGCGTACAGGCCGCAAAGAAATGACCCCACCAACAAAAGGTAGGCGAATATATACATGAATGGTGTCTCCTGCCGCGGGATGCGGCCCGGTCCGTCGCCGGAACAAAAGCGCCCTTTCGGGCGGTTCCGTATGGGGATTCGCGGACGGATCCCCGCCTTCAAAACGGCGCGGACGGCGCGCCGAAGGCGAATGGCGGCGAACGGGCGCGTGAACATTCACGCGGCGCACGGGGTAAAGGAAGATGCTTCCGCGGCTGTCCGGCAAGGCCGGCCTTTTGGGTTTTACCGGGCCGGCTTTGCCGGACAGCCCACCGCCAGGGCGCAGGCGGCATATTCTGCCGCCGGCAAGCGCCGGAGCGGGCGTGCCTTTACGCCCCCCGTTTTCCGGGGGGAACAGTCAATGTTAAGGGCCTGTTCAGCCCCTGTTTTCTTTCTGGTACTTGGACGGACACTTGGTCATCAGCGATTTGGCGCTGAAAAGGACAAGCGGCGCGCTTTCGCCCGAGGCGAGCGCGGCTTCCTTCACAAGGCTTCCTTCGGCGATGACTTCCGCCCCTTCCTTGAATGCGTCCGGCACAGGCCCTTTATAGACGACCCACAGTATTTTTCCCGGATCGTCCTTATCCGCCAGCTGGAACCTGACCCCCGGACCTTCCTCCAGAGCGGCAATGCCCTCGCCCTTTACGGAACCGAAAAGGCGGATGGCTTGCAGCTTGTCCGGGGGCATGGCCAGAGCTTCCGAGACGTTGCGGAACGGCATGGAGCCTTCGGCAAAGCCGGAGACTGCCAGGTATCCGACGCCCAAGCAGAACAGGGCCAATGCCGCCATATACAGACTTTTGCTGTTTTTTGCGGACATGGGTTGTTTCCTTCGCGTTGACGCCTGTGAACACATGTATAGCGGACATGAAAACCCTGTGTGGCTGGGGCTTCCATGAATTGAAGAGCGCTGTTTTCGCTGTTCTGCCAGTATACGTACACCGGTTTACGCCGAAAGGCAAGGGCGGCGCGGAAACTGGGATGAAACGGCGAACCCCTTCCGGGCCGGGGCGACGGTTCCGGAGCATCAATCGCGACACTTGCCGGAAGTAATCCATCTCTTGCCAAACCCTCTCCTTCATGCAACAAAACCGGTTTGCCGGAGCATCGGATTGCCGGGCCGCCGGGCCTTTCTGTCCCCACTTTGGCCCGTCCCTTCCGCTCGCTCCGCCGTCCGGCTCAATCCGGGCCGCTGTTCCTCTTTGTCCCGAGCCTCCCGCCCGTCCCGTTACCCGGCGCGAATCCGGGCCGCAGCAAGGAACCTTCATGACGAATTTCACGGATATCCTTCTTGATCGTGACGGCACGGTCATTCACGACAGACATTACCTTGCCGACCCGGAAGGGGTGGAGCTTCTGCCGGGAGTGGGCGAGGCCCTGGCACTGCTGGCCGGGCGCGGCGCGCGGTTTTTTCTGGTTTCCAACCAGTCGGGCGTCGGGCGCGGCCTGTTCACGGAGGAGCGCGTTCTTGCCTGCAACGCGCGTCTTGCGGAATTGCTGGCCCCGTACGGAGTGGCGTTTACGGCGTCGCTTTTTTGTCCCCATGCGCCCGACGTGCCCTGCGCCTGCCGCAAGCCGGCCACGGGCATGTGGAGCGATTTGCGGCGTCGCTTCGGGCTTGCGCCGGAATACTGCGCAATGGTGGGCGACAAAACGGACGATATGGCTTTTGCCTCCGGCGCGGGGCTGGGCGCGCGCGTTTTGACGCTGACGGGCAAGGGACGGGAAACGGCAAAGCGGTTGCAACTGCCGTCCGGGTCTTTTTTACCCGGACCCGGGGAAGGACTGTGGCTGAACCCCGGCCTTGCCGGGCCGGAGTATCCCCAGGCGGTCATACGCGGTTTTGAATTTTTGCCGGAGGCTCTCGGTGCGCTCGCGGGCGCGCAAGGCCCCGCCGATCCCACTGGCGCGCTCTGTTTTGCCGGGCTTGCGGATAACCCGGCCGCCGGGGGGGGCGCGCGCGGCCGGAATAACGGGGGGGACGGGGCATGAAGCGCATAGCCGTCTGGAACACGGCCTTTTTGGGCGACGCGGTGCTGACTTTGCCGGTGCTGCAAGCCTTGCGTCTGCACTTTCCCGGCGCGGAGATCGACTTTTACGTGCGGGGGGGGCTTAAGGAGTTGTTCGCCTTCCATCCGGCGGCGGCGCGGGTCTTCAGTGTGGAAAAGCGCGGCCGGGGATTGGCCGCCAAAGTTTCGCAGTTCGCCCTGGCTCGGGATATTGCCAGGCGCGGCTATGATCTGTGGATAGGCGCGCACGCCAGCCTGCGCAGCGGGCTTATGGCCGGGGCATCCGGGGCGGCTGTCCGCGTGGGCTATACAGAAGCGGTTCTCTCGTCCCTGTGGTACACGCACAGGGTGTCGCGCCGTTTTGACTCGCGGGAGGAAATCGAGCGGCTGCTGGGTCTTCTTGAACCGTTGCGCATTACCCCCGCTTCGGCCTGGCCGGAAATAGCCCTTGCGCCGGAGGCCAAAGTAGACGCCGAAGCTTTTTTTTCCCGCCTGCGGGGGCCGGTTCTCGGCCTGCATCCGGGGTCGGTGTGGGGCACCAAGCGCTGGCCCGCGCGGTCTTTTGCGGAAGTGGGGGCCAGGGCATTGCTGGCCGGCGCCACGGTGCTGCTGTTCGCGGGCCCCGGCGAGGAGGCGGTGGCGGCGGAAACCGCCGCCCGCGTCCGCGAACTTGCGGCGGGCGGGGAATTGTCCGGAACGCGGGACCCGGGCGGGGAATTGTCCGGAACGCGGGATCCGGGCGGGGTTGAAAACGGCGCGCCTTTATCCAGGCTGCACGATCTTTCGGGCGCGCTTTCCCTGCCGCGTCTGGCCGCGTATCTGGGGCGGCTTTCCTGCTATCTGACCAATGATTCCGGTCCCATGCATCTGGCCTGGGCGCAGCGCGTGCCGGTAACCGCCGTTTTCGGCCCCACCGTGCGCAAGCTGGGGTTCTTTCCGCGCGGCGAGGGGACCACGGTCTTTGAGGCAAAGGTTCCCTGCCGCCCCTGCGGCCTGCACGGCCCGCAAACCTGCCCCCTGGGCCATCATGAATGCATGACCAGGGTGCCGCCGGAAGCCGTGTGGGAGGACGTGAGGAAAAAGCTGGGGGTGTAAAATGCACCGGGTAGTGGCAGGCAAGCAAAGCTCGACTGCGGCTATTTACAGGCAAGGATGCGAAGATAAATCGTTGCGGGCTGTTCAGGTGTGGAATGATCTAACTGGATTTGGCGAAATTTCTTTCAACAATAATCCAGAGAATCATATCCGGCTTGGAGTGCCCGGACGACATCGCCGCTTTGAATTCTCCATGGCTGAAAAAGCGGACGGCTTTAAACGTGGCTGTGATATACGGGCTGAGCGCTTCGGTGAAGGAGTCTCCGAAGACCCATGCTGTTTTTTCGCTGACCGCGCGGGCATTCGTTATCAGGCCGTCTTTTTCATGCAGGGCGGGGGTGACGCTCCAGTGCGCGGTGAAATTGTCCCCGGCGGACAGGGGAAAGGTTGTATACCCCCCGATGTCCACCAGATCGCCGCGCCGCGCGGGCGCTTCCTCAAAAGAAAGGATCGGCGGCGCGGGAAGCCCGGCCCGCTTTCCGAAATCCGCAAAAGCTTCATACGCCCCACGGGCGTTCCAATGCGTATCGGTTCTGTAGTAAAGAAGGCAATCGGCTTTTGCGGCGAAAAGCCGCTCCGTCGGGTCATAAACTTGGACGCCGCTTTTGCTTAAAGAGTCGACCAAAGGGGCAATGAAGCGCCGCCGGGCCGGAATAACCACCGGCGGCAGGTATTCAGGGTAGATGCTGGATTTGTTTGGTCCGATGAATACAAAAAAATCTATTCCGTGCTTTTTTGCGGCATCATTTTTTTTCTTATACTCCGCGGTATACAGTTTCAGCGTATTGCCGGAAAGGCCGATCGCCCCTTGCAGCTTGTCCACACAACGTCCGTAGCTGTTGCCGAGGAACAGCCAGTTCTCTTTTCCTTTATAACATTTGTTCATATCCATACTGCCGCCGCCCGCATCCTGCAGCGAGATGGAAAGGCTTAGCGCGTAAGACCGTAATGGAAAACGATCCGTAAAAAAGGCGTCAACATCCTTGAAAAACTTTTTTACAGATATGGATCTGATCTTGGACGGGGCCTCGGGAAAGGCGGCGATCCGCCTGCGTTCGCCTTCCAGTTTTTCCGTATTCGGTGCGATAAAGGCTGCTAAAAAAACGGCAAAGGTCAGCGCGACAAGTGAGCGGGATATGAAAAACTTGTTCATAGCTGCCGCCTAGAAATCAAAATAAATAAAAGGATTACGCGCCCCCGTGAGAAGAAGCATTATCGATCCAACGGCCAGAATCACTTGCGCGCAGTATGCGCTTGCCGGAAAATCCCCCGCATTGCGGCTGTCGGGGGCGGGAAATAACCTGTCCGGCAGCAGGCACAGCGCGCCCCCCGCAGCCAGGGCCGCGCATGCCGCCGCGTGGTATGTCAGAATGGGTGGAGCGAAAGAGACAGTGAACATGTCTTTCAGGTATGCCCCGGCGGTATGTATATTTTCCGCCCGAAAGAAGACCCATCCGATCAAAACGACGAACAGAGTATAGCCGCGGGAAAGAAATCCCGGCATTCTTTCAAGCAGCCGGCCGGCGGGGAGCCGCTCAATAATCAGAAACAGGCCGTGCCACAGGCCCCAAAGAACAAAAGTAACGTCCGCCCCATGCCACAGCCCGCAAAGAAAAAAGACAATCAGCAGATTTCTGTAGGTGGCCAGCCTGCTCCCCCTGCCGCCTCCCAAAGGAATATAGAGATAGTCGCGCAACCATGAAGAAAGCGAGATATGCCATCGCCGCCAAAATTCCCGAATGCTGGTGCTGGAATACGGGCGCCGAAAGTTTTCTTCAAAGCGGAACCCCGCCATTGCCGCCAGTCCTATTGCCATATCGGAGTATCCGGAAAAGTCGAAATAGATCTGTAGCGCATACGCAAGGACGCCAAGCCAGGCGTCAAAAAACTGTAGATGCCCGCCCGCCGACAGGGAAAAGGCGGAGTCCGCCATAACCGCGACCGAATTGGCGATAAGGATCTTTTTATTGAGTCCGACAAGAAAGCGATACATCCCGAACGAGAACAATTCCTTGTCCCCTCCGCGCGCGGAAAGATTGTCCCTCACCTGGGCATAGCGCACGATAGGGCCGGCGACCAAATGGGGAAACATGCAAAAGTAAGTGAGAAAGTTCAGCGCGGTCGTTGCCGGGGGAATTTGCCTCCGGTATACGTCGATAAGGTAGCTGACGGCGTGGAAGGTGAAAAAGCTGATCCCCAGAGGCATTGCCGCCTTTTTATTCGTCAGGTCGGGCAGAATGAACGAGAGCAGCCAGGAAGCATATTTGAATCCGATCAGAACGGCCAGGTTGGCGGCCACAAAGATCGCGATCCATAAGCGCGGGTTTTTGCTTCTAGGCAGATGGTTTCCGGCCGCATAGTTGCCTATGCCGAGGGCAAAAAGCAAAAAGACGTTGGCGGCTTCTCCCCATGTGTAAAAAAGCAGGCTGACAAAAAGCAGGCCGGTATTGCGCGACGCTTCCGACCGGGCAAGCCGGGCGGCGGAATCAATGGCGAAAAAAAGCGGCAGAACCAGGAAAATAAACGATAACGAGGCAAAAACCATACAGACTCACCTTGTCTTTATTTTTAAAAAGTATGGCTGCCGCTGGGACAAGAAAAATTATATTTAAATCATTTATTTTTCAAGTATGAAATCAGATAGTCGTTATTATCGCCCTCCTTTGTTTATAAATAGAGATTTATGATAAAAATTAAAATAATTTCTATTATAAATATGTTATTTATATTATATATACGGGAGAAAATAATTTTTACGATATATTATAAAATATATTCTGAGTGTGCGATATAGACATTACAGCCTTGCGAGCAACTTTTCCAGGTACGGGCTGTCTTCCAGGGTTGGATCAAAGGGCAGGTCGGGATCGCGGACCGCGCAGGGCAGGGGGGCGGCGTTCCGGGACCGGCGCAGGCGTCCGGCCAGCACCCGGAAGCGGCGCAATCTGGCGTGTGCCGCCGCTTCCTCCGGATTTTCCCGCAGCAGGGAACTCTCGCAAACGGCGCAATGCGCGCTGTTTGCTTTTTCCGCCGTTTCGCGCGCGGTCCCGGCGCTTTCGATGTAGCCGCCGTTTTTCAGCAGGGTGTGGGCCATGCGCAGTTCTGCGGGAATATCGCCGTCTTTGTCCAGATCAAGGGGGCGGCCCGCGCCGGGCAGGTTGTCGAACAGCCCCTCGCGCTGGGCTTCCAGTATTTTTTGTTCGGCCACAAGGGCTATGGCAGCCAGCGTATTCATGGTTCATTTTTCCCCATCCGCAGCGCGGGCGCGCGGGGCGTTAGCTATGGCGGTCAGCGCGTTCACGGTTCATTTCTCCATGACCAGCATCTGCTCCAGCGAAACCGTATGCGGCAGCCTGTTGTACACGCTTATGCCGGCGATGCGCCAGCGCTGGGCTTTTGCTTTGATGGGGCAGTAGGAAAAGGCGATGGTGCCCTTGTCTTTGTCAAAACCGGCCTCGGCCGGGGAAAGCTCGACGACCTCCTTGGGCACAAAGGGGCAGCCGGGGCAGTCTTCCGGGCCGTTCACCCCGGCGATTTCCAGGCGGACCCCGTCAAAATTGCGGTAGGCCCCGGAAAAAGAGCCGGTGAAGGCCATGCAGTTGCCCACGGCCTTGGCCTGTACTTCCTTCCACTGGAAGCTTTTGGATGTGTCCGCCGGCTGGGGCATGCCTTTTTTGCCGCAGCCCGCAGCCAGGCATAGAAGGCACAGGGCCAGAACCGGGAACAGGCGGCGCAAGCATTGGCCCGTTCTTTTACGGCGGGGGGGCGGGAAAAGCGTGCCCGCGCCATCGCGGTTGAGGAAAAAAATGTTGTCGGTCATGCGGGTTCGCCTCCCCAAAGGAGTTTCCATTCATTGATCAGGGTAAGGGCCTGTATGGGCGTAAGGGCGTTTGTATCAAGATCGCGCAAGGTTGTAAAAAGGGGATGCTCCGCCTGACGGAATCCGGAAGGCGCTTTGGGCTCCTCTTTGGGCGGGGGCGCCTCCGGAAGTCCGGGCAAAAGCTGTTGCATGGCCCTGGCCGTTTCTCTGCGCGCTCCGGCACCGCGGGATTTTTCCAGCAGTTCCAGTATTTCCTTGGCCCGGCGCACCACGGGCTGCGGCACCCCGGCCAGTTTGGCCACCTCAATGCCGTAGCTTCTGTCCGCCGGGCCGGGCACCAGGCGGCGTAAAAAAAGGATGTCGCCTCCCCATTCGCGGACGGCGATGTTCATGTTGTGCACCCCGGCCAGCCGTCCTTCCAGGGCGGTAAGCTCGTGGTAGTGGGTGGCGAACAGGGTGCGCACGGCGCCGTCGGCGCGGCCCGCCAGATCCTCCACCACGGCCCAGGCCAGGGAAAGCCCGTCAAAGGTGCTGGTGCCGCGGCCGATCTCGTCGAGGATCACCAGGCTTTTGCGGGTGGCCTGGCGTAAAATGCGGGCCGTTTCCATCATTTCCACCATAAAGGTGCTCTGGCCCTGGGCAAGATTGTCCGAAGCCCCCACCCGCGAAAAGATTCTGTCGGCCAGGCCGATGCGCGCCTCGGCCGCCGGGACGAAGGAACCCATCTGGGCCAGGATGACGATGATGGCCGCCTGCCGCAGCACCGTGGACTTGCCGGCCATGTTGGGGCCGGTGATCAGCAGAAGACGGCGCTTGTCGTCCATGCGCAGATCGTTGGGCACGAATCCCGACGGCCCGGCCATGGCCTCCACCACGGGGTGCCTGCCTTCTTTGATGGCGATGTCCGTGTCCGCGTGCAGTCCGGGGCGCGTCCAGCCCCGTTTGCGGGCGGCTTCGGCCAGGCCCTGCCAGAAATCCAGGCAGGCCAGGACCTCGGCCATGAACAGCACGCGGGGTCTTTCTTTGGAGATAAGGCCGCGCAATTCCTGGAACAGGCGGTACTCGAGCTGCTTGCGTTTTTCTTCGGCCGCCAGGATACGCTCTTCCAGTTCCTTGAGGTCCGGGGTGACGTAACGTTCGCCGTTGGCGATGGTCTGCTTGCGGATGAAATGGCCGGGCACGTTGGCGGCCCCGGCCCTGGTAAGCTCAAAGTAATAGCCGAACACCCGGTTGAAGCCCAGCTTGAGCCTGGGCAGGCCGTGCGCGGTCTGCTCCTTTTCCAGCAGGGCCTGCATGCGGCCTTCGCCGTGCTCCATAAGGTCGAGAAGCTCGTCCAGTTCCGCGTTGTATCCGGCCTTGAACAGCCCGCCGTCGGTGACGACCGGGGGAGGGGAATCGGCCAGGGAACGCGCGAGCAAACCGGCAAGGTCTTCCAGGCCGTCCCATTGCCGGTACAAAGGCTGCATGGAAGACGGCAGCAGGTTGCCCCGCACGTCGTCGCTGGTGGCGTAAGCGCCGGGGGCGGCCAGTTCAAGGGCGTCCTTTACCCCGCCCAGGGAAGCAAGGCTTTGGCGCAGGGCGGCAAAGTCCTTGGGCGTGGCCCGTCCCAGAAAAATGCGGGTGGAAAGGCGCTCCAGGTCGTACACCTGTTTGAGGGCCGCGCGCAGGGCGGCGCGCTTGTCCTCGTGCTGGTGGAAAAAGGCCACGGAATCGGCGGTGGCGCATATGGGCTGCTCTTCGCGCCAGGGGTGGCGCAGACGTTCTTCCAGCAGCCTTCCCCCCATGGGGGTGACGGTTTCGTCCAGAACGTGCCACAGGGTTCCGGGGCCTTTTCTGCCGTCAAGGCGGCGGAAAATTTCCAGGTTCCGCTCGGTGATCTCGTCCAGCAAAAGGTGCCGCCCCAGGTTCAGGGGCACAAAGGGCGAAAGATGCTCCAGTTCCTGCTTCTGGGTTTGCACCAGGTAGGCCAGCAGCGCCCCGCAGGCGCGCGTCAGTTCGTCCTTGCCTGCAAGGCCCACGGCTCCCAGTTCGCGGATGCTCTGGGCCTTCATGATGCGGTCGGCGGCGGCTTTAAGGTCGAAGTAGCCGCGCACGGGCAGGCGCACCGGCACGAAATCGCCCAGGCTTACGCTTTGGGGAATACGAAAATCCTCGGGCGGCAGGTCCGGCAACAGCAGTTCGCGCGGGCGCATTTTCTGTACCCACTGCCACAGGTCGGCCTCTCGTTTGCTGTACAGCCCGGACCAGGCCCCGGTGGAATATTCCACCCAGGCAAAGCCCCCGCAGCCCTTGGCGTTGTCCCAGTAAAACGCGCCCAGATAATTGTGCCCCTTGGCCGAAAGCCCGGAATCCTCCACCGCGGTGCCGGGGGTGCGCACGATGGTGACGGCGCGCTTGACCAGCCCCTTGGCGGCCCTGGGGTCTTCCATCTGTTCGCAGATGGCCACCTTGTAGCCTTTGTCCAGCAGTTGCGTCAGGTAGGTTTCGGCCGCGTGGTGGGGCACGCCGCACATGGGCACGGGGTTTTCCGCCGAGGAGTTGCGGCTGGTAAGGGCGATTTGCAGTTCACGGGCCGCGACTTCCGCGTCGTCGAAAAACAGCTCGTAAAAGTCCCCCATGCGGTAAAAAAGCAGGGCGTCGGGGTATTCCTCCTTGATGGAGAGATACTGCGCGAACATGGGGGTGATCTTTATCCTGGAGCGGTCAAAGGATGGGGAAGGGGGGGGAGTTTGCGGCATAGGGAACGGGCGGGGGTTGAAACGGCGTTGCGGTATTGTGCGGTGCAATCAATTGAGGCTGAGGCGGAACGTCACCGAATGCCAGGCCCGGCAGCGCGGGCAGACGGAAAATATCTGGTCGCCGCGCATGCCGCAGGAAGGGCAGATGAAGCGTTTGGACACGGCACCCTGCTCGGTGAAAAAGTCGATATGCCGGCGCAGGTCGGGCGGCACGGCCTGACGGCGCGCGGCAAGATCCAGAAGGGCCAGACGCGCCGCCCAGAAGCCGGGCTGAAGCACATAGGCCTTGGTGAACCACTGTTCCGCCTCTTCCTGGCGGTTTTCCATCTGCAGGAACAGTCCGGTATAGTAGCACGAGACCAGATCGGCCTTTGCCGGATCAAGGGCGTGGGCCAGGGTTTCCACCAGCACCGACCGCGAGCTGAAAGATATTTCTTCAGCGGAAGCGTTGCGCCGCAATGCATACAACCCTTCAAGCAGTAAAAGGCGCGCGGAGCTTTGGGTGGCGGCCAGCCCCTTTGTCAGGTATTCCCGCAGCTTTTCGCCGTCGCCGGCCAGAAGGGCCATGGAGCACAGGGCCAGCCAGGCTTCCGGAGAGCCGGGAAACACCGCCAGGGCCTTTTTAAGCAGGCGCAGGGCGGCATCGTCCTGCCCCTGTCCGGAAACGTCTTCGGCCTGGCGCACCAGGTAGTGCGCCTCGGCCATGGGGTTGCGCATTTCCGCATGGACGGCCGCCGCCGCCGCGAAGTCGCCGGAGTCGGCATGCAGTTGGGCCAGTTCGGCCCGGACGGCGCTTTCGTCATGGCCCAGACGGCGGGCTTCCTTGTACTCGTAAAGGGCGCGATCCAAAAGGCCGGCGCGGCGGTAATCGCAGCCCAGTTCGAAATGTATTCTGGCCTGAAAGAAGGAGGAAAGGCCGGGACGGGTCAGCAGCCCTTCGCGCAGGGCCACGGCGCGGTCTATATCCCCCCGCGCCCGGAAGAGGTTTCCGAGCGCAAGGGTGATGTCCACGGCGTCCGGGGCGTCCGGATCCCTGGCCAAAAGGCGCGTCAGATCGTCAATGGCGGTAAGGGTTTCTCTTTTCCCGGCGGAGGAAAAGACTCCCCCCTCGGAAGGCGCGCCGCCCGATTTCCGGGAAGGAAAAAGGGCGGCAAGCAGCCGGGTGAAAAAAGGCACGGCGAATCGCCGCTACCCCGCCTGCGGAAGGGGCTTTTCCGCCGGGGGAAGCTGTTGGGGGGCATCGGCCGGAGCATTGGCGAGGGGCTTTTGCACTTCTTTGGCGTGCCGCAGCTTGATGGTCTCAAGTTCCTTTTCCTGGTCGCGGATGGTGCGGTTTTTGCCGATGAGCACACAGCTCAGGCGCACGCGATCGATGAACAGGTAAAGGATGGCGAACAGCATGCCCACGGCGAAGGCCGACAACACCACGAAGTAAAAGGGCACTTCCAGGCTTTGCCATTTGTACCCGTAGTACAGGTCAAATTTCAGCGTCAGCGTCTTGGCAAGGGCCTCGCCGTTCTGCACAAAGAAAAGCACGCCCACAAAGAACAGGATAAGCAGAAGTAAAGCCTTTACAAAGCGCATGGATTCCTCCCTTGTTAAGTGCGTTCCCCGGCCGCGTATGCGTCGAAAAGAGGTTTGAGGGCTTCATAGGTGCTGGACAGATGTTCGGGAACAACGCGCACCTCGTCCATTACCGCCATGAAAGAAGAGTCGCCGTTCCAGCGGGGCACCAGGTGAAAGTGCATATGCTCGCGGATGCCCGCGCCCGCCGCTTCGCCCAGGTTGAGCCCTATGTTGATGCCTTGCGGGGAAAAGCGCGTGCGCAGGATGCCGGCGCATGTCCGGATAAGGCTCATTTGTTCTTCCGCTTCTTCCCGGTCCAGATCGCAGATGTCCATGACGTGGCGGTACGGCGTCACCATCAGGTGCCCGTTATTGTAGGGGAACTTGTTCATGATGACGAAGTTCCGCGCGCCCCGGTACAGCACAAGCCGTTCCTCGTCTTCCTCCGTGTGCTCCGGCAGGCAGAAGACGCAGGCGTCGGGCTTGGGACCCAGTATGTATTGCAGGCGCCAGGGACACCAAAGTTGTTTCATGCCGGCTCTCAGGCTCTACACAAAATATTGTCCAAACACCGGCGGCCGCTGTGCCGTGCCGTGGCGCGCACGTTCGGGCCATAGCGGAATCCGCGTTCCATGGCAGCTTATACTTACGGGGGCGTTTGGGCAAGCCCCCAAAGGGGGCCGCGAGAAGGCCCGTCCGTTGCCGGCGCGGTAACATGGCGGTATTATAAGCGCTATTTATATTGGAGCGTTCCGATTGAGGAGGGCCCGGCCTTTTCACATCCTTCCCATCAGCACTTCCGTAAGGTTGCGGGCGGCGGCCTTTTCTCCTTCGCGCAACAAGACCAGGCAGGCGTGGGCAAAGTCCAGTTGCTCCTCGCGGGTGCTTACCTTGCCGTCCAGGCGGGCGTACAGCACTTCGTTCAGCACCTTGCCGAACAGGGGGCCGGGGGCTTCGCCCAGGGCGGTCAGATCTTCGCCGGTGATGCTGATTTTAATGTCCCGCAGCCGGGTCAGGTACAGGGAGACGTCCTGGCCTATGTTGTGCTCCTGCCCGTGGCGGGCCATAAGATACAGCAGGCCTTCCGTCGCCACGGGGGCAAGGGTCTTGTATATTTCGCTCAGGCGGGGGGGGCCGCTTTTCTGCATGAAGCTCAGGGCGCTTCCGGCGCGGCGCGTATGTTCCCGTAGGCTCAGGAAGTCGTTTTTCGTCCGCTCGATAAATCCCAGGCGGTCAAGCATCGAGGCCACTTCGGGATATTTTGCCTTGTTGCACAGGCCCAGCAGATATACGACCCAGTTGCGGGGCGGTGTGTTTTTGTAGAGCAGGCGGTACCAGGCCAGCACCTCGTCAAGGCTGGAGATAAGAATGTCCTTGGCGGGGTTAAGCTTGAGCATGGGGTGGATAAGGTGCAGCAGGTTCCAGCTTTCCATGCGGCGTACGCAGGAGGGCACGTCTTTTTCGTCAAAAACGTGCTGTAACTCATGAAACACGCGTGAACCGGAAAGCTTGCCGATCATGCCCAGGGAAAGGGCGTTTTTGATGAGCCGCTCGGTCTGCGGGCTGATGCGGAAGTCAAAGCGCCGCTCAAAGCGCACGGCGCGCAGGATGCGGGTGGGATCTTCCACAAAGCTCAGGGAATGCAGGACGGAAATGGTCTTTTCCTTAAGATCTCGCTGGGCGTTGAACGGGTCCACCAGGGTGCCGAAACGCCGCTCGTTCAACTGGATGGCCAGGGCGTTGATACTGAAGTCGCGGCGGTACAAGTCCATTTTGATGGACGACAGTTCCACCGTAGGCAGGGCCGCCGGGTACTCGTAATATTCCAGTCGGGCCGTGGCCACGTCCAGGTGCTGTTCCTGCCCTTCCGCGTCCTTGTAAAACACGATGGCGGTCTTGAATTTCTGGTGGGTGCGCACCCTGCCGCCCAGCCGTTCCGCCAGGGACTGGGCAAAGACGATGCCGTCGCCTTCGACGCTGAGGTCGATATCAAGATTGGGCCGCCGCATGATCAGGTCGCGCACAAAGCCGCCCACCGCGTAGACGGACATGCCCAGGGCATCCCCGAGCTTTCCCGCCTCTTCCATGATGCGCACGTGTTCTTCCGGCAGCTGGTCGCGCACCAGCGAGGCCACGTTGCGCTCCCGGTGGTCCTGGGTAAGGGGGGTGCCTTCGGGAATATGCAGAGTCTCGTCCACCATCAGGCGCATGATGTCGGTGCGGGTGAGCACCCCGATGACGTCATCGTTTTCCACCACGGGCACAAGGCGCTGGCGTAGTTTAAGTATGATTTCCACGGCCTGGTACAGTTCGCTTTCCGGCGGCAGGGTGCGCACGTTGCGCTGCATGTATTCCGTGACCGGCAAATGTCCCAGTTTGTGCGTCACCGCCCGGTTGGCGATGTGCAGTTCCAGCAGGCCCGCGCAGGTCCGCGTGCCGCTTTTCAGCACGGGTATGGCCTTCAGGCCATAGCGCTGCATGATTTCCTCGGCCTGGGCGATGGTGGAGGCCGAATCCACGGTGATGGCCGGCGCGGTCATATGCCGCCCCACCACAAGCTGCGGAGTGATGCTGGACACCAGAAGCGCCATAAGCTTGCCCCTGATCTCCGTAAGGGGCTGCTGCTTGATGCTGGCCGAAGCCGCGAAACTGTGCCCGCCCCCGCCGAACGAGGCGCAAATCTGCCCCACGTCCACCTCGGGCACCTTGCTTCTGGCGATCATGTGCACGCGGTCGCCCATGGAAGCCAGGGCGAAGATCACCTTAAGGTTTTCCATGTCGATAAGCTTGTGCACCAGCGAGGCGAAATCGCCCATGAAATTGTCCAGAACGATTTCCGCCACCGTGACGGGGATGCCCTGGATGGAATGCGTGGCCGCGCCGCGCAGCAGCGAGTCGAGAATATGTATCTGTTCTCTGGTCAGGTCGGTGGAAAGCAGTTCGGAAATGGTCTCCAGATCCATCCCGGCTTCGCGCAGAAAGGCCGCCGCCGTAAAATCGTGCGCTGTGGTGGAGTGAAAGTTGAACGAGCCCGTGTCCTCGTAAATGCCCAGGCCCAGCATGGTGGCTTCGGCCTCGGAAAGTTCGATGTCCCGCTCTTTGATCAGGTGGACCAGGATGGCCGTGGTGGACCCCCATTCCCTGATGTCGCTTTGCCGCGCGGGCACGTCGTGTTCCGAAGGAGGATGGTGGTCGTAAACGTGCACTTCCAGATCGGGCAGGTCCAGAATTTCCTTTACATGGTCAAGGCGTGGTCTTTGGCGGGTATCCACCAGCACCAGCAGCCTGACCCCGGAAAAATCGCATTCCTTGGGCTGGCGCAGATTGAAATAGTAAACGATGCTGCCGGAAAAAATATTGCCCGTCTGGCGCTCCAGCAAAGTCGGCGCCACCAGCGTTGCGCCGGGGTACAGCTTGCCCGCGGCCACCATGGCCGCCAATGCGTCATAGTCGGCGCTGGCATGGCCGGTAATCACAATTTCGGGACGAAGCAGATCTGACATGGCGTTGTATTGATGTTGGATGTGTCAGGATTTGAGGCTCCGCCTCCCCGGAAAATACTTACGACCCCGACCGGGGATGGTATTGTTTATGGACGCGGGTGACGCGTTCTTCCTGCACGTGGGTGTAAATTTCCGTGGCGGCGATGTCGGCGTGCCCCAGCAGCATCTGCACCGAGCGCAGATCCGCGCCGCCTTCCAGAAGGTGCGTGGCGAAAGAATGGCGGAAGGTATGCGGCGATATGGCGCAGGCGATGCCCGCCGTTTTAGCGTATTTTTGCACCAGCTTCCACACCCCCACCCGGGACAGCGCCCGGCCCGACCGGTTCAGGAACAGCACGGGATCCTTGGGAGAGAACAGGGGCCTCCAGGTCTGGACGTATTCCTGCAAAAAAGCCGCCGCCTGGGCGTGCACGGGTACAAGGCGTTCTTTGGAGCCTTTGCCGAAGACGCGCAAAAGGTTGGTCTGGGCGTCGAAATCCAGGGCCTTGAGGCCGCACAGTTCCGAAACGCGCAGACCCGAGGCGTACAGCAGCTCAAGCATGGTGCGGTCGCGGAATCCCAGCTTGTCCTTAAGATCCGGGGCGTCGAGCAGGGCGTCCATTTCCCGGCGGCTGAGCACCTCGGGAAGGCTCCGGACCAGCTTGGGGTTTTCCAGAAAGCGGGCCGGGTCCTCCGCAAGCTCGCCTTCCTCGCGGGCAAAGGCGAAAAAGCCGCGCAGGGCGGAAAGATGCCTGGCCAGACTTCTGCCGCCCAGGCCGCGTTTGCGCGCGAACACCACATACAGAAACAGGGATTGCTCGTTCACATCTTCCAGGGCCATGCCGCGTCCGGACAAGAACGCGGAAAAATCGCGCAAGTCGGCACTGTAGGCGGCAAGGGTGTTTTCCGCAAGGCCCTTGTGGACGAGCAGATGTTCCAGATACATATCCACAAGGGGGTGGGCGGCGGCGTCATCCCCGGTGGGAAGGAGGCCTGTTGCTTTACCGGGTCCGGTGGGGGACATGCGTATGCATCCTGCTGTCATTGTAAAATATATTCATAGCCTTATTTGCTTGCCCCCCACAAGGGGGGACGTATGGAAAAAATTTGACAGCTCCGTGCGGGGCGGGGTAGTTTCCTCTGTCGTGTGCCGCCGGCCGTCCGACCCGTCGCCAAAGGCGCGTAATCGAGCGGGGAACCGCGTTTTCCGGCGGAGCGATCCTCATAAATCGGCCAATGGACGATTTGTGAAATGAATACTACCAGGGAGACCCGGCGGCATGCCCCAGACAGGTACGGAACCGTACATTTCCGCTTACATAGGTATCGGTTCCAACCAGGGTGACACCGCCTGTAACCTTGAAAGCGCTCGCCGCGCCCTGGAAGCTTTTCCGGGTGCGCGGCTGGGCCGTCTTTCGTCCGTATACCGTACAGAGCCGCTGGATATGCCCGGCCAGCCGTTTTTCGCCAATCAGGTGGCGGAATTGCTGTGCGGTCCTACGGTGCGGCCGGACGCGCTTTTGGATATGATGCTGGCCGCCGAGCTCACGCACGGCCGGGTACGCGTGAAGGGCCTGCGGTACGGCCCCAGGTCTCTGGACCTGGATTTGCTGCTTTTCGGCGATCTGCGCGTCGATACGGCGCATCTTGCGTTGCCGCACCCGCGCATGCTGGAACGGGCCTTTGTGCTGGCGCCCCTTGCGGAACTGGAGGCGGAGCTTCTGCTTCCCCAGGGCATGACCGTGCGCGAGGCTTTACGCCGGATAAATCACCGCATTGGCGAGGACGGCACCATTTTTCAGGACTCCGCCGGCGGCCCCGGCTCCCGCAACCCTTAAGGAGAGATCCCATGTGGAAGTTGATAATGATGGCCTTGGCCATCTTTGTACTGTACAAGTTTTTCATGACCGACAAGATGCGCAAGTCCAAAGACGAAACCAAGATACGCGACCGCAAGATCGCCACGGGCGAAATGGTCAAGGACCCGGTGTGCGGCGCTTATGTGGAAGTTGAGGGCAGCCTCACCGTGCGTGACGGAAACGCGGTTCATCGTTTTTGCAGCTACGAGTGCCGCAAAAAGTTTCTGGACAGGCTCCAGGACGCGGGCCGGGAAATTCCCAAGCTGGAGCACCAGGACAAGGACGAGGAATGATCTCCCCTTTTCCGGAAAAGCCCGGTCCCGGCCGCCCCGGCTTCTTTGATGAAGACGGCGCGGGATCGGCTTTTCCCCCCTGGGCCGAAGAGCGCGCCGTCAGCGATGAAGCCCTGGCCCTGGCCTATGAAAGCGCCTCTCCCATCCTGCGCGGGGAACTGAAAAAAACCGTGGCCCGTCTGCATGCGCTGTGGGGCGAACATCCGTTCCGCTCGGAAGAAGCTCTTTTTTTCCGGCAGGGGTTTTCCGTCACCCGCGCAAGCTCGGCCGCGCCCTTCGCGCTTTTTTTGTGTCCGGCCTCGTATGCGCATCCCGTCCGTTTCACCGCGGCCCTTATGCCCGCCATTCTGGCGGGCGTTTCTCTGATCGTTCCCGTATTTGTTCCGCCCGTGCCCGCCCCGCCCGCATCCGTATCGAAAGACGAGGCCTCCGGCGTTTTTCCCGGGGGGGATCTCGCTTTTTCCACTGCCACCAGTTCTTACGGCTTTCCGCCCGGCGAAAAACCCGAACCGGGCCTTCTTGCCGCCCTGGAGCTGGCCGGGGTGGAGCGTTCCTTTGCAATGAGCGGGGAAGATGTTTTGGAACTGCTCTCCGATTTCGGTTCCCGGCACGGGACCGGGCGGGTGGTGCTTCTGGGCGGCGGCGATGCTTCCGCCTTCGCCTGGGCCGACGCGCTGCTTGCGCGCGCCCTGCGCGCCGGGCATGGTTGCGCCGTTCTTGCGGACGCTTCTTCCCTGCGCCTGGACGCCGCCCATGAAGGCATCTGGGCCTGGCCCGACCTGGAACCCTGCTGGTTCCGCGCGCGTTCCCTGTCGTTTGCGGCGGGGTTTGAAACAGATGGTTGAATGAAGCCTTGAGGGGATGCGGCTCCATACGATGGATGGAGCCCCAAATCCTTACCGGAGTCTTTTATGGATCTGGCGCGCCTCAGAAATATCGGCATCATAGCGCACATTGACGCGGGGAAGACGACCTTTTCCGAGCGCATCCTGTTCTACTCCGACGTAATCCACCGTATGGGCGAGGTGCACGAGGGCGCGGCCACCATGGACTTTATGCCCGAGGAGCAGGAACGGGGCATCACCATCGCCTCTGCCTGCATCACCTGCTTGTGGAAAGGACACGTCATCAATCTGGTGGACACGCCGGGTCACGTAGACTTTACCGTGGAGGTGGAACGCTGCCTGCGTGTGCTGGACGGGGCGGTGGGCATCTTTTGCGCTGTGGGCGGGGTGGAACCGCAGTCGGAAACCGTGTGGCGGCAGGCCGACGGCTACGGCATTCCGCGCCTGGCGGTGGTGAACAAGATGGACCGGCCGGGCGCTTCGTTCGCCGCCGTGATGGAAGCCATCCACACCCGGCTGGGGGCGCGCCCCGTGGCGGTAACCGCGCCCGCGGGCGAGGGAGAGAATTTTGCCGGGGTGCTGGATCTGATCCGGCAGGAACTCCTTACCTTTGACGGCGAAAGCAAGGGCAAGGCCGTGGAGTCGCGGCCCTTTACCCCGGAAGAGGCCGCCCTGGCCGCCCCCTGGCGTGAGGCTTTGCTGGATGCCTTGACGGAAGAGGACGACGCGCTGCTGGAAATCTGCCTGTCCGGCGAAACCCCGGAGCCGGAAGCCCTGGACGCGGCCCTGCGCAAGGCGGTGCTGGCGCGGCGGCTGGTGCCGGTGTTCGCGGCCTCGGCCCTGCGCAACATGGGCGTGCAGCCCGTGCTGGACGCGGTGTGCCGTTATCTTCCCGGCCCTCTGGATATTCCCCCGGCCCGCGCCAGGGTGGGGCATTTCAGCGCGGCTCCCAAAAAGGCCAAGCGCCCCGGCAAGGACGCGGCGTCCGGAGAGGGGGCGGCGCCCGGCGCGCGGGAGGCCGAAGGCGCTTTGGACGGGGGAAAAGACGCCCCGGAAGTGGAGGTCCCTTCGGATCCCAAGGGGCCGGTGTGCGCCCTGGTTTTCAAGGTGGTCATGGACGGCGGGCGCAAGGTGGCTTTTTTGCGCCTGTATTCCGGCACCCTGCGCGAAGGCGATACCCTGGCCAACACCACCCTTGGCGGCATGGAGCGGGTCATGCGCCTGTACCGCCTGCACGCGGACCAGCGCGAACAACTGGGCGAGGCCGTGGCGGGAGACATTGTGGCGGTTCAGGGGCTGAAACTGGCCCGCACCGGCGATACCCTGGTCAGCGGGGACAAGGCCCTTTTGCTGGAGCCCATCCGCGAGTCCCGGCCGGTGATTTCTCTGGCCTTTGAGCCGAAAAACGTGGAAGAGGGCGAGCGCCTGGACGAGGCCCTGAAACTGCTGTGCGCCGAAGATCCCACCCTGTCGGTGGAGATGAACGAGGCCACAGGCCAGCGGATCGTTTCCGGCATGGGCGAACTGCATCTTGAAGTCATGGCCGACCGTATGCGCCGGGAATACGGCGTGGCTCCCCGTGTGGGCAACCCCCAGGTGGTCTGCCGCGAAAGCGTGGGCGCGGAAGCCGACGCCACGGGGGAATTCGACCGCGAACTGGGGGGGCAGGCCCATTACGGCAAGGTGCGTCTGCACGTGGCTCCCCGGCCGCGCGAGTCGGGCGTGGAAATTCTTTTCGGTTTCGATGCCGCCGACTGGCACCCTTCGTTGCTGGAGGCGGCGGAGCAGGGTATCGCCGACGCCTGTTACAGCGGCCCCGGCGGCTATCCTGTGGACGATCTTGCGGTCACGGTGCGCGGCCTTGAGCGCAAAGGCAACCTTGCCACGGCGGCGGGCATGCACATGGCGGCGCAGACCGCCGTGCGCGCCGCCCTTGAAAAGGCCCGTCCCCTTATGCTTGAACCCATCATGGAGGTCAGCATTGCCGTGCCGGAAAACTTTCTGGGGGCCGTGATCTCGCTGCTGGGAGCGCGGGGAGCCCGGGTGGAGGATCTCGCGGACAAGGCGGGACAAAAGGAAGTGCGGGCTCTTGCGCCCATGCGCGGGTTGTTCGGGTTTTCCACGGCCCTGCGCTCGGCCAGCCAGGGGCGCGCCGGGGTAATGATGCGTTTTGTCCGGTTCGACACTGTGTAGCGACATTATTTTATAAATCTATATTGACAAATCTATATGAATGTGTGATGAAACTATCACGATGTGAACGGGCGCCGGAAGAGACTGCGCAAGCGGCAAGCCCGCGCGCGAAAAAGTCTTTGGGACAGAACTTTTTGCGGGACGGCAACATCGCCCGCAAGATTGTCGCCGCCCTGCGCGTGGAGCCCGGCGATTCGGTGCTGGAAATAGGCCCCGGCCCCGGCGCGCTTACGGGTATTTTGCAGGAGTGCCGCCCGGCGCGGCTGGTGCTGGTGGAAAAGGACGCCCATTGGGCGGCGGAGCGCATGCGCCAGGGCAGGGCGGCCATGGGAGAAAGGTGCGCGGTGATTTTGGCCGACGCGCTTACCCTGCCGTGGGAGCGGTTCTCCGCGCCCTGGAAGTTCATCGGCAACCTGCCGTACAATGTGGCCTCGCCCCTGATGTGGGAAATTTTCAGCCGGGCGGGCGGGCTGACGCGGGCGGTATTCATGGTGCAGAAGGAAGTGGGCCTTCGGCTTGTGGCCGGGCCGGGTTCTTCCGCCTACGGGGCGCTTTCCGTCTGGGTGCAAAGCCACGTGCAGCCCCGTCTTGAATTCATCGTGCCGCCGCAGGTATTCAGACCCCGGCCCAAAGTGGATTCCGCAGTGGTGTCTTTTACGCCGGGGGCGGGGGCGTACGACTTTGAACCGGCGGCCCTTGCCCTGACCCTGAAGCGCTGTTTTCAAATGCGCCGCAAGCAGTTGGGAAGCATCGCCCGGGCCTGGGGAAAAAGCGGGGGCGACCTGGAGTCATTGGGGATACGCCCTGAACAGAGGCCGGAAACCTTGCGGCCGGAAGACTTTCACGCCTTGTCGCGGGCAAATGTTTTTACTGGAAAGGATTGACTTTGTCTGGCGAAGTATGTTCTTGCTAACTTACTTCAAGCGCGGCAATCCCGCCGCCTCTGCCGGTTGCCGGTTTTTTTCGCACGCGGGGCCGACAGTCAGGGAACAAAAAATTTTTGGTGTTATTGTTAGTTCTACCCTGTGGAGCAATGAGGAGGAAGGTTATGACCAAGGCTGATTTGGTGGATAAAATCGCTGCTACAGCGGGCATTACCAAGGCTGCCGCTGAAAAAGCGCTGAACGCGTTCCTGGCTTCCGTGCAGGATGTGCTGGTTGCCGACGGAAAACTCACGCTTACCGGCTTCGGCACCTTTGTGGTGGAAACACGTCAGGAACGCAAGGGCCGCAACCCCCGTACCGGCGCTGTCATCAAAATTCCCGCTTCCAAAGTAGTGAAGTTCCGTGTGGGCAAAACGCTGAAAGATTGCGTAAAATAAGGAGCTGCCATGATTCGCTTTGGAGAAACCATTCACAGTGCGCTGCCGCAGGATATTCCCTGGTTCCTGCCCGACCATGCCATTTTTTTCGGGGTGCTGTACGCCGTGCTCATCGTCATCGGCGCCGGACTTGCCTATGTGTTCGCCAAGTCCATGCGTGACGCCTGCAAAGATGGATGCTCCGGACATCACTAAAAATCCATTTTGAATCAGTTTCATGACAAGGGCCGCGCTTTGCGCGGCCTTTCATATTTATGGCAAACCCCGCTCTTGCGGGGTTTGCCAAGGCACGCCCGCTCCGGCGCTTAACGGCGGCAATGAATGCCGCCCGCGCCTTTGCAGCGGATCAGTTCTTCTTTTCCGCCTTGAGGGGGGAGGAGCTGTTGCTTGTAAAGGCGGTGATTACAGTATCCATGACCGCGAACAGCAACTCGACGCTGTATCCGGCAAGAAAAGCCAGAGCCAGCGGCGAAAGCGACAGAATTGGGTCCGTACTATTTTCAGGACTGAAAAACCAGACAATGGCGATGCCGCCAAGCGTGCCGAGACACAGGCGGATATGAAAATTGATGATTGAGGCGTTGATGAAGGCATAGGTTTTTATTTTTGACGACAAATTGCGCAAAATATAAACGCAGGCACCTAAAAAGCCGTATATCAGCGGCAGCAGGTATTTTTGCAGAATATCCATGGTGATTGTGGCGCATTGAAGGTATGCTATATTCTCTTTTATCTCATCTCCTTTCTCCCCGTCCGAGTCGTACATGCTGTCGATGCCCAGGAAAAAGTTTGGTATGGTGCTCCACAGTTTGATCCAGTGGTAGTTGGCTTCAAGATATATGTCCAGGGTTTCTTTCTTTGACTTCAGCTCCATGCTTTTAGAGGCGGTGTCCCGCTTTTGCGGCCGCTTGCCGGGTTCCGGGGGGCCTTCAAGCGTCCGGTCCTGCTCAAGAGCGCCGCTTCCACCGGCAAGCATGCGTATTTCCACTTCTTTAAGCTGTTCCTGCGTAGATTTCATATTTGAAATAACCAGGGCGCCCACCGCCCAGTATGCCTGGAGCATGACCAGAACGGCCAGGGCGGCAATGGCGGTTATCGTATAGCGGCGCACCGTCTTTTGCACAGGGGACTTTTGTCCCTCCAAAGAGGACATGGCCCGCACGCTTTCGGCGGAAACCGGCGCTATTTCGGCGGTAAGCAGGGCAAAATGCCGCCAGAAGGCGGCCTCTTCAGCTTCGGTCATGGAATCTTGCGATCCGGACCTGACAACGATGTTTACCGTCTCTTCGGACAGGCTTTTTCCATTTCTGGAGGCAAAGGCGAGAAGAAGCTGCGCCTCGCCGACCGCGTTTTTAAGCTCGGGATTGATGGGACGGGGAGCCGCCGGGGGGTGAGTTTCAGCCATTATTGCACCTTTATGTCAAAAGAGCAGGGTTTTGTTTTCTTGTCGTCCGGGCATTGCAATATCTCCCCGGAATCATCAACAATATCGACCCGCCACCAGCCGCGGGACAAATTCTTTTTTCCGCTCCAGACGCGCCAGTAAAAATGTCCTTTGGCGTCCACTTCGTAGGAAAGCTTGTCCAAATCTTTTTCCCGGCCAACGCTGAGGGCAATGGCCACGTTACGATCCGCGCTGATCCTGTCGGCACCGTAGCGGTACCATTCGTGGCGGATCAAATACTTTCCTCCCGGCGTCTGGCGCAGTTTTTCAAGCAGTTCGGGCGTTCCCTTCAGTTGCACCCAAATATACAGCTCTTTTGTTCTTACAGGAGACGAAAATATCTTGCCGTATTGTCTGGTATCCCTGTCAACAGAATCCGTCCATTGAAATTTTTCCACAGTGACAAGTTCCTGTGCAAGGGAAAGGCAAGAAGGAATGCGGCTATATATAGAAGCGGTAAATATCAATAACAATGCAAAGCGGCGCATAGATGCTCCTGCCATACCGTTTACTGCTCACAAACGCTTTCAAGCTGAAGGGTGAATTCACAGGGAACGCGGCCCGGCTGCTGCCAATGTTGTACATCCACAGGCCCTGTGCACCCGCTGTCTTCAATAAGCGCATATTTTCCTTCACGGTCACACATAAGAACAATGGAGTGCTTGTAGGAATTTTTGGCTTTCAGGGTATATTGCGAGAATCCGTCGAGCAGTTTGGGATTGTCTTTTGCGGCAAGGGCCAGCAGTTCGCCGTTCTGTATTTGCGGCGGCACGTCGCTGTACTGCACCGTGGATTCGACAGCGACGGCAAGCCGTCTGAGCGCCGCCGACCTGATGAGCATTTCTTCGGAATCGGATGTCTTGCGGGCAACCTGGCATCCTGAAACGAACAAAGCCACCATGCAAAGAAACGCTGTTTTTTTCATGCCGTCTTGCTCCAGAATACAAGTTCGTTTTGGGTGTCGCGCCCTGTATCAAGATTCCAGTCTCCGATCTGCGCAAGATACTTTGTGTCGGCATCGTACACGGCGGACGCAAGCGCCGCCCAAATACGCAGCACGTTGGCCTTTGCGCGATCAAAAACCGCGTCATAGTCCATGGGGCCTTCGGGCGTTTTTAACCGCTTGATGTATTGGGAATCTATCTCTTTGACGTTGGGATACGTCACCCCGGCATTAACCGCCACGTGCCGGGAAAAGGGAAATAGCTTCCGGCCTTCCTCCGCCATATCCACGGCGGTGATAAAGGCGGAATGCCAACTGTCCGGGGTGGGCGGGGCGGTTTTATAGCTTTCCGGGTGGCAGGCGCGGAGCATCGAGCGCCAGACCGTCGACAAGTCTTTGTTCAGCTTTTTTTTGTCGGTGGACGAAGAGCACAGGGCGATACCGCTGTCCAGGTATTCGGACAGGCCCACAGGGCCGATGTTCAGGCGCTGAAAAATATACGCGTCCTGATGCATTTCGCAAACGCGGTGCGCGGTTTTATTTTGCGCGTATGGGCCGACCTTCATCTCCACAACAGGGTGTATTGTCGTGTCGGTGACGATGTGGGACGCGTAGCCGAGCAGCCATGCGAACACTCGTTTTTTGGCGATTCCGCTCAGCTTTCGCACCGCCTGCACGCCGGCATCAAGCATTTTGTCCGTATTGACGTAATGCATAAGGTCGGCCCAGGCCGCGGAGCCGGAATCGGTAAGATGCAGATACGGGTAATCCGGGCTTACCGCCCCGAGATCGCAAAAACAGGAATTGGCAAGAAGATCGGCCTTCGCGGCCTGAGGGAATCCGGGTTCTTTATTCAAAGCGTTTGATGAAGCCAACAAACCTACAAGCGTCAGGTGGGCATAGGCGCCGGGCATTCTTTTATTCCTCCGGGGCGGATGAGAAAAACAGGCATCTATAAGTAAACACAAATAAATTTCATTATATTTTTTCAATTATACTATATATAGGTTTATTTCAAGCATAAAATTATACTGTAGTATATATTATGATGTAATTTTTTATGCGCAAATGCGGTCTGAGCGGGTCCCTTTGCCTGGAACGTATTTCTCTTCCTCAAAAAAAAGATTGCAAGAGTAAGTTGACATGAAGATGCTTCAGATTTAATTAAGCAACAACTTAATCAAAATCGGGAGAAGCCATGAACAACGCCCCCACGTATCGTGCCCTGGCGGATGATACCCGCCGCAATATCATTAGGCTGCTGCTTGGGCACAGCTATTGCGTATCCGAACTGGCCCGCGCGCTGGAAGTAAGCGAAAGCGCGGTGTCGCAGCATCTTAAGGTGCTTAAGGACGCGGGACTACTGACCGGAGAAAGACGCGGCTATTACATGCATTACGACATCGACCGTCAAAAGCTGCGCGCTTTGGCCCGCGAAATTGACGGCATGGCCGATTTGGAGCGCCGGGCCCGCACCGGACCGGAAGGCGCGGAGTGCATCTGCCGGAAGAACGGCGATTCCTGCTCGGATGAGGTCAAATTTTTCTGCCACGGCGTTTCAGGCATGGAAGGCAAGGTGCGGCTGCCCATGGCCCCGAATGGGGAGAAGTAGCCATGTCTGCCATCGTGCTCTATGTCGGAACCGCCGTGCTGCTTGGCGTTTCCTTTGCCAAAAGCGGGCAAAAAACCGGGCAAGCCCTCAAAAAGGCGTGGAAAGCGTTTGAAAACATTCTGCCGCAGTTCCTGGCCATTCTATTGCTGATCGGATTCATTCTGGCCGTGCTGGATGAGGCGGTCATTTCCCGCCTGCTTGGAGCCCAATCCGGGCTTATGGGTATGGCCATAGCCGCCGCAATCGGTTCGATAACGCTTATACCGGGCTTTATCGCCTTTCCCCTGGCCGCGTCGCTGCTTGCCGCCGGCGCGGGCTACGGGCAGATCGCCATGCTTCTGACCACACTTATGATGGTAGGCGTGGTCACTATCCCTTTGGAAACAGCCTATTTCGGCAGGCGTCTCGCCATTGAGCGAAACCTGCTGGCCTTTGCCTATGCCGTCATTTCCTCTTTTATCCTGGGAGCGTTGCTGTGATTGCCGTTTTGAAGCGATATCGGGTGGTTCTGCTTTTTTCCGGCGTCAGCGTCGCGCTTTTGGCGGTTGCGCCGGACACGGGATGGAAGGCGCTTGCCATTACGCGGGACAACGTCTGGGAGATGCTGTCCTTTCTACCGCCCATCTTTGTGCTGCTTGGCCTGCTGGACGTGTGGACGGACCGGGAAACCATGATGAAATACATGGGCGACGGGTCCGGTTTGCGGGGCGCGCTTCTGGCGTTTCTTTTGGGCTCCGCCGCCGCGGGGCCGTTGTACGCGGCCTTTCCCGTGGCCGGAGTGCTGATGAAAAAGGGGGCGCGGCTTTTGAACGTGTTTATTTTCATCGGGGCATGGTCCACGACCAAAATTCCGTTAATCGCGTTTGAAACGGCGACGCTTGGATTCCGGTTCACAGCCATGAGACTTGCTTTCAATGTCGTAGGCATTGTCGTTATCGCCAAACTTCTGGACATGGAGGCCGGCAGGATCTCTTTGGATATTCCCGCAAATTGAGGACGGAATCCGGATGTGCGCGTGGAGGCGGGCAGACTCTGGGCCAAGGCCTTTACGTCGCCTTCACGCTTGCTTCCGTTCCCGAGCATATAATTTTACGGTTCCTTCCGCCAATGCCGTAAGCAAGGCGAGGTTTTTCACCTCAAGCATATTTTTCGTCAACTTCCCCAGCACCCCGTGCTTGCGCCAAAACGTCAGCAGCCTGCTGAAATGCACGCGGTGGATACCGAGAATTTTGCTTAACTCGCCCTGATAAACACAAGGTCTTACGCATGCGTCCGCCCCGGAGCAGCGTATCGGGCGGCATGTCGCAAGCAAGTGCAGAAGAAGCTCGGCCAAACGCCTTTCAACATTATACGCCGCTTGCCCGCAGGCCCGGTTGGTGGTGTTTCTGGCCCGCCAGCCCATGTGTTCCAGCATATTCATAAGAAGAGGCCGGGGAAGCCGCTCCTGAACCACCTCGCGGCTGAACAGGCAGAGCGCGCTGTCGTGCACGGCTTCCCAATAGCTTTCGCACTTTCCGGATGTGAAAAAGGGAATAAGGCCGACAAGAGCGTTTTCCCGCGCGAACATGACCGGCACGCTGTCTTCGGCCGCCAAAAAATTGTTGATATGTATTTCGCCCCGCAAGACCAGGAAAATGTGGTCGACGTCGTCCCCCGGACGTTTGACGGTCGTTCCGCGCGGGTATTCGCGAATGAACCCCAAGTGCAGCACCTTCATCCAGTCCGGGCTTGCCGCGTTGGATACGGGGCCGCACATGGCCCGCGCCGCATCTGAATAAGACTGTTTTTGCATACCGCACCCCTTCGCCAATTGGTCCGCGCGTCCCGATGCTGTTGTTAATGATTGCACAACAGTAGAAGAAGCCTTCCATACCATACTTTCAAGGCCATCAAAACACTCCGATACGTCGCTTAAAAATGGATTTTCCATATCATGCTTCCAATACCGTCAACACACTTGAATACGTCGCCAAAAATCGAGCCGCCATGCCGAAAGCCCGGTCATGGCGGTTTTGACACATGCGCGTCCCGCTGTTGAAGCCGTTGCCGGGAACAGTGGTTATCAAATAATCTCATATGGAACAGACCTTAAATTAAAAAAATTTTATTTTGTAACTGTGAGTGCAAAACCTGAAACACGATTGTGTAAAATTTAACAACCATCCTCGAAGTACATCGTCGGTTTACCTTTTCGCGCCATTGGGTGCTGCCCATAACAACGCTATTTTCAAGGAGACGGACATGGAACATGCGGAAAAACAAACGCCGCGGCAAATCTGGCAATGGGGCGTCGCTCTCGTCCTGCCGGCCGCAACCTGGGGTGTGGCTATGGCCGGCAATGTTCCGGAAAAAGCGGCCCTTTTCTATGGAATAACCGTCTTCGCCCTGGCCCTGTGGGCGCTCGCCCTTATTCCCGACGCCATTACGGCCTTTGCTCTGCCCATAGCCTACATCGTCACCGGCGTGGGCAAGCCGGCGCAAATGATGTCCGGATGGACGTCGCCCATTGCCTGGCTTCTTTTGGGCAGCCTGATAATCGGCTCGGCCATGATGCGCAGCGGGCTGGCGCGGCGCATCGCATTGGGGGCCATGTACATGACCGGCGGCTCGTTCTACCGGCTGCTTTGGGGAATTCTGCTCGCCGGGCTTTGCCTGGCGCCGTTTTCCGCCAGTCCTGTGGGGAAGGCCGGCATACTGACGGTCGTATGCGTAGGAATTTGCGAGGCGCTTGGGCTGGAGAGAAAATCAAGAGAGGCCGCCGCCGTCATGACGGCCGGCTTCATAGGCATTGCGGGGGCACGTTTTACGTTTCTTTCCGCCGGAAGCGACAACATGCTCTTTGTCGGCCTTATAAAGGAGGCGAGCGACATTGAGATCAGTTGGATGGCGTTTTTCAAGCACAACTTCGTGCCGTCGGTCATTTATTGCGCCCTTAGCCTGGCGACCATGATCGCCGTGCTGCGCCCGAACAGGCATGTGCGCTCTAAAGAGTACGTTAGAAGCGAATACGCCGCCCAGCCGCCCATGAGCAAGGCGGAAATGAAAATTTCCCTCGTCCTTTTCGTGATGATTCTGCTCTTCGTCACCGAAAGCATACATAAGATGAACGCCGGTTGGCTTTTACTGCTGCTGGCCTGCGTTACGGCCCTCCCCGGAATGCGGCTTACCGATACCGAAAGCATCTGCAAGGTTTCCTACACCGCCATGTTTTTTGTGGTGGGCTGCATGAGCATAGGTTCCGCGGCATCGACCACGGGCGCATCCCAAAGCCTTGTCGATGCGGTCATGCCCTATCTTAGCGGATCCGAAGCCTACATGATGGCGGCGTCCTATGTCGGGGGAGCCGTTCTGAACTTTCTTCTTACCCCCTTGGCGGCGCTGGGGGCGCTGACGGCGCCGCTTACCCAGGCCGCCGTCAAACTGGGGCTGAACCCCGTTCCTATCATGTATTCCTTCACATACGGGGTCGACCAGTACATTTTTCCCTATGAAATCGCCGCCTTGTTGCTATTTTATTCGCTTGGCTGGACTTCTCTCAAGCAGATCGTTCTCGTGTTCGGGGTGCGCTTCTTTGTGGGGCTGTTCTGGCTTTTGGGCGTGGCTTACCCGTGGTGGAAGTGGATGGGGCTCTTCAACTGATTCCGGCTTCCCTCAATTAGACGAATACTTACAGAACATTCAGCAAACCAAGGAGATGTGTCATGAAAAAGTCCTTTTCCGGCGTCACTTATTATGATCCTTCCAGAGCGTTTAACGGGTACACGCTTTGGTCGCCTATCACCGACCTTGTTCCGGGCAGCGCGGACAAGCCCGGACAGGCTCCCGGCGAGGTGCAGCTGCTCGATATGAGCGGCGTCGTCGTCCATAGGTGGGAAACCCCGTTCCCGACCTTTTACGCCTACCTTATGGAAAACGGGCATCTTTTATGCGGCCTTCTTACCACCGAAACCGACGGCACGCGCCCCGGCATAGATCCGTACCACATGGGCGGCACCTTGGGGTTTCTGCACGAGTATGATTGGGACGGCAACCTTGTGTTCGAACATAAGGATTTGACGATGCACCACGATTTTAAAAAACTTCCGAACGGTAACTACATGTACCTCGGCTGGGAAAAAGTGCCCGCCGAAATGCATGAAAAAATACGCGGAGGCGCAAAGGGAAGCGCTTGCCGCGACGGCACGATTTGGGCGGACACGATCAAAGAAATCGACCCCGAAGGCCATGTGGTG
>JAVBPV010000053.1:0-45915 GCA_031549405.1 Desulfovibrio sp.
CCGCCGTTTGCAGGCCATTCTGATCGCCTTCGCCTTCGGCTCCTTCATTGAAGGCACGGCCGGCTTCGGCACCCCCGTCGCCATCACCGCCGCCATGCTGGTGGGGCTGGGCTTCAACCCCTTGTACGCGGCGGGCATCTGCCTTATCGCCAACACCGCTCCGGTGGCCTTCGGCGCCATCGGCATTCCTATTGTGGTGGCGGCCGACGTGTCCAAGCTGGACCTGATGCGCATCAGCTCCATTGTGGGCCGCCAGCTTCCCTTTTTGTCCATCATCGTGCCCCTGTGGCTGTGCGTGACCATGTGCGGCTTCAAACGCTCCATGGAAGTGCTTCCGGCCATTCTGACGGCGGGCTTCTGCTTCGCCGTCTCGCAGTTTGTGTTCTCCAACTACCACGGCCCGTATCTGCCCGACATCATGTCGGCCATCGTCACCATCATAGGCATGCTGGTGCTGTTGCGCTTCTGGAAGCCCAAGTCCACCTTCCACTTTCCCGATGAAAAGGCCGAATCCTGCGGCCCCACCCAGTGCAACTACAGCGGCCGCGAAGTGCTGCGCGCCTGGGCCGCGTACATCATCCTGGCCGGCATGGTCTTTATCTGGGGCCTGCAGGGCTTCAAGGCCCTGGTCAAGCCGTTCATTCTTTCCTTTGAATGGCCCGCCCTGCACAACATCGTGGTGAAAACCGCCCCCATTGTGGCGCAAAACGCCAACTACGCGGCCAAGTACAACCTTGACCTTATCGGTGCGGGCGGCACGGCCATTCTGATTTCCGGCATCATCGCCTCCTTCGTCATGCCCAGGTACGGTCTGGGCAAGGCCTTCGCCTGTCTGGGACGCACCTGCCGCCAGTTGCGCTTCCCCATTGTGACCATCGCCATGATCCTGGGCCTTGCCTACATCATGAACTACTCGGGCATGAGTTCCACCCTGGGTCTGGCCTTTACCAAGACCGGCGCGCTTTTCCCGTTCTTTGCGCCCATTCTGGGCTGGCTGGGCGTGTTCCTGACCGGTTCCGACACCTCGTCCAACGCTCTCTTCAGCGGCCTGCAGCGCACCACGGCCGAAGCGGTGGGCGTGGATCCGGCCCTGACGGTGGCGGCCAACTCTTCGGGCGGCGTCACCGGCAAGATGATTTCTCCGCAGTCCATCTCTGTGGCCACGGCGGCCACCGGCATGATCGGCAGCGAAGGCAACCTGTTCCGCTTCACCCTGTGGCACTCCGTCGCCATGACCCTGGTGGTCTGCGTCCTGACCATGGCGCAGGCGTATGTTCTTAAGTGGATGCTTCCGTAGGCGGGCGTCGCGGTTTGCCGTGATGCTTCGTCAGGCTTCGCCTGTATAAAACAGCCCCCGGCAGCGCGCTGAACGCTGCCGGGGGCTGATCCGTTTTTTCTTTCAATGCCCCGCGTTATGCGACGGCAAGCTCCCTTCTGCGGGCCAGGAAAAAGACGATGCAGGCCCCGAACATCTTGCTGACGGTCATTACCAGAGCGGAAGACACGGAAAACATGCCGATCATCGCCAGGAACACGGCGCTGTCCACAGGCGTGCTGAGCAGGCTGGAAAGCAGCACGCGCTGGGAAAAGGGGCGGCCGGTAAAGGTGTAGACGGCCCAGTCCATGATTTCCCCGGTCAGAAAGGCGCAGACGCTGGCCAGGGCCACGGCCGGATCGGCCATGAACCAGCTTACGGCCCCACCGACGAGCATGGCGGGCATGATCCAGTGTCCGACTTCCCGCTGGGCGTAGTCGCGGATGACAAAGACAAAGCCGACGACAAGCGAGACGGGCGGCCAGGCTTCGCCGCCGGGCAGGATGACCAGGGGGACCACGGTAAAGGCCCAGTTCACAAGAACGACGGTGAACATGTACAATAAAGCGTAAGCCATGCGAATAATCCGTATTCCTTGGTGCTTGTTCACGTTGCAACAAAAGTCCGCGCCTGTTTTTTACCTTATGCGACAGACCGCGCCTTTCCATAACAAAAAATTTCTTTGCGAATCAACTTTACCCTTTTCCCCCGCATCCAAAAATTTTCCTCACGGAGCCAAAGGGGCCAGCCGCAGGCCGGCGTCCAGGGGCAGCCCGGCCATGAGGTTGGCGTTGGCCACGGCCTGCCCGGAAGCGCCCCGGCAGAGGTTGTCGATGGCGGAGACGATGATCAGGCGGCGGGTACGGGGATCGTGGACCAGGGCGATGTCGCAGAACATGGTGCCGCGCACGCTGCGCAGTTCGGGCAGGCGGCCGGGAGGCAGCAGGCGCACGAAGGGATGGCGCGCGTAGGCTTCCGCATAGGCCTGGCGGATGGTCTCCGGGTCCGGGGCCGGGGTTTTGAGCCGGGTGTAAATGGTGGCGAGGATGCCCCGGTTGACGGGCAAAAGGTGGGTGTTGAAGGAAAGGGTCAGGGGATGCCCGGCTATGCGCCCGGCTTCCTGTTCGATTTCCGGGGTATGCCGGTGCGCCGCCAGATTATAGGCGCGGAAGGTGTCGTGCACCTCGCAGAACAGGGAGGGAACCGAGGCCCCGCGCCCGGCCCCGGTGGCGCCGGACTTGGCGTCGATGACGATGCCGTCGATTTCGACAAAGCCGCCGGCCAGTGCCGGGTACAGGCCGAGAATGGAGGCCGTGGGGTAGCAGCCGGGGTTGGCGACAAGGCGAGCCCTGGCGACTTCTTCGGCG
The DNA here is from genome assembly GCA_031549405.1 of Desulfovibrio sp. GTDB lineage: Bacteria > Desulfobacterota > Desulfovibrionia > Desulfovibrionales > Desulfovibrionaceae > Frigididesulfovibrio. The sequence goes on from JAVBPV010000053.1 coordinate 2,683, forward strand.
TAGAGTTCGGGCAGACCGTACACGGCTTCGGCCAGGGCGTCGGGTTCGGTGTGTTCCACCTTGTACCATTGCTGGTAGACGGCCTTGTCACGCAGGCGGTAATCGGCGGAAAGATCCACCACCTTGCAGCCCGCGTCGATCAGTTCGGCGCCCATGGTCATGGCCGCGCCGTGGGGGATAGCCAGAAAAACGATATCGCAGGCCTGGGCCAGATCGTCTGTGTCCGGCTCGCTGATAATCAGATCGCCGGAGGCGAATCCCTGAAGAAAAGGATACAGGGCGTCGAGCTTAAGGCCGGCTTCCTTGCGGGAGGTCACCCGCACGAGAGTCATGCGGGGGTGGCTTTCCAGAAGGCGGGTAAGCTCCATGCCCGTGTAGCCGGTGACGCCGACCAGGCCGGCGCGCACGGAAGATGGGGTCATAAGGGCTCCTGGGGCGGTTACTTTTTTACCACGAATTTCATGCGCAGTTCGTACAGCAGACCGTCGAGCAGGCGGCTTTCCTCGGCGTCCAGACCGTTGCTGGTTTTTTCCTGAAGCATGGAGAGCAGATCAATGGTGTGCCTGGCAAGGTGGATGTTCTCCTGATTCTTGCCCGTGGCGGGGTCGGGAACCTCGCCCAGTTGCACCAGGGCGGAAGATGCCAGGGACAGCACGAAGGTGGAAAAGGTGACAGCGGGCATGGAGGGGGCCTCTTTGTCGTGGCCGTGCTTGGATTCTTCGTGGCCGTGAGTATGGTCGCCGCACCCGCATCCGCCGTGCTCGTGCCCGGAGCGGCAGTCGCCCCGCGCGCCTCCGCAGCAGTCTTCATGCCCGTCGTGCGGGCGCCTGTCATGGTGCGACATGTCGGTTCTCCTGTGCTGGAATGATTTCAAAACGATTTGTCAATAGTATACAGCAGGCGTCGTCCGCGGGCGCGCGCTGTCCGCAACGCCGCCCCGCGCGGGCCGTCCGCCGAAAGGGGGCCTAAGCCGGATATCCCCGCTCGAAGGCCGTCCAGTAGGCGGCCATGGCCTGTTCCAGATAGGTGCGCGAACCCAGAAAGCCCCCAAGATGCTGGTACGAGGCCGCAAGGGCATACAGCCCGGCCGCGATGTCCGCGTAATCCACCCAGCCCATGTGGCCGATGCGCACCATGCGGTTTTTCAGGTGGTCCTGCCCGGCGGCCATGATTACCCCGTATTTTTCCGCCGCGTGGGCAAGCAGGGCCACGGAGTCCATGCCCTCGGGCAGGATGACGGCCGTGACGCCCCAGGCGAAGTGCTCCTTGGCGAACAGCTCAAGGCCCAGGGCCTCGATCCCCTTGCGGACCATCATGGTCAGGGCCCACTGCTTGCGGTACAGGGTGTTCAGGCCGGTTTCCCTGAACATGCGCAGGCTTTCGGCCAGGCCCACGATAAGGCTGACGGGCGAGGTGAAGTTGGTCTGCTGTTTCAGGGCGTTGGCGCGCTCTTTATGCAGGTCGAAATAAAAGTTGCGCGGGGGCACGGACTCGGCCTTGGCCCAGGCGCGGGCGGAAAGGGCGATAAGAGCCAGACCCGGCGGCAGCATCAGGCCTTTTTGCGAGCCGGTAACCAGGCAGTCTATGCCCCACAGGTCCATGGGGCAGGGGGTGACGGAAACCCCGGAAATGCCGTCCACCACCAGCAAAGCCCGCCGCTGCCGGGTTACGGCGGCAAGCTGCCTGACGGGATGCTGCACGCCGGTGGACGTCTCGGAAAGCTGCACCAGCACGCCCGCGATGTCCTTGTCGGCGTCAAGCGCGGCGGCCACGTCGGAAGGATTGACCCCCTCGCCCCAGGGGACCTCAAGCTCCACGGGAACCACGCCGTGCATGCGGCAGATTTCCGACCAGCGCTGGGCGAATTTGCCGCCTTCCACTACCAGCACTTTCTCCCCGGGGGCGAAAATTCCGCACACCGCCGCCACCATGGCCCCGGTGCCCGAAGAAGACAGGGGCAGCACGGGCTGCTCGGTGCCGAAAAGCTCTCCCAGGCCGGCCTGCGCCTCGGCCATCAGGGACTTGAAGGCGGGTTTGCGGTGGTGGATCATGTCGTGGGCCATGGCCAGGCGGACCCGTTCGGGCAGGGGCGTGGGGCCGGGGGTGAGCATGCGCGGTTTGGTCAGCATATATTCCTTCTTTGGAGCATGTGTGCTATGGAGGAAGCCGCGCCGCCCGGGACGAGACGGGGCAGGGCAAAGGTCCATGCGCGACGGCGCGACCGCCAGACTACAGCAATGCGCCACGCTATACAAGTGCGGCGTGCGCCCCTTGGCCTTCCGGATGCAAGCGCGGCGCGGGCCTCTTGACCTTCCGGTATGGATTCCGTAGCCTGTCCCGTTCGTTACAAATTTTTCACCCCCCAGGACGGGGAGCCCCGCCATGAGCCAGAGCCACGCCGCCCTTACCGCCAAGTACCGCCCCCAGACCTTTGCCGAGGTAGCCGGACAGGATACCCTTAAAACCATCCTTTCCCGCGCCGCCCTGGAGGGCAAGGTCGCGCCCGCCTATCTTTTCAGCGGCACACGGGGAGTGGGCAAGACCACCCTGGCGCGTATTTTCGCCAAGGCCCTGAACTGCCGCCGGGGTCCGGCGGCGGAACCCTGCAACGCCTGCGATCTGTGCCGGGCCGTGACCCAGGGCAACGCCGTGGACGTGGTGGAAATAGACGGCGCTTCCAACCGGGGCATCGACGACGTGCGCCGCCTGAAGGAAGTGGTGGGCTACGCGCCCATGGAAGGCCGTTACAAGATATTTATCATCGACGAAGCGCACATGCTCTCGCGCGAGGCCTTCAACGCCCTGCTCAAAACTCTGGAGGAACCCCCGGCCGGGGTGACCTTCATCATGGCGACAACGGAACCGCACAAGTTTCCCGCCACCATCATCAGCCGCTGCCAGCATTACGTGTTCAAACGCCTGTCCGAGCCCGCCCTGGCCGCGCACCTTGCCGGGGTGCTGGAACGCGAAGGCGTGGAGCGCGAGGAAACGGCGGTGCGGCTGATCGCCCGGCGCGGGGCGGGAAGCGTGCGCGACGCCATGTCCCTGCTGGGGCAGGTGCTGGCCCTGGGGCCGGGAAAGCTGACGGAAGAGACGGCCCGCTCGGTGCTGGGACTGGCCGGGCAGGAGGTGTTTTTGCGTATGGTGGAGGCCTTTCGAGAGGGCGACTGCCTGAGCCTGGCCCGCCTTTTGCGCGACATGCTGGACCAGGGCCTGGATATGGGATTTTTTCTGCGCGAGCTTTCGGCCATGTGGCGCAATATGTTTATCCTGCGTCAGGCGGGCGGGGCCGCCCTTGACGTGGTGGAGCTGCCGGAAGCCGAGGCCCGCGCCCTGCAGAAGGCCGGGGAAGGCTTTTCCCTGCCGCAGATCCACGCCTGCTGGCAGATGACCCTGGAAGGCCAGCGCCGGGTGTTGACCAGCCTGGAACCGGCCCTGGCTCTGGAGCTTTTGCTGCTGAATCTGGCCATGCTGCCCCGGCTGGTGCCGCTGGAGCAGCTTTCCGCCCAAAGCAGGCGCGCCGCTTCCGGCGGACCCGCTCCGGCGGGCGGCGGTGCGGGCGGTCCGGGGAATGCCCCCGGCGGCGGAACTTTTGGCGGCGCGCCGGGTGGCGGCGCGGGCAGGCCGTCTGGACAAACGGGCGGACAAGGGGGGCCGACCGCCTCCCTGAGCGCCCCCCCCCCGGACGCGGGCAAAGACGCGGCCCTCACGGATGCTTCTTCTCCGGATATGGGCAAAGACGCGGCCCTCGCGGATGCCTCTTCCCCGGATGTGGGCGCGGCGGCGCAAGCGGCGGTCCCAAGGCCCATCCCCGGGCGGGCGCGGTCTTCCGCCCCGGCGGCCCCCCGGCCCATTCCGGCAAAGGCGTCCGCCCCGGCCGTTCCGCCTGAAGGGGCGGCTTTTCCGCGCGCCTGCGCCGTCGAAGAATCTTTTGACGCCGGCGAAGAAGACGAAGCCGCCATCCAGGCCGCCTGGGCCGAGCTTTCTCCCTCGCCTGACACGAATCCGCCTGACATGAATCCGGCGATCAGCGCCCGGCCCGGCTGGGATTTTGTGCTGGAACGCTGCCGGGAAGACGGCGCTCCGGCCTGGTTCCTGACCCTGATGGGACGGGTGAAGGGAGAGTGGCGGGGCGACATCCTGGCGCTGGCCCCTTCAGACGCCTTTACGGCCGAGCGCCTGCAGGCCAAAGAGTCCCTGGACATCCTGCGCGCGGCCCTGATGGCGTTGTGCGAGGCCATGCCCGTTCTGGACATCACGGCGCCGGTCATTGTGAGCAAAAGCCGCGACGAACTGAAGCGCGAAGTGCGGGATAATCCCCTGGTGCAGGTGATGCTCAAGGATTTCGGGGCGAGGATACTGGACTTCGGGCAGATCAGGGAATAGGGGCAGCGGGCCGCGGTGAATATGTTGTGACAGCAAGGAGACGACAATGGCGGGAATGAACGAGTTGCTGCGCCAGGCGCAGATTATGCAAAGCAAGATGGCGAAGATGCAGGAAGAACTGGGCCAGCAAACGGTTGAAGGCTCCAGCGGCGGCGGCATGGTGCGCGTGGTGTGCACGGGCAGGCAGGAGATTCGTTCGGTGTCGCTGGACAAGGCTGTGGTGGATCCGGAGGATCTGGACATGCTGCAGGATCTGGTGACGGCGGCGGTGAACGACGCGCTGCGCCTTTCGCGCGATCTGGCCGAGCGGGAAATGGGCGCCATCACCGGCGGGCTGAAGCTTCCCGGCATGATGTAGGACACATTGCGCTGAAAATGTTCCAGGAGAAAACTATCCGTGCAGCGACTTCCTGAACCCTTGCAGGCCGTGGTGGACCAGCTTGCCCGCCTGCCGGGCCTGGGGCCGAAATCGGCTTTGCGGGCGGCCATGGTTTTTTTGAAATGGCCGGAGGCGGAAACACGCCGCCTGGGCCGAGCCATCCACGATTTGCGCGACAACCTGCATCTGTGCGCGCGCTGCGGGGCCATCGCCGACACCGACCCCTGCGCCGTGTGCGCCAACCCGGCCCGCACGGACGAGACCCTGTGCCTGGTGGCGGACTGGGACAGCATGCTGACCATGGAAGCGGGCGGCTTTTATAACGGCCGGTTCATGATCCTGGGCGGCTTGCTGGCCCCGCTGGATAACGTGAACCCCGACACCCTTGAACTGGACCGCCTGGAAAAGCGCCTGGCCGAAGGCGAGGTGCGCGAACTTATCCTGGCTTTGGGCACGCGGGTGGAGGCGGAAAATACGGCTTCGTTCATCCGGGGGCGCGTGCAGGCGCGCTTTCCGCACATCCGCGTCACCCGCCTGGCCCAGGGCATTCCCCTGGGGCAGGAGGTGCAGTTTGTGGATAAAGAAACGCTGCGCCAGGCGCTGCGTTACCGGCAGGATCTGTCATGAGCCACAAGAAACAGCCCTTTTACCCGCCCCCGGCTTTACCGCGCACCGGGGTGGAATCCCACGCCCATCTGAACGGCAAATCCTTCGCCCAGGATCTGGAAGAGGTGCTGGAGCGCGCCACAGCCGCCGGCGTTGCCCAGATCATGCAGGTTTTTCTCAGCGTCAGGGCCTGGGAACAGGGGCGGGAACGCTTTGCCGCGCATCCGGGCGTATTTTTTTTGCTGGGCGTCCACCCGACCGAGGCGCATGAAGCCGCGAATGGCGAACTGGAAGGCATCCGCGCGGCGGTGAAGGCCGACCCGCGCATCCGGGCCATCGGCGAGATAGGTCTGGATTTTTACTGGAAGGACTGCCCCAGGGACACGCAGGAGCGCATGTTCGCCGCCCAGCTGGATCTGGCGCGGGACTGCGGCCTGCCCGTGGTTATCCACAGCCGCGACGCGGCGGAGGAAACCTTTGCCCTGCTTACAAAGAGCGGTTTTGCCGGCTACCCGTTGCTGTGGCACTGCTTTGGCGGCGACACGGCCCTGGCCCTGCGCATTGTGGAGGCCGGGTGGCACCTTTCCGTGCCCGGCCCCGTGACATACCCGGCCAACGCGGCCCTGCGGGAAGCCGTGGCCTCCGTGCCCCTGGACCGCCTGATGGTCGAAACGGACTGCCCCTATCTTTCGCCCATACCCCTGCGCGGCAAGCGCAACGAACCCGCCAACCTGGGCTACACCATCGACGCCATGGCCAGTGCCCGGAATATGCCGGTGGAAGAATTGTGGACCGCCTGCGGCGATAACGCCCGCCGCTTTTTCGGCCTGCCGCCGCTGTAAGGGGCGAAGGCTTACTGCAAGGGGACTTCCCTTGTGAAAAAGCGCCAGCGCACGCCGCCGCCGTCCACGGCTTCGGGCTCCACGTCCAGCAGGGGCCGGCCCTGCCAGGCATAGGAAAGAGCCCCGCTGGAATGCACGGCGCAGGTCATGTTCCGGCTTATCTCGTGGGGCGGCAGGGCGGCCACGTCCACGCCCAGGGCGTGGAGTTCCTCGCGCAGCAATTCCTCAACGCGGCGCATTGCCGCGAGATCGGGCTTCAGGGTGTCGTTCATGGGCCGAGCATAACGGCCCGCGCCCGCAAAGTCCACAAAGGATGAAAGACCATGCGCGCAGCGGAACCACTGGAAGGCATTCCCCTTTTTTCGTCCCTTACGCCGGAGCAGCGCCGCGATCTGGCGGCGGACTGCGTGGTGAAGGATTGCCCCAGGGGAACCCTGCTGTTTTCGGAAGGGGACGAGGCCGGGGGGCTGTACTTCATGCTTTCCGGCAGGGTGAAGATTTACCGCGCCGCGCCGGACGGGCGCGAGGCCGTGCTGCATGTCTTCGGGCCGGGGGAACCTTTCGGAGAGGTGGCGGTTTTCCAGGGCGGGGCTTTTCCGGCCTCGGCCGTGTGCCTGGAGGCGGGCGCGGCGCTGCTTTTGCCCCGGTCCGCCCTGCTGGATCATATTTCGCGCGATCCGGCCCTGGCCCTGAACATGCTGGCCGCTCTCTCACGCCGTTTGCGGGCCTTTGCCGCCAAGGTGGAGACCCTGACCCTTATGGAAACGCCTCAGCGTCTGGCCGCGTATCTGCTGCTGAACAGCGAGGATCAGGGCAACAGCGTGCGCCTGGACGTAAGCAAATCCTTGCTGGCGGGCATCCTGGGCACCGCGCGCGAGACCCTGTCCCGCGCCCTTACCCGCATGGCGGAACAGGGTATAGTGACGGTGGAGGGCCGCACCGTGCATATCGAAAACCGCGCTCTGCTGGAGGGGCTGGCCCGGGGGCTGGAAGAATTGTAACCGCCGCGGAACGCGCCCCCCGCTTTGCCCCGCCGCAAGGCCCGCAGCGCCAAGGTCCCGCCTGGGCAGGGCGGCGCGGTCGGCCACGGCAGGGCATGTCTGGGCAGGACATGCCGGGGCAAGGCCGAGCACAGGGCATCTTGCGGCAAGGCGGCGCGGGCCGCCTTGCCTTTTTTCCGGAAGGGCGGAGACTTTTTCCGCAAAATGCCGCCGCCCTCTTTTCAGTTGACGGAATCGGCTTTACAGTGTTTCTTGAGTTCGGTTCCAATCCGCCCCGGCGGAAGGGCGCCGACGCAAACAAAGACGCCGCCGCGTAAAAAGCCCGTGAAGCGCGCGGCAACGCCGCACCCCTATATCATCCATCCCCTGATGCCGGGATAGTCCACGGAGGTCTTTACATGTGGGATTACACCGATAAAGTTCGCGAACACTTCCTTAACCCGCGCAACGTGGGTGAACTTCCGGGGGCCAACGCCGTCGGCGAGGTGGGAAGCCTGGCCTGCGGCGACGCCTTGAAGCTGTTCCTGAAGATAGAAGACGGCCGCATCGTGGACGCCAGTTTCCAGACCTTCGGCTGCGCCAGCGCCATTGCCTCCAGTTCCGCCCTGACCGAGATGATCAAGGGCAAGACCGTGGACGAGGCTCTGGCCGTCACCAACAAGGACATTGCCGCGTTTTTGGGCGGCCTGCCCAAGGAAAAAATGCACTGTTCCGTCATGGGGCAGGAAGCCCTGGAAGCGGCCGTCCGCAGTTGGCGCGGCGAACCGCCCGTACCCCATACCCATGAGGGCCGCCTGGTCTGCAAATGCTTCGGCGTTACCGAAGACCAGATAGTCAAGGCCATCCAGGAAAACGGCCTGACCACGGCCGAGGAAGTGACCAACTACACCAAGGCCGGGGGCGGCTGCGGCGACTGCCTGGAAGACATCAAGGAAATTCTGCGCCTTACCCTGGCGGGCGATCCTCCGGGTAAGGGCCAGGAAGCGAAAAAGGCGGCCCCGGTTCTGCCCGATCTGCGCAAGCCCGCCGCTCCGGCGGCCGCGCCTCTTTCCAACGTGCAGCGCATGCGGCGGGTCATGACCGTTCTGGACGAGATTATCCGTCCGCGCCTGCAACAGGACGGCGGCGACATCGAGCTTGTGGACATCGAAGGCAAGACGGTTTCCGTGGCCCTGCGCGGCATGTGCACCAGTTGCCCCTCCAGCCGCCTGACCATTGAGGGCTTTGTGCAGCAAACCCTGCAGGAACAGGTGGAACCCGATCTTATCGTCAAGGAGGTGGCGGCATGAGCGGCCCGGTAATTTACATGGACAACAACGCCACCACCGGGGTCGCCCCGGAGGTGCTGGAGGCCATGCTCCCCTACCTGAAAGATCAGTACGGCAACCCTTCCAGCATGCACAGCTTCGGCGGCGGGGTGGAGGCGGCGGTAACCAAAGCCCGCACCCAGGTGGCCGATCTGCTGGGCGCGAAACCCAATGAGATCGTCTTCACCTCCTGCGGCACGGAAAGCGACTCCACGGCCATTTACTCCGCTCTCAACGCCCAGCCGGACAAAAAACACTTCATCACCACCCGCGTGGAGCACCCGGCGGTGCTGGCCCTGGGGCAGCACCTGGAAAAAAAGGGCTACACGGTCACGTACCTTGGCGTGGACAGCAAGGGGCGGCTGAACCTGGACGATCTTGCCGCCGCCTTCACCAAGGATACGGCCCTGGTCTCGGTGATGTTCGCCAACAACGAAACCGGCAATCTCTATCCCATTGAGGAAATAGGCCGTATGTGCCGCGAGCGCGGCGTGCTGTTCCACACGGACGCCGTGCAGGCTGTGGGCAAACTTCCCATGAACCTGGCCGAGCTGCCCGTGGATTATCTGGCTCTTTCCGGGCATAAGCTGCACGCGCCCAAGGGCGTGGGTGCCCTGTACGTGCGCCGGGGCGCGCCCTTCCGTCCCTTTTTGCGGGGCGGGCACCAGGAACGCGGCCGCCGCGCGGGCACTGAGGCCGTGCCCTCCATCGTGGCGCTGGGCATGGCCTGCGAGCTTGCCGGGCGGCATATCGGCGACGAGAACACCAAGGTCAAAGCCCTGCGCGACACCTTGCAGGAACGCCTGATGGCTTCCATTCCCGAGGCCATCATCAACGGCGACACGGAAAAGCGCCTGCCCAACACTCTGAACATCTCCTTCAAGTATGTGGAAGGCGAGGCCATCCTGCTCCTGCTTGACCAGTACGGCATTTGCGCCAGTTCCGGCTCGGCCTGCACCTCGGGCAGCCTTGAGCCTTCACACGTGCTGCGGGCCATGGGGGTTCCCTTCACCTACGCCCACGGTTCGCTGCGGCTTTCTCTCTGCCGCTACAACACCGCCGCCGAGGTGGACCTGGTGACCGAGGCCCTGCCCAAAATCATCACCCGCCTGCGGGAAATATCTCCTTACCGCAACCTGCCCGATGACGCCCAGCCCGGCGACGGCGCAAGCTGTTCCTGCGGTATAGAGATATAGGTACCTCTTATTCGTGTTATTATATATGGAATCCGGGGGGCCTGTAATCGGGGTCCCCGGATTTTATATTTGTTTTCCAACGTCAAAAGAGCCTGGACCGCCAGGAAATATGGAAAAATATAAAAGATCTGAAATATTTTCGAAAATCTGTTGCTGTGGAAGCCTTCCTGTACTATCTTAAATGAAACCTATTCCTGTTAGGAGGCTTCCATGCTACATTTGAAACGCATTTTTTCAGCCGTGGCTTTTTGCGGTCTTTTGCTCGTGGGCTCCGGCGCCCATGCCGAAGAAGTCAAGGCTGACGTGTTTATGGCCACGGACGCCGGTCCGGGCGCCAAAGTGGGCACAGTGACCATCACGGACATGGCAAGCAAGGGCGGCATCAGCGATGTGCACCCCGGCGTGGTCGTCGTCACCGACCTTGCCGGTCTGCCTCCGGGGCTGCACGGTTTCCATATTCATGAAAAGGGCGACTGCTCGCCTGTGGTCAAGGACGGCAAGGCCGGACCCGCCATGGCGGCAGGGGGTCACTATGATCCGGAAAAGACAGGCAAACACCTTGGCCCCGACAAAGGCGGCCATAAGGGCGACCTGCCCGTGCTGAGCGTCGGCCCGGACGGCAAGGCCAAGGAAAAGTTTACGATCAAGGACCTTACCGCCAAGGAAGTTAAGGGCCGCGCCGTCATGATCCACGCCGGCGGCGACAACTACTCGGATGAGCCCCTTCCTCTGGGCGGCGGGGGCGCGCGCATCGCCTGCGGCGTTTTTAAGTAGGCGGTTGCAAATCCGTTTTTGAGTCCGGCCGCTTTGGATGTTTGGGGGACTTTGTCCCCCAAACTCCCCGGCAGGGCTCTTTCGCCATTTCGTCCATCACCTTTGCTTTGCCTGGAATGGGCGGTTCCGGAAATTCGAACTGACCCTCCACCGGCGCTTGCTTTGGCAAGCGCCGAAGCGGGCGTGCCTTTGCAAACCCCGGCCTTGCGAGGTTTGTCATCAATCTGGGCGCTTGCCCTGGCAAGCGCTTGCTTTTACAATGCCGCCGCGCCCGCGCGCGGCGTTTTTTTTTTGCCGCGGCGGCGAAAGGGAGGTGTGACGATGGCCTGCTCCATAGGATTTTTGCTGTTTCCCGGCATGCCGCAGATGGGTTTTACCGGGCCGTACGGGGTGCCGGCGGCCCTGCGGGAGCGCAATGCCGGCCGCCAGGCCCGGCGCGCCCAAGCCGTGGCCGAAGCGGCGTCCCGCTTGCGGGGAAGCTGACCTTGTCCCGCACCCGTTTTGTCTTTGATCTCGACGGCACCCTGACCTCCTGCGAAATCCTGCCCCTGCTGGGGCGGGAACTGGGGCTGGAGGACGAACTGGGGCGGCTTACCCGTCTGACCTTGGACGGCGTTCTGGATTTTCCCGCCTCCTTCCGCCTGCGTTTCCAGATGTTGCGCGTCCTGCCCTTGCGGCGGGTGCGGGAGGTCATCGACGGGGTGGCCCTGGACCCGCACCTTGCCGCTTTTGTCAGGCGGCGCAAGGAACGCTGCTGCGTCATCACCGGCAACCTGGACCTGTGGGTTGCTCCGATTCTGGAACGCCTGGGCTGCCGGGCTTTTTGCTCGTCCGGAAGCCTGCGCGGCGGCGAGTTGTTCCTGGACGGCGTGCTGGACAAGGGCGAGGCCCTGCGCCGCTATCGGAAAGAGGAGGAAGAGCGCGCGGGATGCTCCGGCCCCTGCGGCACAGCCTCCGCCTTATCCGACTCCACAGATGCGAGCACCGCGCCGCACTGCCCCGCTGGCGCGGCCTTCACCTTATCCGGCTCCGCCTCGCCCCTGCGTATCATAGCCGTGGGTGAAAGCGCGGGGGATATCCCCATGTTCCGTCAGGCGGACCTGGGCATAGCCTTCGCCGGGGTGCACGCCCCGGCCCCGGCCCTGCTGCCCCTGGCGCGCCACACCGCTCCGGACGGCCCATCCCTGTGCCATCTGCTGGAAGAACTGGAAAGAGAGGATTTGGATGCGGGGAAATTTGATCCGGGGGAAGGGGGAGAGGACTTTTGAAAAAGCCCGTTCATCCTGAGCGAAGCGAAGGTGAACTATATTTCGAAAGCTCCCTTCCCCCAAACCTCCATCCCTATCCCTCAAAACTTTTCATTTTGTCAGTGCATTACGTAAGGTGAGGATAAAAGGCAGGTCTTTTCGCGCCCGCGCAGAACAGGCTTAGGGTAGAGACAAAAAGACGCGTATTTTCGCGCAAACGCGGAATCGGGCGAATTTTTCCGCCAGACAAGGAAGGCAAATTTTTTCCCAGGGGGCTGGGCTCTTTGGCCCTGCCCTCTGGGAAAAAATGTAGCCTGACGCAGTATGGCGGAAAAAGACACCCGATTCTAAGCGTGGCGCCAGACGTGGGCGGTGTAGGCCGCCACGCGGACGATTTCCTGCAGGGCGGGGAACTTGTCCAGCCAGTGCGGGCCCTCTTCCTCGTCGGCCATGGAATTGTGCAGCAGACGCTTGCGCAGCCCCCCGGCGGTGGCCTTGTGCCCCATCCGCTCATAGGCGTCGCACATGTTCCGCAGGGTGTCCTCGGGATCCGGCGTCAGGGCGGCGGCCCTGGCCAGCAGACTGTGCAGGGGCGTTTCCGGGTTTTCCCGGCGCGCCTCCAGAAAGCTGAGTGCGGCGGCGCGGAATTCCCCTTCTTCCATGCGGGCCTGGGCCTCATGGACAAAGAGTTTGTCCCCCCGCATGTGGGCGGGCAGCAGCGCGGCGATGGACTCGGCGCGCTCTTTTTCTCCCCGGCGCAGGCATCCGGCGGCGGCGCGCAGCAGCATGTGGCGCGCCTCGCGGCCTTCTTCCCGGGCCAGGCGGATTTGCGCAAGGGCCAGGGACGCTTCCGGGTGATCGTCCTGCCGGTCCAGCACCCGCAAAAAGGCGGCTTCGGCCGCGCGCGGGTCGTTGCCGCGCAGGCTGGCCATGCCTTTGCGCATCCAGTCCGAGGTGGTCACGGTCCCGGCCTTGCCCGCCCCGTCCATCCGGGGCCGGGAACACGCCGGGTGCCGCGCCGGTTTCGCGGCGGCCAGAAGATACGCCGCAAGCTTGGGCCGCATGGGCGACATGGCTTTTGCCAGGGCGTCGCTCATCTGCTTTTGGGTGTAGGGGCGTTCAAGACAGGATATTCTGGCCTGTCCGAGGGCGGCGGCCTGTCCGGGGCCGCCGGCGACAACCAGCACGGGCTGGCTGTTTAAAAAGGGATTATCGGCAAGCCGCAGCAAAAAGTCCACTGCGGAGCCGTCTTCAAATTCCGCATCGCAAAGGACCACGTCAAAGGGCCGCCTGTCCGGATGCGGCCGGGCAGGCTTTTCGGCGGTTTCCTCGCATGCGAGAAGCAGATCCACAGCCTCTTCCATGCGGGTATGATGGACGATGCCCCGAGCGCCGATGGCGCGCAGCAGCGCCATATCGATGCGGACCGAGGATTCGCCCCGGGACAGGACAAGTATGCGGGCGGGGGTTACCGCCGCTGGCAGGGGTGCGTACATGGCTGGCGCTCAATACATGCTTACAGGTTTACCACGCGGCGCCGGTCGCGGGGGCTTGCAAAGAAACCCCTGCGGCAAAACGCTTGCGGAACGGGCGGGGGCTTGGGTTTTTCGCCCCGCCCCATAACGGCAAGCGCCTCGGCGTATGATGCCTACCGTGCGAACGGGATGACTTTCGCCCGTTTCAAAGCCGCCGGGGGAGGCATAAGAGCTTCGCCCGGCGCTTCGGAAGCAGGCCCGGACAGGGGCGGGAACTCCTGGTTCATGGCCGCCGCCAGTTCCACCGGTTTGTGGTAGACTTCCCTGCAGGATGAGCAGAACCGCTCGTGGGCTTCGCCTGAAAGGCGCATGAGCAGTCCGTCGCGGTTGTAGCACGTGGGGCAGAAAGGCCCCTGTTTGATGCTGCCCGTCGTCAGCCAGTAGAACCAGCCGTCAAAGGCGAGGTTGCGGGCCAGGTACAGGATGTCTTCATATTCCTGCACCTGCATTTTCAAGGTGGTGTTTTCGTCGCACAGGGCGACATAGCGGCGCTGCAGCCCGGCAAGCTGCTGGCGCGCCTCGTCCCCCCGACCCTTCATGTACAGATCATGAACGGTCTTGAAGCGGTGGTATTCAAGCATGGCACTCTCTCCCTGAGTTCAAAGCCGTCTTCCATGACAGCTTGCTTTCTTTCTTTTCGGCAAAAGAAAAAAAGACTTTAGCGCCAGGGGCTGCTTCTAGAGCAATTAACGAATGAAATGAGTCAATTGCTCTGCAAGGATTTGTCCTCAAATCCTTGCCACGAAAGAGGCGTAGGCGGGCTTTGCTCGCCGTTAAGCGACTCTTTCAAGTGTAAAATGCTATAAATAAACTCCGCCCGGGATTTTTCCCGGGCGGAGTTTCAGGGGAACGGCCCGCGCTGGGCGTCACACAAGGGGCAAGAGAAAAGAAAAACCGTTTCCGCCGGGTTCGGGTTTGTAGTCGATGCGGCCGCCGTGCTCCATCACGATTTCGCGGGCAAAGTACAGGCCGTGACCTGTGCCCAGCTGGCTGCCGGCGTTGGAAGCCCGGAAATTGTCGTGGAACAGCTTGTCGGCTTCCTGCGCCGGGATATGCTCTCCTGTGGTATAGACGGACACCCGGACCCCGTCCCTGGCGCCGAAAGCGCCCTTTTCAACGGTGACGGTGCAGCGCGCCTCGGCCCTGTTGCCGCCGGGCGGCGCGGTGCAGTATTTTGTGCCGTTGGAAAGAATATTGGCCAGCACCTGGCTGATCAGGCCAAGGTCGGCTTCGACGATGCAGGGGACTCCGGGCAGGACCGGCTGTTCCCCGTTGATGTGGATGCCCCGCTCCTTGAAATGGGAACGGTAGCGCTCGAACTGCGGCTGAACCACCAAAGAGCACAGATCCAGCTTGGAGCAGCGCAGGACATAGTGCCCCAGGTCGAAATGTCCCTGGCGCAGCAAGCTTTCAAGGAACAGGGCGCCGTATTTGAAATGCTCCATGATGCTGCCGGTGTGCTCCTTCATGATGCGCTGCAGGCGGGACACTTCCTGGGTGGCCTCGCCGGGGGGAAGTTTTTCGCACAGTTCGCCCAGAGTGGCTATCTGCGCCTGCAAATGGTTGAGCATGAGCTTTTGCTGCATGTTCGGGGTGATGATGTTGTGCCCGATGTCGTGGGCCAGCTTGCGCACAAAGATGATGTGGCGGGCGTTGCGCTCGGCCAGGCGTTTGTTGTGCAGGCAAAATCCCACCCGGTTGGCGAACTTTTCCAGAAAAAGTATGTGGTGCCCTTCCTGGTGGGGGTCCTGGTGCCCGTCTTTGGTATGAAAGACCAGAACCCCAAGCAGATCCTCATCGGAAAGGATGCGCTGGTCTTTGGGCAGAAAAACGGAATTTTTCCCCCGCACGGGGGCGTAGCAGCAATCGCGGTCGCACCAGAGCTCGGGGCGCAGGGGGGGCGCCTGCCGGGGAGAGAGGCCGATGGGGGGAGTTTTCAGCTCCAGTTCGCCTTTTTCGTTTTTCAGGTACAGTTCGGCTTCGATCTGAAAAAACATGCGCAGAACCAGTACAGCGAGCAGGTGCAGTTGCTCGGAATCATCGAATTCCTGGGCGAGATCAAAAAATATATTGATGGCGCATGACTGGGGAGCGGAAAAGCGGTAAGATGCATAGTCACGCATTTTGTAGTGAATACGCGATTGTACATGCTCAACACGGCTGTCGCCGCAATACAGAATGGGAGTGAGCTGCGGAGCGTTGCCCATACGGTGCCTTTCGTTTTGCGCGGATGACGCTTTTTGCGCCCGGCAAGGGGCTGTTGTGGAGCGCTTTGCCGGGCATGTTGCCGTATTTTTTATGGTACGCCAAGAGAAATCATACCCGAAAACTAAAAATAACGGGAAGTTGGTGCGCACAAGTGTAAGCATGCATAAACACGTTGCCGGGACCGTTTCGGTAACGGCTGTGCCGGATTTGCCCCGTGCCGCGGGCCGCATCCGCCGCCGCCGTCAACCGTCGGAGCGGGCGCTTACGTACCGCCGTACGGTAAAAATCTTGCCGGGGCGGGTCTAATCCGGAAGGCGCCGGCCCGTTTTGTCCTGCCCGGCGTGTTTGTGCCCGTTGAAAGACAAGGCCGGGCTCGCTATGGCGGCCCGCGCAGGCCACAGGTTGACAACTTTTTGAAAAAGAAGGAATTGTTGAAAATTCGCAGACCCGCTCCGTCTTTTACATATCAGGAATTCGAAGAAAGCACAGCCCCGAATAAGACCCCCGTGGAGGGAAAAGAATATGGAACGCCGTTCTTTTGTCAGGGTTCCCCTGGACATGCCTTTATTCGCCCGGATGGAGGCGGCGGGACGTCCCCCCTGTAGCGGCATGGTTGTGGATTTGAGCAGGGGCGGCATGCAGTTGGTTTTGCCCGCGCCGCCGGAAGGGAACCTGCTGGGCGCGGCGGTGGTCATCGCGGGTATGCCCGGCGATGTGGACCCCACCGGTGCCGGGTGCGCCGGAACCGTCTGCTGGGTGACCTCCACCCGCTGCGGCGTGCGCTTCACCCATTTGCTTCCTCTTTCGGACGCGCAGCTTGACGCGCTGTCCGTGTAATTTCCGGCGCGGCTCCCGCCCCGCGCATGGCGGGGGCTTTTTCATAAAAAACGCCGGGAAGGCGGGATGTCTCCCCGGCGTGAAGAGTGTTGTTTCAGCGTTTGGGGCCTTTTTGCTTCGACATTGCCGATTGCCGACGGCTTTTTCATTCCCCCTGGCCCTCTTTGCCGATGGGAATCGTTCTTGATTCGGCGGGGGCGTTTGCCGTACGCGGCAGGGTGATGGTCAGTACCCCGTCCTTGTGGGCGGCCCTGATGCCCGCCGTATCGACGTCCTTGGGCAGGGCAAGCACGCGTTCAAAAGACCCGTAGCTGCGCTCCATGCGGTAGTAGCCCTTTTCTTCGCTTTCCGTTTCGTGTTTCTTTTCTCCCCTGATGACCAGGGTGTCGTTGTGCAGTTCAAGCCGCACGTTCTTTTCGTCCACCCCCGGCAATTCCACGGCCACCAGGTATTCTTTTTCCGTTCCGCTCACGTCCAGCCTGGGACGCAGCATGGCGTCAAGAAGCGGCCTTTCCGGCAGGGAAGGAAAAGCGAAACCGGGGCGCAGGGGCATCATGAAATTACGAAACATGCCGTCGAACAGCCTGTCGAATTCCGCATGCAACTGCCTTGGGGAAGTGCACTGCCCCGGGCGGCGGATGTCAGGCGTGCGCGGATTTTCCGCGTGTTCTTCCTCCCGCTTGAACCAGTTCCACGGATTCAGCCTGGATGCGTCCATAACAACCTCCTTTCCGGTTTTTACGGTCAATAATAAGTGTTATTGACTTGAAATATACATAAAGCTCCCGGACTTCCGGTCAAGGGGGCGAAAGGTCGGCGGGGTTTCGGCACGGGTATGCCCGCTTTGCAAAGTCCCGCATCCTGCGTAAAAAAAAACTTCCGCTTCCGGCGGTCCGGAAGAGGAAGTCTTTTTTACCGCGGTGCTGTGAAGGCGTTTTAAATTTGGGTGCTTATTCCCCGGAACAGGGCAGGGTCACGGTGAACAGGGCTCCGCCTTCCGGGGGATTTTCGGCGCAAATGGAGCCGCCCAGGCTTTCGATGATGGAGTAGCAGATGGAAAGGCCCAGCCCGGTGCCTTCCCCCGGCTTTTTGGTAGTGAAGAAGGGATCGAATATCTGTTGCAGTCGTTCCGCCGGAATGCCCGGCCCGTTGTCGTGGATGCGGATGACGGCCATGCCGTTTTCCTTGCCGGTGCTGACCTCTACCTTGCCGCCCTGGCCCACGGCGTCGATGGCGTTGTCGATGATGTTCAGCACCACCTGCTGCAGTTGGCCGACGTCCGTGGCCACTCTGGGTTCCGGGGATTTGAACTGGCGTTCGATGGTGATGCCCCGGTATCCGGCTTCGTTCTGCAAAAAGCCTATGGCCTGCTCCACTATGGGATTCAGGGGCAGGCTTTCGGAAGTGGGGTCCACCCTGCGCGCAAAGCCCAGCAGCCGGTGCGTGATGTCCTTGGCCCGGTCCACGTTTTGCTCCACCTTGACGGCGGCGCGCTGGATGTCGTCGTAGTTGGCGATGTTTTCGCGTTTTTCTTCTTCCAGCAGGTCGCGAATCCAGCCCGCGTGCTCACGGATGAGCATCAGGGGGTTGTTAATCTCGTGGGCGATGCCGGCGGCCAGCTTGCCAAGGGACGCCATCTTGCTGGACTGAAGGAGCGTGGCGTCATAGGCCGCCTTTTCCCTGTCGGCCTGCACCAGGCGGCTGACAATAAAGCGGGTGGTGAACCAGGCGCCGAAGAACAAAGCGGCGCAGGCCAGTGCGACGATAGCGCCGGCAAGCATGCGCGTTTTGATAAGCAGGGAGAGATGCTCGCTGGGATCCTCGGCCACCACCAGCATCCAGGGGGTCAGGCGCAACGGCACCTTTGCCAGCAGCATGGCCTTGCCGCGCAGAGGTTCTTCAACCGTGGAAGCGCCCTGCCTGGGCCAGGTGACGTTTACCTGGCTCATAAGAGCCCCGGCGGAAATGGAGTCGGTTTGCAGGATGCCTTCGCGGTTGATCACAAAGGCGTCGCCGGCGGCGCTGAGACGGCTGGCCTGCACAATGGAGGAAAATACGGCCGAGTCGATGGTGGCCCGGATAATCCACGAACGGTCGCCTTCCTCCCGCATGACCGCGATGATAATGTGCGGAAAGTTTCTGAAGCCCATGAATACGTCGCTGATGAAGATGCCTTTGCGGCGTACTTCGGCGAACCAGGGCTCCTTGGCGTAGTTGGCGTCGCGCACGTTATAAGATCCGGCGTAGGCCGCGTGGTTGCCCTCCATGTCGATGATGCCCAGATCCACGTAAGACTGGGAGTTGGCCTTCATGGTGTGGAGAATGCCCGCCAGCTTGCCGGGAGCCGTCAGTTCCTCGTAGGAGAACATGGCGGTGATGACTTTGAGCTGGGCGATGCGTTCTTCGAAAAAGACCTCGATGGTGCGCCCTTTGTTCAGGGCGATGTTTTCCACTTCCCGGATGGTCTTTTGGTGGTACAGACCGGTAAACTGCATGGGAATGACCACTCCCACCACCAGCATGGGCAGGAGGGCGAAGCACAGGGTGATCGCCAGAATGACGTTGCGGAGCCTTGTGTAGCGGTGTTGTGCTGCCATGACTCACTCCCTGAAGGGGGTTGCTGTTATCCCATGTGGCCGGGGCCGGACGGTCCGGGCGCCGGTATTTCTCCTTCATGCTCAAGTGCTACAAGCCACGCGTAGCGCGGCGGCGAGGCAAAGGGAAAAAGGGCGAACCCTTTGACCGCGTCCTTGCCCGCTATGGATCCTTTTCCCTGCCGCCGGCCCCGCATGTCGTACAAAAGGACCGCGTCGCCGGGCAAAAAAGCGTTCTGGCCCGCGTGGGCAAAGGCGGCCTGCAACCCGGAAGGCTGCTTCTTGATGCCGTGGATGAAGTAAACGCCGTGGCGGGCAAGACGCGCTTCCGCCCTGGAAAAAAAGAGGCTGTTGGCGATGGCGCAAAGCAGGGCGCAGGCGGCGGCGATGCCCGCCGCCCAAAAGGGCTGAATTCCGGTCAGCCGGCGCGCGAAGGAATGTTCGGCCGCCTTGCGGGCCGCCTCGGAGGGCCAGAGCACCACGGAATAGATCAGGGCGGGGTTCTGCCCCAGAATGGTGCCCTCGGGCAGCTGGGGCGCGTCTTTCCCGGCTTTGTCCCCGGCCTCGTCCCCGGTGCCTTCAGGGGCGACGGGCGGCGGAGAGGGGGTGTCCGTGTCGCGTATGGCCGTCCGCCCCACCTTTTTCAAGGGAACCATATCCACCACGGTAATCGTTCCCTTGCCGGGAGCGGCGGCGGTATCGGCCTTGAGTTCGGCCCGCCACATGTTGCCGCCCATCCAGAACCCCTTGAAGGCGTCCACGGGCGTAAAGGTCAGGCCGGAAAGCCCCTCCATTTCCACCCGCAGGTCGGAAAGGCCCGAGGCGTCCTGGGGCATCATGCCGCTGACGGCGATTGTTTCGCCGGGAATAATGGATACTTCGTTAAATTCGTGCCGCACAAGGGTTTGCAACCCGTCGACCACGGCCAGCGCCGCTATCAGGAAAACAAGGCCGCTAAGCCGTCCCATGAAGCGGGAAAAGCGCAGGCTTTTTCTTCCGGCGTCCAGTTCGGACCGGTTGTCCAGCGAGGGAAAGCCGGCCGTGTCCGGTACCGCCTCCGGCGCAAAAGGTCCGGTTCCCGGCCGGACGGGGGAGGTCATCGTTTTCCTCTGCGGGCGATAAGTCGCTTGGCCACCGAGGACAGGATCAGCGTGGGAATCAGCAGGGAGAACAGCACCTTGAAGAAGATGGGGGTGATTTCGGCGGGATTTTTCGCCGCGAAGTACATGGCGATGAACACTTCGGCAAGGACCAGCAGGTTTACTGTGATGGTAAGCAGCATACGGGGCAGTCCCGAGGCGACCTGGACGGTCTGGGCTTCTCCGATGGCTCCTTCTTCCGGATGGGGGGGATTTGCGAAAGTGTCCTGGGCGGAATGGATGTCCGGGGCAGGGCCGTCCGCCCGGGCGGTTTGGCGGACGCCGGGTTCCGGGGTGTTTTGCTGCATGTGGGCCGTCTCCTGTGGGCGTTTAAGGCACCGCTCACTATAGTCTTTTGCAAAGCGAAGCACCAGTGAAAAATTTCACGGGGAAGGGCGGGACTGTTAGGTGAAAGGCGGGCCGCGCCGCCGTAAAGCACCGGAGGCTTCAGCTTGACGGAAAGGAGTTGAAGATAAATTTTTGTGAGCTTTTAAATGGGAAATGCTCTAAAACACAAGCGGCGGCCTTGCGGCCGCCGTTTGTCTGAGGGAAAACTACTTACGTCTGGTAAGGTCGGTCTTGGAGACGTTCATGAAGCGCAGGGCCTTGCCCGACTCTCTGTAGTAGATGCGCACGTCGTCGCCGGCCGCCCAGTCCTTGTCCTTATACTTGGCAAAGTCGGCATCGGAGAGCTTGATGACCGTGTACAGCATCTGACGGCCCGAATAGATGGTCACGGTCTTCTTTTCCGCGTCCACCACGGGGAACGGGCGGGCCTTCTTGGTGGCGGCGTCATACACCAGCGGGTGCTGCTTGCGCACGCTGACGTTTTCTTCCTTCTGCACCATTTCGAAGGGCAGCTTGTCGAACTGCTGGGTGTTCGGGTTGTACATGGTGATAATGTTGTTTTTCGCGTCCAGGTTCACGCGCAGACCCGCGGAGGGGTCGGCCCCGCGCTCGGCGGGATCGGCGGGCATCTGGAACACATGGGGGGGCAGCACCGTGTACTGGGGGTTCCTGTCGTCGGCGTTTCTGCCTTCCTGGTTGTCCTTGATGATGGTCACCAGACCTTTTTCTTTGTCAAAGGCTACCGTGCGGCCTTGCTCGACCTGGCCGTATTCTCCGCAGGCAGCGAGAGAAAGGCTCACCAGTGCGAGGAGCGGAAGCAGTATTTTACGCACCATAATATAGTACTCCTTTAGTTTCCGCCGGTTGCTAGGCGGCCTTCTTGGCAGCCAGTTCGTCCTTGACGCCCGCGATCATTCTTACGAAGATGTAGAGCGACATGCAGGTAATCAGGCCAAGAACCAGAACCGTGGCGCCGTTGTCGAGGAAGGAGGTCAGGCTGGGCACCCAGGGCTGTACCAGCTTCATCAGAATGGAGACGCAGCAGCCGATGACGCAGATGCCGAAGGCGATGCGGATGCCGTAGCCCTTGATGTACTTGGTGGCCACAGCGCCGACCTGCGCGCCGATGGCGGCGCCGACAAGCATGACCATGGCGGCCACGAGTTCGGTGCGGCCCTTGTAGGTGTAAGTGGCGGCGCCGTACAGGCCGGAGATCATAACTTCAAAGAGGTCGGTGCCGACGGCCACGTGGGTCGGGCAGCCGACGATGTAGATAAGGGCGGGCATGCGGATAAGACCGCCGCCGATGCCCAGGATGCCGGCCAGCCAACCGGTGAGGAAGCTGACGAAAATGGGCAGCCAGGCGGAGCAGTAAATGCCGGAAGCCGTCAGGTTGACCATGGGGGGGATGTGAATCTTGTGCAGCGCCTGCGCCCAGTTGACGCCGGTGGCCAGGGCATCGATTTCTTCGCCCCGTTCCTTGGCGCGCTTTTCTTTCTGAATGCGCTTGTGCAGATCGTAGAAGACCATCCAGGCGATGCCGGAGAGCAGGGCCACGTAAATCCAGCGCACCACGGCGTTGATGTTGCCGACGCGCTCAAGCCACATAACCATCTGCGCGCCCACTTCAAAGCCGACAACCGTGCCGACCAGCATGATGACGCCGAGCTTGTAGTCCACGTTCCCGAATTTGCCGTGACGCAGGGTGGAGATCAGCGATTTGCCGGCCATGTGCGCGATGTCGGTGCCGATGGCGAAGGCCATGGGGAAGCCGAGCATGTTCAGGCCGGGGGTAACCATCCAGGCGCCGCCCATGCCGAAGAAGCCGCCGATGATGCCGACGCCCACTCCGAGGATGATCAGGCCGGGCCAGAAGATCTGCATGCCAGCTATGGGCATCATGATATAGAGCCAATCCATAAGGTTTCCTCCTTCTCCCAGGCCTGATTAGTGTTCCGCAAGTTTGCGCGATTTCAGGTCGATACCGATATGATTCATGACCACGTCCGCAAGGAAGCCGAAGATGCAGCCCACCACAGGGATAAGAATGATGGTCAGAATGGTGAACTGCATGTGGCTTTCATTGTACAGGCTGGCCCACCAGTGCATGATGCCCGTCAGCTTGCGCGTGTCGGCCACGATCACGATGGGCGCGCCGCCGCCGCCGGCCGCTGATGCGTACAGGGCGGGCAGCATCCACATGCATGTTGCCATAGCCATGAACAGCAATCTTTTGATGCGTTTCATGTAGTCCTCCGGTTTCTCTACAGTTGGGTACGGTTTGCGACGCCCAGCGCGCCGCGCTTTACGTCAGAGTGGATAGCAATAGTTATGCCAGGGGTAATTGCGCGATTTGTAACTGTATATTTTGCCTTGTGATTTTTTTAACAATATGGCATTGTTTCTGCGCGACTACGGGATCATCTGCTGTTTTTCGGCAACGATTGCGTGATGGAGGCCCCATGCGTTTCGCGATTCAACTGTCTCCGACCAGGGCTTTGCGGCTTTCCGGAAAGTACGGGGACTGGCCCCTGGCCCTTCGGCTTGCCGCCATAATCATTCCTGTGGGGGTATGCGCCGCTTTTGTGGCCACGTGGCTTGGCTACAGCGCCGCAACGGCAAGTCTGGCGGATTCGCTGGAAGCCCTGCCCATGATGAAGGCAAAGCTCCAGGCGGAACGCATGAACTCCGTTTACATCCATCTCAGGCAAAGTCTTGAGCGTATCGCGCAAGTGCCGGATTTGAACGCGCAAAAAATCCGGAATCGCCTGGATCTTTTTTTCCAGGAAGGCTTTCCCCTGATTGCGGAATTTGGCTTTTACAGTAAGGCCGGCAACGGTTTTTTGCTTTTGCGCGATGTCTCGGGCTTTCGCGAAATATCCCAGTCCGACGCGCCTTCGGGCGATTATTCCCCCTTTCAGCAGCTTACCTCCCTTTCCCTGACGCCGGGCAGGGCGGCTCTGTATCCGGCGGTTTTCGCCTACCATCCGTCGCAGGACGGCAAGGAGCAGCCCCGCAAAATACCCGTCATCCGCATGGCCCTGCCGCTGACCGACGGCTCCGGAGCCCTGCTGGTGGGCGTCGATCTGGATGCCCTGCAGCGGACGATAGGGGTTTACGCGCGGCAAGAGTCTCCGCTGCGCTTTCCTTTGCAGGAGGGAACACTTCAGGTTTCCTACTTTTTCGACGCCGACGGCTGGATACTCTTCGAGATGACCGGCACGGAGGCCGGCAGTTTTTATCCGGCTTTGGCCCGGCGCGGCTACACCGGCGATCTGGGGCGGCCGGGATATGGCCCGGCCTTTCGCCCCTGGGGCGTGCACGAGGACTACTGGCGCATGATTACCGAAGTTAAGGAACACCGTTCGGGCAGCTCTCCGGCGACGGCGGCGCATTATTCCTCGACCCACTCCCAAAGCCGGGCCTTTCTCTGCTACGCGCCGGTATATTTTTCGCCCGCGGACGGCGCGGCCCCGGCGCTGATCGGGGGCATCGCCTTTTTCGAGACCTCCAACCTGCCCCTGGCCGCATTTTTACGCGCGGCCAACGTGACGGTGGGCGTCCTTGTGGGAACGCTGACGGCTATGGGCTTTTTGGCCTTTTGGGCGGGCCGGGGCATCGGCGAGCCCCTGACAAGCATTGTGACGCAACTGAAGGCCATGGGCGCAAGCGGAGAGTACCACGCGGTTGAAATCACCCCCCGGTGCGCGGAGCACCAAAAGCTGCAAGCCGCCACCAACTCGCTGATCGCGCATGTGATGGTCGCGCAGACGGACGCGGAACGCATGCGGCGTGAGATGCAGTACATCCGCGCCCGCTCGCCTGTGGATCTGGTGCAGTTGCTTTCTCCTTCGCATTCGGATGCGGAGTTCGGCCTGGTGGGCTCAAGCCCCCTTATTCACGAGGTGCGCGAACAGGTGCACAAGGCCGCCCGGGCGGGAACCGACGTCCTGGTCTGGGGCGAGACCGGCACCGGCAAGGAACTGGTGGCCGAAGCCATCCACAAGGCCAGCCCCCGCAACGGCGGGCCGTTTGTTTCCATCAACTGCGGAGCGCTGGACGAGAACCTGCTGCTCGACACCTTGTTCGGGCACGTGAAAGGGGCGTTTACCGAGGCCCGCGCCGATCGCAAGGGGGCCTTCCTGGCGGCGGACGGCGGGACCCTGCACCTGGACGAGATCGGCAACGCTTCGCCCAAGGTGCAGCAAAGCCTGCTGCGGGCGCTGTCGGTACGGCGCATCCGGCCGCTGGGAACGGACGTGGAAATATCTTTCAACACCCGGGTGGTGGCGGCCACCAACGTGGACCTGCGCGAATCGGTACGGGCCGGGCTGTTTCGGGAGGACCTGTATTACCGGCTGGCCATCATCAGCATAGAAACGCCGCCCCTGCGCCACCGCAAGGAAGACCTGCCGGAACTGGCGGCCTTTTGCATCCGCGAGGCGGCGGCGGGCATGGGCAAGCCCGAGCCCCGCCTGTCGCGCGGCGCCCTGGACATTATGGCGGCGCACGACTGGCCCGGCAACGTGCGGGAGTTCAAAAACTGCGTCACCCGCGCCCTGGCCTTTGTGGAGGGCGACCTGATCCTGCCCCAGCACATCACGCTTGAGCAGGACGCATTCAGCACGTATGCTCCTCCCTTGCCGCCCCCGGTGCTGGCCCTTAAGGGCCGCCGCCCGGCCAACGGCGGGTACACGTCCCCGTACATGCCGGAAGCGCCGGGAGGAGAAGGGGCGGAAAGCTTTCCGCGCGGACTGAACCCGGCGCGCAACGGCGAGGTGGACGGGTTTGCCCCTGGCCGGCCGGGCGCGCCCGCCGGCGCCGCCAGAGGAAGGGGGGCGGAGGAGGAAGCTGCGGAGGCGGGTGGTCTTTCCGGCGTTTCTCCGGGCGAAGGTTCCCTCAGCCTGTCGGCCGGCAAACTGAACGAGCGGCAGGCCAAAGCCCTTGAGTTCGCGCGCGCCAACGGCGGCATTACGCGCGCCCAGTATGAGGCCTCGGCCGGGCAGGATGTTTCCCCCCGCACGGCGCAGAACGATTTGCGCGATCTGGTGAACATGGGATTTCTGGAACGCATGGGGGCGGGCCCCGGCACCTACTACATTCCACGGCAGCAGGCGGAGTGAACATGGTCTGGAACTTGATCTCGCGACATCTGTTCAAGAGGGGTTCCGATACGGCCCCGCAGGCGGACAAGACGGTGGTCAAAGGCTTTCGCAAGCGTTACGCCCGGTTCCGCAAACTGCTTGACGCCAACGCGGCCCTGGCGGATGTCCTGTCCGACATGGAGGAAAAGCTCGACGGAAAATCGCTGTTCGGCGCTTTGTACGTGCGGCACATGGCCCAGAAAGCCGTATCCCTTACCAGGCGCATGGCAGTCAGCCTTGAAGGCATGCATCCGGGCCGCCACCGGGGGCTTGAGGCGGTCATAGAAAAAGTGGAAGAGCAGCTGACCGGCATCGCGGGCATGGAGACCGACTGCCGCGAGCAGTGCCGCGAACTTACCCTTTCTTTGTCCGAAGTCGATCTTTCCATGGTGGACTGGGTGGGGGGCAAATGCGCCAACCTGGGCGAAATGCGCAGCATGGCCCAGGTGCCCGTGCCGCGCGGGTTCGCCGTGACCATAACGGCCTTTCACCGCTTTTTCGCTGAAACGGGCCTGGATCAGGAAATTGAAAAAAAGCTGAGCACCATTAACGGTGAGGATCGCGAGGCCCTGGCCACGTCGCTGGAAGAAGTCCGCACCGCCATTGAAAACGCCCCCCTGCCCGGCGACCTGTTGAAAGCTCTGGACGATTCCTGGAAAAGAAGCTTCGGCGACGACGACGTGCGTCTTGCCGTGCGCAGCAGCGCCCAGTCCGAGGACGGCGACAAAAGCTTCGCCGGGCAGTTTCTTTCCGTGCTGAACGTCGGCCGCGCGGACCTGGCCGCGAGCTACAAGCGGGTGGTGGCCAGCCTGTTTACGCCTTCGGCCACTTTGTACCGGCTGCACCAGGGCATTCCTCTTTCGGCCAGCGCCATGGCTGTGGCCTGCATAGAAATGGTGCGGGCGGTGGCCAGCGGCGTGGCCTACTCCCACGACCCGGTGAATCTGCTGGCGGACACCCTGCTTATCAACGGGATATGGGGACTTGGGCCCCATCTTGTGGACGGCATCGTGCCCCCGGATATGTGGGTGCTGACCAGAGAGGAAAAACCCGTCCTGGTGCGGCGGCGCGTGGGTAACAAGGACCGCAGGCTCACCATCGGCGGCTCCGGCGAACTGGTGGACCAGGAGGTGCCGGAGGCCGAGCGCCGCCTGTATTGCCTTTCGGAAAAAGAGGTGGAGGAACTGGCCGTTCTGGTAATGCGCCTTGAAAAGCACTACGGCGGATATCAGGACGTGGAGTGGGCCAGGGATCCCTCCGGCAAGCTGATCCTTTTGCAGTCGCGCCCGCTGGACACGCGCGGCGGCGGCGGCAAAAAGACTCCCAAGACCCCTTTGCTGGACAACTATCCCCTGCTGCTGGAAGGCGGGGACGTCGCGTATCCCGGCATAGGCCACGGCCTGGTGGTCATGCCCAGAACCTCCGAGGATCTGCTGCAATTTCCCAAGGGCGGCGTGCTGGTGGCCCTGCATTCCAGCGCGGAATACGCTTCCGTCATGGATCGGGCCGAAGCCGTGGTCACCGAAACCGGCGGGGTCACCGGGCATATGGCGACCATCTGCCGCGAGTACCGGGTGCCCACCCTGCTGAACGTCCCCAAAACCATGCAGACCCTGCGGCCCGGCATGGAAGTGACGGTGGACGCCTTTTCCGGCAGGGTCTACCAGGGCAAGGCCGAAGAACTCATGCCCATGCGCATGAGTCTTGACCCGGTGCGCCTGCAGGATACCCCGGTATTTGCCATGCTGCGTCAGGCGGCTCAGCTGATACTGCCCCTTAATCTCACCGATCCCAACTCCGCCCGTTTCACCCCGGCGGGGTGCGAGACCCTGCACGACGTGATGCGCTACGCCCACGAGTTTTCGTACCATGAAATGTTCGCCATCAGCGATTCCGCGGTGGACGCCGGAAGCGTGGCCCTGAAGCTGAAGGCCACGTTGCCCATAGACCTGCACATCATCGACCTGGATAACGGCACCAGCGTCCGCCCGGGTGCCCGGGTGGTGCTGCCCGAAGAAATCCTTTGCGTACCCCTGAAAGCGCTGCTCAAGGGCATGCTCCACCCGGCCGTGGTCTTTCGCAGACCCAGGCCCATCAACATGGGCGGGTTCATGTCGGTTATGGGCCAGCAGATGATCAACCCCCAGGGGGGCGACGGGCGTTTTGGCGACAAAAGCTACGCCATCATCTCGGACCGCTACATGAACTTCAGTTCCCGCGTGGGGTACCACTACAGCGTGCTGGACGCTTACTGCGGCAAAACGCAAAGCAAAAATTACATTTCTTTCAACTTCCAGGGCGGGGCCGCCGGAGAGGAACGCCGCGCCCGGCGCTGCCGCGCCATCGCCCTGGTGCTTGAAGATATGGGGTTTTCCGTTTCCGTAAAAAACGACGCCGTGAAATCCCGATTTCAGAAGTACGATCGCGAGCAGATCGAAGACCGCCTGGATCAGTTGGGCCGTTTGCTGCAAGTTACCCGCCAGATGGACATGCTGATGATCAACGACGGGGTCGTGCACCAGTTTCGCGAGGACTTCAGAAACGGCGTGTACAGATAGGGCGGGCGTCAGCGGCGCGGCATCACGGCAAACCGGACTGCACCAAGCTGCGGCGTTGATAATGAAAGCGCTTGCATAAAATGTTTTCAACGATTATTGTTGCAAGCGCAACAGAATAACAGCGTGCCGTCCGTCTTTTATCCGGTCAAACCAGAAAGTTTTGGGGAGGAGGCGGACAGGGCGCGGGGAAACATATGCACTGGTTCGCGCAGCTTTTCTGGGGGCACAGCATTGCCCAGTCGATTGTGGCGCTTAGTCTTGCCGTGGTGTTGGGACTCGCCCTGGGGCACATTCAGGTGCGGGGCGTGCGCCTGGGCGTCGGGGGGGTCCTGTTCAGCGGGCTGGCCCTGGCCCAGGCGGGTATCCGGGTGGAGACGGAGATTCTGGAATTTGTGCGCGAGTTCGGGCTGATCCTTTTCGTGTTCACCGTGGGCATGCAGGTGGGGCCGGGGTTTGTGGATTCTTTGCGAAGGCGCGGCCTGTATCTGAACCTTGCCACGGTTTTGGTGGCGCTTTTGGGCGTGCTTTTCACCGTGGCCTTCTTTTTCGCTTTGGGGCTTCCGCTGCCCGTGACCGTGGGGCTGCTGAGCGGGGCGGTGACCAACACGCCGTCGCTGGCGGCGGCTTCACAGGTATTTGCCGAGATTCTTCCCCAGGGCGCGGCGGCGGCGGTGGCCGAGTCCGGCATGGCCTATGCCGTGGCCTACCCCTGCGGCATCCTGGGCATCATCCTGGCCATGCTGCTGATCCGCCTGGCGTTCCGCATCAATCCGGAAAAGGAGTTGCGGACGCTGGAAAGTCTTGATGCCGCCCGGCATCCCCCTTTGCAGAACATGACCTTTGTGGTGACCAACCCCAACATACGCGGCATGCGTTTGCGGGAATTTCTGGAACTGCATCCCACCGGGGCGGTGATCTCGCGGGTGCGGGGGCCGGGCGAAAACCAGCCCATCCACGCCCCCACGCCGGACACACCGCTGCTGGAAAACATGCTGGTGCACGCTGTGGGGGAAGCCGGGCAACTGGAACGGCTGCGCGTCCTGCTGGGCCCGCCCGGCGAGGTGAACCTGCGCACGGAACCCGGTCCGCTGGAGGTGCGCCGCCTGCTGGTGACGGACAGCTCTGTTGCGGGCAAAAACGTGCGCGCCCTGGGCCTGACCCCGGAATCGGGCGTAACCGTGACCAGGGTGGTGCGGGCGGGGGTGGAATTCACCGCCGGGCCGGGCGTAAACCTGCATTACGGCGACAAGCTGCTGTGCGTGGGCGAGGCCAAGGATCTGGACCGGGCCGCCGCTGTGGTGGGCAATTCCGCCAAGGCGCTTGAGCATCCCCACATCTTGCCGATTTTTCTGGGAATTCTTGGCGGCGTGCTTTTGGGCAGCATACCCGTAAGCCTGCCGGGGCTGCCCTCGGGCGTCAAGCTGGGCCTTGCCGGCGGTCCGCTGTTGCTGGCCATTGTTCTCAGCCGTGTCAACCACTTCGCGGGCATGGTCTGGTACCTGCCCACCGGGGCCAACCTGATCCTGCGCGAGGTAGGCATAGCTTTGTTTATGGCCTGCGTCGGCCTGAACGCCGGGGCGCATTTTCTGGAGACTCTGATCCGGGGCGGCGGCTTTGTCTGGATGGCGGCCGGGGCCTGCATTACCTTTTTTCCGCTCGTCATCGTGGCTGTGCTGGTACGCTTGTTCCTGCGCTATGACTATGCCACCATCTGCGGACTTTTGGCGGGCAGCATGACCGATCCCCCGGCCCTGGCCTTTTCCGTGCAGATGCTGGGATCGGACGCTCCTTCGTCAGTCTATGCCACTGTGTATCCCCTTACCATGATCACCCGCATTCTGTTCGCCCAGGTGCTGGTGCTGGCGTTGTTTCCGTTTTTGTGAGGCTGCCCGGGCCGGAGGGGCTTCAGGCGCCGGTTTCCCGCGCTCTTGCGTGGAAGGCCGCGCTCTTGCGCGCAAGGCCGTTTGGGGTAATACTCCGCCCATGTCATCACGCAAACGCATCATCATTCTCTGGCTGTTCGGGCTGCTGGCGGGCGCGCTGTTCGTCCTGTACCGGGGCGGCGTCTTTCATTCGTTTTTCGGAAGCACGCAAAGCGCCGTGTACTGGCGGATGATGGGGGCGGGAAGCCGGTTTCCCGGATTTGGCGGCTGGAAGCCCAGGGAAGGCACGCCGGAGTATACCCCGCTGTATAATGTGGGGATTCGGGGCAACGGGGCGTTGCAGGACGATCTCGCCGGGGGCGGGAGCCCGCGGCTCATGCCAAAAAATGAGAATGCCGCCCGGACGGACGGCAACGGGACGGATGGCGGGTAAAACGGCAAAGGCCCATACGGCCCGGTATCGGCAAAACGCCGTTCGCGCCGAACGGCGAAACCCCGGGACCGGGGACGGACGCCGGGCTATTTCATGCGGTAGGTGATGCGGCCGCGCGTCAGATCGTAGGGGGAAAGCTCCACCTTCACGCGGTCGCCGGGAAGAATGCGGATGTAAAATTTGCGCATTTTACCGGAGATGTGGGCCAGCACAACGTGGCCGTTTTCCAGTTCAACGCGGAACATGGCGTTGGGCAGGGCTTCCTGCACGATGCCGTCAATCTCTAATGCGTCTTCTTTCGCCATGGTTTCCTCAAAGGGCCGGGCTTGCGGGCCGCTGGTTGTTGCCGTTTACGCGGCACAATTTGTTTTTATGGCCGCTTTTTTCCGCCTTGTCAATCTTCCGCGTTCTTCTTCCGCCCCCGCAAACTCTTCCGCTTATTCCCCCGGTTCCACGGGGCGGACTTTGCAGCCGCGTCCGGACAGGTATTCCTTGATTTGGGCGATGGTGTATTCACCGTAGTGGACGATGGAGGCGATAAGCGCGGCCGAGGCCCGGCCCCGCGTGAGGGCGTCGTACATATGCGCGGGCGAGCCGGCCCCGCCGGAGGCGATGACGGGGATGCGCACCGCGTCCGCGATGGCGCGGGTCAGGGTAAGCTCGTAGCCCGCCTTGGTGCCGTCGGCGTCAATGGAATTGACGCACAGTTCCCCGGCGCCCAGTTCCTCGCAGCGGCGCGCCCATTCCAGGGCGTCGACGCCCATAAAGGTACGGCCGCCGTGGATGACCACTTCGTAGCCCGAAGGAATGCCCGGCCGCACGGGCACCTGTTTGACGTCCATGCCCACCACCACGGCCTGCGAGCCGAAGGCGGCGGCCCCCGCGCTGATAAGGTCCGGATTTTTGACGGCGGCGGAGTTGATGGAAATTTTTTCCGCCCCGGCCAGGATTACGGCGCGCATGTCCGCCACCGTGCTGATGCCGCCGCCCACGGAAAAGGGAATGGCGATGCTGGCGGCCACGCGCTCCACCACGTCAAGGAATATGCCCCGCCCCTCGGCCGAGGCGGTGATGTCGTAAAAGACGATTTCGTCCGCTCCTTCGTCGTAGTAGCGGCGGGCGGTTTCCACAGGGTCGCCGATATCCACGTTGCCCTGGAACTTCACGCCCTTGGTCAGCTGGCCGTTGCGCACGTCCAGGCAGGGGATGATGCGTTTGCTCAGCATGCTTGCTCCCGGCAGTAGTCGTAAAAGTTGTGCAGAAGGCGCAGACCAGCGCGCCCGCTTTTTTCGGCGTGAAACTGCACCGCCCAGAACCCTTCGCGCCCGAAGACCGAGCAGAACTCCAGCCCGTGCGTGGTCAGGCCGACGACGAGATCCGGGGCCGGCAGGGTATAGTAGCTGTGCACAAAATAGAACTCCGCGTCCCTGGGGATGCCGTCGAACAGACGGCAGGGGCGGGTCAGACGCACGCCGTTCCAGCCCATATGCGGTATGCGGATAGGCCCGTCGGCGTCGGCAAGGGCGGGGTCGAAACGGACCGAGCGTCCGCGTGCGATTCCCAGCGTGGGAGTATTGGATTCTTCGCTGTGTTCCAGCAGGATCTGGCAGCCCAGACAGACGCCGAGCAGGGGCTTTTGCCGGGCCGCAAGGTCCTTGAGCACGGCGTCAAGGCCGGTGCGGGAAAGAAGCTCCATGGCCTGACCGGCGGCGCCCACGCCGGGAAAGATAACCCCGGAGGCCCCGGCAAGCTTTGCGGGATCGGCGGTGATGCGGGCCGGTATGCCTTGCGCTGCCAGCGCCCGCAAGACGCTGGTCTGGTTCCCCGCTTCGTAGTCAAGTATGGCGAGCATGGCGTTCCTTGGAAAAGGGAAGTGCTTTGAAAAAGAGGCCGGCGCGACTCAATGTCCCGAATGGTCCAGCACATGGTTAAGGCCGCGTGTTCCGCTGACAAAAATGCCGTCCCGCCGTTCATAGCGGGTCAGGGTCCAGTTGTCGAGATCCAGGTAGTCCAGCCTGCCCGTGGCCTGGGGGGGCAGGCGCGCTTCCAGGGCGGCCATGACCTCTTGCAGGGGAAAGTACAGCCCTTCAAAAGAAATGCGCAGCAGCCCCCCGGCGTTTATTTCGCCCGGCACGCGGGCGGATGCGGAGTCAGCCCCCGTGCCGCCGGCGGCGTATCCGGCTTCAGGTCCCGCCTCGCGCCCGGCTTCAGGTCCCGCCCCGCGTTCGGGGGCGGATGCGGGGCAGGGGTCAAGAAACACAAGGGGAGTTTCGACGGCCCCCATAGCGCCTTCGGCGGCTTTTTCCACAGCGGCGCGGCAGGCGCCGTCCACGGGGCCGAAGGCCGCGTATACTTTTACCAGCACAAGTTCCATGGTTATTCCAATGGGTTGTGGATATATTCTTCCGGTTCCGGATGGACGTTCAAGCCCCGGCCGCTCCTTGTCCGGGGGCGCTTACGGCGCTGCGCCGCAGGCGCTTTGGTCCTGGTCACGGGCGCTTTGGTCCGGGCCGGGGGCGGCGTCCGGGGCGCACAGGCCTTTTTCCGCGGCCCAGGCGTAGCCCTCGCAGTTGCCCAGGGCGCAGGCCTTTGCGAAATCGGCGCACATCAGGGCTGTTTCTTCCCGTACCATGTAGGCCGCCGCCCTGTGGGCGCGGTAGTCGGGGTTGGACGGGGCCTCGGCAATGGCGCGGGAAAAAGAGTCGGCGGCCAGGGCGGGCAGGCGCTGGCGCAGGAATATGGTCCCCTTGGCGTCATGGGCGCGGGCGAAGCCGGGATCCAGGGCCAAGGCCTCGCCCGCGTGTTCCATGGCTTCGGCCGGGCGGTCAAGCTGCAGCAGCACCTCGGCCATGGCCGTGCGGATCAGGGGGTTGTCGGGGGCCAACTCCACCAGCCGGGCCAGCTTTGCGTGCGCGGCGAGCGGATCGTTCCAGCTTTTTTCCAGGCGGGGAAGCAGGGCCATATATCCTTCAAGCGCCGTCAGGCGGTTGAGAATGCCTGTGAGTTTCAGGCGCTTTTCCACAGTGCCGCCCCGTTCCGGGTTCATGGACAGGCCTTTTTGCGCGGCGGCGTCATAGCGCATGACCAGTTCGGCCTGGAGAATGGCGGCCCGCTCATACAGATCCAGCAAATCCGGCCTGGTCAGGGCCTTTTTGACGGCCCTGTCCAGATCGGGGGACGGCTCCAGCGCCACCTGGACAACCGCCTGCACGTTGGGCGGAAAGCCCCGCATGCCCAGGGCGGTGACCCTGGTGGAATAGACCATGCGGGCAAGACCGGCCAGGGGAGGGGAAAAGGAACCCGCGTCTCCGGCGCTGATGAACAGCAGGGCGGGATGCTCGGCCAAAAGGAACACGGCCCGGCCAAAGGCCATGGTCTCGGCGGCGGCCTGCGCCGCCTGCCGGGCCATGTCGCGCCTGACCGCCCCCTGGAAGGGGCGGCCTTCGGTGAACTCCAGCGCCGGGGAGGAAGCCGCCCGCGCCTGTCCGGCCGCAATGGGCGCAAAGCAGGCCAGAAACGCGAACAGGGTCAGGACGCGGACAGCCAGCGGACCGGCGGCGCCTTCTCCGCATGACGCGGCGGAAGGCGCATGTAGCGCGGGCGCGGGGCGCCGGGCGGCAGGGGCGGTCATGTGTTGCCTATGGCTGCGGCTTTGCGCCGCCCGTCTTGCCCAGTTTGGCCGCGACCGCCTGGGCCATGGATCGGGCCAGATCGCCGGCCGCTTCCGAAAGCATTTCCTGGGGCACCGAGGAAAGGGGCACCACCTTGCGTGCCAGCGAACTGGAAAAACCGCTTTTCACCAGCGTCGTGGCGTTTTCACGTAGTAAAAGCGAACCGCGCATAACGCAGGCATACGAGGTGGCCGATTCTTCTGTAAGCTGTATTTCCTGAAGGGCGCCCGTAGCGATAAAGTGCGCCCCGGCGGCCCTGGCCTTGGCCTCGCTGGGGGCAAGGGTGACCACCACGCCCTGGCGGGCCAGTTCCGTGGCAAAGACCTGGGTAAACCAGTCGCTGACGTTGCCTCCGGGGACAAAGGCGCTGCCGTCGCTGCGCGCGCCCACGGCCAGTTTGCCGCGTTCGTCGGCGAAATGAACCACGGTAACCTGGGCCGCGCCCACGGGCAGAATGGCCGCCGTGTCGGGGGCCGGGGGATAGACCAGGCGGACGGTGCTCTGGGCGCAGCCCGAGCAGAACAGAACCGCGCTTAGCAGAAAAAGAACAGCAAGGCGTAACGCCATATTCATGTATTTCTCCTCATCTTCTTGGCAGAGAACAAGATTGCCAATCCCCGGCGCGGCCCGGCCGTGGGGGATTGAGCCGGAACGCAAGGCCGCCCGACGGGCGGCCGCGCAATGCGGTGGCTATAGCATAAATGCGCGAAGAACAAAACCGCGTCGTATTGAAATAGATTTTCATTTCATAGGGGACGGTTGGGCGAAACCAAAATAATTGTTCTGTGAAATCGGTGCGGACCAATATATTTTTTGCCGTTTTCCCCTTGCAACAGTTCTATTTCACTGATAGGTTGACTTCGTCTTGAGGCCCAAATAAGGCCCGTCACTTTTGTGTGCCGGGCCCGGTTGCGGCGCGTGCTGTCGGAGATAAAGACCAGGCGCGGCAACGCCACTTCCGGCTGAAAAGGCTGGGGGACAAGGCAGAGCGCGGTTTGTAGAGAACGGTGCTCCGTGTTTTTTTTGCAGAGGCCAGCCGTGGATATGGGTCGAAGGGTTGACAGGAACGCGCTGTTTTGTAAAAGCAAGCGCCTGCCCTTTGGCTGTCCCGTGTTTCTGCGAGTAGTTGTACCCACGGGATCGACGGCATGAACATCACCGGGTCGGCCCGCGGCCGACAGGTTGCCAAGGGCGGGATGCAGTCCCGCATTCCGCCAAACCACCATTGTCACGGAGAAAATGATGACCAAAGCTGAACTGGTTCAAAAAATTCATGCGAAATCCGGTCTTTCCACCAAAGCCCAGGCCGAGGCCGCCCTGGACGCCCTGATCGACACACTTACCACCGCCATGGAAGCGGGCGATACCGTGACCTTTACCGGTTTCGGCAGCTTTAAGGTTACCGAGCGCGCCGCGCGCAAGGGCCGCAATCCCCGCACCGGCAAGGAAATCAACATCCCCGCCGGCAAGGCTGTGAAATTTACGCCCGGCAAGGCCCTGAAAGAAGCAGTCAAGTAAGGTCGCCACGTTTCGTATAGTACAAAAGCCGTTCCCGGTCACGGGGGCGGCTTTTGTGTTCAGCGGCCCTTGCCGCTGAACCGCCGCGCAGGCGCGGGCGCGGCTTTGCCGCGCCGCAAAGCGCCGTAGCGGGCGTGCCTTTGCAAACCCCGCAGGGGTTTGCCGTCTCAGCATGCCGCCGTCTCCGGCCACGGGGGCGGCTTTTGTGGTAGTGGGGGAGGTTTGCCGTGATACCGCGTCAGGCGTCGCAATTGTAAAGGGGGCAGGACCGAAGAGTCCGGCCCCCTTTACAATTGCTCGCCTTCCTTGTCTGACGGCAAACCTCCCCCACTACCCTGGCGGCCTGGGCCGCTTGTCTGACGGCCCCCCCATTATCCCGGTTGCCTGGGCTGCCCTGGGCGCTGTCCTCTACTTCGCGGGGCGCGGCAAAAAGCCCGTGAGCTTGGCGAAAAGCTCCGCCACATTGACGGGTTTTCCGATATGGCTGTTCATGCCCGCGGACAGGCATTTGTCTATATCTTCACGAAAGACGTTGGCGGTCATGGCGATGA
The DNA here is from genome assembly GCA_031549405.1 of Desulfovibrio sp. Classification (GTDB taxonomy): domain Bacteria; phylum Desulfobacterota; class Desulfovibrionia; order Desulfovibrionales; family Desulfovibrionaceae; genus Frigididesulfovibrio. The sequence goes on from JAVBPV010000053.1 coordinate 38,840, forward strand.
TCGGAACGGACGAGGCGCGGCCGGAACCAAGTTCGCGGATGCGTTTCGTGGCTTCATATCCGTCCATGCCCGGCATATGTATGTCCATGAAAATCAGATCGTAGGCTTCCGGTTCCGCCGTGAACTTCGCCACAGCCTCGCCGCCGTCCTGGGCGCAGTCGATGGCGAGGCCGGTATGTTCAAGAAGCGACAGCACTATTTCGCGGTTGATGTCGACGTCTTCGGCAAGCAAGATGCGGTTGCCGCTGAATCTGCCGGCATAGCCGTCGTCATCGGGGGCGTCGGGCGCCCCCGGGTGTGCGGCGGCCAGGCAGGCGGCGATGCATTCCGCTATGGACGAGGAGAAAAGGGGTTTTTGGACAAAGGTATCGATGCCGGAGGCTTTGGCGTCATCTTCGATTTGCGTCCATTCCGCGGCGGAAGCCATAAGCGAGACGGAACCGGCGCATCCGGAGCTTCTGGCCTTTCTGGCCAGTTCCAGCCCGTCCATATCGGGCAGAGCCCGGGCGACGAACATGACAGAGTAAGTTTTATTCCGCAGCGTTTCGCGCGCGGCCTTTCCGCTGGAGGCGACGTCGCAGTGAAAGTCCATGGACTTTGAAAGGCGCGTGAAGTGCTCCAGCACATCGGGCGAGCCGTCCACCGCCAGGACGCGCAGATTGCCCCGTTCCGCGTCCGGCAGGGGAAGGCCGCGCGGGAGGGCGGCGCCTTTTTCCACCTGGATGGTAAACGTAAAATTGGAACCCGCGCCCGGTTCTGATTCGATCCAGATGCGGCCCCCCATCTGCTCGATGATATTTTTTGAAATGGCCAGACCGAGCCCGGTGCCGCCAAAGCGTCTGGAGATGCCGCTGTCGGCCTGCGCAAAGGAGTGAAACAATTTTTCCTGCTGCTTTTCCGTAATCCCTATGCCAGTATCGCGCACCTCAATGCGCAGTTCGCAGGTGTTGGCGTCCTCTCGGATTTGACGGGCGCAGAGCGTGATAGCGCCTTTTTCGGGGGTGAACTTGGCGGCGTTGGACAGCAGGTTGGTGATTACCTGCGCAAGGCGCTGTTCGTCGGAGCGGATGCGGGTGGGGATGCCGTCGTCGACGCAAACGCTGAAGACCTGTTTTTTTTCTTCTATGCGAAAGGCCAGAACGGTGGCGACCTTCATGAGCATTTTTTCAAAATCGAACTCGCTGAACGAAAGTTCGAACTTGTTCGCTTCGATTTTGGACATATCCAGAATATCGTTGATGATGCCCAGAAGATGGTTGGAAGCTCCTTCCACCTTGTCCAGGCAGTAGTTCTTTTTTCCGACGTCCGGGGTGCCCTTGGCGATGGCGGCCATGCCGATAATGGCGTTCAGCGGGGTTCTGATTTCGTGCGACATGTTCGCCAGAAATTCCGATTTGGCCCTGCTGGCCTTTTCCGCCTGCTCTTTGGCCAGAAGCAGGTCGGTCAGATCATGCAGCAGGATCAGCGCTCCGCCCGTTTCGCCGCTTTCGTCAAGCATGGGGGAAAAGGTGACCTTGAAATGCCGCGCCTCCTCATCCTGATAAACAAGGGTTTTGTCCGATACAATGGTCACCTTTTCGCGCATGGCCGCCTTGAAGGTGTTGTCCAGAAATTCCACCCAATCCCCGCCGAAGACCGAGAAAACATCCGTGTAGTGCCTTCCGTTGACCAGGCCTATGTTCGGGATGCCGGCACGCTTGAGGAAGTTGCCGGTGCAATAGGCAAGGCGGCCGTCCTTGTCAAAAAGCAGAATGATGTCCGGACTGTTGTCCAGAAGCAGGTGCATGAACTTTTCCTGCTTCTTTTGTTCCGCGGCAATCATCGCGTCGATATTCGTCTTTGTGGCGGAAACGTTTTTGGCGCGTTCGAGAATAAAGGAAAGCTGCTCGATCTGCCGGTCTTTCCGTTTGTTTTCACGGCGCAGACCGGCCAGTTCTTCGGTCAGGGCCTTTATGGTGCGTGTGTCCGGCATGCTTGTCTATTTTCCTTGGATGAATGAGGCCGCGCGGATTTGCGGACGCGGCCCGGGGCGAGGCTACCGGGAAACGGGATAAAAGGCGCAGGCGACGATTGTGAAGTTGTGAAAGCAATTGACAAGCTTGCCGCTGCCGGTGAAATCCGGACACTTTTCACCGCCCGCGTAGGACACGTGGTACGGAATCCTGCCACCCGCCGCCCTGTCGATTTCTTCCATTTCCGCAAGGTATCCGGTTCCCAGCACCAGGTTGCGGGACATGCAGGGGAAGACAAGCAGACCGTCGGGCAGCCCTGCTTCAAGCGCCTCGCGCACGATTTTGCGCGCGGTGGCCAGAACGTCGTCCCGTTCCAGCCTGCCGACGGCAAGGGTCGAGCCCGCGGGCATCTCGCCGCCGCATACCGCGTGGCCTTCCGGCATTGTCGTGTACATGGCCCTGGCGACGGGAGGGGAACCGTCGTTGCGGTCCACGATAAAGGGGACCACGCCGATGTTTTCGACCCCGTTGTCCTTGGATATGCTGAGGGTTTCCAGGTACTGCATAAGCGGAATTCCGTTGACCTCGCGCAGCAGACTGCCGTCGGAATCGGTAATAATAGCCTTCTGCTTCTGGATTTTGTCTTCGGAAATGACCTTGAGAAAAAAGCGCGGATTGATATCCCCGTACAAAAGCAGCATGGGAAGCGAGGCCTTTTCCGCCCGGCCGTTGAATATGGTGTATGACCGGTCATAGGCGGAGGTGTGGTCGCAGGCCGTGGTGCCGAACACGGGCGTATCCCCCGCGGCCTTGAAAAGGGCCTTGGCTATGACCTCGCCCCCGATATTGACCATCAGCGGGCTGAAGGGAATCATCAGCGAGGGCGCAACCGGAGAGTTCCCGGCCGCTTCGGCAAAGGCGGCAAGCACGTTTTCTTCGACACCGCCGTCCAGGGGCTTGGACATGGCCGCGGAAAAACGGACAGTGTCGCTTGTCAGCACAGAGACACTCAGCGTCATGATCCCCGCTTTTCCGGGAATGGAGTTTCCAAGCGTCGTACAGCCGATCACGTCAAAGGGCAGTGCGTCGCAAACGGCCCGCATGACGCCGGTTTCAATAAATTCCGGGTGGCAGAACAGCAGCGCCACGGAATTCTTCAGCAGGTGGCCATTCAGGCCCAACTGCCCGACAATGTCCCGCGCCGCCAGCTCCATTTCATCGACTTCGTCGGTAGACGCGGTAAGCATTCGCATCATACGGCCTCCCCAGATACGGCATTGCCGCGGACGGCAGCAGACCCTTAAAAAATTTCTGTATATTTACACTGTTATATGGGGATGGACAGGAAGGATAACCGTTGCTTCATGTGGAATTGCAGAAGCATATTCTGAAAAGCATATACTTTCAATAGCTAAAAATATGGATTAAACATGGAGTATTTTTGTCAAATACCATGTTTTTCACTTTTCGCATCCGCCGTGAAGCGATGGAAACAGGTTGTCTAAGTATGTATTTAAAAAACAGGCGGCAATATTTCCACGCTGTGCGCATTCAAAGAGTGCATCCTACAGATAGCGCATTGTATTTAGCTTATTCTTGCAGCGCGGCGAGCTGATCCATAAGTTCCAGGGCGTGCAGCAGCGCGGCGCGGCCGCCCTCCGCATTCTGCAGGTACATGTGGATGTAGCCGGAAAAGGGGCGCATAACGGCGGGCAGACGTTGCCAGAATTCCGTATCACCCAGCAGCAGGACGCCCCCGTCCCTGGCGGCGGCGGAAAAGGCCTGGGCAAGAGAGGCCACGGCCTGGTGGAATTCCCGCGCCGGGGCGGGATGGAAGTCGCGCAACTCCCGCCATGCGCGTTGGGGCAGGGCGGCGTCGAACAATCCGAAACTGTTGCCGAACCATACCTGCCAGAAGCGCGACAGGCGAAGCCGCGCAAGTCTTTCTTCCGGCAGGCCGGGTTCGCCTGGCGGGGGCAGGGCATTAAAGGCGGGAGCCAGGGAATACAGGCCGTGGCCGTCGCGTGCCGAGCGCAGCAGTTCCAGCCCCCGCGCGTGGCGCGCAAGTTCCTGTTCCGGGCCGCCCAGCAGGCATTCCACAATGGCCGCCACGCGCGGGGCCGCCATGCGTTCCTTGCACAGGACCGAAGGCCGCGCGCAACGCCAGCAGCCCGCGCAGTCAAGAAAGGCGCGCGCGACGTGATGCCCCGGGGCAAAGGGGCCTGTTTCCCACGGATTTACCGGCCCAAGGGACAGATTCAGAGTGGGCGTGCCGGTCCATACGGCGACGTGCATGGGACCGGTGTCGGGCGTGACCAGCAGGTCCAGCTCGCCGATAAAGCGGGCAAGGGAACTTACCGTGAAGTTTCCGCACAGGTTCAGAGCCTGCGCGCCGATCAGCCCGGCGGTTTGCGCGCCCAGTTCCCGCTCCGCCTCTCCGCCGAGAAGCACGGGCTTGTGCCCGGCAAGCAGCAGCAGACGGGTCAACTGGGACCAGAAAGCGGCGTCGGGGTGTTTGTCCGGCTCGCTGGCGCCAAGAAACAGACCTATGCGCGCGCCGGACGCCGGCGGCGGTCCGCCGCCCTGCGCGGCGGGGGATTTTGCTCCGTCCGACCCTTCTCCGGCCGTGGGCCAAGGGGGATCGGCGGCGCCGTCCGGTCCTGCGGCTGCCCCGCGCGGCAGGGGCCGGGGGCTGGGCCAGACCGTGCGGATTATGGTTTCCGCCGGGATGCAGTCCAGAGCGTTAAGATCCGCCCAGTGAAAAAGGTTGTAACGGTTATTGTGGGTAAGCGAGGCCCGGTACAACTGCCAGTCGCCCCTGATGAACAGCCGTCCGTCCCGGTCCAGATATGCGCCGATAAGCGTGTCGGCGCGGGCTTTTCCGGCCAGGGCGGCGGCTTCGGGCCTGTGGCTCAGGTTGATGACGGCGTGAAAGGGATGGGCGGCCAGATCCGGGGCCATGTCGTAGCCGAAATACGTTACCTGCGGCGAAAGCGGCATGAGCGGCTCGAAAAAACGCGGCTCGCCCAGCACCCACAGAGGGTGGCCGGGAAAGCGCCGGGCCAGCCAGCCCAGCAGGGGAAAGGAAAGCACCAGATCCCCCATGCGCTGCATTTGCAGGATGAGAATGGGAGCGTTGTTCATGGGCGTCGCCCGTAGATCTCCCGCATGCGGGCCGCCAGAGCGGTCACGCGGTGCTCGTAGGTGTGCGCGGCCAGAATGCGCCGGCGCGCGGCCTTTGCCACGGCGGCGCGCTCGCCGGGCGCGTCCAGATAGCGCCGGGCAAGCTCCCCGGCTTCTTCCGGCGAACGGTAGCAGACAATCTCCCGCCCCGGCTCGAACAGGTTTTCCACCTGCTCGCGGTAGTCGGTAAGCAAAAAGGAGCCGGTGGCGGGCACGTCAAAGACCCGCTGGTTGACCGCCCCTTTCATCTGTTTGCTGGTGCAGTTGAAGTTGACGGCCGAGAGCGGATAAAACACCGGCAGGTCCGAGTAGTAGTTCAACTCGGAATGGTAATGCCAGGCGGGCGCGGGGGGCAGCAGTTCGAACCAGCCCCGGTCCCCCACAATCAGCGGTTCCAGGGGCATAATGCCCCGCACGCACGAAAGGCGGTACTGCAGGGTGGCTTCCCAGGTGATCATGGTCTCGTAGCCAAGCCGCTGTTCCGTGCCTTCCAGGGAGTCAAAGCCGGCGGCCAGATCCGGGTGGTTCCGGGCCAGATAGGCGCGCACTGATCGTTCCTCGCTGGCGGCAAAGCCCGCCGCGACCTCCCGGTAGGGCAGGGTCAACGCCTGGGGAAAGCGGCTTTTGCCCATGCGCGCCGAAACCTTGCTGACCATGGAATTGCCCACAAAGGAAATGCCCGAAGTCCAGCCCGCGGGCAGCGCGCCGGAGGACAGTTTTCCTTTTCCGCCCGGCGCGAAGCGCACCGCGTCCACCCCCAGCGGCAGATAGGAAACGTGCTCGAATCCCAGCGCCCGCAACGAGGCCAGGTTGTCGGCGTCCCAGGTGAAAATGGCCGTCCAGGGATTTACCAGGCGCGAGTACAGGTAAAGCACCAGGTGCGGGTTGTCCACGAACCATGAGGCCAGAGGCAGGCGCAGCTTTTCCAGCAGGTCGGTCAGCACTCCTTCGCGGTCCACACCCAGGTGGTTGATGGTAAAGGCGAAGTCGGGCGAAAATTCCACCACCGCCCGCAGCAGGCGCTCCACAAACTCGCTTTGCCCCACCTCGCCGTCGGGCACCTGCACCAGCAGATGCGGGTAGTCCAGCCGCTCGCAGGCGGCCAGGATTTCTCCCATCAAAAAGTACTTGCTGGTCAAAAGCAGCAGGCGCGGTTTGTCCCCCGCAAAGCGCGGCGCGCGCGCTCGCTCCCAGAAATCGGTCCGCGCGCTGGCCGCGCAGGCCTCGCGCACGGCCGCGTAGTACTCCCGGTCCAGGCGCAGGTAAAAGGGGTTGTTCAGGGGCAGAAAACGCAGGCCACCGTGCCGGTCCTGCCACAGGGTAAGGCTTCGCAGGGCTTCTTCCGCCTTTTGCGCGCCTATCCAGAAGATTCCCGGATACGCCTTGTATGTTTCCCTCAGTTTTGCCGCCGCCAGAATATCCTCTTCCTTATCCACCACCGCCAGCAAAAATTCCCCGCCGTAGGCTTCCTTCAGCCGCCGCGCCACCTCGGCCAAAGCCGGCCCCGCCCCCGCGCCTATAAGCACGGGAAGGAAAGATTGCGAAGTGCGGGACGGACGGGCCGGGTGTGTGCGGCCTTCTTGGGGGGGGCGGGACGGAGCCCCGGGCGGGAAATCGGCGGGCAAAAGCGCCAGTTCGCGGTCCGGTCCCGCCGGGCCCAGCATGGCCAGTTCGCGCCCGTTACGGGTGACAAGGATGTCGGCGTGGCCGTCTTCGCGGATGGCGATCCGCGCGGAATTTTGGGTGCCATGCCCGGAAGGGGTCGGATTGGTATGGCTTTTTTGCATGTACTTACAGTGCATTATCCATATAACGATGCATGGTGAAGTGGAAAACCAATGCAGCACAAACTAAACAGTTTTGAGGGATGGGGTGGGGGCTCGGGGGGGGGGGGGGGGGGGGGGGGGGGGGATTGTGTTAGGGAGAGACACCCCCACACAA
>JAVBPV010000019.1:0-48639 GCA_031549405.1 Desulfovibrio sp.
CGGGAATAAGATCATCAAGACAGACAAATTCCATTTTCAATTGGCGTTGTTGATTCTTTTTTATCATACTTTCACATAACATAAGAATAAAAAAAAGCAAAGTCCCTGCTCTTGCAAACAGGGACTTTGTCAGCAGTCTGACCCGCTATGCGGGTGGTTTTGATTTACATCCCTCGCGGGCTGTTGCGCAGCATGTCGTAAACCTTGCCCACATCTCGTATCGATGGGATCAGCGTTCTTTTGCCCGGTTCCCAGCGGGCGGGGCAGGCCTCGTTGGGATGCTTGCGCAAGTGGACGTTGGCCTCCATCTTGCGCAGAAGTTCGGCGGTATTGCGGCCCACGTTGTAGAAGGTGACTTCAGAGCCGATCAGCTCTCCGTCCGGGTTGATGATAAAGGTGCCGCGGTAGGCGGTGCCCTCAGCTACATCGTAAATGCCGAAATAGCGGGCCAGGCCGCCCGTGGGATCGGCTCCCATCCGGAAAAGGACCTTTTCAAGCAAACGCTCGTTGTTGCGCCAGGCCAGGTGGGAGTATTTGCTGTCCGTGGAGACGGAGATCAGCTCCACGCCCAGCCCGTTAAGCTTCTGATGGCTTTCGGCCAGGTCGGCCAGTTCCGTGGGGCAGACAAAGGTGAAGTCCGCCGGGTAAAAAACCAGGACAATCCATTTGCCTGCCGCCAGCAGGCTTTCGGAAAGGACCTCTTCAAATTCCTCGGTGGCGGGGTTATAGGCTTCAAGGGTAAAGGGTTGGATTTTCCGGCCGATTCGGGCGAGTTCCGCGAGGTTGCTGGTAGTGCCTTCCATACAAACCTCCTTATGAATATGACCTTTTGGGGCTATAAAACAGTAATCGATATCAATACGGAAAGCAAATAAATCCGCCCCCTGCCGGCGGCCGGAAGGGGGCGGAATAAAACAAACCGAACGGCGCTATTTGTTCAGCGCGTCGTACACGTTGCCCACAATTTTTTCTGAAGGAGTCAGGGTTTTCTGCCCCGGCTTCCACTTGGCGGGGCAGGCTTCGTTGGGGTTTTTACGCAAATGGACATTGGCTTCCATTTTGCGCACCAGCTCGTCGGCATTGCGGCCCACGTTATAGAAGTTGACCTCGGCGCTGACCAGCACGCCGTCGGGGTTGATGATGAAGGTGCCGCGGTACGCGGTGCCCCCGGCTTCATCATACACGCCGAAATAGCGCGATAGCGCGCCGGTCGCGTCAGAGCCCATCTGATAGCGCACGTTCTGCAGCAGGCGCTCGCTGTTGCGCCAGGCCAGGTGGGCGAACTTGGTGTCTGTGGAAACGGAGATCACTTCCGCATCCATATCTTTGAGGGCCTGGTGGCTTTCAGCCAGGTCGGCCAGTTCCGTGGGGCAAACAAAGGTGAAGTCGGCCGGGTAAAAGACCAGAATGGTCCATTTGCCGGCGGCTAACAGCTTGTCTGAGCTGATCTCTCCGAAAGCGCCCTCGGTGGGGTCGTAGGTTTCAAGTGAGAACGAGCGAATTTTTTGTCCGATTTTGGCTTGTTCAACAGTATTGGCACAGAGTTCCATACTAGCTCCTTATTAATATTGATTTTTGTTATCAATAAAGAATGTAACGCAGCATGTCAAGCGCCGAGTGTTGATGGGAGCTATTTAGAAGCAGCTTCCAGGCGGCGCAGCAATTCGGGCAGCACCATTTCCGGCGTCAGCTCGTGCAGGCAGCGTATGCCTATGTCGCAGGTGTTTTTGTTGCACGGCTGGCAGGGCAGGCCCAGGCTGACGCAGCCGTGTTCCGGCGCGGGAAAGACCCAGCCGGAGCTGGTCGCACCCTGGATGGTCAGGGTCGGCGTGCCCACGGCCACCGCCATATGGCGCGGGGCGGAGCAGTTGCCCAGCAGCAGGCTTGATGCGGCGATGCAGGCCGCCATTTCACGCAAGGAAAGCAGGCGCCCCAAAGGCAGGATGTGCGCGGTGGATGCGGAGAGGTTGATGATCTCTTGCGCCACGTCCTCTTCGCCGGGGCCGAAAAGCAGCTGAAAGCGCAAGGAAAGGTCGTTTCGGGCGGCCAGTTCCAGCAGGCGCGCGTAGTGCGGCGCGGGCCAGCGCCGGGTATCGCGGCGGTGGGTGGCATCCACGCTGACCAGTTTTTGGCCCGGCTGCAGGCCCAATTCCGCAAGATAGGCCGTTGCCGCCGTTTTTTCTTCATCGCGCAGCGCGATCAAAGGGCGCTCGTCATTCCAGGTTATGCCCAGGGGAGCAAGCACCGAGGCTTTTCTGGCGGAGGCGTACCCCGGCGCGATAGAAGCCTCATGCGTATACAGCCAGCGGGTGTACCAGGGCGCGGTGTGGGCCAGCCTGACTTCCGCGCGGGAAAAAGCCACAACCCAGCGGCAGCGCGGCGTCTGCTGCAGGTCCACGACCAGGTCGAAACCCTGGCGGGCTACATGCCAGTAATAGCGCACTTCGTGCCACAAGGTGGGCAGGGCTTTTTTGTCAATGGGCCATACGCGGGCGATGTACGGGTTGCCTTCCAGCACGGGCAGGCATTTCTTTTCCGTCAGCACATGGATTTCGGCTTCGGGAAAGCGTTTGCGCAGCAGTTCCGGCAGCGGGGTCATAAGGACCACGTCGCCGATCTGCCTGAGCTGGCAGATCAGGATTTTGCGGGGGACAAAAGTGCTAAGGTTAGTCGGCATGAATATTTTCTCTGAGATATTCGGGGGACTCCGTCCCTCAGGCCCCCTGCAAGGGGCCTGAGGCCCCTTGACCCCGCATTAATGGGGGCGCGGGGCAGCGCCCCGCGTTCTTATAACGGCCCTACGGCTTCCGCAATCCGCAGGCAACTTTCCGCCCTATTGAGCGTATACAGGTGAATGCCCGGCGCTCCGCCGTCGATAAGCCGGCGAATCTGCTTGGCGGCAAAGGCGATGCCCGCTTCTTTGACCGCTTCGGCGCCGCCTTTTTCATGGGCTTTTTCCAGGTCCAGATACAGGTTGCCGGGAATGTTGGCCCCGCACAGGGCAAGGATGCGGCGCACGGATTCAAGGCTTTGAATGGGCAAAATGCCGGGCATGACGGGTTTGGTCACCCCCAGGTCGCGCAGGCGGTCCACCATGCCGAAATATTCGCGCACGTCGAAAAAGAGCTGGGTCACGGCAAAATCCGCCCCGGCGTCCAGTTTGGTTTTGGTGCGCATGAGGTCGTCGCGGAAAGAGACGGATTCCGGGTGCGCGCCGGGGTAAGCGGCGACGGCCACGCCGAAATCGGGGAAGCGGCGGCGCACGAAGGTCACCAGGTCGGAAGCGTAGCGAAACTCGCCCGCTTCCCAGTCAAAGTCCTGGCCTTTGGGCGCGTCGCCGCGCAGAGCCATGACATTGGCAACGCCCAGGTCGCGCAGGCGCGAGAGAAAAGACTCAAGGCTGTGCGCGGTTGCACCGACGCAGGTCAGGTGCGGCATGGGGGTTATGCCCGCCGCTTGCAGCCGGGCCGTGATTTCCAGCGTGTTGTCTTGCGTGCCGCCGCCCGCGCCGTATGTGACGGAAGCGTAAAGCGGGGCGAGCCTATTCAGCTTTTCCACAGCCCTGAAAAAGCCGGGCCACTGCTCCTGCTCTTTGGGCGGAAAGAATTCCATGGAGTAAAAGGGCCGGACCTGCCGGGCCATGTCGTCGATAATCCTCACCAGGCACCTCGTTGCTTTGCCGGGTGTATACACCGGAACGGAGCAGGCGTACACCCCCGCATGACGCGGCGTCCTGCTTTGCCGGCGCGCTTTTTACGCCTGATGCCAGACCAGATGCCTTTCCCGTGATTGTTTTTCCCGCCTGTTTCATGTAAAAAACGCCAATGGACATGCTTGCCGCACCTTTGAGGCGCATTACAGCCGCTTATGTTTTTTACCTGTTCGCCGTTTTGCCGGGCACGGTTTTCGCCGCGCCGGCGGCCTCTTCGGCATCAATCGTTCCGTCCGCTTCTCCTTCGGCTCCGGCCGTTTTGCCGAATTCCGCCCCTGTCGCTTGGCGCGCCTTGCAACCCGGCCTTGACCTGGCTACCATCCAGCTCGGCGTTGCGGAATTGCCCCCGCCGCAGACGGTACTGGCGGAACCGCCGCTTATGCCTTCCACCCCCGCTCCGGCGGAAACGCGTCCCCCCGGATCCGCGCCCGAGCCTGCATCCAGTTCTGCGCCCGGGCCCGCAACAAACTCCACGGCGTCCCGGCCCGCTCCCGCTCCGGCATCTTCCGCCGCGTCCGGGGTAGTGGTCACCGTGCTGCGTATTGACCCGGCGCGGTACACTTTCAGTTTGCACATGGCTTCTGAAGAAACCCCGCTTTCACTGCCCGCCCTGGCGGAAAAGCACGGCTTGGCCGCCGCCATCAACGCGGGCATGTACCTGCCCGACGGCAAAACCAGCACCGGCCACCTGCGCAGTGAAACGCACACCAACAACCCCAGGGTTGCGGGCAATTTCGGGGCTTTCTTTTTGGCCAATCCCAAAGATTCCACTTTGCCGCGCGCGCGTTTGGCTGATCGCAGTGAAGATGACTGGCAAAAATTGCTGGAGCAGTACACGCTGGTCATGCAGAATTACCGCATGAACACGGCGCAGGGCCGCATCATCTGGAAGGACGACCGGCCCCACAGTATCGCGGCCCTAAGCCAGGACAACAAAGGCAACGTGCTCTTTTTCATGTGCCGCGAGCCGGTTCCGGCGGCCGCGTTCGCTTCCGCCATGCTGCGGCGGCCTTTGGGCCTGCGCACCCTGATGTATCTTGAGGGAGGGTCGGAAGCGGCCATGCTGGTCAAGGCCGGGGACGTGAATGAAGTCTTTGTGGGCCGTTACGGCCGGGGCTGGGGCCCGTCAGGCAGCACGGATATCGTGCTGCCCAACGTGCTGGGGGTGAAGCCCAGAGCCGCCGGGCAGTAGACGGCTACCCGCGCGTGCCGCAGGGAGGAAATTCTGCGCGCTGTTTTGCGGCAATGTGTGCCGCGAACAGCGCGGAATCGTTTTATTACCTAACGCCCCAAATCAGGGGGGACCATGACCGTGCGAGCGCCATACGGCATAAAAGACCGTTGGCCGCGAAGAACGACATGGTGACCGCCGCAAGCATGAAAAGACGCATATCGCCCCTCCCACAGGAAGAGGCGATATACCATGAACCGCCGCGCGGCGAAACCGTGCGCTATTTCCCCATGTTAACCACGTTTTGCGCTTTGCCCGCCTGCCACGCGGCCAGGTTTTCCACCGCCGTGTCCATCAGGTTTTTGCGCGCTTCAAGCGTGGCCCAGGCCACGTGCGGGGTTATCAAGCAGTTCGGAAGATGCAGCAGGGGGTTGTCGTCCGCGGGCGGTTCCACTTCCAGCACGTCCAGGCCCGCGCCCGCGATGGTTCCCTTTTGCAGCGCCCGCGCCAGTGCCGCCTGATCCACCAGAGGGCCGCGCGCGGTGTTGATCAAAAAGGCCGAGCGCTTCATGCGGCCCAGCAGCTCGTCGTTCACAAAGCCCCGGTTCTCGGCGAACAGCGGGCAGTGCAGGGTCACCACGTCCGCGCGTTCGAAGATTTCGGGAATGGTTTCCACATACGAGAAAGGCGCGAAGCCAGGGTCAAAGCGCGGGCCAAAGGTGTGGCCGATAACCCCCATGCCGAAGGCATGCGCGATTTTGCCCACCTGGCTGCCGATGGCGCCGAAGCCCACAATGCCCAAAGTTTTGCCTGCAAGACCGATTTGCGGCGTATCCCAATAGCACCAGTCGGGCGATTTGCCCCAGCGCCCGGCGGAAACGCCGGCGGCGTGACTCTCCACCCGGCGGCACAGCGCCAGCAACAGGGCGAAAACGTGCTGGGCCACGGCCTGGCTGCCGTATGTGGGTATGTTGCAGACGGGTATGCCCGCTTTGGCGGCCGCCGCCACATCCACGATATCATAGCCGGTGGCCAGAACACCGATGTATTTCAGGCGGGGCAAAGCCGCCAGGGTGGCGGCGCTGAGCGGGGTCTTGTTCAACAGCACCGCGTCGGCGTCTTTGGCCCGGGCAATAATTTCATGTTCCGGCGTGCGGTCGTACACCGTCACGTCGCCCAAGGCTTCAAGGCCGGCCCAGGGGTTGTCGCCGGGGTTCAGGGTATACCCGTCGAGAACGGTTATGCGCATATAATTCCTCCAGTCTGTATCGTTCGCGGGCTAAAGAGCAAAAGCCGTGCCCGTGAGTATTTTGCCGCTGTGGCTTTGAAAATGGGGCATGTCGGCAGCGCGGCCGGAACGCGAATGTAGCAGCTTTGAAAATATAGACGCAAGAAATATCAGAAATGAAAACCCCCGCCGGGTAAACCCGGCGGGGGAAGAGGCAGCAGGCGTTTCGGCAGAGGGCGTTCACGCTCCGTGCCGCGTTAGCTGCTTACTGCTTCACTTCGGTGTAGTCGGCATCCACCACGTCGTCGTCGCTTTTGGAGGCACTGCCTGCAGCGCCGCCCGCGCCAGCACCCGCCGCTCCAGCAGGCCCCGCACCGGCGTCGCCGGCCTGGGCTTTTTGGGCGTAGAGCTGCTCGGCCAGGGTGTGCGAAGCTTTGGAAAGCTCGTCCATGGTCCGTTTGATGGCTTCAAGGTCGTCGCCTTCCATGGCCTTTTTCAGCGCGTTGCTCTTGGCTTCGATGTCCGAGCGCACGGCGGGGTCCACCTTGTCGCCAAGGTCGGCCAGGGTCTTTTCGGTGGAATAGACCAGCGCGTCCGCATGGTTGCGCGTTTCAATCAGTTCCTGCTTTTTCTTGTCGTCTTCGGCGTGGGCTTCGGCGTCTTTGACCATCTTTTTGATGTCGTCTTCAGAAATGCCCGAAGACGCGGTGATGCGGATGGTCTGCTCTTTGCCCGTGCCCAGGTCTTTGGCCGAAACGTTGACGATGCCGTTGGCGTCGATGTCGAAAGCCACTTCGATCTGGGGCAGGCCGCGCGGCGCGGCGGGAATGCCCGTCAGCTCGAACCGGCCAAGGGTCATGTTGTCCCCGGCCATGGGGCGTTCGCCCTGCAACACGTGGATGGAGACGGAAGGCTGGTTGTCGGCCGCCGTGGAGAAAACCTGGCTTTTGCGCGTGGGTATGGTGGTGTTGCGGTCGATAAGCCGCGTCATCACGCCGCCCAGGGTTTCAATGCCCAGCGAGAGCGGGGTCACGTCAAGCAGCAGCACGTCTTTCACGTCGCCGGCCAGAATGCCGCCCTGAATGGCGGCGCCCATGGCCACCACTTCGTCGGGGTTCACGCCGCGATGGGGATCTTTGCCGAAAAATTCGGATACTTTTTTCTGTACCAGAGGCATGCGGGTCATGCCGCCCACCAGCACCACTTCGTCGATTTCAGAAGCTTTGATGCCCGCGTCGGCCAGCGCTTTTTTGCACGGCTCAATGGTGCGGTCCACCAGATCCTGCACCAGGCTTTCCAGCTTGGCGCGGGTCAGTTTGATCATCATGTGCTTGGGGCCGTTTTGATCCGCGGTGATGAAGGGCAGATTGACGTCGGCTTCCATAGAGGTCGAGAGGTCTTTCTTGGCCTTTTCAGCCGCTTCTTTCAAGCGTTGCAGGGCCATTTTGTCTTTGGACAGGTCAATGCCGTTTTCTTTGCGGAATTCGTCCACCAGCCAGCTGATGATGCGCTGGTCGAAATCTTCGCCGCCCAGAAAGGTGTCGCCGTTGGTGGCGCGCACTTCGACAACGTTGTCGCCCACTTCCAGCACGGAAATATCGAAAGTGCCGCCGCCCAAGTCGAAAACGGCGATCTTTTCGTTGGCTTTTTTGTCAAAGCCATAGGCCAGCGATGCGGCCGTGGGCTCGTTGATGATGCGTTTGACGTCAAGGCCCGCGATGCGGCCCGCGTCTTTGGTGGCCTGGCGCTGCGAGTCGTTGAAATAGGCGGGAACGGTGATGACCGCTTCGGTAACGGGCTCACCAAGGTATGCTTCGGCGTCGGCTTTCAGTTTCGCCAGGATCATGGCGGAGATTTCAGGGGCAGTATAGGTCTGGCCTTCGATTTCAACCGCCGCGTCGCCGTTTTTGGAAGCCACGATTTTGTACGGGCTGTGCTCGTGCCAGCGATTGACTTCCGGCGCGTCGGCACGCCGACCCATCAGGCGTTTGATGGCGAAAACCGTGCGCTCGGGGTTGGTCACCGCCTGGCGCTTGGCAATATCGCCCACCAGCCGCTCTTTGCCGGTAAACGCGACGATGGAAGGGGTGGTGCGGCCGCCTTCAGGGTTGGTGACGCACTTGGGATCTTTGCCTTCCATGACGAAAACACAGGAGTTCGTGGTCCCAAGGTCTATGCCGATTATTTTGCCCATAACTGTTCCTCCAATAAAGCGACCGGCATGTCCCCGCGCGGAACCGGCGCTGCGATATATAATTTTTGTATGATTCTGCAATATCCACGGGGGAGTGATAACTTTGCAAGAAATAAGACGCCTTTTCCCTTCGTCCAGAGGAATCGGTAAATTTTTTTTTACCGCCCGTCCGCACTGAAAACGCCGCCGCGAAAGCGGCGGCGTTTTCAGTGTATTACCGGGCTTGGGGGGCCGGGGTGCACGAAAAAATCATATTGGCCCACATGCCGTTCAGCGTGGGCGGCGGGGGCAGCTTGCCCGTCCGGGCCAGCGATTGCAGCACGAACTGATCAACGTCCATGTTGCCGGAGCCGCCTATGATTTTGGCCTGTGAAATGGTGCCGTCCGGGGCGATATGGAACGAAGCCAGAGATTGATGCGAGCCGTCGACAGGGCAGTACCATTGGATAAGCGGCTGCACTTCCTGCAGGTAACGGTCGGCCGGGCCGGTGTGCAAGGGCTCGAGTTCGCTCGGGCTCAGTGCCGCGGCGGCCGGGGCGGCCGTAAGAAACAGCACCAGGCAGCATGTTGAAACGATGGAGTAAAGCGTTCTTCGCATAGGTTCCTCCTTAGTGGGAATACATAGAGAATAACTCCGATTCGGCGATGCGCCAGGGGTATAATGAAAAACGGCGCGGCTTTTCGCCGCGCCGAAGCTGCCAAAAACCGTCCCGCAAGCGTTTTTTTACATATACCGGTAAGCCGGGGTTTCCGTGCCGAACAGCGCGGCGATGGTCTCACGGGCGATGGTGGTTGCCACGCGGCGCAGGCATTCTTCCGTGGCGCCCGCGTAGTGGGGGGTGGCAATAAAATTGGGCAGGCTCAGCAGGGGGCTTGCCGTATCCAAAGGCTCTTTTTCAAAAACGTCGGAGGCCGCGGCCCGCACGATGCCGCTTTTCATGGCTTCGTACAACGCGTTTTCATCCACAACCCCGCCCCTGGCGGTGTTGACCAGCACCAGGCCCTGTTTGGCGGCGGCAAAGACGTCGGCGTTGATAAGCCCCATGGTGTCTTTGGTTTTCGGCACGTGAATGCTGACATAAGTGGAAGCGGCAAACAGGTCTTTGACCGTCGCGCAGGGCGTGACGTTGTTCATGGAAGCCCACTGTTCCTTGGTCACAAAGGGGTCATAGGCCAGCACCTTCATGGAAAAGGCCGTGCGTAAAATGGTCGCGGTCATGCGGGCTATGCGCCCATAACCGACAAAACCCACCGTGTTTTCAAACAACTCGATGCAGCGCGCGCCTTTGCGTCCTTCGGCCCATCTGCCGGCGCGCACGTGGTCCATGGCGCCGCCAAGGTTGCGGCCGGAAGCCAGCATGAAGGTGACGGCCAGTTCCGCCACGGACTGGGAGTTTTCAAAGGGCGTGTTCATGACGATGATGCCCTTTTCTTTGGCGGCCGCAAGATCGACGGAATCGACCCCGGCCCCGTGCCTGCCGATGACTTTCAGCTTTTTGCACCGTCTGATCTCATCGCCGGTAACATCCAGGCCGCGCACGATGATGGCGTCCGCCTCATCTTCCCACGTCGCGATTTCCGGCTGGTCCCAGGTCACGACCTGCACGCGCGAATCGGCGCGCAGATGGGCGACTGCATCGGGGTGAATGGCGGCTCTGACAAAGATTTTCATGGCTTTCTCCTTATCGTTGCGCGTCGGGCGTTGCCTCGCGTTTGCGTCCAGTCTTGACAAGTTATATCGATAACGTCCATTCTTTTATTTTTATAAATAAATAACCGTTAGGAATGAATTATGGATATACGCGATATCGGATATTTTCGGGAGGTTGCGGAATGCGGGCATATGGGAAAAGCCGCACAGCGGCTGTTCATTACCCAGCCCGCCCTGACCAAGGCCGTGCACCGGCTGGAAGACGCCATCGGCTCGCCTTTGCTCAAACGCGCGGGCAGGCGCGTCGTGCTGACGGATTTGGGCATGGTGCTGCTCGAAAAGGCGCGTTATCTGCGGCAAGTCATGGACGACACCACCCGCGAGGTGAAAAACTTCGCGGGCGGGCTTGCCGGGCACATCCGGCTGGGCTGTTCCCCGACGGTGACCAAATACCTTTTGCCGGACATCGTTCGCGATTTGCAGCGTGAAGCGCCGGGGGTAACCCTGGAGATCGAGAACGGCATGAGCGACGTGTTGTGGCGCATGCTGCGCGAAGGGTACCTGGATATGGCTCTGACGCACTTTTCTGGGCCCAAAGAGGGTTTTCATATCACCCCGGTCATGAAAGACGCCGTCGTGGTCGTTGCCGGGCGCGATCACCCCATATTTGACGGCAAGTACGCCATTGAAGACTTGAGCCGCTACGGCTGGGTGCTGCCCGCTTCCGCGCACACGCGGGGCTGGCTGGATGATACGCTGGCGAAAAACGGCTGCCCCCCGCCCAAGGTTCTGGTGCAGGCTTCATCAATCTTGTACCTGCCCCGGCTGATAGCGGAAACGGGCTTACTCAGCGTGATTTCGCGCCGCAACATAGGCGCGGCGGAAGACGGCTCGCTGCTGCGAGAGGTCGTGCTGCCGGAGATGACCCTGCACCGCATTTTCAGCATGGCGTATAGAAAAAGCGGATATCAGCCGCCTGCGCTGACCAGGCTTGTGGGGCTTTTGCAAACGCGCGCGGCGGCGGCTTTGTTGTTTCCGGAATAAGAGGCGGAACGCACCGTAAAAAACCGCCTCCCTGCGGCAGCAGGGAGGCGGTATGAGGTAGGTCGTCAAATTCGGACGCCATGTTAAGCGGCAGCCGGTAATTTTTGTTCCGGCCGGTCGTTTCTGGCAAACGCCACCGGTGAGAGATAGCCAAGTGCCGCCTGACACCTTTGCCGATTGTAAAATACTTCAATATACGCTGTTACATCTGTAATGGCTTCAGCCTGTGAGTTGTAGTTTTTGCGATGTACCAATTCATTCTTCAACAAGCCCCAGAAGCTCTCCATGGGCGCGTTGTCATAACAATCGCCTTTTCTGCTCATGGAGCAGGTCAGGCCGTATGCGCGGAGTTTTTCCTGGTAGGCAGCGCTGCAATACTGGCTGCCGCGATCCGAGTGCAGAATCAGCCCCACGGGTGGGCGGTGAAAGCGCACCGCCTGTGTCAGCGCTTTGAGCACAAGGCTGGTATCCATGCGTTCGGACAGGCTGAAGCCGACGATTTCCCGGCTGTGCAAATCCTTGACCCCGGCGAGATAGACCCAGCCCTGCCGCGTGGGGATGTAGGTTATGTCGCTCACCCATACGCGGTTTCGTTCGCCTGGCGCGAAGTTGCGGTTCAGAAGGTTGGGAGCGACCGGCAGCGCATGATTTGAGTCCGTGGTACGGACAACACGCCGCTTGCGCTTACAGACGAGGCCCAGTTCACGGCGCAGTCGTTTGACCCTCCAAAGACTGATGACACAGCCGCTTGTCACGAGTTCTTTGTGCAAGCGTTCCGCCCCGTGGGTTCCGCGCGTCCTGCGGTGGGCGGCCAGAACCTCGGCCGCCAGACGAGCCGCCTTGCCTGAAGAAGTCGTGTCGCGTCCCCGCCAGGCATAGTAGCCGCTTACAGATACTCGCAAGACCGAGCAGGTGAGTCGGACGGGATACCGGTGTCGCAAGGTGTCAATCGCGGCGTACCTCACAGCGACTCCTTGGCAAAGTACGCCGCCGCTTTTTTTAGAATGTCGCGCTCCATACGCAGCAGGGCATTCTCTTTCTTCAGTCGCGCCAGTTCCGCATCCTGTCCGTTCGCGCCCGGCTTGGCCTCGAAGCCTTGCTTGTCCTGCCGGTATTGTGTAACCCAATTTGCCAATGTTTTCATAGGGATCGACAGCCTACGCGCTGTCTCCGTCACGCCGAAACCGTCCTCAACCGCCATGATGACGGCCTGCTGCTTCAATTCTCGCGGGTAACGGGCTCGTAATAGTTTCGCCATAGAACCTCCTCAATGGATATGACCTATGGCGTCCGTTTTTTCCAGCCTACCTCACGGCAGAACCGGCCCGTTGCTATCGGAGAAATTTTGCTCCAAAGCTCATTGCTTGCTGGACAAAGGGAACGCCTAGCCTTGACAAACAATAATAGTACCATTATTGATACTAAAAAGGAATCCTGATGGGTAACTTCGAAAAGGTCTTGGCAAAAATGCGGGAAGCGCCGCAGAACGTGCGGTATGCCGAACTGGCGGCGCTCTGTGAGCATTTTTTTGGCGAACCTCGCCAGAAAGGCACGAGCCATGCTGTGTATAAAACACCCTGGCAGGGCGACCCGCGTGTGAATATCCAAGAGGGCAAAGGCGGCAAGGCAAAGATATATCAGGTCAAGCAAGTGCTTGCAGCCGTGGCCCGCCTGAAAGGAGAATAAGCATGGACAGCAAGCAATATACATATCGCGTTATCTGGTCGGAAGAAGACCAGGAATTTGTGGGCCTGTGCGCGGAGTTCCCCAGCTTGTCCTGGCTTGAGGAATCTCAAGAAGACGCTCTGCGCGGCATCGTGCAGTTGGTGAAAGATACCGTGGCCGACATGGAGCAAACCGGCGAACACGTTCCCCAACCGCTTTCTTTGCAAAAGTTTTCCGGCAAGTTCCAGGTGCGCACCACGCCGGAAACGCACAGACGCCTCGCCATGCAGGCCGCAGAAGCCGGCGTGAGCCTGAACCGGCTCATCAACAGCAAACTGGCGGGACACCATGCCTGAGCGGCAGGGTTGAAGAGTGGGCTTTCTTTATTCGCCTGTTGTGAAGCTCGTGGCAAAGATAAAAAAACGGAAACCACTGCCAGACGGACCCGGCGCGGAAACCCCTTTCAAAGTTGCCGCCGCGAAACATCTTTAGTTTAATAAAATAAATATGTTATGGCGGAGGGAGAGGGATTTGAACCCCCGATAGGCTTTCACCTATGCTGGTTTTCAAGACCAGTGCTATCAACCGCTCAGCCATCCCTCCGCGGGAATGACGGGAGCGTGCCGTCATGAAGTCTTGCCTGTAAGCCATTGCCGCAAAACATTCAAGAGCGGCCGGGGCGGCAAGCCGAGCCCCTACGCCGGCACGGACTTTTCCATGTTTACGGCAAGGCCGGAAAACGGTATAGCTGGCCGTGTTTCGCGAATTTCCCTTTCAATTCCCCCGGGCTCCTGAGATTTACCGGACGCGGCCAAAGCTGCCGGGAGTTACTTCCCGATAACCGAAAGAAAGCCCCTGGCCCTCCGTCGCGCCTGTTGCCGCAACAACCGTGTCATCCACACTAACCGCGAGGTGAACGATGAAATTGGGTAAAACGCTGGCCATGCTGGCCGCCGCCGCCATGCTGCTGGTCTTTTCGGCAGGCGCGGGCATTGCCAAGGAAGTGGTGATCTATTCCTCCAACCAGCCGGAACTGCTGGACATGGTTTCCCAGGGCTTTGAAAAAAAGACCGGCATCAAGGTCACCGTGGTGCGCATGGGCACGGGCGAAGCCATGAAGCGCCTTGAGGCCGAAAAGGCCAATCCCCTGTGCGACGTGTTCTGGAGCGGCGATGTGGCCGTTCTGGACAACGCCAAGGGCAACTTCATGCCCTACCTTTCCCCGGAAGCCGCCAAGCTGCCCGCCGGGTACGTGGACGACAAGCAGTTGTGGACCGCCTCCAGCGTTCACCTGATGATCATCATGGTCAACACCAATCTGGTGGCGGAAAAGGACATCCCCAAAACCTGGAAGGATCTGTTCGATCCCAAGTGGAAGGACAAGATCGTCATGGCCAACCCGCAAAAATCCGGTTCCGCCTACGCCCAGGTTTACGGCCTGTATAAAATGTACGGCTGGGCCGGCCTGGAAAAGCTTATCGCCAACGCCAAAATTCTTGACAGCTCCAGCCTGATCTACAAAGGCACGGCCGACGGCGAGTTCGCCATCGGCATCACCATGGAATACGCGGCCCACCGCTATGTGGCGGGCGGATCTTCCTCGGTAAAGGTCATCTACCCCTCCGACGGCGTCATCGCCGCCCCTGAAGGCGCCGCCGTCATCGCCGGGGCCAAGCACCCGGAAGAAGCCAAAGCCCTGATGGATTACCTGCTCTCCAAGGACGTGGAGACGGAAATCTTCGCCAAATATTTCCGCCGCCCGGCCCGCACCGACGTCGGCAAGGTCGAGGGCCTGCCCGCCCTTAACGAGCTTACCCTCATGAAAGGCTTTGATCCCAAAGAAGCCAACAAACTGGAAAAAGAGCTGCTGGACAAGTGGCGCAAGCTTATTCTGGACAAGGGATAAAAGGTTTCGGGCAACCGGGTAAGGGAGGAGGAAACTTTTTTTAAAGGTGCCTCCTCCCTTACCCATGCCCCGCCCTTCTTCTCGACTTTTTGCTTTCCGGGAACAAGACGATTCAAGGAGCCCATAGTGCGCATAGTACTGGACAATACGGTAAAGGTGTTCGGCGCCAACACCGTGGTGGATCACATCTGCCTGACCATTGAGGACGGCGAATTTTTCACGCTGCTGGGTCCCAGCGGCTGCGGCAAGACAACGCTGCTGCGCATGGTGGCGGGATTCCATCACCCGGACGGCGGCGACATCCGCTTCGGCGACAAGTCCGTCATTCACATACCGGCCCACAGGCGGGAAACGGGCATGGTGTTCCAAAACTACGCGCTGTTTCCGCACCTGACGGTTTTTGAAAACGTGGCCTACGGCCTGCGCGCCCGCAAGACGGGCAACGACGAAATACGCAAGCGCGTGGCCGCCGTTCTGGCAGCCGTACAGCTTGGCAACCTGGAAGGACGCTACCCGCGCCAGCTTTCCGGCGGGCAGCAGCAGCGCGTGGCCCTTGCGCGCGCCCTGGTCATCCGGCCCAAGGCCCTGCTTATGGACGAGCCGCTCTCCAACCTTGACGCCAAGCTGCGCGTAAGCATGCGCGAAGAAATCCGCAGAATCCAGCAGGAGCTGGGCATCACCACCCTGTACGTCACCCACGATCAGGAAGAGGCCATGGCGGTTTCGGATCGCATCGCCATCCTGCACGGGGGCAAGATGCAGCAGGTGGGCTCGCCCTGGGATGTGTATTTTTCGCCCAAAAACAAATTTACGGCGGAGTTTATGGGCGCCTGCACCCTGCTGAACTTCGAGCCCGCGGACTATGACGCCGAAACGGGCACCACGGCCGGAAGCATCGCCGGGCTGCCCTTTTCCGTCCGCGCGGGCAGACTGCCCGAGGACGCGCCCAGCACACTGATGCTGCGCCCCGACTGGATCCGCCCCGCCGCGGGCGCGGGTCCGGAAAACCGCTTCAAGGGCATCGTGCGCGAATGCACCTTTTTGGGCACCGCCATCCTGTACAAAGTGGAAGCGCTGGGCAAGCTCATGCGGGTGGACGTTTCCGACCCGCGCGGGCACACGATCAAGCAGGAGGGGGAAACCCTGGAACTGTGCTTCACCCCCGACAGGCCGGTGGTGGTGCAGCCATGAGCCGTTTTTCGCGCTACTTCACGGTCTGGAACATCATTCTGCTGGCGGCCATGGGGGCCATTTTTCTGCTGGTGGTCTACCCCATGTTCTCCATTTTTTACTCCAGCCTTCTGGACCCGCACAGCAGCGCCTTTACCCTGGACAACTACGCCAGCGTCTTTCAGACGCGCTTTTACCGGCGCTGCCTGTGGAACAGCCTGTTCATGAGCGGCATGGCCACGTTGTTCAGCGTCATTCTGGGCGTGCCCTTCGCTTTTCTGACCACGCGCTTCAGGCTGCCCGGGGCCACCTCTTTGCGTACCCTCGGCACCCTGCCGCTGATCCTGCCCACCTTCATCGGAGCGGAAGCCTGGCTGCTGCTGCTTGGCCGCAGCGGCATGATCACCAGCCTTCTGAGCGACATCGGCATCACCATGCCCAGCATTTACGGCTGGCACGGGGTGGTGCTGGTGTTCACGCTTCAGTTTTTTCCCTTTGTCTTCCTGATGGTTTCCGCGGCCATCAACTCCGTGGACCGGTCGCTGGAAGAAGCGGCCCGCAACCTGGGCGCCAGCCCCTGGCGGGTTTTCCGCACCGTGACCCTGCCCGTGATTACCCCCGCCATCGCCTCGGGCGCGCTGATCGTGTTCTGCATGTCCATTGAAAACTTCGGCGTGCCCACCATCATCGGCGGCGACTACAAGGTGTTGGCCGAGCAGGCCTACAGCGAGTTTATCAGCGAAATGGGCGGCAACCCCTCCATGGCCGGAGCCCTCAGCACCGTGCTGGTGCTGATCACCCTGGCCCTGACCATCCTGCAAAAGGTGTGGGTGGAACGCAAAAGCTACGCCATGTCCTCCCTGCGCCCGCCGGAAATCAAATCCCTGTCCCCCCTGCCCCGCTGCCTGGGCTGGCTGTTCTGCGCCGGGCTGGTCTTTACGGCGCTTGCGCCCTTTGCCGTGGTGCTGGTGGCGGCGGTCACCAAGACCAGCGGTCCGGTGATGTATTACGGCCAGTTCAGTCTGGATAATCTGGCCGCCGCCTTCAAGGTGGCGCCCCGGCCCATCGTGAACTCCTTTTTTCTGTCCACCGCGGCCACTGTCGTGGGCATGCTTTTCGGCCTTGCGGTCAGCTACCTGGTGGTGCGCCGCAGGGGCCTGGCCGGGTACGCCCTGGATCTGGCCATGATGCTGCCCCTGGTCATCGCGGGGTCGGTGCTGGGCATAGCGCTGGCCGCCACCTACAACAAGGGCCCGGTGATCCTGACGGGCACCTGGGTCATCCTGGTCATGGCCTATTTTATCCGCAAGGCGCCCTTTTCCATCAAGACCACCTCGGCCCTGCTGCACCAGATAGACCCGTCGGTGGAAGAGGCTTCCATCAATCTGGGCGTGCCGCCCCTGATGTCGTTCCTCAAAGTGGTGGTGCCGGTGATGCTGCCGGGAATCATAGCCGGGGCCATCATCATGTGGGTGACCATCCTGGCGGAACTCAGCTCCACCATCGTGCTCTATTACGGCCCCTGGGCCACCATGACCGTCCAGGTGTTCCAGTACATCGGCAGCGGCGACTTCGGACCGGCTTCCGCCTATGGGGCCATCCTCATTCTTTCCGTGATGGCTCCGCTTTTTCTGATGACCAAAATTATGGGCAAAGACCTGACCACGGCCTTGTGACGCCCGTACGGTAAACCCTTTTCACACGCCGCGTGCGGAATGTTCCGCGCGCGGCGTTTTTGTCCGCGCCGCAAGGCGGTGCCAGATGCTTTTTGCGGATTGCGGCGGCCGGGGCGGTGCGGACATACATGATGATATAGTGCATAAAATATATGTTATACTATATATAAAATAGTAAAGATGTTTTCCAGAAAGCCTTTACAATAAAATATATTAAATATAAGCATGCGAATTATCCTTTTTAAGGAGCCCGCCATGTGGAACTTGCGGAACCGCTTGCTTATACCCATTCTGGGAGTGGCTGTTTTCGGGCTTGTTCTGGCCTCTTTCGCCAGTTACTTCATTGCTGAAAAAGCCTTGGAAAAGTCCGTGATGAATGACGCCACGGGGTCGGCGACCGATCTTGCCGATCTCATTTCCGTGGTGATCGGCGGCGCTTACTCCGACGGGCAGTTGCTGGCCGGAACCTTTCTGGTCATGGACGCCGTGAACCCCGCCACGGACACAAGCGCCAACCTGCCGTCGCTCAGGGCCACGCTCAAAAATCTGGTGAAAAAGAAGCCGTATTACCAGCTTGTCCACGTCATGGACGCCAGGGGCATGGTGGTGGTTTCCTCTGTCGACTCCCCGCCCAAAGATTCCCTTGCCGAACGGGCCTACTTCAAGGCCGCCATGCGGGGCGACGAAAATTACATAAGCGAGCCCATAAAAAGCGCCACAACGGGCAAAAGCGTGATGCCCCTGGCCACGCCCATCATGCTGAACGGAAAAGCCGCCGGGGTGCTGCTGATTACCCTGGATCTGGCCGCGTTCAGCAAGGCCTACGTCGAGTCCATCGAACTGGGCGAACGCGGCTACGCCCTTATCGTCACGCCGGCGGGCAACGTCCTGGCCCACCGCGACTCCAGCCAGATCATGTCGGCCGAACTGGGCAACTCGCCGGGCGTACAGCGCTTCAAAACCATATCCCGCGGCGAAGGCGACTTTATCGCCGCCTTTCAGGGCAGCGACACGCTGTATGTGTTCAGGCAGGAGCCCATTACCAAGTGGTTCTGCGTGGTGCGCAGCGAGGTTGAGGATATTTTCAGCTCCGTCCGTATGCTGGGCAGAGTCAGTACGGCCATCAGCGCGGGCGTTGCCGTGGTCATCGCCCTTGTTGTTTTTTTGGTGGTGCGCAGCATCGTGGGCGCGCTGAACCAGGGTGTGGAGTTCGCCGCGGCCGTGGCCGGGGGCAATCTGGACAAGTCTCTGAACGTGCGGCGCGGCGATGAAATCGGCACACTGGCCGACGCCCTGCGCGCCATGGTCAGCCGCCTGAAAGAAATGATCTCCACGGCGGAGCAGAAAAACGCCGAAGCCGCACACCAGACGGAAAAGGCCAATGCCGCCGTGGCGGAGGCCGAGGAAGCCCGCAAAGAGGCGGAAAAGGCCAGAAGCGAAGGTATGCGCCAGGCCGGCCGGGAACTGGCCGCCATAGCGGGTAAAATAGAAGACACCACCCGTGACCTGGTGGCGCAGGTCCGCCAGGCCGCCGGCGGAGCGGACACGCAGCGCCGGCGCACCACCGAGGCGGCCACCGCCATGGAGGAAATGAACGCCACGGTACTGGAAGTGGCGCGCAACGCGGGCGCGGCCTCTTCCACCGCCGAGCAGGCCAAAAAGAACGCCGAGGAAGGCGCCCGGATCGTTTCCGGCGTCATCTCCTCCATCACGGAGGTGGACGGGAAGACGGGCGAGTTGAAAGTAAGCCTGCACGATCTGGGGGAAAAGGCCCAGGGCATAGGCCGGATCATGAGCGTCATCACCGACATCGCCGACCAGACCAACCTGCTGGCCCTGAACGCCGCCATCGAAGCGGCGCGCGCCGGCGAGGCGGGGCGCGGTTTTGCCGTGGTGGCCGACGAGGTGCGCAAGCTGGCTGAAAAAACCATGACCGCCACCAAGGAAGTGGGCGACGCGGTCAAGGCCATCCAAAGCGGCACGGCGGAAAATATCAAGGGCATGAACGACGCCTCCCAGTCCGTGGTCAAAAGCACGGAAATGGTGCGCGAGGCGGGCAATTCCCTTAAGGCCATCGTGGACATGGCCGACAACACCGCCGACAAGGTCCGCTCCATCGCGGCAGCCAGCGAGGAACAATCCGCCGCCAGCGAGGAAATCACCCAAGGCACGGAAGAAATCACCCGCATCGCGGACGAAACGGCCGTGCAGATGGAACGCGCCCAGACCGCCGTGGACCACCTCAGCCGCATGGTGGCGGACATTCAGGAGCTTGTGGGCAGGCTGCAAAAAGCGTAGGGGGCGCCGCCCCGTGATTGTTGACGAAAAAGCCGCCCTCCCGAACAACAGGGGGGCGGCTTTTTCGCGGGGCCGCCGACAAAATCCCCTTTGTCGGCAGCCCGCCGCTACCCGGCAAAGCGGGCCATAATCCCGGCAAACACCTTCCGGGCGGCGGCGCGGTCTTCCGCGTTGGGATGCCGGGCGGCTTCCTCCAGCCGGGCCTTGCGCTCGCCGGTCATGGGATGGTTTCCGTCCCCCTTTTTTTCCATGGCCGCCAGAAGAACCGGGTCCACCTTGCCCTGGCAGAGAAACGTGCCCAGCACCGTATTGCCGCCCATAAGCCCGGCGGCCCGTTGCATGGCATTGCGGGCGTGCTCCGAATCCGGCCAGGCCCCCAGGGTGCCGAACAACCCGACGGAAGCGCCGCGCACGCGCTCCATATAGGCGCGCATGGCAGCGTCAGGGCCGCCCCGGTCCACCCAGAAGCCCAGGGCAAGAAAGTCATACCCGGCGGGGTCCGGGGCTTCGCGCACGGGAAAAATTTCCGTCCCCGCGGGCATGACTGAATGGATCGCCTCGGCGATCATGCGGGTATTGCCTGTGCGGCTGGAATACACAACGGCCAGTTTCATAACAAAAAACCTTTATGGCTGGGTATGAAAAATACGGCCCTGAGGCCGGACACATTCCAATATCCCCACATTGCGGGGGCGGGGAACCCCGGAATGGCAAGGGCGGGGGATTCCAAAATTGCGGATGCGGGGGCCGTCGCCCCCGGCCGGGGGCGGCTGAGGGACGGAGTTCCCTCAGAAATCCGTACCCCACCCTTTCCCCTATATTTCCCCGGCGCGGGATCGGGCCTGGGCTGCTTCCCGCTGGTTGCCCGCGGCTTCCAGGGCACGGGCCAGTTCCAGCCATCCGGCCTTGAATCCGGGCCGCAGCGAGACGCTTTGCCGGGCGAACCCGGCGGCCATGTCCGGATCTTCGCCGCCGTCCAGGTACAGCCGTGCCAGAAGCTGCATGGCCAGGGCGTCCTGGGGGTCGTGCAAAAGGGCTTCGTGCAGGTGCTCGCGCGCTTCCTCTTCTTTGCCCTCGGCAATACAAAGACGGGCGAAATGACGGTAGGTGATGCCCGCCCCGCCGGGGAGCAGGGCGGCCTTTTCGTAAAACTCGCGGGCGGCCGCGGGGCGGCCGGCGTTTTCCGCCGACTGGCCCAGACGCACCATGGCGTACAGATGATCCGGGGCATGGTCCAGGCATTCGCGGTAGAATTTTTCCGCCTCTTCCGTCCGCCCCAGAGACTGATGCATATATCCAAGGTTATATAACGCCATGGCGTCGCCGGGGTTGCAGGCCAGGGCTCGGGTAAAATGGCGCTCGGCCTCGGCGTGGCGGCCCAGGCCGGCGAAGCATATGCCCAGGGAGTTCCAGGCCATGCCGTTGCCCTCGTCGGCAAGCAGAGCCTGCTGATATTCCTTGATGGCCCCGAAGGTGTCGCCCCGGCTGAAGCGTTTGTCCGCCCCGATGTTCAGGGCCAGGGAATCAAGGACGCCCACATGCGGCCGGGGCAGCAGCATGGCGTATTCCAGGGCCTTCTGGCAGTTTTCCAGAGCGTCGGCCTTGCGGAAGTCAAGAAAGGGATGGGGGGCGATGCCCACAGCCGCGTCCAGGCGCAGACGGCTTTCCAGGGTGAGGGCCAGTTTTTCGTAAAGAGCGGCGGCCCGGTCCGGGGCAAGGCCGGGGTGGAACAAAATGAAGCTGCTCAGGCCGTATCTTCCGGCAAGGGCTTCGGCGTGGATGTCGGCGCCCAGTTCCTCGCGGCACAGTTGCACGGCCTCCGCCATGATCTGGTCGGGCCTGAGGGGCGGCAGGTCCGAATGCTCCGCGTCCCCGGCGGCCCCCCCGTCCCGTACGATTTGAAGCGCCCCATCCCGCTCTCCGTCCGGATACGGCCAGGGGCCGGAGGAAGCTTCGCCCGGCGGGGACGCGGCCCTGCCCGGCGCTTTGGGGGCAAGGCGCACCAGTGCCAGGCAAAAGGCGTCGCAACGCTCGCGCGCCTCGGCCCAGCGGGCCAGAAATTCGCCGTGGCGGGCAAGGCCTGTGGCCGGATCAAGGGCATGCGCGCCGCCCGGAGCGCGGGCCGCGCTGCCCTGTTCGTCGGGCAGCAGCACCAGGCGGTCGCCCGGCTCGATATTCCAGGCCGGGTCGCCCAGGTGGATGACTTCGGCCTGCGAGGCGTGCTCCTGCACTTCCATCAGGGCCAGTTCGCCCTTGTACAGCGGGGTCAGGCCGCCCTGGCCGGAAAATCCGCGCCCTTCGCCCCCCGCGCCGCCAAAGGCGGAAGAAGCCCATACGGAAAAGCGTTGTCCTTCGCGGGCGTGCATGCCCGCTCCCAGGCTGACCACCACCCTGGACAGGGGCAGGGTCTCAAGCACGCGGCCGCCTTCGGCCAGGATGCGGCCAAACCCCATGACCGCGTCGCCCTCGCGCGCGCCGGGGAAAAGGGCGGATTCCTCGCCGGCCAGGGCGGCGGCCAGACGGGCCTTGCGCAGCAGCACCCTGGCCTGCTCGGAGGCGGGACGGCGAAACTGGTCCGCGTCCATGTCCTGGGGATATAGGGCAAAACCCACGGAAGGCGCTATGCCCACCCGCTCGCGGCGCAGGGGATGCACCAGGTACACCCCGCGCAGGGCGGCCACAATGGACGCGGCCAGCGCCCGGCAGGCCTTGGGGGTGGCGGCGGATATGCGCACCGCGAACTCCGAGTCGCCGGTGCGGGCGGCCAGCGCCTGTTCCGGACACAGCCCGGTCAGGGTGTCGGCAAGGGCCACCATAAGGTCGTCGGCGAACTGGTAGCCGAACTCGCGCACCACATCGCGCAGGGCGGCCAGACGCACCGCCAGAATGCCCGGGCTGCCCTGGCGGGGCAATTCCGCGCCGGAGGCGAACAGCCCTTCGCCGGAGCGGCGCGCCGGCTCCATTTCGCGCTCCATGCGGCGCAGCAGGTAGTGGCGGGAATACAGGCCGGTGACGGGATCGCACAGGCTTTGCTTGTACAGCAGAAGATTTTCCACCAGCAACCGGGAAATACGGGGCCAGTGCGGCAAAAGGGCGGGGGCGGCGGCAGGGTCCGCGCCGCGCGCCACAAACACGCCCAGGGCGTTGCCCCGGCTGTCGCAAAGGGGCAGCAGCAGCTTTTCCTCCTGCGCCAGCCACGAGGCTTCCCCGCCTTCGAAGCGGCGGGGAAACAACACGCTGTACCCTTTGAAGGAGACAAACTCCGCCACCGTCTCCTTAAGGCGCTTCTCAAAGACGATGACATCCCGGCGGGCCAGGGTGACGCGGTGACCGCTCTGGTCCGAAAGGCTCCCGTCCGCCCAAAAGGCGTCCCGCCCGGCCGGAAAAGCGCCGCCCCCGGCAGGGTCGTCCCTGGGCGGGGCGGGGGGAAAGGCGTCGCGCGGGGACACGGCGGGCCTCAGTGCGCGCAGGCTATGCAGTGGGCGGATTCGGGCATGGCCAAAAGGCGGGGCAGGGGAATTTCCTCGCCGCATTCCAGACAGAAGCCGAATTCGGGAGAATCCACCCGCTTCAGGGCGTATTCCAGCCCGGCCCGGCGGCTGCGCAAGGTGGACAGCGCGGCCTCGTTCACGCTTTTGTTGACGATGGAGTCCATGCGGGTGATGTCGTCCATATCCTCCGCGCTCACAGGGCGGGTGATTTCCTCAAGGGCGGTGACGTCTTTGGATATTCTTTCCAGTTCCGAAAGAATTTTCGCCTTGACGGAGGCGCGCTGTGCGTCGTTCATGCGTACCTTTTACCTTTTGCGGTGCGTAAAATGGGACAGCCGCGAAACGGTCCCGTGACCTTCGCGGCGTGCGGTTCAAGCGAAAAGAGTCCGCATATGAAAATACTGCAAAATTCCACAAGAACTTTGCAGCGTCAGGGCGTTGCGCCCAAAATTTTTCCCGCCGCGCCTTCCCGCCGGGAAGATCCAAATACGGCAAACATGACCTTTATATACGCTATCACCGCGTATGTACAGCAAAATAAGGATTCAGGCGTATTTCGCATAATTATTACATTTTACAGGGCCTTTCCTGGTTCACGGTCGCGGCTACTCGCGCGCGTCCGGCAGCAACAGATGCAGCAACAGTCCGGTAATCCCGGCCAGTCCTATGCCTTTGACGGCGAACGCCCCGGCGGAAAACTCCATGCCCCCCAGGCCGAACACCAGCACCACCGCCACGATGGCCAGGTTGCGGGGCTTCATCAGGTCTTCGCCCGCGCGCACCAGGCTGTTCATGCCCACCACCACGATGGCCCCGAACAGCAGCACCATGATGCCGCCCATGACCTGGGCGGGGATGCTGGCAAGGGCCGCCCCCAGTTTGCCCACAAAGGCCAGGCAGATGGCCGACAGCGCGGCCCAGGTCATGACGCCGGGATTGAACGCGCGGGTCAGGGCCACGCCGCCGCTGACCTCGGAATAGGTGGTGTTGGGCGGCCCGCCGATGAGCGAGGCCAGGGTCGTGGCAATGCCGTCGCCCAGCAGGGTGCGGTGCAGGCCCGGGTCCTTGAGGT
The DNA here is from genome assembly GCA_031549405.1 of Desulfovibrio sp. GTDB lineage: Bacteria > Desulfobacterota > Desulfovibrionia > Desulfovibrionales > Desulfovibrionaceae > Frigididesulfovibrio. The sequence goes on from JAVBPV010000019.1 coordinate 24,279, forward strand.
AGTCGCGCCCGGTGATGGAGCCGATGGCCACGATGTTGCCCACGTGCTCGATGGTGGGGGCGATGGCCACGGGCACGATGAACAGCACGGCCTCAAGGTTCCACGCCGGCAGGGTAAAGTCCGGCACGGCGAACCAGGAAGCCCTGGCTATGGGCGAAAAATCGACGATGCCGTAAAACAGGGCGGCGGCGTACCCCGCCGCGATGCCGCACAGGATGGGCACCAGCTTCAGAAACCCGCGTCCGAAAAGAGAAGCCGCCACCGTTGCCGCCAGGGAGATCATGGAAATGACCAGGGCATGCTCGCGGGTCAGCAGCACGGGGCTGACAAGGGCGCGCGCGGCTTCCGGCGCGCCCGGATGCAGGGAGGCGACGGAGACGATGGCCGCGCGGGCGCGTTCCAGCGCCAGGGACTCGGGAACGTGCGTGCCTGTGGCCATGCTTATGGCCACGGGGGCCAGGGAAAGGCCTATGACCATGATCACCGGACCGGTGACGATGGGGGGCAGAAAACGCTCGATGATGCCCACGCCCCGGTAGTAGACCAGGGCGCTGAGCACAAAATACAGCAGCCCGGCGGCGGCAAGGCCGCATAGGGTGGCGGGCACTCCCCAGGTGGCCACGCCGTGGGTGATGGGCGCGATAAAGGCGAAGGAAGAGGCCAGAAAAATGGGCACCCGGCCCCTGGTGGCCACCTGGAACACCAGGGTGCCCACGCCCGCCGTGAACATGGCCACGCTGGCGTTCAGCCCGGTAAGCAGCGGCACCAGCACCAGCGCGCCAAAGGCCACGAAAAACATCTGCGCCCCCACCAGGGCGTGGCGCGGCTCGAAAGAATAGTCCAGTTGCGAGATGCTGCTCACGGACTTCATGCGGTCTCCTTCAGGGGCGATTGAAACGCGGCGGCACCTGCACATCGGGCTTGGCGGAAGCTTTGCTTTTTTTGTCCTTCAGGTACAGGATGCGCTGCTCGATGACCTTTTCGTTGGGGTATTCGCTCCGGATGCTCTCGAACAGGGCGCGGGCCTCGTCGTACCGCTCCTGCTGCTCCAGCACGTCGGCCAGCATAAAGGTAGCCAGCACGCGGCGGCGGGGCGTGACCCCGGCCGTGGCGATGGAGGCCTCCAGCGCCTTTTGGGCCGGGCTCAGGTTTTCGGTAAGCATCTGGACTTCGCCCAGGGAATACAGGCAATCCGCCTTGGTGGCCCCGCTGACGGAAAGCTTCAGGCACATTTCCAGCACGTCCGTGGCGGCGGAAAACTCCAGACGGCGCAGATAGGCCTGGGAAAGCCTGCGGTAGGTAGCCGCCTTCGTCTCGTCGTCGGTTCCGGGGTCGGCGGCCAGGGCCTCCCACAGCGAAGCGGCGCGGGCGTGGTCGCGGGCCTCGTCGCACAGCCCGGCAAGCTGCTGCTGGATGGCGCGCCGCTTTTTGCCGTCGGCGGAAAATTCCACAAGCATGATTTCCAGGTATTCCCTGGCCGTGGCCTTGTCCTGGCGGATGTTCAGGCAAAGGTCCAGAAGGTTCTGCCAGACCTTCCAACGTTCGACCCCGTCGGGATTTTTGCGCAGGTACCGCTGAAAGTACATTTCCGCGTCGCCCGTGTCGCGCTCTTTCAGGGCCTCTTCGGCCAGCGACAGATCGGTCTTGGGGTTTTCACGCGCGTCGTCCCACGGGCAGCCCGCAAGGACCAGGCAAAGGACCACGGCGGCCGCGACGCGCAAAAAAAGGGCGGTAGCTCCTGCCCCCGCCTTGGCGTGTTCCGCCATGCCGTTCATCTTGCCGTACCGTCCATTGCGTGCCTCGCTGCCTTATTCTAGTGGAAAATTCCGGCATAGGCAACCGGACGCGCCGGACCGGACAGCGGGCCGGTCCGCCTCCCCCGGCCCAAACGGACCCGCTGGCAGTCCGGGGACGGGCCGGTTTGCCTCCGCCGCGGCCCGGGCTCTCCCTCCCTTGGATTTTTGCGAAATTTATGGCATCATGCCTGCCAGTAGGGCGCGCGAAACGCGCCGGGACAGCCCGGATCGGGGGGATCCGTCATGCAGCGGACACGTCTTTTTCTCTGCGCCTTTGCCGCCATTACAGCCCTTGCCTGCGGCGCGGCCCTCCTTTTTCCGGCCGCCGTACCGCGAGGAACAATCCCCGCCGCGCCGGCAACGGAACTTGCCGGCCTTTCTTCCGCCAGGGACGCGTCTTCGGCGCCCGGCCCTTCCGGCCCCATCTCGTCTTCCGCGCCTTCTTCCAATGCCGCCGCCGAAAAGTCCGCACCGGCCGCTCTGGCGGCCCCCTTTGCCGCCGGGCCGTTTTTTTCATCCGCGGCGGGCGCCGCGGCGCCAGGCCTTTTGTCCCCGGCGGACTTCGCGCCGCCGGGGACAAAAGGCTCCGCTTCCGCGAAAAATCCGGAGTCCCGCGCCCTGCCCCGGCTTACCGGGGGCAACCCCGGCGAACGGCCCTTCGCATCCGCCGAATCATCCTTCAGCCTGCACAAGGCGGGACCGGGAGGCGGCCCCACCCTGCTTATCGTCGGCGGCATCCAGGGCGACGAGCCGGGGGGCTTTTCCGCCGCCGCGCTTGTGGCTTCGCGCTACCGCATCACCAGGGGGCAGGTATGGGTGGTGCCCGACCTGAACTTCGCCAGCATTCTGCAGCGCGGCCGGGGACTTTTCGGCGACATGAACCGCAAGTTCGCCGCCCTGTCCAGCGACGACCCGGAATACGCCCTTGTGGAAGCCATCAAGGCCGTTCTGCTGGACGATTCCGTGGACCTGGTGCTCAACCTGCACGACGGCAGCGGCTTTTACCGCCCCACTTTTGAAGACGCCCTGCGCAACCCCAACCGTTGGGGGCAATCGGTGATCATCGACCAGGAAGGCATGGAGGCCAGGCGCTTCGGCAATCTGTCGGAAATGGCCGCCACCGCCGTGGCCGACGCCAACAACTCCCTGCTCAACCCCGGCCACCGCTACCATACACACAATACCAACACCCGCGCCGGCGACAAGGAGATGGAAAAAACCCTGAGCTACTTCGCCGTATGCAGCGGCAAGCCCGCCTTCGGCGTCGAAGCCAGCAAGGACTTCACCACCGAATTCCGGGTCTTCTACCACCTGGGGATCATCGAATCCTTCATGCGGCAGATGGGCATCGGGTACGAGCGCGGTTTCGAGCTTACCCCCGGCGGGGTGCTGGCCGCCCTGAATTCCGATCTCACCGTAACAGCCTACGGCGACAGGCTGGTGCTTCCTCTCGACAACGCCCGCCCGGATCTTGGCCTGCTGCCCTTCAAAAAAGGCGCCGACCCGGAATACCGCGCCTCCAAGCCCCTGCTGGCCCTGGTGCGCGACAGGGAAGACTGGCGCGTCGCCTACGGAAACCGCACCCTGACCCGCGTGCGGCCCGCTTTCATGGAGTTCGACGAATCCCTGGACACCGTGGAAATATCTCTGGACGGAAAAAAGCGCACCGCGCGCGTGGGCGAAGTGCTGCACGCCAAAAACTCCTTTATGATCCACAGCCGGCCCGGCTACCGGGTCAACGCCATCGGCGCGCAAAAGGACAAAAGCGGCACCGAGGCCGGCGTCACCATAGCCCGCGCCGACTTCATGCCCCGCTATTCCGTGGACAAAAACGCCACCACCTACCGCGTGGAGTTTTACAAGGACAAAGCATTTGCCGGCATGATCCTGGTCCGTTTCGGACCCGATCCCGCCCCCCCGGCCGAGCCCCTCACCGCCACCAAAGGCCCGGAATCTTCTTTCGGATTTTAACGTTTTGCGCGTAAAACGTTTTTCCTGAAAAAAACCCGCGCCAGCGGGCGACGCTTGTTACAGCCCCGTCCGCGTCCACGGAAACTCATTGCAAAGCAACTTCTAAAACAGATCCCCCCACTTCGCCGCGTTTAAAATCGCCCTCAAATAATAAGCTGGTATATTTTATAGCCTTATGCTATTCGTTCTCCGTTCTAAAAAATAGATTCGCTTTGGAATTTGTCGCGCAACGTTGGGTAAAATCCGCCGCGGTAAATATCGAAGCGTGCGCTCCAGTTTCCCCCAATACAGTACTCAGTTCAAGGCAATGGCCGGGTTATGCCCTTTTCCGGGCATGTCTTTCACAACGAACGCGGATCCGAGGGAATTATGACTATAAAAAAGATGCTTCTTTTTTCATGGTTGCTTCTTGCCGTCACGGTTTCCATGGTTGCTTTCGCTCTTTACAACGTCATGACAAATGACGCGGCCATAGAGCGCACCCAGGAAACCCGGCGCGTTTCCCTGGCCCTGGCCGCTGAACTGCAGGAAAGCTCGCGCGGGTTGACCGAGGCGGTGCGCATGTATGCGGCCACCGGGGACAACGACGCTTTTGAAGCATACTGGGACATAGTAAAGGTGCGCTCCGGCGAAAAGGCCCGGCCGCAGGACAGGACAGTGGCGCCGGGCCGGAAAATCGCCCTGACAGCGCTGATGGAGCAGGCGGGCTTTACCGGGCGGGAGCTGGGCCACCTTAGCCAGGCCGCTGCCCTGTCCAACGCGCTTATCGAACTGGAAGAACAGGCCATGAACGCCGTGCAGGGCAAATTCCGCGACAGCGCCGGACAATACAGCATCAAGAAAGATCCGGACACCGCGCTGGCCACCCGCCTTGTTTTCAGCCCCGGATACCGCGACAGCGTGCGCAAAATAATGGAACCCATCGGCAACTTCCAGCGTGAGATGAACTCGCGGCTGAACGACGCCGTGCGGGAAAGGCAAAACGCCTACGACAACGCTATGCTTATGCTTGTCGGGGCCATCGCGATCCTTCTGGCGGCTTTCTGCGCCACCCTGTTGATGGTCGCCAGGGTCATCGTCCGGCCCGCATTGCAGTGCAACGATTTTGCCATGAAGGTCGCGGGCGGCGACCTGGACAGCGAACTGCGGTATTCCAGCGGAACCGAAATAGGCTCTCTTGCCGACTCCTTGCGCTCCATGGTCGGCGCGTTGCGCGCCCGCATCGCCCAGTCCGAAGAAGCCACCGGCAAGGCCAGGGAGCAAAGCGAACTGGCGGCCGGAGCCTTGAGGGAAGCGGAATCGGCCCGGCTGGCGGCCGAAAGCGCCAGAAGCCAGGGCATGCGTCAGGCGGGCGAACAACTGCTGGTGGTCGCGGAACTGGCCCAAAAAACCATTGCCGATCTGTCGGGGCACATCGCCCGCGCCCGGCAGGGGGCGGAAGTGCAGCAGCAGCGGCTTATGGAGTCAAGCCAGGCCATGGAGCAATTGAACATCGCCGTTACCGAAGTGGCCGGCAACGCCTCTGTAACGACCGAATCCGCCGAAGCGGCCCGCAAAAACGCCCAGGAAGGATATTCCGTGGTCAACGGCGTGATCGAGGCCATTGTGAAAGTGGACGCGAAAACCGCCTCGCTCCGCCAGAGCCTGAACCTTCTCGGCAAAGAGGCCGAGGGGATTGGGCGCGTCATGGGCGTCATCAGCGATATAGCCGATCAGACCAACCTGCTGGCGCTGAACGCCGCCATCGAAGCCGCCAGGGCGGGCGACGCCGGACGCGGCTTTGCCGTGGTGGCCGACGAAGTACGCAAACTGGCGGAAAAAACCATGCAGGCCACCGGCGAGGTCGGCTCCGCCGTCCGCGCTATTCAGACCGGCACAGCGGAAAACATCCGGGGAATGGAAGACGCTTCCAACGCGGTCAGGGAAAGCACGGACCTGGCCAAATCCGCCGGCGCCTCCCTGCAGCTCATCGTCGACATCGCCAGGGGCACGGCGGAAAAAATACAGTCCATCGCCGTCGCGGCGGAACAACAGTCCAGCACCTGTGAACACATGTCCGGCACCACGGAATCCATCAACATGGTGGCGACGGACACCCTTGCCGTCATGCGGGAAGCGGATCTTTCCGTGGCGGACATCAACAGCGTGATGAAAAAAGTGCTTGAACTGACCGACGAACTGCGCGGAGCCTGATAGTCCGGCCCGGGACCGCTGCCGGAACCGCCGGGCGGATCCGGCAGCGGTCCCGGCGGCATTTGTCAGACAGACTTCTTTTTGATAGCGTCAGACAGGCGCGATGGCTAAGCGCGCCCCCCCAAGGGCGCGTCATGGTAAAACGCCCGCCGGGCGGGCGCGGACACACATCACGGAACCGGCGCCGTTCCCCAACCCCCGTCGTGTCCCCATGCAAGAATTCCGGGCTGATCTGCATATCCATTCGCGGTTTTCACGCGCCACCAGCACGAGGCTGAACATTCCCCTGCTGGCGGCCTGGGCGCGCGTCAAAGGCCTTGCCGTGCTCGGCACCGGCGATTTTACCCACCCCCAATGGCGGGCCGAACTGGCGCAAAACCTGCGCTTCCACGAGCCCAGCGGCCTTTACGCCCTGGCCGACTCCGCCGCCTTGTCCGCCGTCCTGCCCGATCTGGGGCTGCCCGGCCTTGCCGCCCCGCCCGATCCCTCCCTTTTGTCCGCGGAAGCGGCGCCGGGGCAAAGCGCCCCCGCCGCCCCCCTGTTCATGCTTCAGGGTGAAATCAGCTCCATTTACAAACGCGGCGGCCGGGTGCGCAAAGTGCACAACCTGGTCTTCATGCCCACCCTGGAAGCCGCGGAACGTTTTTGCCAGCGCCTTGATCAGGTGGGCAACCTGAACTCCGACGGCCGCCCCATCCTGGGCCTGGATTCGCGCGATCTGCTGGAAATGGTGCTGGAGGCGCACCCCCTGGCCTTTCTGGCGCCCGCGCACATCTGGACCCCCTGGTTTTCGGTGTTCGGCTCCAAGTCGGGCTTTGACCGCATTGAGGACTGCTTCGGCGACCTCACCGGCGAGGTGTTCGCCCTGGAAACGGGCCTTTCCTCCGACCCGGCCATGAACCGGATGTGGAGCGCCCTGGACAACTTCCGCCTTATTTCCAACTCCGACGCCCATTCCGGCGAAAACCTGGGCCGCGAGGCCAACGTCTTTGCCGGGGCCGTCTCTTACGAAGGCATCCACCGCGCCCTGAAATACCCGGAAGCGGCCAGCGCCACGCGCTTTCTGGGTACGCTGGAATTTTTTCCCGAAGAAGGCAAATACCATATGGACGGGCACCGCAAATGCGGCGTCCTGCTTACGCCGGAAGAAACCCGAGCCCGCAACGGCATATGCCCGGTCTGCGGCGGCCCCGTCACCGTGGGCGTGCTGAACCGGGTGATGGAACTGGCCGACCGCGCCGAGCCGGAATACCGGGGCGAAAAAAGCTTCACCTCCCTGGTGCCCCTGCCGGAAGTGCTGGGCGAAATTCTCGGCGTGGGCCCCAAAAGCCGCAAGGTCACGGACATGTACGTCAACGCCGTGGGACGCTTCGGCTCCGAGTTGCACATCCTGCGCCACGCTCCCGAAGACGATCTGGCCCGTTTTTTCCCTCCGCTGGGCGAAGCCGTGGCCCGCATGCGGCGAGGCGAGGTGCAGCTTTCCGGCGGCTATGACGGCGAATACGGCACCGTGCGCATGTTCACGGAAAAGGAGCGGCGCGACATCCAGCGCGGAGCCGGAATCGTCCCGCGCTCCGGCGGCAGGGGCCGGGTGCAGGGCCTCAGCCTTTTAGGCGACGCGGGCCCGGCGGGACAAAAGGCCGGGCCGGAAGCGCCCGCTTCTGAAATAACCGCGCCCGAAACTTTCCTGAAAGACGGTCTCCTTCCGGGCGGCGCGCTTTCCGGCAAGGCCGCCCCAAGGACGAAACGTTCCCCGCGGGCCAAAGCCGTTCCGGACCACGGCGAGGGGGACGAGGACTTCATCTTTTCGGATATGGAAGGCGCCGACGCGGCCCCCGGAACGTTCGCCGCCGCGCCCGGCAAGGAGGGCGCGGCGGCGCGGGAAGAAGCTTCCTCCGCCGTGGACGGCGCCGCCGCGCCTTCTTCCGGCGATTCCGTCCCCGTCGCCCGGACGGACTCTTTCCCCCGTTCCGCTTACGCCCTGAACCCGGAGCAGGAACGCGCCGTTCTGGCCGGCCCCGGGCCGGTACTGGTGCTGGCGGGTCCCGGCACGGGCAAGACCCGCACCCTGGTGGAGCGTGTCATGCACCTGCTGGACGAGGGCATCAGCGCCCGGCGCATCCTGGCCGTGACCTTTACCCGACGGGCCGCAACAGAAATGGACACCCGTCTGGGCGAAGCCCTGGGGCCGGACGTGCCCCTGCCGCGCACCGACACGCTGCACGCCCTGGCCCTGGAACTATGGCACCGCACCCACTCTGACGTGCCCGTGCTGCTTTCCGAGGAAAGCGCCCGCCGCGTCTTTGCCGAGGCCAACGCGGAAACGCCCGCCCCGGCCCTGCGCGAAGCCTGGCAAGCCCTGGCCCTTGCGCGCGAGCGCATGGAAACCCCGCCGCCGGATCTGGCAGACATGGGGCAGCGTTACTTTATGCAGAAGCAGGCCTGGAATCTGGCCGACTACACAGACCTGCTGGAGTTCTGGCTGGAGCGCATCCGGGGCGGTTTTTACAACAACCCCTACAGCCACGTGCTGGTGGACGAGGTACAGGATCTTTCGCCCCTGCAACTTGTGCTGGCGCGGTCCCTGGTTTCATCGTCCGGGGAAGGTTTTTTCGGCATCGGCGACCCGGACCAGTCCATCTACGGTTTCCGGGGAGCCCACGGCGCGGTGCGGGACTTTTTCGCCGAAGTCTGGCCCGGCCTGGAAACCATCAGCCTTACCCACAACTACCGCTCGCGGCCGGGCATCCTGGCCGCCTCTCACGCCCTGCTGGGGGAAAACGCCGCCAGCCCCGCCCTGGTGGCCTCGCGCAAGGAAAGCGCCGCCGTGCATCACTTCAGCGCCCCCGGCGAAGACAGCGAAGCCCTGTGGATAGCCGAGCGCATCACCCGGCTTATCGGTCTTGGCAGCCACACCCTGGCCGACGCCGACGCCATGAAAACCGCCGGCAAGACATCGCCCTTTCCCGGTCTGCGCATGCCCGAGCACGGCTATTCCCCCGGCGACATCGCCGTCCTGGTGCGCACCCACGCCCTGGCCCGGCCTTTGCGCAAGGCTCTGGCCCGTTCCGGCGTGCCCGTGGCCTCGCCGGCGGCCGACGCCTTTTGGGCGGACGAGCGCGTGGCCCTGATCATCCGCGCCGCCGGGCGCATGCTGGGCATCACCGACACAGAGCCGGGCGGGGAACGCGACATCCCCGAATGCCCGGACAAGGTGCTGGCCAAGGGGCCGCTGGGCGTGGCCGCCTATCTTTCCATTGTTCCGCCCTTTGACACGCTGTTCTGGCAGGCTTCCCCCTTCCGCTCACTGGTGCGCGCCTTTGACGCCAACGGGGGCTGGGCCGGGCTTATCACCTGGGTGAACCTGCAAAGCGAGCTTGAACTGGTCCGCGCCAAAGCGGAAAAGGTGCAGATTCTTACCTTGCACGCGGCCAAGGGACTGGAATTCGCCGTGGTCTTCATGCCCTGCCTGGAAGACGGGCTCTTGCCCTTTATGGGGGCGGACACGTTGACCGGCAAGTACGACAAAGGTTCGGGGCCGGATCTGGACGAGGAGCGCCGACTGTTCTACGTGGGTATGACCCGCGCCAGGGACGGGCTGTTTTTGTCGCATTCCGCGCGCAGGATGCTGTACGGCAAGGAATTGCGCTTGCAGCCCTCGCGATATCTCGGAGATCTGCCGCCAAACTTGCTGACGCGCTCCACTTTGGTGGCGCACGCGGCCCGCAAGGAAAAGCAGCTTACGCTGCTGTAACGGGCGTCTTTTCGGGCGATACAGCGCCCTTCCCTGTTAAGGCAACCGCGAGAAATACTGACGTAGAAAGACAGGATACGGACTGTCTTTTCTTTTTGTTCACTACCGAACCCAAGGAACCAATAGCATGCCGACATTCCGGCCCGAAGTTTTTGCCGACCCCGATCTGTGCCGGGGTCTTCTGGATCGTCTGCACAAGGAACTGGACGGCCCCCTGCGCTTTATGGAGGTGTGCGGCACGCACACCGTGGCAATTTTCCGCAGCGGGTTGCGCACTCTTTTGCCCGAAGGGGTAACCCATCTTTCCGGCCCCGGCTGCCCCGTGTGCGTGACCCACGACCGGGAAATCGCCGCCTGCCTGGCCCTGGCGGAAAAAGAAGGCGTGGTGGTGGCCACCTTCGGCGACCTGATGCGCGTGCCCGGACCGGGCGGCAAAAACCTCAAGGAAGCCAAGGCCGCCGGGGCGGAGGTGGAAGTCGTGTACTCCCCCCTTGACGCCCTGACTCTGGCGCGCTCCCGCCCGGACCGCACCGTGGTGTTTCTGGGCGTGGGTTTTGAGACCACCGCCCCCACGGTGGCGGCCACGGTGCGCATGGCGCGGGCCGAAGGCCTTGCCAACTTCACGGTGCTGTCCTTTCACAAACTGGTGCCCCCGGCCTTGAACGCCCTGCTGGCGGAAGACGCGGCCGGGCCGGACGCGCATGCCTCCGCCGCCCTCCCGGCGGCGGATTCCGGCATCCACACCTTTCTCCTGCCCGGACACGTGTCCACCATTCTGGGCCTTGAGCCCTACCGCTTCATGGCCGAGGTCTACAACAAGCCCGGCGTGGTCGGGGGGTTTGATCCGGCGGACATCCTGCAATCCCTGCTGCTGATGGTCGAGATGCGCAAATCCGGCAAGGCGCGCATCCTTAACCAGTACCGCCGCGCCGTGGACGACGCGGGCAACCCCAAAGCGCGCGAAATTCTGTTCGACGTTTTCGAACCCGCCGACGCCCTGTGGCGCGGCATCGGCAACATTCCCGGCAGCGGCCTGGCCATGCGCGCGGCCTACGCCGACCACGACGCCCGGGCGCGTTTTTCCCTTGCCCTGCCCGATGTGCCCGAAATCAAGGGCTGCAAGTGCGGCGACGTACTCAAAGGCCGTATGGCCCCCGACCGCTGTCCCCTGTTCGGCAAAGCCTGCACCCCGGCCAAACCCGTGGGACCCTGCATGGTCTCCACCGAGGGAAGCTGCGCCGCCTATTTCAAATACCATGTGGAGAGCCCGGCATGAACGAACCCTGCGTGCTTCTGGACTACGGCAGCGGCGGCAAGGCCGCCCAGCGCCTTATCGCCGACATGTTCGTGCGCCGTTTTTCCAATCCCATCCTGGCGGCCCTGGACGACGCCGCCCGTCTTGACCTTTCCGGCCCCCTGGCCATGAGCACCGACGGCTACACCGTGGACCCCGTGGAGTTTCCCGGCGGCAACATCGGCAGTCTGGCCGTGCACGGCACGGTCAACGACGTTTCCATGCTCGGCGCCCGGCCCCGCTACATAAGCTGCGCCTTCATCCTTGAGGAAGGCCTGCCCCTGGCCCTGCTGGAGCGCGTCGCCACCTCCATGGCCGAGGCCGCCCTTGAGGCCGGGGTGCAGATCGTCACCGGCGACACCAAGGTCGTGCCGCGCGGCGCGGCGGACAAAATCTTTATCACCACCACGGGCATCGGCGAAATCTTCGCCTCGCCCCCGCCTTCCGGCAGCCGGGCCGCGCCCGGCGACGCCGTGCTTGTTTCCGGCTCCATGGGCGACCACGGCCTGACCATCCTGTCACAACGCGAGGGCCTGTCCCTGGCCTCCGGCATCCAAAGCGATTCCGCCTCCCTCAACCGCATGGTCGAAGCCCTGATCCGCGACGTGGGCGACATCCACGTCCTGCGCGATCCCACCCGGGGCGGCCTTGCCACCACTCTCAACGAAATTGCCGGCCAGTCCGCCGTGGTCTGCACCGTCGAAGAAGCCCGCATCCCCATCCACGCGGGCGTCGCCGCCGGCTGCTCCGTCCTGGGACTCGATCCCCTGTACCTTGCCAACGAGGGCAAACTTATCTGCATCCTGCCCGAAGCAAAGGCCGAAGCGGCCCTTGCCGTCATGCGCGCCTTTCCCCAGGGCGGCGAAGCCGCCCGCGTGGGCTCCGTCTCCGCCCCCGATTCCCCCGGCCCCGCCGCCAAAACCCGCCCCGGACAGGTGCTCCTGCAAACCCGCCTTGGCGGCCGCAGGCTCCTTGGCATGCTGGAAGGCGAACAGTTGCCCAGGATTTGTTAGAGGCGGACGGGATTTTCCGAGGGGGCAAAGCCCCCTCGGAAAGGCGTTCCGCCGGCCTGATGCCTCTGGCGGTCAGCGCCGCTCTGTGCTAGTGTGCCGGGCAAACAAGGCAGGGCATGATGTCTGACGACGCCGCGCGCACGACGGCCAGGGATTTCGCTTCCACCAGGGTGCAGAAATGCGGGGGGGACGAGGTGCCGCTGCTGATTTTTCCGCCGGGAGAGATGGTGATGTTCGACCCGGAGCAACACGCCGCCCCGGCCCGTCCCAATCAGGGCCTTCCCGCGCCCCTGCCCTTGTTTCTGGCGGCCCGGGCGCATCCCGGCCTTGTGTTCATTCCCAGAGAAGAAGACTGTCTGGCCCTGTGGGATCGCTATGCCATGCCGGACCACATCCGGGGCCACAGCCGGCAGGTGGCCAATCTGGCCAGGGGCCTTGCCCTGCTGGCGGTGGAGCGGGGCTTTGCGGTCAGTCCGGAAGCCGTGTACGCGGCGGGGCTGCTGCACGATCTGGGCAAGATATACTGTGTGGAGCACGGGGGCAGCCACGCCCAGCTTGGGGCCTCGTGGGCCATGCGCGAAACGCGCAACGGCCCCATCGCCCAGTCCATACTCTTCCACGTCCATTGGCCGTGGGAACTGTACACCGACGACGACCGCCTGTTCATCACCATGGCCATTATCTATTCGGACAAGCGGGTTACCCACGAAACCTACGTCAGCCTTGACGACCGCTTCGACGATTTGCAGGAACGCTACGGCAAAACGCCCTGGGCCAGGGAACGCATCGAAGAATCCCGAGCGCAGGGCAAACTTGTTGAAGCGGCCTTTTCGCGCCGTCTGGGAGTAGCATTGCATGAATATATTGCTGATAGCCGGGGGCTGGTCAAGCGAGCGTGAGGTGGCCCTGCGGGGCGGCAAGGTCGTGGGCGAGGCGCTGGCGCGCCTTGGCCACACAGTGACCGGCTACGACCCGGAAAGCTCTCTTGACGGTCTGGCCGACGCCGTTGCCGGACAAGACTTCGCCTTTATCAGCCTGCACGGCTCGCCGGGCGAGGACGGCGTCATCCAGGCCTTGCTGGAACGCCTGGGCTGCCCCTACCAGGGCTCCGGCCCGGCCGGGTCCATGCTGGCCCTGAACAAGTCGGTCGCCAAAATTTTTTTCCGCAAGGCCGGGCTGGCCACGGCGGACTGGGTGTGCCTTACCCGCAAACCCGCGCCGGGCTGGAAGCCGGGTCTTTCCTTCCCCCTCTTCATCAAGGCCAACACCGGCGGCTCCAGCCTGCACATGGAAAAAGTCGAGGACGAAGCGGCCCTGCCTGACGCCCTTGACCGCCTGTTCGACCTGGAAAGCCAGTACCTGGTGGAAAGCGCCATACAGGGATACGAAGTCACCTGCGGAGTTCTTGAAGAACTCTCCGGCGGCAAAGCCGTGCCGCGCGCCCTGCCGCCCATCCTCATCAAACCCAGAAGCGGCGCCGGAATATTTGACTACTTCAGCAAATACCAGCCCGGAGGCGCGGAAGAAATCTGCCCCGCCCCCCTGCCCGAAGCCCTGACCCGCGAAATCCAGGAAGCCGCCCTCACCGCCCACCGGGTGCTGGGGCTTTCCGGGTACAGCCGCTCGGACTTCATGGTCACCGCCGATCAGCGACCCATCATCCTTGAAGCGAACACCCTGCCCGGCATGACCGCCACCAGCCTGATCCCCCAGGAAGCCGCCGCCATCGGGCTTTCCTTCGATCAGCTCATTGAGCGCCTGGTGGCCCTGGGCATGGCCCGGCACGCGCGGTGACGGGTGGAGGAATTTTGCCGAGGGGGCGGAAGCCTCCCTCGGAAAAACGGGGACGCATTCGGAAAAAAGGGGCACAAAGCGCATGATCACAAAAATAGCGTGCGGCGCGCTGCATGGGGTGGACGCCTTCCGGGTGGATCTGGAGGTTGATTACGCGCGCGCGGGGCTGCCGGCGTTTACCATGGTGGGGCTGGCGGAAGGGGCGGTGCGTGAGGCGCGGGACCGGGTTTTCGCGGCCCTCAGGGGCGGCGGGTACCGGCTTCCGCCGGCGCGGATCACGGTGAACCTGGCCCCGGCGGACCGCAGAAAAGGCGGCAGTTCCTATGATCTGCCGCTGGCGGTGGGATTGATGGCAGGCGCGGGCCTGCTGCCCGAGGGGGCGGCGGACGGATATTTCATGAGCGGGGAACTGTCCCTGACCGGCGAGGTAAGGCCCGTTGCCGGCGTGCTGCCGCTGGCCATTCTGGCAAAGGAACAGGGAGCCAGGGGCTTTTTGGTGCCGGAGGAAAACGCGGCCGAGGCGGCGGTGGTGGAGGGCCTTGCCGTGTACCCTGTGACGGCGCTGGGCAGGGCGGCGGCTTTCTTGCGCGGAGAAGAGCGCATAGAACCGGCCCTTCCGGCGGCGGAAAAGGATTGGCGGGCGGCCCCCTTTGGGCTGGACTTCGCGGACGTGAAGGGACAGGAACACGCCAAAAGGGCGGTGGAGATAGCGGCGGCCGGCGGGCACAATCTGCTGTTTCTGGGACCTCCGGGCAGCGGCAAGACCATGCTGGCGCGGCGCATGGCCACGGTTCTGCCGCCCCTGACCTTCGAGGAATCCCTGGAAGTCACCAAGATTTACAGCGTGGCCGGGATGCTGGAGCCCGCGCGTGGGCTGCTGCGCGAACGCCCCTTCCGCGCCCCGCACCATACCATTACGGAATACGGGCTGGTGGGCGGCGGCGCTTACCCCCGGCCGGGAGAAATTTCCCTGGCGCATCGGGGGGTGCTGTTTCTGGACGAGTTGCTGGAATTTCGCAAACAGACCCTTGAGGTGCTGCGCCAGCCCCTGGAGCAGGGCAGCGTGACCATATCGCGCGCGGCGCAAAGCCTTTGCTATCCGGCCTCCGTAATGCTGGTGGCGGCCATGAACCCCTGCCCCTGCGGCTTTTTGACCGACACCCGCAAAAGCTGCTCCTGTTCCCCGGCGGAGGTGCAAAGGTACCGCGCCCGGCTTTCCGGTCCTTTGCTGGACCGCATTGACATGCACGTGGAAGTGCCCGCCGTGCCTTACGAGGATCTGCGCAAGGACGCCCCCGGCAAAAGCTCCGCCGAGATGCGCGAAAGCGTGCTGGGGGCCAGAAGCAGGCAGCAGGCGCGCTACCGGGGCGGCAAATGCCGCTGCAACGCGGAGCTTTCCGGGCGGGAACTGGAGCATCATTGCCGTCTGGACGCCGCCGGCCATGCGTTTTTGGAACAGGCGGTCAAAAATCTGCATCTTTCGGCCAGGGCCTATACCCGCATTTTGCGCATCGCCCGGACCATAGCGGACCTGGAAGGGTGGGACGAGGCGGAAAACGGGGAAGGCAACGGTACGCCGTCCAAGGGCGGCAGCCCGAAACTTCTTGCCGTGCGGCATATTGCCGAGGCGGTGAACTGCCGGGCCCTGGACAGGCCGCAGTGACCGTCCGCCCTGAAAACGGTCCGTCCCCCCGGCTTTCGCGACCACAATGACGGCGGTGTAAGCGTTGCCTTAACTTGCCATTTTTCACGTTTTTCCGCACAATACCATTTTCCGGACAAGCGCACGCCCGCCCTGCCGGAGAATCCGCCGGCGTTTCGCGCCCGCGCACCATAAAAGGAGGACCGTATGAAAAAACTGCTCACCCTGGCCGCCGTGTGTCTTGCGGCTACGTTCTGCGTTTCCGCCGCCTTTGCGGGTACTGTCAAAATTGGTGTCATGGCCCCTTTGACCGGCGCTTTCGCCAGCGAGGGAGACATGGTCAAGGTCGTGGAGCTTCTGGCCGACGAAGTGAACAAGGCCGGCGGCATCAACGGCGACAAGGTTGAAATTACCGTGGAAGACGACGGCAGCTCCCCGCGTTCCGCCGCCACCGCCGCCACCCGCCTGGTTTCCAATGGCGTGGGCATGGTCATCGGCACGTACGGTTCCGCCGTCACCGAAGCCTCGCAAGACATTTACGACGAAGCGGGCACGGTGCAGATCGGCACCGGTTCCACCTCCATCCGCCTGACCTCCAAGGGTCTCAAGCGCTTTTTCCGCACCTGCCCGCGCGACGACGAACAAGGCCGCGTGGCCGCCGAGACCATCGGCAAGCTGGGCTTCAAAAAAATAGCCATCCTGCATGACAACTCGGCCTACGCCAAGGGTCTGGCTGTGGAAGCCGCCGCCGTCATCGAAAAGGAAAACATCGCCAAGATCGTCTTCAACGACGCCCTGCAACCCGGCGAGCGCGACTACACCGCCATCCTGACCAAGCTTAAGGGTGTCGGCCCCGACGCCATCCTGTTCACCGGCTACTACCCCGAAGCCGGCATGCTGTTGCGCCAGATGCAGGAAATGAAGTGGTCCGTGCCCATGCTGGGCGGCGACGCCACCAACAACGTCGACCTGGTCAAAATTGCCGGGCAAAGCGCGGCCAAGGGTTACCGCTTCATTTCGCCCCCCATGCCCTCCGATATCGATTCCCCGCGCGCCAAGGCCTTCCTTAAGGCTTACGAGGCCAAGTACAATGCCGCCCCCAGCTCCATCTGGTCGGTTATCGCGGGCGACGCCTTCAACGTGCTGGTGGAAGCCGTCAAGGCCAAGGGAACCAATCCTGCCGCCGTTGCCGCATACCTGCACAATGATCTTAAAAACTTCGAAGGCCTGACCGGCAAGATCTCCTTTGACGAAAAGGGCGATCGCGTAGGCGACCTGTACCGCCTGTACCAGGTGGACGGCAAGGGCAATTTCGTCCTGCAGAAGTAGCCGGGCGTTTTTTCGTGCCATACGGCCTCAGGTTCCGTTTTTGTTCCGGGGGCGGGAGCAACGCGCCCTGCCCCCGGTGAGAAACCCGCCTTTTTTGCCCGGCGCGAAAATCCCCCGGATATTTCGGTTACGCATAAAACAGACCAACCAGATACAGTTTATTTTCGCCCTGGACGCGGCCGGACCGCGCGCCTGCTCCTTCGGGGGCGGCCGGGCAAAGCCCGCCGCCTCGCGTCCGAAGCGGCGCGGGGCGGCACAACGGAATATTTTGGTTTGAGCTTTTTTTCCGCTAGCGGCGCGGCAAAAAAAGTGTACATTTAACTAACCGCCAAAGGCGGGCCAAAGGCGTCAAACGCCTTAAGACGCCCCTGGGCCTGATGTGACGATGCGTTTGCCGGAACCGCCTTTCCGGCATAAGCGCGACTTGAAAATACGCGTCCTTCCCTACCCCCGCCGGGGGCGGCCGGGCAAAGCCCGCCGCCGCGCGCCAAAGCCTGGAGCGACGCGGGAAGGATTCCGGCAAACCTTGCTTCAGAGCATTTATCTGGTACACGCGCGACAAAAAAAGCGCGTCCTTCCTTAACCCCGCCGGAGGCGGGCCGGCGGCGCGAAACGCCCCGGACAGCGCGTCAGCGCATGGAGCGACGCAGGGCGGGTTCCGGCGGCAAAGCCGCCGGAACATCATTCCCGCCCAAGGAGCGAAAAATGGAAGAGTTCCTGCAACAACTCACCAACGGACTTGCCGTGGGCGGCATTTATGCCCTTATCGCCCTGGGCTACACCATGGTCTACGGCGTGTTGCGCCTGATCAACTTCGCCCACGGCGACCTGTTCACCCTTGGGGCATATTTCGGTTTCACCCTGCTGGTTACCCTGGGGCTTTCGGGCATGGCCAGCGGCCTTGTGGTCGCGCTGGTCATCATCTGCCTTGCCATGGGGCTGGTGGCTGTCGTTGGATACCTGCTGGAGCGCGTGGCCTACCGTCCCCTGCGCAATTCCAACCGGCTGGCGGCGGTGGTTTCGGCCCTGGGGGCCTCCATATTCTTCCAGAACGCCATGATGCTGATTTACGGCGCGCAGGTGCAGGTTTACCCCGGCGGCATACTCCCCTCGGTGTCCTTCAACTTGTTCGGCGCCCAGGTACCGCTGATGCGCTTTTTGATGTTCGGCGCGTCGGTGCTGCTGATGTGCCTGCTGTACTGGTTCATTCACCGCACCCGCACGGGCGCGGCCATCCGCGCCGTGGCCATCGACCAGGGCGCGGCCAAGCTCATGGGCATTGACGTCAACCGGATCATCTCCCTGGTGTTTTTGATCGGCCCGGCTCTGGGCGCGGCCGCCGGGGTGATGGTCGGGCTGTTTTACGGGCAGATCAAGTACGACATGGGCCTGAACTACGGGCTCAAGGCGTTTACCGCCGCCATTCTGGGCGGTATCGGCAACATTCCCGGCGCAATGCTGGGCGGGGTTCTGCTGGGGGTTATCGAAGCCCTGGGCGCGGCCTACATTTCCATAGCCTGGCGCGACGCCATCGCCTTTTCCGTGCTGATCCTCATACTTATCGTGCGGCCCACGGGCCTTCTCGGGGAAAGGGTGGCCGACAAAATATGATAGAACACCTGAAAAACAGCCGGCGCGCCCCGGTAATAGGGGCAATTATCTTTTTTATCGCCATGGCCCTGGTTCCGTTGTTTCTGCGACACTTTGCCGAGGACGGACGCGGGTTCTCGCAGCTTGACGTGCTCAGCAACATCGGACTGTACGCGGCCCTTGCTTTGTCCCTGAACATCATTCTGGGCCACACGGGGCTGTTCAACATGGGGCATGCGGCCTTTTTCGCCGTGGGCGCCTATACCACCGCCATCCTGAACACCGTGCACGGCTGGCCCGTCATGACCACCATGCTTCCGGCGGGGGTATTGGCGGCGATTTTCGCCTTTGCCGTGGCCGTGCCCATCATCCATTTGCGGGGCGACTATCTGCTGGTGGTGACCATAGGCATTGTGGAAATCGTGCGCATCACTCTGGTGAACAATATTTTCGACCTTACGGGCGGGGCCAACGGCATCTACGGCATTGGCCGGCCCGAACTGTTCGGCATACGTTTCGCCACCCCGGACCATCTGTATTACCTTATCTGGGGTTTTGTGGCCATTACGGTGATGCTCTTCTACCTGCTGGAGCATTCGCGCTTCGGGCGCGCCCTCAACTACATCAAGCAGGACGAGGTGGCCGCCTCGGGCAGCGGCATCCACGTGACCCGTTATAAACTGATGGCCTTTACCCTGGGGGCCTTCTGGGCGGGCATGACCGGCACGCTGTTCGCGGCCAAGATGAGGCTTATCGATCCGGACTCCTTCAACTTTTTCGAGTCCGTACTGCTGTTCGCCATCGTTATCCTGGGCGGCGGCGGCAGCATTCCCGGCGTGATTCTGGGGGCCTTTCTGCTGATCGGCCTTCCCGAGATGTTCCGCGAATTCGCCAGCGCGCGCATGCTCATTTTCGGCGCGGCCATGGTGGCCATGATGATTTTCCGGCCTCAGGGCTTTTTGCCGCCCCGCCGCAGGCGCTATGACGCGCGGCAGTATCTGGGCAGATTTGCATCGGCCATCGGCAGACAACTGGGCCGGGTTTATAATCCCTATGCGGAGGACGCCGGCGACGGCGAACTTTGCATCTGGCCGCCGCCCCCGGCTTCAAGCTTCGGCCCCCGCCCGGCGGGCAGTTCCGGGGATCCGGTCTGTCTTTGGCCGCCGGAACCCGCGCAGCAGGGGGCGAAAACGGGCGCGCCCATGCGGCAGGAGCCCCTGCTGTATGAGGACGGCGAAGAAGAAGGGGGCAGGATATGAGCCTGCTTTCGCTGCAAAACCTGCTTAAGACCTTCGGCGGTCTGGTGGCCGTGGCCGGGGTCTCCTTCGACGTCGAAGAAAACTCCATCGTGGGCCTGATCGGCCCCAACGGCGCGGGCAAGACCACGGTGTTCAACCTGATCACGGGCAACTACCGACCCGATTCCGGCGATGTGATCTTTGACCGCAAGTACATCACCAACCTGCCCACGCACCAGATCGTCTCGCTGGGCATCGCGCGCACCTTTCAGAACATCCGTCTGTTCCAGGAAATGAGCGTGCTGGAAAACGTGCTTGCGGGCTGCCATTGCCGGATGAGGGCCGGGGTGTTTTCCTCCATGTTCCGCCTGCCGTCGCAGCGGCGCGAAGAACGCCACGCCGTGGAGCGGTGCATGCGCGAGCTGGCCTTTGTGGGCCTTGACACACAGTACGGCAACCTTGCCAAAAACCTTTCCTACGGCAACCAGCGTCTGCTGGAAATAGCCCGCGCCCTTGCCACGGACCCGCGTTTCATCATTCTGGACGAGCCCGCCGGAGGCATGAACGACCAGGAAACGGCGGATCTGATGGGACTTATCCGCGCCATACGCGGCCGGGGCGTCACCGTTTTGCTCATTGAGCACGACATGAACCTGGTCATGCGGGTATGCGACCAGTTGGTGGTGCTGGAGTACGGCGCCGTCATCGCCGAAGGAACCCCCGCCGAAATCAAAGTCAACCCGCAGGTCATCGAAGCCTACCTCGGCTCCGATGACGGCGAGTAACACCGAGGCGGCCATGTCCGATTCACAAGCCTATCTGGAACTGCGCGACCTGCGGGTGCGCTACGGCAACGTCGAGGCCCTGCACGGCATCTCCATCAAGGTGCACAAGGGCGAAATAGTCACCATTCTCGGCGCCAACGGCGCGGGAAAAACCACCACCCTGACCTCCATCAGCGGACTGATCAAGGCCGCGTCCGGGGAAATATTCTTCGAGGGCAGGCCCCTGCACACCATGCACAGCCACGAAATCGTGCGCCTGGGCATCACCCAGTCCCCGGAAGGGCGCCGCGTCTTCGGCACCATGACCGTGCTGGAGAACCTGGAGCTTGGTTCCTTTACCAGCAGCGACCGCCCGCGCATCGCCCGCACCCTGGGCTGGATTTACGAGCTCTTTCCCCGCCTGCGCGAACGTTCGGGCCAGCTTGCCGGAACCCTTTCCGGCGGCGAGCAGCAAATGCTGGCCATCGGCCGCGCCCTGATGGCCGCCCCCAAAGTTTTGCTGCTGGACGAGCCGTCCCTGGGCCTTGCCCCCATCCTGGTGCGCTCCATCTTCGAGTCCGTGCGCGAGATCAACGAAAGCGGCGTCACCGTCATCCTGGTTGAGCAAAACGCCCGCGCCGCCCTCAAGCTGGCCGCGCGCGGCTACGTTATGGAAGTGGGCCGCGTGGTCATGGAAGACGAAGCCCGCGCCCTTCTTGCCAACCCCGAAGTGCAGGACGCCTACCTTGGCGGAGCGGCCACGTAAGGGAAAAGGATTGCCGGATTGGGGAAAGGCCGCTGGGGGAAGGGAAAGGGAACTTTTGAAAAAGTTCCCTTTCCCTTCCCCCAGCCCCCCCTTCCCTATCCTTCAAAACTTTTTAGAAGTCATTTCATAATTCCTTATGAAATGACTTCCAATAACAGCCGGCCGCAAATGCTTTCTACAGGGGTTCTTTTTGCCCTTTCTCCCGGTGCATATACCCCAGCATCGGGGGAAGGGGCGTTTTTGCGGCCAAAAGGGCCATGGCCACGGCCAGCAGCGATCCGGCGGCAATGGCCTTGGCCGAGCCGGTCAAAACGGCCAGGGTTCCGAAAATAGCGGGACCCAGGTTCTGGGCCAGCCGGCGCAAAATGGCGTTGGCGGCCATAAGGGCGGCGCGTTGCTCGTCCGGGGCCTGCTCCGTAAGCAGGGTGGTGACCAGGGGGATGTTCAGCCCCTGGCCAAGGCCGAACAAAGCCACGGGCGGGATGAGCCACCACAGCCCGGGGGCCGCGGGCATGGAGCAAAGGGCGGCTATGTAAAAGAGCACGCTGGCGAAAAAGAGGCTTCTGGTGGAAAAACGCCGGTACAGCCTGCCCAACTGCGAGGCCGCAAGACCCGACGCCAGGGAGGCGGCGGCGATGATGATGCCGATATCCAGGGATGTGGCGGTAAAGGCCTTTTCCGCGAATACGGGAAAACAGGTGATGATGGGGCCGGAAAGTATGGTGAAGGTCAGCAGCGTAAGCCCCAGCAGGGTAAGTGTCTGCCTGCCCGAGGCGCAGCGGTATACCGACCCCAGATAGGCGCGCAGAGTCACGGGGGCGGCCGGGGCCGTCAGGGGCAGATCCCGCGCCGCCCAGGCCAGGGGCAGGGCCAGCAAAGGCAGGGCAAAGGGCAGCCGCCAGTCCAGCATGGCAAGGGCCCCGCCCGCCGCCGGGCTTAACGCCGTGCCCAGGCCGAGAGCCATACCCGTGTAGCCCATGATGCGCGCGCGGCGCTCGCCCTGCCAGACGTCCGCAATGATGGTGCTGTACAGCAGGCCCAGGGGAGCGCTGCCCGCGCCCTGCACCGCCCGGCAGATGAGCAGCTCGGTATAGGTGGAAGCGAACATGCATCCCGCGCCGCCAAGGGCGAACAGCAGCAGGGACGGCAGCAGCACGTTTCTGCGCCCGTATCTGTCCGCCCATACCCCCGCCGGGGGAATGAACAAAAATCCCGGCATGGCAAAGGCGGCGATGATGCCCCAGGAATGTTCGGGCGCGATGTGAAAGGTTTCGGCCAGCAGGGGCAGGCAGGGAATCAGGCTGGAAATGCCCATGGTTGTCAGCAGCGTGATGCCGTAGACCACAAACAGGACGCGTCCGTCGCTGGCGTGTATTTTTGGGGAATCGTTCATGGGGAGGCCTTGCCGCTGTTTCCGGACGGAAACAGCGGGATTTTAGCGGGGGATTTCATGCGGGGAGGCCGCGTTTCCGCCCGGCGCGGCATTACCGTGGTGGGGACGCGCCCGCGCGTCCCCGCGGAGCGGATGGACATTTTCAATTTCCGCCTGCTCGGGCCGCTCTGTGGCCTTGAAGTGCCGGTATAAGGCCAGGCCCAGCAGGGAGGCAAGGCAGAACAGCAGGGCGGAGATGCCGGTGTGCAGCAGCGGGTCGTAGCGCAAGCCGCTGCCCAGCAGGGCGAATATGACGGTTTGGGGCAGATAGCCGATGCCGGAACCGCCGATGAAGGCGGGGGCGGGTATGGCGCTGACCCCGGCGGCCAGGTTGGCCAGGGCGTTGTTGCCCACAGGCAGCAGCCGCAGGGCGATGGTCAGTAAAAAGGGCTGCCGGGAGACAAACGCGTTGAACCGGCGGATAAGCGGGCCGAAGCGCCGCTCTACAGACGCGCGGCCCAGCAGGCGAGCGTAAAAAAAACCGCCGGCGCAGCCCATAATCAGGCCGGCGCTGGCCCAGACAGTACCCAAAAGCGCGCCAAAGGCGTATCCGCCAAGGGCGGCCAGGGCCTGGCGCGGCGCTCCCGCCGCGGAAAGCAGGGCCGTCACGCCGATATACAGCGCCACCCCCGCGCCGCCCTGGCGCTTCAGATGCGCGTCGGCCCAGGCCGGGTTCAGAATTCCCCCCAGATCAAAAACGTGGGCGAAAAACACAACCCCGGCCAAGGTCAGGAAAAGAATCCCGGTCTTGAACAAAACGGAATATCCCGCCTTCATGCCGCACCCGCCGTCGTCATTTCCTTCATCTTCGCTCCCGGATGTCGTAGTGGAAGGAGCGGCGCTGCATCCAGCGCACGGCGAGAAGGTCGGCAAAGGAAGAAAAGGCCCTGTCCCAGATTCCGTACTTGGAGACGCCGTAGCGGCGCGGGCGGTGGCCCACCTTGATTTCCGCGACCGTGGCCCCGCGCATTTTCATCAGGGTGGGAAAAAAGCGGTGCATGCCGGTAAACAGGGGCAGCTCGCGGGCCAGCGAAGCGCGCAGCACTTTAAGGGAACAGCCCGTGTCGCGTACGCACTCGTTGGAAAGGGCGTTGCGGACGCTGTTGGCGATTTTCGAGGCCAGGCGCTTGCGCCAGGTGTCCCGCCGTTCGGCCCGCCAGCCGATGACCATGTCGTAGCCCGACTCGTACAGGTCCAGCATGGGCGGGATGTCGGCGGGATCGTTCTGCAGGTCGGCGTCCAGGGTGACCAGAATATCGCCGGAAGCCTCGCGAAATCCGGCGGCAAAGGCGGCGGACTGCCCCCGGTTGGCGGCGAAGGAAAGATAGTGGACGCGGGGGTCTTGCTCCGCAAGGCTTCGCAGGACGGCAAGGCTGCCGTCCGTGCTGCCGTCGTCAATGAACAGCGCTTCCCACGGGCGGGGCTGGCCGTTCATGGCGGCGGCGATTTCCTCCATAAGCGGGGGCAGGTTCCCGGCCTCGTTGTACACGGGAACGATCAGCGTCACCTGGACGGGCACGGAGAAATCTGCGGAAAAATTGGCTGTGGACATGCGATAATCTGGGAAAAGGGTTCGCCCTTCAGTGCATTGCAAGCCTGAAACGCCTTGCATGCCGAAGGCGGTAAAAATGCCGGGGATGCTCAAAAGGCGGCGGCCGTGCTTGCCTGGCACATTCTCGGGTTGGGCGCTCAGGGGCTTCACCCGGCCAGAGCAAATGAACATTGAAAATGTTTATTTGCTCTGGCGGCGGGAACCGCCGCCCGCCGCGCAGGCGTAGGCGAAAC
>JAVBPV010000022.1:0-52058 GCA_031549405.1 Desulfovibrio sp.
CCGCCGCCGGCCCCCCGCCCCCCGCCCCCCCCCCCCCCCCCCCCCCCCCCCCCCCCCCCCCCCCCGCCCCCCCCCCCCCCCCCCCCCCCCCCCCCCCCCCCCCCCCCCCCCCCCCCCCCCCCCCCCCCCCCCCCCCCCCCCCCCCCCCCCCCTCCCCTCCCGCTCCTAGCTTTCGTAGTACGACCGCAGCACCTGGCTGCGCACGGGATGGCGGAGCTTGCGCAGGGCTTTGGCTTCGATCTGCCGGATGCGTTCGCGGGTGACGTTGAAAAGCTTACCGACTTCTTCAAGGGTGTGGTCGCTTTTTTCTCCGATGCCGAAGCGCTTGCGCAGAACCTGCTCCTCGCGGGGGGTAAGGTCGGCAAGGACCGAGGCGATCTGCTCGGAAAGCTTGGTGTTGACCACTTCCTCCGCCGGGGCCACGGCCTTTTTGTCCTCGATGAAATCGCCCAGGCTGGAATCTTCCTCGTCGCCGATGGGGGTTTCCAGCGAGATGGGTTCCTTGGCGATTTTCAGAACCTTTTTGACCTTGTCCAGGGGGTAGTCCATGCGCTCGGCTATTTCTTCGGGAGTGGGATCGCGGCCCAGTTCCTGCACAAGATAGCGCGAGGTGCGGATAAGTTTGTTGATGGTTTCAATCATATGCACGGGAATGCGGATGGTCCGGGCCTGATCCGCGATGGCGCGGGTGATGGCCTGGCGGATCCACCAGGTGGCGTAAGTGGAGAACTTGTACCCGCGCTGGTATTCAAACTTGTCCACGGCTTTCATCAGGCCGATGTTGCCCTCCTGGATAAGATCCAGGAACTGCAGGCCGCGGTTGGTCTATTTTTTGGCGATGGAAACGACCAGGCGCAGGTTGGAGCGGATAAGCTCCTGCTTGGCGCGCATGGCGGCGGTATTGCCGCGCTTGATGCGCCAAAGCACTTCCTCCAGATCGTTAACGTTGTGACAACACTTGTCCTGCAGGCGGGTAAGAATTTCCATCTTGCCCATGATCATTTCCTTGAACGAGAAAAGCTCGTCCACGGAAAGATCCAGCATGCGGGCGGCCTCTGTGGGGGGGATTTCCCGCTCGTCCAGCAGGCGGAACAGATCCAGTATTTCCGACTGGGTTTTGCCGGTCACCAGGATGTAGGCGGAAAGATCGCGCTGGCAGTTGTGCATCTGGCGCACGTAATCCTCGACCGTCTCGATGATGCGGTCGATAAGGGTTTTTTCCAGCTTGATGTCCCGCAGGCGGATGACGATTTTGTCCTTGAAGCTGATGATATCCTTTTGCAGGGCGGCCACGCGCCGCTCCAGAGTGCAGCATTCGTCAAGGCGCGTATAGATCTTGCGCTTCTTGTTGAAGGTCTGCCTGATTTCGTCCAGCAGCAGGATCACCCGCTGGCGCTGGTTCATTTCATCTTCACTGGGGTCGTCTTCCTCAATGGTTTTGACCACATCCTTCAGCTTGATGCGGTTCTGCTTGAGATCCTCGCCCACATTGATCAGCTCTTCGACGGCGACGGGCACTTCCACCAGGGCGTACAGCACGTCCTGCTCGCCGGTTTCGATCTTTTTGGCGATCTGCACTTCGCCTTCGCGGTCCAGCAAAGGCACGGCGCCCATTTCGCGCAGGTACATGCGCACAGGGTCGGTGCTGCGCGAGGAATAGTCCGCGCCCTCGTCGTCTTCCACCAGGTCCAGCGCGGTTTCCACCACCGGCTCTTCGTCCGGCTCCCCGGCGGACACGCTGATCTTTTTGCCGTCTTTTTCCGAATCGACAATGGCGATCTCTAGCTGATCGAAAATGCCGATGATTTCTTCCACCTGCTCGGGGGAAGAGGCTTCAGAGGGCAGGGCCTTGTTCACCTCGTCAAAGGTAAGAAAGCCAAGGGCTTTGCCTTTGGCAATAAGCACCTTTATTTGTTGGATATCTTTGATGTTACCCATTGTCACTCCCGGGCGTCCGTTGCTGGACCAGCGTATCATTCAAGGCCTTGAGCAATTCCAGGTCGTAATCTCCGGCCGCGCTCTGCCGCAAAGCTTGGGTGCAGGCATTGGCCTGTTTTTCTTTACAAAGAAAGTCGATGCGCTTGCAGATGTCGGCCAGTTCGATGCGTTCGGTGTCTTTGGGCGGGGCCTCCATCACCCGGAACCGTCCCCAGAACTCTTTTTCCTTGTCATCCAAAAGGCGCACGATGGCGTCGGGATCATAGCCGGGTCCGCAGGATTCCACCTTTTCCCAAAGGGTCCTTGCCCAGCCTTGCGTAAACAGCAATGCCGCTCCGGCGCTGTGCAGCGTGGGCAGATGATGGGGAAAGCGCACCACAAACTTCATGATCTCCCGATCCAGGGCGTCTTTTTTCACCATACCGGCAGGGGCGGCGGCCCCATGCGCGGAAAATTTTCCGGAATTTTCCCCGGCGGGCGCGGGCTCGCGCCGGGCCGCGCGCGGCAGGGTTCCGCGCAGTTCCCGCTCGTCCAGGTCCAGGCTGCGGCACAGACGGGACACAAAGCCGGAAACCAGCTCTTTTTGTTCCACTTTGGCCAGAAAAGCCTTGACCCATTCCAGCGCGTCCTTGGGGGCATAGCCCTGGAGCATGCGGATGCAAAAATCCAGGCCGTCCGGAGCATAGCGGCGCAACTCCTCAAAGGCTTCCGGGCCTTTTTCGTGCAGCAGGCTGTCAATGTCTTCCTTTTCCGGCAGAATGACCACCTTGCAGGCAAGACCGCGCGCCAGCACCATTTCCGCGGCGCGTAAAGCCGCCTTGCGCCCCGGCGCGTCGCCGTCGAAAATCAGCTCCATGTTTGAGCAAAACCCGGCCAGGCGGCGCACCTGATCTTCGGTCAGCGAGGTGCCCAGCACCCCGCAGGCGTGGGTGTAGCCAAACTGGTGCAAAGTCAGCACGTCCATGTACCCTTCGGTGAGAATCACGGACCGGTGCACCGATATGGACCGCCGGGCCTGAAACAGGCCGTATAGATTCTCGCTTTTCCTGTACAGCACCGACTCGGTGCTGTTGATGTACTTGGCCGCGTCCTCGCCGCCGATAATGCGCCCGCCGAAGGCGATGACCTGCCCCGAAAGATTTTTGATGGGAAAGATCAGCCGCCCCCGGAACCGGTCGTACCCCGTGCCCCGCTCGTTGGGCGCCAAAAGCCCGGCGTCGATGCCCTGCTTGGGCGTAAAGCCGTTCCGGCGCAGGGTGTCAGCCAGGCCCTGCCATTCGGGCAGGCTCCAGCCCAGTTCAAAGGACTCGACAGTGGCCGGGTCCAGTTTGCGGCGCTCAAGGTAGGCGCGGCATTCCTTTCCCGCCTCGCCCGCCAGATTCTTGCGAAAATGGTTGCGGGCAGCCTCGTACATGCGCAGGGCGGTTTTACGAAAGTCGCGCTCGGCCTTGGCCCCGGGATCGGGCCGGGAGCTTTCCAGCGCCACTCCCGCCTCTTCCGCCAGTTGCTCAAGGGCTTCTTTAAATTCCAGACCGTTGACGCGGCCGTAAAAATCGAACAAATCGCCGGAGGCCTGACAGCCGAAGCAATAGAAAAAGCCCTCTTCCTCGTTGACGGAAAAAGAAGGTTTGGTTTCCTGGTGAAAGGGACAAGGGGCCACCCAGCGATTGCCGGCGCGGCGAAGCTCGACGTAGCGCCTGACCACGTCGACGAAGTTCAGCCGGGCCTTGATTTCCCGTGTGGCGGAGCTTCTGCTCACTTCAACTCCACAATGGTCATGCCGTCGCCGCCTTGATCTTCCGGCGCAAGGCGAAAGGCCCCCACAACGGGGCTGGACCGTAAAAATACGTGCAGTTCGCGGCGCAAAACGCCTGTCCCGCGCCCGTGTATCACCTCGATCGCGGATCTGCCGCTCAATATGGCGGCATCAAGAAATTTCTCCAGTTCGTTCACAGCAACATCAGCACGCATTCCACGCAAGTCAAGACGCAACGGCAAAACAGCGGAAGGAGTTCCCGTATGGGCCGCCCCCGCGGCCTGCGCCGCCCTTTTTCCCTGCCCCGCGCCCCCGGCCGCCGCAAGGCCCGCCCCCGTGATACCGGCAAGCCCGGCCTGTTCCAGGGGCAACACGTCCGCCGCTCCGGCCCACAGGGAAACCCCGTCAAAATCAAGCCGCACGCGGTTTTTGCGCTCGTCTATCTCCAGCACGGTGCCTGTGCGCTTCCAGGCGGTGTGGCGTAATTTCTGCCGGACGTGCAAGCCGGAAACGTCGGCAAGGCCCCGGGCGGCCTGTGTTTCCTCTTCGCCCGTTTCCCGCAAAAGCCCCCCGCGAATGCGCGACAGTTCCTTCAACGCCTGCTTGTGACTGACCCGCGATGCCTTCCAGTCGGCCAGCACTTTCTGCGCCTCGTCGCGCACCGAATCGAACAGGGCCAGGCGCTCTTTTTCAAAGCGCTCTTCCAGGCGGCGGCGTTTTTCCGCAAAGGCGGCCTTTTCTTTGGAAAGGGCGGCCAGTTCCCCTTCCCGGGCGACGGCCAGGGCGTTCAGGCGATCCACCAGGGCCGAGGTGTCCTCGCCGCTGAGCAGCAGGTACTGCCCGGCCCTGCGCAGGACTTCTTCGGGCAGACCGTGCTCGCGCGCCACATCCAGGGCCTGGCTGGCCCCCACCTGATCATAAACCAGACGGAACAAGGGTTTTTTCGTCCCGGGGTCAAACAGCACCGAAGCGGCGCGCACCCCCGCTGTGGACAGGGCGTAAGCTTTGAGGGCGGGAAAGTGCGTGGCCGCCACCACAAAGGCCCCGCGCTCCATGATGCTGTCCACGACCGCCTGGGCCAGGGCCGCGCCCTGGGAGGGATCGGTGCCGGCCCCGAACTCGTCGAGGATCACCAGAGAATCGGGGCCCAGTTCGGGCCAGACCCGCGCCAGATGCGTAATTTGCGCGGTGTAAGTGGAGACGTGGTCCTCCAGGCTTTGCTCATCGCCGATAAAGGCGTGGATGCGCCGCCAGAAAGGCATGACGCTGCCCGCTTCCGCCGGCACGGGCAGGGCGCAGCGGGCCATCAGGGCGATAAGGCCCAGGGTTTTCAGGCACACGGTTTTGCCGCCCGCGTTGCCGCCGCTGATAACCAGGGCGCGCTGGTCCGGCAACAGCTCCAAGGTGGAAGCAACGGGAAGCTTGCCCGCCGGAGCGCCGGGCCGCCCTGCCCCGCTCCGTTCCTGGTCCGCCCGCGCGCGCGGCCCCGCTGGGGAAGCGCCTTCCTCCTCCGCGCGCGGTCCGGAGCTTCCCTCCGGAGCCGCATCCGGCCCCTGTTGCGCTTGCAACCAGCGCTGCCGCGCCTGCCGGGCCGCCGGGGAGGCGGCAAGAGCCAGCAGGGGGTGGCGGGCCTCGCGCAGGAACACGCCCCGGCCCTGGTCAAATTCCACCATGCGCCCGTCATAGCAGTTACCCAGGGCGGCGCGGGCCTGCAACATGTCCAGTTCCACCAAAAAAGCACAGGCGGCGCGGATGCCGGGCAGTTCCTCGCGGGCCAGCTCCGTCAGGTACAGAAGGATCTTGCGCTCTTCCTCGCGCTCTTCGCGCTTGAGTCCCTGCAGGCGGTTGTTCATCTCCACCAGGAACATGGGCTCGAAGTAGCAGGTCTCGCCCGTCTGGGAGTAATCGTGGATGACCCCCTGCAGGCGGCCCTTGAAGTTGGCCTTAAGGGGCAGCACGTAACGGTCCGAGGAAAGGGTCATGAAGGCGTCCTGCAAATAATGCAGGATGTTGTATTCGGCGGCAAAGTCCTTGACCTTGCGGATGCACTGCTGGTGCAGGCGGCGCAGTTCGCCGCGCACCAGGGAAAGCTCGGGCGAGGCCTCGTCGCGCAAAAGGCCTTCTTCGGAAAGGCAGCGGGAAAGGCCGGAAAGGCTTTTCACCGGCATGGGCAATTCCGCCGCCCGCGCCGCCCACAGGGGCCATTCCGCGGCCTCGGCGCCGGAGCGCAGGCTGTCGGCCAGGGCGCGCGCCTGCGTCAGCAACTGGCGCAGCCCCCACAAACCGTCCAGGTCCAGCAGGGCGCGGGGCGCTTCCAGGTAGGCCAAAAGGCCCTCCACAGGAGGAAAAGGGCCGGGCTTTACGGCCGAACGCAGCAGCCACAGCCTGCCCTGTTCAAACAGGACGGCTTCACGGCGGATATGCTCAAGATCGGCGAAAGGCCGCAGGGCAAGGCAAGCCTCGCGCCCGGCCTCGGAAACGGCGAACGCGGCCAGATAGCTGAGAACCCTGGGCAGTTCCAGGGCGGTGGCTGCACGCGGCTCCATGAACTACAGGGACTGAAGGGCGGCTTTCACGGCGTCGCTGGCGGCCTTGCCGTCCACCCTGCCCTTGTGCGCGGCCATAAGCTGCTGCATGACCCTGCCCATGTCCTTCACGCCCGTGGCCCCGGCGGCGCGCACCGCTTCCGCGACGGCGGCGGCGAGTTCTCCGCCGGTCAGGGGCGCGGGCAGGTACTCTTTGAGCACAGCCATTTCAGCGGCCTCCTTGTCGGCCAGTTCCGGACGGTTGGCCGCGCGGTACTGTTCGATGGAATCCTGGCGCTGCTTGCACTGGCGCGTGATGACATCCATGACGTCCGCATCTTCCGGCGCGCGCAAATGCTCCACCTGAAAGTTTTTGAGGGCCGTCTTCAAAAGACGCAACACCCCCAGCCGGACGGAATCCCTGGACTTGTAGGCAACAATGTAGTCTGCTTCCAGACGGGCGATCAACCCCATGGCAAACCTCGGGAAAAAACAGAAAAACAAGGCCCGGAAAATCCGGGCCTTGGGTACGCGCGAAATCAGCCCATATTCAGCTTTCTGATCTTCTTCATAAGACGCTTACGGGCGGCAGCCTTCTTCTTTTTGCGCATGACGCTGGGCTTTTCGTAGTGCTGGCGCTTTTTCATTTCGGAAAGAATGCCGGCTTTTTCAACCTGCTTCTTGAAACGGCGCAACGCTATGTCAAAGCTGTAGTCATCCTCATTAAGATATACTCCGGGCAAAGACCTCACCCCCTTTCAGCGAAATTGGCAAGCCGAAGCGAATCCGGCTTTTATGATCCAAAAGAGATAACTAATCCGAAATGCTGCGGAAGGCAAGCGGAAAATGCCACAAAAACGACACGCCGGACTTGGCCCCGCCTTCATGTCCGCTGAAAGCTCCGGCCCCGCGCCTTCCGGCGCTTCAGCAGCAAACAGCTCATGGAGGCTTAGACGTCCCCCGCTTGTCTGCCCGCTATACCTGGGCGGCTATCCTGCCGTCGGCGTCGCGGGGCCGTTTGTCCGCTTTGGTGGGGTCGTGCCGGCTGATGTCGTCGCCAAAGGCGAGCAGGACCGGACTGGCCACAAACATGGACGAGGCGGTGCCCACAAGAACGCCGATGAACATCACCAAAGCGAAGTCGAAAATGATGCCGCCGCCCCAGATAAGCAGGGCCGAAATCACCAGCAGCGTGGTGCCCGAGGTAAGGATGGTGCGCGACAGGGTCTGGTTGATGCTGCGGTTGATGATGGCCGAAAAGGGCGAGACAAAGTCGCCGCGCAGGTTTTCGCGGATGCGGTCGTACACGATGATCGTGTCGTTGAGCGAATACCCCACAATGGTCAGCAAGGCGGCGATGATGGTCAGGTCGAACTCTTTGTTCATTATGGAGAACAGCCCCACGGTGATAAGCACGTCGTGCAGTATGGAGACTATGGCCCCCAGGGCGAACACCAGCTTAAGCCTCCAGCAGAGGATAACGGTCAGCACAATGGCGACAAGGACCAGCCAGGATTTGTCGATGCCCAGCCAGCCCAGGCCGAATATGGCCCCGCCCAGGACGCCGGCCATACAGGCGGCGGAAAACCAACGGCGCTCGAACCGGCCCGAAACGTAAACCGCTATGAGCAGGGTGGCGTAGTACATGGCCTCCAGCGCCTGTGACCGCAGGTCGGCCCCCACTTTGGGCCCCACCATTTCCAGGCGCTGGATTTCGTAGCCCACGCCCTTCAGGTTGGCGGAAAGGGCGTCGTTCACCGCCTTGGTGATGCCGGTGGAGGTTTCCTTCACCGTTGAGATACGCAGAAGATAGCTGGTATCGGAACCATACTGCTGTATGGTCAGGCCGGGCAAATCGGAGCCTTCCAGCGATTTTTTCAGGTGCTCGTCGGAAACGGGCGAGGCGAACTTGATCTGCACCGTGGCCCCGCCGGAAAAGTCGATGCCGTAGCGGGGGCCACCCTTGATGGCCAGCGAGGCAAAGCCCGCAAGAATCAGCACGATGGACACGATGTAGGAAATCTTGCGCATTCCCACAAAGTCTATGGACAGGTCGTTTCGGATAAAATGCAGTCCCATGAACTATTCTCCTGCGGGCAACGGCCCGTTCAAAAGCGCGGAATGCGGCCCCGGCATGCGCGGGCCGTTCCTTTTCCGGACAAAAACCGGATCAAATGCTCAGCTTGCGGCCCGGCTTGGACATCCAAAGGTCGAACACGATGCGCGACACGAAAATGGCCGTAAACATGGAGGCCAGAATGCCCAAAGTAAGGGTCACCGCAAAACCGCGTACGGGGCCGGTGCCGAACTGGTACAAAATGACGGCGGCGATGATCGTGGTCAGGTTCGAGTCGGTGATGGCCAGCATGGCGCGGGAAAAACCCGCGTCAATGGCGGCCACGGGGGTCAGGCCCTTTTTCAGTTCCTCGCGTATCCGCTCGAAAATCAGCACGTTGGCGTCCACGGCCATGCCCAGGGTCAGCACAATGCCCGCGATGCCCGGCAAGGTAAGCGTGGCCCCGAACAGGGCCATGCCCGCCAGGATAAGCACCACGTCAAGCAGCAGCATCACGTCGGCGATGGCCCCCGACATGCCGTAGTAAATCAGCATGAAAACCACCACCAAAGCGCCCCCCGCCAGGGTGGCGGTTATGCCCATGTCGATGGATTCCTGCCCCAGGGAAGGGCCGACGGAACGCTGTTCCAGCACCACCACCGGCGCGGGCAAAGAACCCGCGCGCAGCACGATGGAAAGGTCGTTGGCCTCGGTAAGGGTAAAGTTGCCGGTGATGCTGGCCGTTCCGCGTATCTCCGTCTGGATGACCGGGGCGGAATGGATTTTTCCGTCCAGCACAATGGCCAGCCTGCGCCCCACGTTGTCGCGGGTGACGCGGCCGAACTGCTCCTCGCCCAGGCGGTCAAAGGACAGGGAAACCTGATACTGCCCGTCCTGGCCCTGATGAGGGATGGCGTTGGATATATGCTCGCCGGTCATAACCGCCTGGGCGTCGACGGGAAGCGATGTTTCCACGCGCTGCCCCTCGCGGGTGGTGTAGTCCATGGGCAGGCGTTCCACGCCGGGGGGCAGCACGCGCGCGTTGGGGTCCACGTCGTCGCGCACCAGACGGAATTCCAGGTGGGCGGTCTTGCCGATGATATCCACGGCGCGCTGGGCGTCGTCCATGCCGGGCAACTGGATGATGATGCGATCGCTCCCCTGCTGCTTGCGCACGTCCGGCTCGGCCACGCCGAACTGGTCGATGCGGTTGCGGATGGTCTTCAGGGCCTGGTCGACGACGTTGCCGTCAAGGCGGGCACGGGCGGCCGAGGTCAGTTCCAGCAGGTAGCGGATCTTGCCGTCGGGCAGGGCCTGGGCCGAGGCGGCGTGCAGATCGGAATAGTCCTTGGCCAGCAACTCCTCAAAATCAGCCTTGCGCTGGGGCGCGGCCAGCATGAATTCCAGCTTGTCGCCCTGGGCGACGCGCGGCCGGGTCGTAAGCATGCCCTTGTCGTTGGCCGTTTTCACGAGAGCCTGTCCCATTTGCAGCACCGCGGTCTGCACGGCCTTTTCCACGTCTACCCCAAGGGTCAGGTGGATGCCGCCCATAAGGTCAAGCCCCAGGTTCACGCGGGTGTTCGGCAAAATGTGGTCCAGAAAGCCGGTTTCGGTCTTTTTGGCTTCATGCGGGGGATGCAGCAGCGTGGGCAGAAAAAAGGCCACGGAAACCAGAAGGATGCAGGCGGTAAGGCCGATACGCCAAAAAAGGCCCTGTCTCATGGGAACTCCTAAAAAAGCAAAATAATCCACGCCAAAACACCCGGCGTGCGCGCCGCCGGAAAAAAATACGGAAAAGCGGAACCCCCGCTCCGGAAATACCCGGCGCGGGCGGACCCGCATCCGGGGGGCCAAAGCCGCCGGGCGTTCCGCCTTCCGCGAACAACCGGGACCGGTTATTTGCCGGCTTCGTCGTCTTTTTTGGCTTTCTGGGCCTGCTTTTCCGCCACGCGCTGGGCGGAAGGCACGGCGTTGATGGCGCTGCGGCTTACCTTGACCTTGGTGTCGCCCAGATCAAGGATGACGTATTCGTCGTGGGCTTCGATGATGCGGCCGTACAGCCCGCCCATGGTGATCACCTCGTCGCCCCGGCCAAGGGCGGCAAGCATCGCCTTGTGCTCCTTGGCGCGCTTTTGCTGCGGCCGGATGAGCAGAAAATAGAACACGGCGAACATCAGGATCAGAGGGATAAACGGCCCGAGCCCGCCCATGGGGTCATTAGCGCCCTGCGCGGCGGCATTGCTGAATGCGTAAGCTTCGGTGGTCCAGAACATGCGTCCTCCATAAAATAATGACTGGCAAGCGGGGGATTGGCTGACAAACGCCGCCTGCTTCCGGAAAAACCGTTCCTTCATACCTTCGGACGGCGAAACAGGCAATGCTTTTTTACGGCCCGCGCCGGAGGCGGCCAGGGCCCTTCCCCTTCCCGCAACCCGCAATCGACAATCCCGCCGTTTCGGGCTATAATGGGTGTTTGCGAAAGGCGTTCCATGCCCTTTCCGGCGCGGGCGTCCCGGCGCCGCAAAAGCGGGACGCCGCCCGCCCCGGTATTTTCACGCACCGCCGCCTTTACCCTAAGGATCACGCCATGTCTTTTCTTAAAACCTCCACCAGCTTCACGCGCTTGCGCATCATCGATCCGGTGCCTTCCTCGCTGTGGGCGCAGGTTCCCGATCTGCTGCGCAAAAACGCTTTTGCCGACATCGACGAACTGCCCGAGGAGCGTTCCTTCGGCTGGGTGGCCTTTGAAGATTTTTTAGACACCACTTTTGCGGCCAATCCGGTGGAAAAAGGGACGTACCTCGCCTTTTCCCTGCGCCTGGACACCCGGCGCGTGCCTCCGGCCGTAATCAAAAAGCACCATGCCCTGGCGCTTAAGCGCGAAGAGGCGCAAAACCGCGAGCAGGGCAAAAAATTCGTCTCGCGCGAGCGGAAAAAAGAACTGAAAGAACAGGTCATGCTGAAGCTCAGGATGCGCTTTCTGCCCGTTCCGGCGGAGTTCCAGGTCGTGTGGAACACGGCGGAATCGGTGCTGTACTTCGCCTCCACCCAGCCGAAAATGCTGGACATGTTCGAGGAACTGTTCATCCGCACCTTCAGCCTGCACGTCATGCCCCTGACGCCGTATGAACTGGCCCTTGCCGCGCTGCCCGACAGCGCCGCCCTTGACACCATCGAACCCACCACCTTTGCCTGACCTTATGACCGCCAACACCCTGTACGACACCCCCGATCTGATTCTCGGCCAGGAATTCCTGACCTGGCTGTGGTTCCGCAGCGCCACCGGCGCCATCTTCAACGATCCTTCGGGACGCCCCTTCACCGTTACCATGGAGCAGCGCATCGTGGTACAGGGGGGAGAAGGCGACCACGTGGAAACCGCCAGCGTTTCCGGCCTGGAGTCGGAACTGCGCGAGGCGCGCACCGGCCTCGCCACGGGCAAAAAAGTGGCCCGTGCCTTGCTGCGCCTTGAGCGCGCGCCCGAGGAATGGAGCGTCACCCTGAAGGCGGCGGACTTTTCCCTGAACAGCCTGAAAACTCCTAAAATAGATAAAAACGACAGCGACGACGATCCCGACGCGCTGCTGCTGGAAAAGATATCCCTCATCGAGGGATGCCTTGAACTTGTGGACTCCCTGTACAGCGCCTTTCTGGCTTTGCGGCTCGGCCCGGAATGGAAGGACGAGGCGGCGCGCGTGCGGGACTGGATACGCGAGTAAGCCATGACGCGCCTTCTGGGTCGGCTTGCGCGCAAGGTCCTGTGGCTGGCCTTGGTCTTTCTGGGCATCACTCTGGTGAGCTTCCTGGTCATCCACCTTGCCCCCGGTTCTCCCACGGATATGGAAACCACCATGAACCCCCTGGCCGACGCCGAGGCCCGGCAACGCCTGGCGGAACTGTACGGCCTGAACAAGCCCCTGTACCAGCAATACGCGGAGTGGCTGGGCCGCATGACGCGCCTGGACTTCGGCATCTCCATGAGCAGCGACGCCCGCCCGGTCATCGACAAAATAGCCGAGCGCCTGCCCCTGACCATCTGGCTCAACGTCATCACCCTGGTACTTACTCTTTTGCTGTCCATTCCCATAGGCGTTCTGGCGGCCAGAAACCGCGGGGGGCCTTTTGACAAGGCCACCACCCTGTTCGTATTCGTCGGCTTCGCCATGCCGGGATTCTGGCTGGCGCTGCTGCTTATGCTTTTCTTTTCCATAGAATTGCACTGGCTGCCCATTTCGGGTCTGACCTCCATGGATTACGCCGCCCTTTCCGCCTGGGGCAAGGCCAGGGATCTGGCCGCCCATCTGGCCCTGCCCATCTTTGTTTCCACCTTCGGCTCACTGGCGGGCATGTCGCGCTTCATGCGGGCCTCGGTCCTTGAGGTGCTGCGCCAGGACTACATCCTGACCGCGCGGGCCAAAGGCCTGCCCGAACGTACCGTCCTGTTCGGCCACGCGTTGCGCAACGCCCTTTTGCCCGTCATCACCCTGCTGGGACTTTCCATCCCCGGCCTTATCGGCGGCAGCGTCATCATCGAGTCCATCTTCGCCCTGCCCGGCATGGGCCAATTGTTCTACAAGGCGGTCATGGCCCGCGACTACACGCTGATCATGGGCAACCTGGTGCTGGGGGCCGGGCTTACCCTGGCCGGCAACCTGCTGGCCGACCTCTGCTACGGACTGGCCGACCCGCGCATCCGCAAAGCCGGCACCGAGCAGGGGGAATGACCGCTATGAACCGTTCCACCCCTTCCGCTCACCCCCTGCCCTCCTCCGCGCGGGCGCCCGCCCCCGGACGCGCGCCCGCGCGAGTTCCGGCCCGTGCCCGCTTTTTCTTTTTGCTGCGCCGGTACAGCCTGCTCTGGACCGGACTGTTCCTGGTGGGCGGGGTGGCGCTTGCCGCCGTGCTTGCCCCCCTGATCAGCACCCGGCCGCCCCTGTACCTTAACCTGGACGCCATCCTGCGGCCGCCTTCGGCCGAATATCTGTTCGGCACCGACGCTTTGGGCCGGGATTTGTTCGCCCGCATGCTGTACGGCGCGCGGGTTTCCCTGTGGGTGGGCTTTGTGTCCGTGGGCATCGCCTCGGTCATCGGCGTGACGTTGGGGCTTGTCGCCGGATACTTTCGCGGTCTTGTGGACGAGTGCGTCATGCGTTTTGTGGACGTGATGCTCTGTTTTCCCTCTTTTTTCCTTATTCTTGCCGTCATCGCCTTTCTGGAACCGAACCTGGGCAACATCATGGCCGTCATCGGCCTGACCTCGTGGATGGGCGTGGCCCGACTGGTGCGGGCCGAAACCCTTTCCCTGCGCGAACGCGACTTTGTCAGCGCCGCCCGTCTGTCCGGGGCCGGCTTGCCGCGCATTCTCTTCCGGCACATTCTGCCCAACGCCCTGGCGCCGGTGCTGGTTTCCGCGACGCTTGGCATTGCCGGAGCCATTTTGACGGAATCGGCCCTTTCCTTTCTGGGCATCGGCGTGCAGTATCCCCTGCCAAGCTGGGGGAACATTCTGCTGGAAGGCAAAGAAACCCTGGGCATAGCCTGGTGGATGTCCGTGTTCCCCGGCGTTGCCATCCTGCTGACCGTGCTGGGCTACAACCTTATCGGCGAAAGCCTGCGCGACATCTTCGACCCCCGCATCGGCAGGTGACCCCATGCTGGAACTGCTACGCATACGCGATCTTGCGCTTATCGAGGACATAGAAATGGAATTCGCCCCGGGCATGAACGTGCTGACCGGGGAAACGGGCGCTGGCAAAAGCTTTATTCTCAAGGCCCTGAATTTTCTTACCGGTGAACGCCTGGGCACGGATCTGGTGCGACCCGGCAAGGAAAAGGCCGTGGTGGAGGCCCTGTTCGTCACCGGAGACGAGGAGATGATCCTGCGGCGCGAGCTTTCCGCCGACACGGGGCGCAGCCGCCTGTTCCTGAACGATCGGCTTTGTTCGCAGGAAACCATCCGCGATATGCGCGCGTCGCTCATCCTGCACACCAGCCAGCACGGGCAGCAAAAACTGCTGCTGCCGTCCTTTCAGGCGAAGATCCTTGATGATTTCATGAACCGGCCGGACCTGCTGCGCGAAAAAGACGCCCTGGCGCGCGCCCTGGCGGACTGCGCCGCCCGGCGCGTCTCCCGGGAGAATGTCCTGCGCGCCCTGGAAGAAAAACGCGACGTGCTGGAGTATCAGCTTCAGGAAATCGAAAAAATCGCCCCCAAAGCGGGCGAAGAAGAGGAACTGGAAGCAAAGCGCGCGGCCTTTCGCAACCAGTCGGGCGTCACGGAAAACGCCGCCGCGGCCCTGGCCGCTCTGCACGGCGGCCCGGGCGGCGGTGAAAACGCCGGAATTCTGCCGTCCTTTGCCGCCTTCGAGCGGCACATGTCCGCCCTGTCCCGCCTGCTGGACGAATTCGCCGAATATCCCTCCGCCCTGGAGGAAATCCGCGCCGTCCTGCGGGACATGGACGCCGCCCTGCGCAAGGCCCAGGGCCGGGTGCTGCGCGAAGAGGACATCGAGGCCGTGGAATCGCGCCTGTACGCCCTGGCCCAGCTTAAGCGCAAGCTCAAGCGCCCCCTGGACTCCATTCTGGCCCTGCGCGACGAGGTGGCGGAAAATCTGGACTTTCTTGATTCCAGCCAGCTTGAACGCAAAAAACTGGTTCTGGAAGAACAGGAACTTTGCGATTCCCTGGCCGCCCTGCTGGCCCGCCTGAACCCCGCCCGCCAGGAGGCCGCCGCCGCCTTTTCCTCCGCCCTGGAAAGCGCGTTGAAGGATCTGGGGTTTTCCGAGCATGTGCGGGTTATTTTCGACTTTTCTCCCCACGTTCTTTTCCCCGGCCGGGACGACTGCGCGGAACTGCGTGCCCGTCTGCTCTGGCGGCCCAACCCCGGCCAGCCCGAACAGCCCCTGGACCGCATCGCCTCCGGCGGCGAGCTTTCGCGCTTTCTGCTGGCCGTGGTCACCCTGATGACCCGCACCGCCGACGAAACCCCCACCCTGATCTTCGACGAAGTGGACGCCGGGGTCGGGGGGGCTACCCTGAACCGGGTGGCCGACAGTCTGGCCCATCTGGCCCAAAGCCGCCAGATGCTGCTTATCACCCACTGGCCCCAGCTCGCCGCCCGCGCGGGGCGCCACTTTGTGGTGGAAAAAGACGTCTCGGACGGACTGACCTACACCCGCTGCACCCGCCTTGCTCCCGCCGACATCGACAAAGAGCTTGCCCGCATGTCCGGCCGCGAAGGGTGAGAGTTGGGCTGTCCTCGCGCTCGATAAATCACGCCTGGAATGAGATCATTACGAATATGAATACGAATCCTCCCGCCTGCCTGTTGCTGCACGGCATCGCCGGCAGCCCCTTTGAAGTGGAACCCCTGGCCCCCGGCCTGCGCGATCTGGGCTGCCGTGTGGTTATGCCCACCCTGCCCGGCCACGACACTACCGTGGCTGATTTTCGCGCCACCTTTTTCCCCGACTGGCTGGAGCATGCGGAAAAAGCCTACCTGGAACTGAAAAAGGAGCACCAGCGGGTCGTCGTCATCGGGTTTTCCATGGGCGGGGCGCTGGCCATGCACCTGGCGGCGCGGCACGGCCCGGCCGGGCTTGTAACCCTTGCCGCCCCCCTGTACCTTTATACCTTCCGCCCCTGGCGGGTACGCGACTGGCGCCTTGTCTTCGCCCCGGCCCTGCGCCACATCCGGCCGGAAGTGCCCGTACGCCGCGCCAAAGAGCTTTCGCGCGCCATCGCGCCCTTCAAGGGATACGAGGGAGTCATCTGCCTGCCGCAATTCCATAGCCTGAACCTGGGTCTGCGCCCGCTGCGGCGCATGCTGCCCCAAATACACTGCCCCGCCCTGGTCATGCACGACATCGGGGACCGCATCGTCTTCCCCGACTGCGCCAAAGAAATAGCCGAATCCCTCTCCTCCCCCGACGTGCGCCTGCACTACACCCGCGTGCAAGAAACCGTCACCAGCCATCATATGATCACCACCCACCGCGAAACCCGCGAGTTCGTCGCGGACGCCGTGACGGGCTTTGTCCGGCGTATCGCGGAAAACGGAAAAGCCTGAACGAAGTTTTGCCCCTGCCCCCGCCGGAGGGGCGAAGCCCCTTCAGACCTCCCGCCAAAGGGGCGAAGCCCCTTTGGACCACCCCGGCAGGGACTTGCGCCTCTGCGATCACTTCACCCAAATCCGCTCACCCAAATCCGCTGGTAATCTTTGTACTTTTCTCACTCAGAGTCGCATAAAAACTACCCAGTATTAACCGTTAACAATTACATCAATAGAAGTCATTTCATAATTCCTTATGATAATGACTTCTAACGCCGGCCGGCAGTCCGGCGCGCCGTCAAAGGCGGCGTGAGCGAGCCGGAAACCACATTTCCGGCGAAGCGATCCTCATAAATCGGCCAATGGACGATTTATGAAATGAGTACTAGTCAGACTCAGCCTTCATTAAGCCTCCGCCCGCGAAAAGCTGTATTCTTTCTGTCGGCAAGAAGAAATGCTAAGCCATATTGAGCTATATTAAAATTTTATAGTATATTTTTTTTACAATTTATCAATATTACATATAATGTACATCAAAAATAAAAAACTGTTAAACAATAATTATTATAAACTTACATATTGAAAATAAATTTTATGAAATACACACGATACATATATATAATATATATCATTATAATAATAATGTAGTTATGGAAGTTATATTATAAATTTTGTATGTACATGAACTTTCATTCGTGATATCGTCTTACTTTCAATAATCGAAAATTTTGTGGGTACAGAATATGAAAGGAATTTCACTATCGGAACAAGGCGGCGAAAAGGTCATCTTAAGCAAGGAATTTTTTGAAAGAGAACCCGTCTTTGCGGCCGCAACCAAGTTTACGGACCAATACTATGTGGGGATTCAGCCTCATGGCGATGACAGCTTTGAGGTCTCTATCCGCCCCAAAGACGATGAAACTGGTGATTCCAGTGCCATAAAAATATTTTGCAATGAATTGATAGAGCAGCAGGTCAGACATGATCTCCAAAATCGCTTTGGAAAACTGAGGGAAATAATCGTTGAGCAAGCCTTTTCACCCTTAGAAAAACAATGATTGATCTCCTGCCATTTCAGTTCAGATACCACCCCAATGGTCAAGTTCTGCTGGTCAACGAATGCGGAGACTATTCTTTTGTCTCTCAAAACACCTTTGAAGATATCATTTCCGGAAATATCACCAGGGAAAATAAACAATATTTTGACCTCCAAAGCCGCCTATTTCTGAGAAAAGCGACAAATGACAAATTTTCTTTGCAAAGGGCTGCCGCAAAATACCGCTCGAGAAAAGCCTATCTGCGTGACTTCACTTCTCTGCACATGATGGTCGTGACATTACGCTGCAATCAGCGTTGCGAATATTGCCAAGTGTCATGCGCCGAAGAGGATGCCCATAAATATGACATGTCTGTAGATACAGCCATGAAAATTGTGGATACGATTTTTGAATCGCCATCAAAATCCATAAAAATCGAGTTTCAAGGTGGCGAGCCAACCCTGCATTGGAATGTCGTCAGGGAAACGGTCCTCTATGCCAAGGAAAAGCAACAACACTCCGGAAAGACATTATACTTTGTTCTATGCACAAACCTCACTGGCATAACGAAAGAACAGTTTCTTTTTTGCCGTGACCACGACATTTGCATTTCCACCTCATTGGACGGAACAAAAGAATTGCATGACAAGCATAGGATTTTGCGGGCTGGCGGCGGCACGTATGACCTCTTTATCCGTAATTTGTATCTTGCGCGAGAAATCGTCGGCGAGGGCAATGTCGATGCCCTAATGACCACAACCGCATCT
The DNA here is from genome assembly GCA_031549405.1 of Desulfovibrio sp. GTDB lineage: Bacteria > Desulfobacterota > Desulfovibrionia > Desulfovibrionales > Desulfovibrionaceae > Frigididesulfovibrio. The sequence continues at coordinate 18,130 of JAVBPV010000022.1, forward strand.
TCGCTGAAAAAATTTCCGGAAGTTGTCGATGAGTATATAGAGCAAGGATTTAACGGAATTTTTATCCGCTCATTGAATCCATATGGTTTTGCGGCGGAACAGGCCGACATGCTGGGGTATAAAATGCAGGAGTTTGTCGAAGCATATATTGATATCTTGCGGCATATTCTCCGTCTCAACAGAACGCGTTTTTTCCCCGAACACTTTGCCACGATACTTCTTTCAAGGATTATGACGCCGTTCTCCACCGGGTTTGTAGACCTGCAATCTCCGGCAGGGACCGGAATCAGCGGCGTTATCTACGACTACGACGGTTCAGTATACCCTTCCGATGAAGCCAGAATGCTTGCGCGGATGGGCGATCCCCATTTTAACATGGGAAATGTCCATCGAGATTCATACAAAGCGATATTCGGCGGGACCAAACTCAGAAGCATTATCCGGGACGCCTGTGTTGAGACAACGCCAAGCTGTGCTTACTGCGCCTATCAGGCGTACTGCGGCACGGACCCGGTACGGAACTATCTGGAGTCGGGCAGCGAAACCCGAAAGATGGAGGGAACCCCCTTTTGCATAAAGCACAGGGGAATATTCGACTGCTTGTTTAGCCTGTTGGACAACATGTCGGAAGAAGAAGAAAATATTATCTGGAGTTGGATTACCCGCTCTCCCACGGTGGATCGCAATGTTTAGAGTCGTTGGGCAGCCCTCATCTCCTTTTGCGACAGTCATTGGACAAGTCACCACCCGCAGACTGCCTTTTTACGAGCGGCATGACAGGATTCTGCTCACCGATAAAGTAGACATGGGATGCGTGGGTTACCTCGCCATTCTAAGCTCCGCGCCTGCGGAAAATAGATTCATTCTCCCGCATACTATAGGGAATATTTCCAGTAGCGGCATGACGTTCATCAGACAAGGGGATATTGTCAGTGTTTCCGGCACCGGGGAAGTGCTTGTTTTATGGGAAGAAAATTCTGCTCAGAACAGCCTGATGCTTACGGAAGCCTGCAACTGCCGTTGCATAATGTGCCCCCAGCCGCCCCAAAAGCATGCCCCGGCCCTGGTTGATGCCGCCAACAGGATACTGGATTTGCTGAAGACAAAGCCGGTAACAAATATTTGCATCACGGGCGGGGAGCCCACAATTATTGCCGACAATTTTCTAAAAATATTGCATAGATGCCACACAGAGCACCCGACAGCGCAGATAAGCATTCTGACAAACGCCAAAAAATTTTCCGATGAGTCATTTACTCGTGAAGTGGCGGGCTTGCCGCGCGGCGACGATCTTTTTTGCGTCTCTTTACACTCGGACATTCCTGAAATCCACGATGAGCTAGTCGGCGTCCAGGGCAGCTACGATGAAACTCAGGCCGGGATATACAATCTGGCAAAACACCGCCTTCCGGTTGAGATACGGCATGTGGTGACAAGGCGGAACTATAGCCGTCTTCCAGAATTTGCGGAACATCTGTATCGCTACTTCCCATTTTGCGTCCACTATGCGCTGATGTCCATGGAGATTTGCGGTACAGCCAGCGAGAATATAGATTACATCCATATTGAACCCGGGGAATACAAGCTCGAACTAAGAAAAGCCGTTCTCGCGCTGCACAAACGCGGACTACACGCATCGGTCTATAATACTCCGCTATGCCTATGCCACGAGGACGTCCGGGCATTTTCACGGCAATCCATATCGGCATGGAAAAAGACTTTTGTTGATGAATGTTCCATCTGTAAGGAGCGGGATGAATGCTGCGGATTTTTCAGTACCTCTTCGGTTCAAAGCAGCCATATTTCACCAATCGTTTAACCTGTAAGAAGCAATCACAAAGGAGAAATGAATGCGCACACTAATTTACAGGCTTTTCTTTGCTGTAGGCATAGTCGCTTCGACTTTGGGGATGATAAACTCGGCCGATGCAAGCAATTCTAATGTTTCGTCTGAAATCTCCCCATCACTGAAAGCTCCGGACACCAGCGGCAAGCTGTATTTTTCAGATGTCATCAAAAGTGGTGATGACTCACAACTGTATGCCGCGCATTACAGCCACGGAAGCCACTCCAGCCATTCCAGCCACAGCAGCCATTACTCGCACGTATCAAGCCGGTATTAAAGCAAATTACCATTGAAAATGTTTATTTGCTCTGGCGGCGGGAATCGCCGGAAAAGCACATGGTGCTTATCTGTTCGTTGGCAGAAACCCAATGCGCTTTAAGGAAGAAAGAATGAGCTCGATGAGCCCGGAGCGCATTCGCGCTTCAGGACGGAGTGCTGGCTTTACAGTTTTTTTCACCGAGAGAGAAAGAAAAGCGCCTCGCGGAGCATATCCACGAGGCGCTTAAAACTAACCGTGCAGGCGCTTATTTACATTTTATCGGAGGTAAGCCCTATACACAAAATTTCACTCACCTGACGGCGGGGTGTGAATAGGCTGTTCTCCAATCTTTTCGGCTTCCTACACATTCTTGTTTACATTTTATATCCCAGGTACGCGTCAGAACGGCACGTCGTCCATGCCGGAGGCTTCGGAGGGGAAGGCGGGTCCCAGGTCGTCCTGCGGGTCCTGCTGGCGGCCCTTCTGGGTGCCTTCAGGGCCGCGTCCGCCGCCCTGGCCCTGGCGGGCATAGCCGCCACCGCCCTGGCCCTGGCGGGAATAACCGCCGCCGCCCTGGCCGCCGCCCTGGCCGCCGGGATAACCCTCGTCCGGGCCGCCGCCCTGATAGGAGGCATCGCCGCCGCCCTGGCGGTCGCCCTTGCGGTCCAGAAACTGCACGCGCTGGGCCTTGATTTCCGTGGAGTAGCGATCCTGGCCCTGCTGGTCCTGCCATTTACGGGTCTGCAGGCTGCCTTCCACATAGACAAGGCTGCCCTTGCCCAGGTAGTTGGCGCAATTTTCGGCCGCGCGCTGGAACACCACCACAGTGTGCCATTCCGTTCGTTCCACCTTGTTGCCGTCGCGATCCACGTAAGACTCGTCCGTAGCGATGCGCAAGTTGGCAATAGGCATGCCCGAGGCTGCGTAGCGAAGTTCCGGGTCGCGCCCAAGGCGCCCGATCAACTGGACTTTATTCAACATGGCGGTTCCTCGCAAAAAGCCCGACCGGAAAGCAACCGGCGAGGCTTATGGTCTTTCGGTGTTTTTTTCAGCATCATCCAGACAATCTTCGATGGCGTTGGTCAGGTCGTGGGCCCGCTGTACCGCCCGATCGCCCAAAGCGGCCTCAAGCATGGCGCGCAGCGCTGACAGCTTTTGCGCAAACGGTTCCAAAGCGGCCCGTTTCGCCTTGTCCATATCGGCAAAGCCGGCGTAATCTTCAAAAGCGGCGGCAAGCTCCAGCACGCCGCGCGCGGGCGTGCCGGGCGCCCCGCCCAGCACGGAAGACGCGCCTGGGGCGTCGTCGGGCCACACCAGGGCGCACAGCTTGGGCCATGTTTTGCGCACCGCCACTTCGTCGTAGGTAACGGCGCTTACGCGGATAAACAGATTACGCGCCATACCGTTCCTTTCCGTTGAATTTGAGCTTTTAGGGGAATCATTCCCCCGGCAGGGCCTGGGGCGGCAGCCCCAAAAATTCAAACCCATTAGCCCCGCTCTTTCCACTCCGTCTGCACGCGCAGGACCACTTCTTCCACCTGCTCCACCATTTCCGGCGGACATACGCCGACAAGGGGGTGGCCGGCCTCGACGTTCTGATTATGGGTGAAATACAGGGCGTAAATCACGCCTTCCGGCCCATGGTAGCGCAAGGGGGCTTCGCGCTTCATGCGCGACATGATGAAGATTTCCTCGCCGTCGCGCACGGTCACGGCCTTGGGGCCGGAAACCTTGATCTTGATGTCCACGGCAGGCACAAAGTAGTACTTGGCGCGTTCCGGAGCAAGAAAGAGATGCAGGGCCTTCTTCAGGATCACCCGCACCACTTCATCCCTGGACAAAAAATGGCGCAGGCGCGCAAGCTCGGTCCCGGCCTCCACAAAGGTGTCGTGCAGTTCCCTGTGGACGGTCACCAGCTCGCCCTTTTCCGGGCAGGTGATGCGGCGGGTATTGCGTTCGCGCTCGATGACGGCAAGCAGCGTGCCGGGCTTTTCCTTCCACGTGCCCGAGGGGCCGGCAAGGGGCATGCCGTCCGCCAGTTCGGCGGGAAAGGACACCGTGCCGGTGTGCGGCGCGACGACGCTTATTTCCTCGTAGGGCGAGGCTTTTATTTCTTCAAGTACGGCGCTTATGTCCAGCATATGTTCTTCCTTATTACCTGTAATACAGGTTCCGTCCGCCCATGGTCAGAAGGGCCTGATGCAGGTTGAAGCGCACCTCGCGCCGGTCCCAGATGCCCTGGATGTGGCCGCGGGCAAGGGCCTTGTAGACGTTGTGGTAATGCGGGGGGATCTGAATGCCCGTGGTTTCCGTGATGACCCCGGGACCGGCAAAGCCCACGTTGGCGGAGCGGATGCCGAACTGGTAAGGCGAGCAGCCCAGAAAGCTGGCCACCGGTCCGGCGTAGGAATTGGTGTCGTAAGTAACGATGTACAGGCCCCCGGCGTCGATATACCGGCGCACGGCCATGGTGCAACGGGGCATCTGGATAAGGCCGTTGGTTCCCTCTTGAATGCGGATGCCCGCCGTGCCGTGCACATAGGCCAGAAAGGGAAAGCGCTTGCGCTTGGCCCGCTCGGCCGCGCGGATAAACTTTTCGCCTTCGGCCGCGCCCACGGTGCCGCCCCGGAAGGCGGCCATAAACATGGCCACCACCAGCTTGACGTCGTTGATACGCGCTTCAAAGACCATGCAGCCGCTTTTGTGGCCGGTCTTTTCCTTGGCTTCGGCCAGCTTGTGGGCAAGGCTGGGCATTTCCAGGGGGTTGGCCGACTCCACGTCGGCCTCGAACTCGAAGATGGAACCCTGGTCAAAAACGTTGTGCAGGTACCACTGGTATTCCATGGGGAAATGGTGCCCGCAGTTGGTGCATACCCCGGCGAACTCTCCGTACAGGTCGGGGGCCCAAAGATCCAGACAGCCGTGCGTGGCCGCGTTGGGGCAGGAAACGGCCCGGTCTTCCTTGGCTTTGGCGCTTACATACACCCAGTTGCCGCCGCGCTGTTCCTGGTTGTCGTCCCATTCCGACAGTTCGGTAAGCTGGCGGGCCGTTTCCACGCTGATCTTGGGCGCGTCGCCGCGGAATTTCTTCATCAGCATGCGCCAGGGCATAAGCGCGCGGTCCACCATAAAGTTGCCCTCGGCCTTCACCTCGTCGAAAAAGCCGGAGATCTTCTGCTGGTGCTTGCGCAAAAAGCCGTATTTGAAGCGGGAGTACATGTCCCAGGTAAATTCCTGCCACGTGGCGGACATGCGCCGGGAAAAAGGCGTGTTGTCCGGGGCCGCGTGCAGGGAAAGGGCGCGGTACTTGCGGTGCCGCCGGTTCACCAGGCGCACCTGGGCCGCCGGGGAAAGGTTCCAGCGGATGAAGGTCTTTTCAAAATCCATGCCCTTGATGGCGCGCTTGCGGCGGCTGCGCAGGGCCATGGCCCGGATAAGCGGAAAACCGCGCACGCTGATGGCCACTTCGTCGGTGGCGCGCAGCATCTCCTGGCGCAGGTAGCGGAAAAAGTCATAGTTGTGCGGCCGCGCGCCCAAAATGGGCTCTTCAATGACGTGATCCACATAGCCCATCCGCAGGTTGTCCTGGGCGGTAATCTTCATTTGCAGGGCGCAGGACTCCACAAGCTCGGGCGTGGCGCGCTGGCCCTGACGAATATGCCCTTCGATGGCGGCCGCCCCTTCGGGCGAGATGACGGAATAATATCCGTGCGAAAACATCATACGCTTGTCGGCCAGGGCTATGGCCTCGGCCCCGCCGGAGCCGCCTTCGGAAACAACCGCGATGACCGGCACCCGCAAAGAGGCCATGCCGTACAGGTTGGCCGCGATTTGCTGGGCCGCGCCCGGGGTGTCCTCAATGGGATAGGCGCCGGGGGTGAACACGTAGGCGTGGATGGGGATATTTTCCGTTTCCGCGACCTTCATATAATGCAAGGCCTTGGCGTTGCCCCAGGGCTTGGCGCAGCCCCCGTTGCGGAACTCTTCGCCGTGGCCCTTTTCGTGCCCGATGACCATGACCGACTGGTTGATCGTCTTTTTTCCCTGGCGGCGGGTGATGTAGGCCCGCGCGATAACGATGGCCGGGTCGATGGAATGTTCGTCCATGCTGCCTATTTCCGTGTAGTTGTCGTACACGTTTTCAAGGATGTCGCGCAGGCAGAAGCGCTGGGGGTGGCGCACGATGCGCACCTTGTCCATGGGCGAAAGTTCCGATTCCAGCTTTTTTTCCACAAAGCCGAACAGGTCGTCCAGGGCCATGACGGCGGCGCGGCGTTCGCGCTGGCCAAGGCCCGGCTCGCGGCGGCGGTATTCCTCCATTTTCGACACCAGCAAATTGATGTTTTCGTTGTGCCGGTCGCCGAAAATATCGCAAATATACGTAAGCCGTTCAGAGAGGTGCTGTACCAGTTTTTCTGTTTCCATCAGTCAGCCGGATGGTTAAGGTTGGGCGGATGGTTAAAGTTGGGGAACTAGAACCGCAGTATGTTCGCCGTTTTGAAGCGCAAAAAGGCCAGGTTGGACTTAAGCGGCTCGCCCGAGGAATTGGCCCCTTGCAGCACCATGGAATCAAGGAACTGGCGGCCCCGGTTCCCGGCCTCCTCCAGATCCTTGCCCCACACGATGCCCAGGGCCAGGTTGGGGTCGAATTCCGTGGGAATGTCGTAGGGCCGGTCCGTGGGCACGTGCGTGTGCATGGAAAGCCAGTCCTCGGCCTTCCAGCCGAAGCGGTCGATGCGCCCCACCCATGGGGTGAAGCGGTTCTCCGGGTCTTCGGCGATGATGCGGTATTCGATGCCCACGCCGTCAAAAGCGATGTTGTCCTGGGTATAGCCCAGGGGTTCGCCGAGCGCGGTACGGATCTGCTCCGCGATGATGTCCACCCCGGCCACCCCGTTGATGCGGGAAATGGCGGCGGAAACGCCGTTTTCCACCTGGATGCGGGTGTTCACTTCCATAAGATAGGGGTTGCCGTCGCGGGTGACTATCCATTCCCATGTGCCCACGTTGTCGTACTTGACCTCTTTGGCCATGGCCAGGGAATGCCGGGTGATGTCGTCCAGCAGCTTGTCGGAGTCAAAACGGTATTCCAGACTGGAAGAATCGAAGCCCGGCGCGATTTCCACCCGCTTTTGCAGGCCGGTGCTCTGGATGGAGCAGTTGCGCGTGCCGAAATGCACGATGGACCCGTGCCGGTCGGCCAGTATCTGCACTTCAAGGTGGTTGAAGTCACGGATGCGCTGCTCGATCAGCACGCCCTCGTCCTTGAACTGGCGGGCCGCATAGTTGCGGATGCGCCGGTACACCGAGCGGAACAGGTCGATGTCGTGCACCTCTTCGATGCCCATGCCGCCGCCCCCGGCGGAGGCCTTCACCAGCACCAGCGGACGGTCGATGCCCTGCTGCTGCTGGAATTCGTACAGGCTGCGGGCGATCTTTTCCGCCTCCATCTCGTCGTAAATGGGCTTGTCAGATCCCGGAACCGTGGGTACACCAAGGCTGCGGGCCAGACGCTTGGTATTGATCTTGTCGCCCAGTTCGCGGATGACCCGCCATGAAGGGCCGATAAAGATAAGCCGCCGCTCCCTGCGCCATACCCGGCGGGCAAAACGGTAATCCTCGGCGAAAAATCCGTAGCCGGGATGGATGGCCGTGGCTCCGGCGGCATCGGCGACGGAAAGCAGTTCGTTGGCGTCGTGGTAGGAAGAAACCCTGTACAGACTTTTTTCGCCGCCACGTTCGCGCGCAAAGCGCACGTGGCCCGAGTGCACGTCCTCGCCGGTGTATACGCCCACAAAATCAAGGCCCAGCTTGCCGCAGGCCTGCATGATACGGACGGCGATTTCGCCCCGGTTGGCCACAAGGATTTTATGCGTTATTTCGCTCACCGATTTTTCCCTGTTATTTCAGTTCAATACAGCGGGGAAGGCGTTTGTGGAAAAAGACCCTACCACCCGTAAGCAGGAAGCCACTTTATGCAAAACCTGAAAAAAGTCCAGAATTGTGCGGAAGCCCTCCAAAAGGCCCTGCCCCGGGGCTTTTCCCCCAAGGCGGGGCTGGTGCTCGGCACCGGCCTGGGCGATTTGGGCAACGCCCTGCATAACATGGTGAGCGTACCCTATACCGCATTGCCGGATTTTCCACAATCTACCGTCGTCTCGCATCAGGGGCGGTTTCTGGCCGGCGAACTGGCCGGAGTGCCCGTATTGCTGCAACAGGGGCGCTGCCACCTGTATGAAGGCAGAACGCCGGCGGAGGTCTGCACCGGCGTGCGGGTCATGGCCTCTCTGGGCATCGGCGTCCTGGCGCTTACCAACGCCGCCGGGGCGGTTAATCCCCGCTTTTCCGCCGGGGATCTGATGCTGGTCGAAGACCACATCAACTTCACCGGGCAAAGTCCCCTTACCGGTCCCAATGTGGACGACTGGGGCTTGCGTTTTCCCGACGTTTCCGGCCTGTATGACCCCGGCCTGGCCGCCCGCCTTGCCGATACCGCTCTGTCCCTGGGCATCCGCCTGGAGCGCGGCGTGTACCTGTGCATCCCCGGACCGCAGCTTGAAACCAGGGCCGAAACCCGCGCCTACCGCCTGCTGGGAGCCGACGCCGTGGGCATGTCCACCGCCCTGGAAGCCCTGGCCGCCTTCCATATGGGCGTGAAGGTCGCCGCCGTCTCCTGCCTGACCAACAAAAATCTGCCCGACTGCATGGAAAAATCCACCATCGAGCAGATTGTCCGATCCGCCGAGCGCAGCGCCGCCGCCCTGCAAACTCTTCTTACCGCCGCCCTGCCGGAACTGGTGGCGGAAGGTTAGGCCCCCGCCGCCCCGGCCGTCTGTCCGCAAAAAATCTTGCGCCCGCGCCGGAGGCTCTTCCGGCCGCCGCCAGGGATTCTTGAGCCCGCACGCAAAAGAGCTTTCGTATGCGCGCCAAAGGCGCCGCCTCTACGATAGTGGTCTTGCGCCTGTCTCGCAAGCCTTTTCCTTTTTTCCATAATACAGTGTTTTTCAATATATTATTTTTTATTATTTCAAAAAAAGTATTGATTTTGTCAGAAATAAGACTATATCAGACTTCGTTGCTAAGAATTCGCAATTGCGGATTATTGCCGCCGGTTCATGGGGAATCCGGCGGGCAGGCAACGCAACAGACAGACATAATATATGCAGCAGCACATTACTCTTCAGGGATGCCGGTTAAAAGCCGCCGCCCTGAAAAAACCGCAACTGGTTTTTGACTTTGATCCGTTCCAGGCGACCTTCAGCAAACAGGGGGACGATCTGGTCATCAAGCCCTCCGGCGGCGAAGCAAGCCGCATCGAAGGGTTCTTTTCCATCCGCGGCAACGACGCCGAATTTGTCATAGACGCCGACACCACGTTAAACGCCAAGGATTTTTTTCTTGTCTTCGGCCCCGATCTGGTCACGGCCGTGGGCGGAGTTATCGAATCTTCCGCCCTTTCCTCGCATATGCGAGGATATGAGGACGAAGCGGGCAACCTTACCGGCGGCGTGGACAGACTGGGCATGCTGGATGCCCCTGACAGCGCGCCTGAAAATCGGACTACAAAAGTCATAATTTTTAATTCATTCGTGCTTCGGGACAGCGGCGGGGACGGCAACGCGGCGCCTGATCCGGGCGGACATCCGCCCGCAGGCGGCGGAACGCCGGAGGACATTCCCACCGGGGACGGAACGCCCGGCTATACCCCTTCCGGCGGCGACACTCCCGGTGATACGCCCGCCGGGGACGGAACGCCGGGGAACACTCCAGCCGGCGGGGACACTCCCGGTGATACGCCCGCCGGTGACGGAACGCCGGGGGACATTCCCACCGGAGACGACACTCCCGGTGATATCCCCGCAGGCGACGGAACGCCCGGCTCCCCCGTGACGCCGGATACGCCGCAAGCGCCCGCCGATCCCGAATTCCGCATCGTGGTTTACGGCAATGCCGGCAACGAGGCCTCCTGGCAGCCCGGAGTCAAAGCCGGCCCCCTGTCCTTCAACGGCGCGGCCGTCACGGCGGTAAGCGACGGCGCGTACGGCGCGGCGCGCCTGCTGTCCGACGGTTCCATACTGTATTCTCCGGCCCCCGGCGTCTCCGACTGGCCCGAAAACGGCGGCCCCCTCACGGATTACATAGCCGTGACCCTTGGCGACGGCAGCCTCAGGCGCATCGAAGTGCTGGTGCTGAACGGCGCCTCGCACGATGCGGCCGGGTATGCGGATCTGGGCGGCGAATGGCATGAAGGCCTGGTCGAAGCCCCCTACTCCGCCACCTTGTCCGGCCATAACGACGTGTTTGTCCGCCGGACAGGCTCCACCGGCCTTGCTTCCGGTTCCTCCCTGGATATGGGCAAAGGCGACGACCTGCTGCTGGTGGACGTTTCGGCCGCCGCGGGCGCGGCCAAGGGCATTGCCGGCGGCGCCGTCGCCATGGGCGGCGGCAACGATACCGTCGGCGTTTCAGCTTCCGCCTCCATCTATAATGTATACGCTTACGGCGTAACCGAGGGCTCCAGAATCAATCTCGGCGACGGCGACAACTCCATGTCGGTCAACGCCACCAATCTGAACAGCACCGCCCACGGCCTGTATACGGCGCTTAACGTCACCGGAGCGGGCCGCACGGCCGTGCTGGCGGGCGACGGCAACGACAGCCTGGACATCACGATACGGGCCGGAATTTCCGGCACGGGCATCAACAACTCCCTGGTCAGCCTGGGTGGGGGCGACAACCGGCTGAGCATCGCCGCTCAGGGCGGCAGCGGTCTCTACGGCATGCAAAAAGCCGATATCGCCACAGGCGGCGGCGACGACACCGTTTCCGTCACCATGGGCAACGGCGGATGGGCCGTATCCGGCAGCACCCTTTCCCTGGGCGATGGGAACAACCTGCTCAGCATCACCGGCGCGGACTCCGCCCTGAGCGGCAACGTGACCTTGGGGGGCGGCAACGACAGCATTCTGATCGAGAGCACACGCTCTTACGGCGGCATCAAGTACGGCATCTACGGCCCTTCCGCCGTCAACGCCGGAGCGGGCGACGACCTGCTGCGCGTCACACTTTCGGGCGGCAACGACGCCGAGGCTCTGCGCACCGGCGCCGTATCCATGGGCGACGGCAACGATACGGTGTCGTTCCGGGTTTCCGGACAGTCCTCGGCCGGAGGCATGAACGACGGCTCCCTGCTCAGTATGGGCAAGGGCCATGATGTGGTGAACATCTCCGCCGCCACGCGCGGCCACCTGGCCTTCGGCATGCACAACGGATCGCGCGTCGATCTGGGCGAAGGCGACGACAGCATGAGCGTGGACGTTTCCACCAGCGCAGCCCAGGCCAACACCTACGCGTACGGCCTTGCCAGCGGAACCCGCGTCGCCGCGGGGGACGGGAACGACAGCCTGTTCATCCGCGCCGCCGCCACCACCCTTGCCGCCAACGGCACGGCGGAAGCCGACGGCATCGTCGTCGCTTACGCCGACATGGGCGCGGGCGATGACAGCCTCAGCCTTGAGGTCAGCGCCACCGGCGCCAGCGCCATAGCGCGCGGCGTTTATTCCATGTATTACCAAAGCGACGGCGTAAGCGCGGGCGCGGGCGACGACCGCATCGACATCAACGCCGCCGCTCTGGGCAAAAACTCGGCCCTGGCCGTGGGCATCAGCAACGCCATCCTGGACGCGGGCGCGGGCAACGACAGCCTGGACATCCACGCCTCCGCCGCGGGCGGCGGCGCCGTGGCCGCCGGCCTGCAACAGGCCGTGGCGCGCATGGGCGAAGGCGGCGACGCCGTGCGCATCGCCGTGCATTCCGACGGCGACGCCTACGGCATTACCGAGGGAACCGACGGGTTTAAAAGAACCTCCGGATCCCTGCTGGATCTTGGCGGCGGAAACAACACACTGACCCTGGACGCGCACGGCGGGCACAACGCCTACGGCATCCGCAACTCCACCCTGCTGGCCGGGGACGGCAACGACCGGATCGACATCCTGGCCGGGGGCGAAAACGCCTACGGCCTGCACGGAGGAGTAATCGGCACGGGCGGGGGCGACGACCACCTGACCATCACCGCCGCCGCTTCGGGCGTCACCGCCGCACTCACCGACTCCAGCATCGATCTGGGCTCTGGCGACGACTTCCTGAAGATTTCCGGCGATATCAACGGCAGCTCCGCCATACTGGCCGGCGAAGACCGGGATACGGTACATATCGACGGCGCCGTTCACGCAAGCGGCTCCGGCGCGCTTGTTGACATGGGTTCCGGCGACGACCTGCTCGTTCTGGGTCCGCGCTTCTCCATGGACGGCCTTGCGCACCTGCACGGCGGCACGGGCATCGATACGCTCAAGCTGGCCGGCGGCATGGATCTTCTGGACTTCAGCGCCAATCCCGGCGGCATCACCGGCTTTGAACGCCTGGATCTCTCCGAGGGAGCGCAGGAGATCACCCTGGACCTGAACAGCGTGCTCAGCCTTACCAATGACGTTTCCGGAGCCGGACAGGGCGAGTCGCTTCGTGTTCTCGGCGGTTCGGACGACGCCGTCCACCTCTCCGGCGGCGGCTGGACCATCGACACAAGCCGCACCGTCACCCTGACGGACGGGAACGGCGCGGCCCACGACTTCCACACCGCCTTCAACGGCAACACCACGGTGTATATCGAAGACCAGATCCGGATGGATATTCTGTCCATCACCGGCTGACGCGTGCCGCGCCACCGGGGGAGGAGAAAGACGCCTTTCTCCTCCCCCGGGCAGACTGATGACAAAGTCCCCCGTTCTTGCGACCGGGGGACTTTGTCATCAGTCAGGCAGGGGGGGAGGGGGCGGAGCCCCCGCGAATTTTTCCTTCACCATGCGCCGGGCTTTGGCCTGTATGCCGGGCAGGGAGGCCAGGCCGTCAATGACGGTATCCAGGTGTCCCTGTTCGCGCACCAGGGCAAAGGACGCGGCAAAGCGCAGGTCGTGCAGCCAGGTGCACAGCAGGATGCGGAAATCATTGTAAAAGCGCATGTCCCGGTACAGGGCCGTCCGGCCCCGCTCAAAGGCGTCGAGGACGGCCGGAGAAAAGGCCGCCGGTTCGTCGGAAAGATGCAGCAGCACCGTTTTATCCGGAACGGCTCCGGGGCCGAGGTTTTCCGCCATGATGCGCAGAATGTCCACCTTGTCGGCGTCGCGCACCGCCAGCAGCACGGGCAAAAGAGGTCCGGAAACCGCCGCCGGCACGCCAAGCCGGTTGTGGACCGCCACAGCCGCCAAAACCACCTGGCGCAGGGCCGGCGGCTCCGCGTCCAGAAAACCCCGGGCGCGGATGGTCTTTGCCCCCAGGGTGCCGTGGTTGCAGGAATGGGCGTCGGAAAAAGTTTGCCAGCGCGAAAATTGGGCAAAACGCCCCACATCGTGGAACAGCGCCGCCACCAGCAGGGCCCGGCGGAGAAAGGCGTCGGCAAAGGCCGGCTCGGCCTCCGCGATGGCGGCGGCGTTGGCCAGCACCCGGCCGGTATGCGCTTCCTTCAGGGCAAGATGGGCGTTCACCAGCGGATCAGCCGATACGAATTCCCGGCTGTAGCTGAAAAAATCGTCCACAAACCGCTGCTCCAGTCCCGCCGGGGCCGTAAAGCGGGGTCCTTCCCGCCGGGCGGCGGCTTCGGAAACCTGAAGCTCCGCGGCCTCCGCGGACCGGCTCCCCGCGGCCAGGCGGGACCCGCGTTCCGCTTTCTCTTTACGTCCGGCCTCTTCCTTGCGCCGGGCCTCTTCGTTCCATCTGTCCCATTCGGGATCGCGAAAGCGCCCGCCCGGGCCGTACAGCCGCCGCAAAAAAAATATAATGGCGGCGAACAGCAGCAACACCAGCCCGATGCTGACGCTTTTGCTGAACATCAGTTCCCAAAAACCCATAAACTTCTCCTTGCCTCTTCCGCGCGCCCGCACAGGGGACGCCGCGCCGGCGGCGCAAACAAAACATGCCGTCGAGCCGCCCCGCAGGTCATACCAGCGCCGCGACTTTTGCGCCATATTTTCGTTGACATATTCCCGATTGCGGATACATAATATCAAGAAATCTTGATAAATATAACCGCAACGCCATGACCGACAACCAGCCCGATCCCCTCAGCCATTTCAAAGCCCTGGCGGACGAAACCCGCCTGCGCCTGCTCAACGTGCTGTGCCGCCACGAGCTTAACGTCAACGAACTGGTGCAGATTCTGGAAATGGGGCAGTCGCGCATCTCGCGCCATCTGAAGATACTTTCCGCCTCGGGCCTGCTGGTCTGGCGGCGCGAAGGGCTGTGGGTGTTCTACAGCGCCCCGCAGGAGGGCGAAAGCCGCGCCTTCATTGATGCCGTGCTGCCCTTTCTGAAGCGCATCCCCTCCTTTGCCGCCGACCTGGACATGGCCGCCGGCATGATCGAAGAGCGGGCGCACAAGACCCGGCAGTTTTTCAACTCCATAGCGGAAGACTGGGACAAGCTCTCGCGCGAGGTTCTGGGCGGATTCGATCTGGCCCGGGCCGTCACCGGCCTGATGCGGCCCTGCGAGGTGGCGGCGGACCTTGGCTGCGGCACGGGCAACGTACTGCAATCCATGCTGGGCGGGGCCGCCACGGTCATCGGCGTGGACGGTTCCCCGCGCATGCTGGAACTGGCCCGGCGGCGGCTTTCGCCGGAGGCGGAACGGGTGTCCCTGCGCATAGGCGACCTTTCGCACCTGCCCCTGCGCGACGGCGAAGCCGACTTCGCCTCGCTGAACATGGTGCTGCACCACCTGCCCGTCCCGGCCGACGTGCTGCGCGAAATCCGCCGCGTGCTGCGCCCCGGCGGCGCGCTGGTGCTTACGGACTTCAACCGGCACGAGGACGAGCGCATGCGCCTGGAATACGGCGACCGCTGGCTCGGCTTTGACCGGGAAACCCTGCACGGCCATCTGGCCCGCGCGGGGTTCACCGTGGAATCATCCGCCCTTGCCCCGGTGGAGCGCGGCCTTTCCCTGCATGTTATCCTGGCCCGCAACGACGAGTAACCTTTCATCTTCAGCCCACAACCCCTGCCACAGCAGGCAATTACGGAGAACACCGTGAGCAAAGCTCCCGCCAAGTCCGGCAAGGCCACCCCGGCCGCCCAAAAAAATCCGGCCAAAAAACCGGCGGCCCCCGCCGCCCAAAAGGCCGGCTCCGCCGTCGCCAAAAAGGAAGCCGCGCCGGTGGCTAAAAAGGACGGCGCCCCCGTGGCCAAGCGCGCGCCCGCGCCCGCCGTCAAAAAGCCTTCCGCGCCGGTGGCCAGAAAGACCGCCGCTCCCGCCGCAAAAAGGCCGGGCGCGACTTTTTCCGCGCAGCCTTTGGATCTTACGCTGCCCTACAAGGTGGCGGACATGTCCCTGGCTTCTTTCGGGCACAAGGAAATGCAGCTTTCCGAGCGTGAAATGCCCGGCCTGATGGAACTTATCGCCACGTACGGCAAAAAAAAGCCCCTTAAGGGCCTGAAGGTCGCCGGCTCTTTGCACATGACCATCCAGACGGCCATGCTCATCAAGACCCTGCACGCCCTGGGCGCCGATCTGCGCTGGGCTTCATGCAACATCTTTTCCACCCAGGACCACGCGGCGGCGGCCGTCGCCGACGCCGGGCTGGCCAAGGTATTCGCCTGGAAGGGCGAAACCCTGGAAGAATACTGGTGGTGCACGGAAATGGCCCTGACCTGGCCCGACGGTTCCGGCCCGGATCTTATCGTGGACGACGGCGGCGACGCCACCCTGATGATTCACAGGGGCGTGGCCGTTGAAAAGAACCCGGCCCTGCTCAAGGAAAAAACGGACAACAAGGAACTGGCCATCATCATGGACCGCCTGGCCGCCCGCTACGCGGAAAATCCCGGCCACTGGACCAGAATCGCGCCCAAGGTCAAGGGCGTGTCCGAAGAAACCACCACCGGCGTGCACCGCCTGTACCAGATGGAAAAGGAAGGCACGCTGCTCTTTCCCGCCTTCAACGTCAACGATTCCGTCACCAAGTCCAAATTCGACAACCTGTACGGCTGCCGCGAGTCCCTGGCTGACGGCCTCAAGCGCGCCACCGACGTCATGGTGGCGGGCAAGGTTGTGCTGGTCTGCGGCTACGGCGACGTGGGCAAAGGCTGCGCCCAGAGCATGCGTGGCTTTGGCGCGCGCGTCCTCGTCACCGAGGTGGACCCCATCTGCGCCCTGCAGGCCGCCATGGAAGGCTACGAAGTCACCACCATCGAGGACGCCCTGCCCGAAGCCGATATCTACGTCACGGCCACGGGCAACTACAAGGTCATCACCGGCAAGCACATGCTGGGCATGAAGGACGAGGCCATCGTCTGCAACATCGGGCACTTTGACAACGAAATAGACATGCACTGGCTGGAAACCACCAAAGGCTGCGTGCGCACCAACGTCAAGCCCCAGGTGGACAAGTGGCTGCTGCCCTCGGGCCGTTCCATCGTAATCCTGGCCGAAGGCCGCCTGATGAACCTGGGCTGCGCCACCGGCCACCCCAGCTTTGTCATGTCCAACAGCTTCACCAATCAGGTCATGGCCCAGCTTGAACTGGCCTCCCACAGCAAGCTGGCGGTCAAGGTCCACACCCTGCCCAAGCGTCTGGACGAGGAAGTGGCCCGCCTGCACCTGGGCCGCCTGGGCGCCAAGCTGACCAAACTGACCAGGGAACAGGCCGACTATATCGGCGTTTCCGTGGAAGGCCCCTACAAGCCGGAACATTACCGGTATTAGAGCAAATTACCATTGAAAAGGTGTATTTGCTCTGGCGGCGGGAACCGCCGCCCGCCGCGCAGGAGTAAGCGAAACTTGTTTCGCCGTTAAGCGCCGGAGCGAGCGTTTCAAAGTTAATCTGCTCTAGTGTGACGTCCGCGAAATACGTCTTCATTTCATTCCGCCGTATTTAGCGGAAGATCGCTACGCCGAAAAACGCGGTTTTCGGCTTGCTCCGCCGCCTTCGGCGGCGCGGTGGACAGTTGTCCGCCGGCTAGTGTCGCTATCGATGAATTTTGAGGACGCGACACTAGGCGCAGCTTCCGCCGATTGGGGACAGCGCCCCCTCAATCCCCCCGACAGGAGATGCAATCTCCCGCGCTCCCATTACCGGCCGGTCCGATCTTTGATCGGACCGGCCGAAACCGCTGTCGAACCCGAATCGGTCCACAAGACGAAGGGATCGATGTCGCTTACCGGGTCGTCCACGCAGTAGTCGTACAGATCCCCGTCGCCGCGCACGTCGCGGGTCGGATCTTTGGCCGTAAACCGCCCTACCTCCGGGTCGTAGTCCCGAAAGCCGAAACGCGCAAAACCCGTGAACGGATCGTTCAGCCCGCAGGCAAAGCCCAGCAGAAACCACAAATCCGGCAGGGTACCCGCGCGTGACGTTGCCGAAGCTGTCGTATTCGATGTACGATACCGTATTTCCGTCCTCTCTGGCAAGGAGGCGGATGGATTCCACCTGATCCGTGAATACCAGCAGACGGATACTGTCGCCCTGCGGGCCGTGGGTGAACTGACCCGGGTCAAAGGCGCTTTGCCGCGTGCCGGGAATGGGCCGGGGCGCGCCGAACAGCCGCTTTATCAGGGGGCCGCGCACAGTTACGGCCAGCGGGGCACGGTGCAGGGACAGTTCCCCGCCTTGCGGCGCGGAAGATCCGCCCGGCCCGCCGTCCAGCGGGTTTGCGCGCCGTCTGCTCGCGGCTTCAACAACGTTGCCCTCATACGCGCGCACAAGGGGCATAACACGCCCTTTTGCGTGAAAACCGCCGGAGCGCGGTCAGAGACGGGTCAGAGAGGGGTGAAAGAGGGGGCCGGGCATGGTGGACGGGGTTGAGAAAAAAGAGGAAAAAACAAAAAGGGAGCCGGAAAACCACCGACTCCCTTTTTGGGGGATAGTATCGCGCCAGGCGCTTACGCCACAGGCCGCCTATGCCGCCGGCTGGGTTTCGTCAACAAAAGTCCGGACGCCCAGTTCGCGGTCCAGCATCAGCAGGCCCTGGCCTTCGCCCTTGATCAGCTTCAGGGCATTGACGATGTCGCTGAAGTTCTGCTCTTCCTCCACCTGCTCCGTGACGTACCAGGAAAGGAAAATCTGCGAGGCGTGGTCCTTTTCCTGGACGGCCAGATCGGAAAGCTCGTTCAGGCATTTGGTCACGAACTTTTCGTGCGTAAGCCCGGCCTGCATGGCGTCCAGCGGATCCTTCCACGCGGCGGGCGGAGCGTCGATGGCCTTAAGGGTGATTTTGCCGCCGCGCGCCAGCACGTAATCATACATTTTCGTGGCGTGGGTAACTTCCTCCTTGGCCTGGATGCGCATCCAGTTGGCAAAGCCCGGCAGCCCCATATCGGCGAAATACGCGGACATGGCCAGATACATATAGGATGAATAAAACTCGTTTTTTATCTGTTCGTTCAGGGCGTCAAACATCTTGCTCATGGTGGGTTCTCCGTATTTAGGAATAGTTACTGGCTGAACAATACGCTTCTTGTCCCGGGTGGCAAGCTTTTTTCACCCCGGCTTCCTTTACGGGCCGCCCTACATGTAATCGGGATCAATGGCCGCCGGCCCGTCCGCCAGCATCAGCTTGACGAACTGCACGGTATGCTCGTCCACCGGAACAATGGGAAACGACTGTCTGCACACGTCGCAGGCGATCATGGTGGGCTGGGACGGGGCCACAAGGGGCAGTTCTCGCTGGCAGTAGGGGCAAGTGTAAAAGAACACCAGTTCCACGCCGGCGGGCTTGACGGGATTTACCGGACGGCGCGCCACTTACGCTTCCTCCACAAGGCTTTGCCCCGTCATTTCCGGGGGAACCGGCATGCCCCACAAATGCAGCACCGTGGGCGCGATGTCGCCCAGCCTGCCGCCCGCCCGCAGTTTTTTCGGGGCGTTTTCGCCGGCAATCAGAAAGGCTACGGGATTTTTGCTGTGGGCGGTCTGGGGCGCGCCCTCGGGGGTAAGCATTTCTTCCGCGTTGCCGTGGTCGGCGGTCATCAGCAGGCGGCCGCCCCTGGCCTTCACCGCCCCGGCAATGCGGGCCACGCAGGCGTCCACGGCCTCGCAGGCCTTGACGGCCGCGGGGATGACGCCCGTGTGCCCCACCATGTCCAGGTTGGCCAGGTTGCAGACCACAAAGTCGTATTTCCCCGACTCCCATTCGGCTATAAGCATGTCCGTCACCTGGCGCACGCTCATTTCCGGCTTAAGGTCGTACGTGGCCACGTCGCGGGGCGAGGGAACAAGGCGGCGATCCTCGCCGGGCAGGGGGTCTTCCACGCCGCCGTTGAAAAAGTAGGTGACATGGGCGTACTTTTCCGTTTCCGCAATGCGCAACTGCGCCATGCCCGCCCTGGAAAGCACCTCGCCCAGGCCGTTGCCCAGATCCTGGCGCACAAAAGCCGCCGGAACCGGCATGGAGGCGTCGTACGGCGTCATGGTGGCAAAGGCGGCCAGCGCGGGCATGCGCCCGCGGTCGAATTCCGCAAAATTCTTGTCGTACAGACAACGGGTAAGCTGCCGCGCCCGGTCCGCCCGGAAGTTGAAAAAGAATACCGCGTCCCCGTCCTTGATGGTCAGGGGCGCCTGCCCCTCAGCGGCGACAAGGTGCGGCTTGATGAACTCGTCGGTGTCGCCCGCCGCGTACGAGGCTTTGATGGCCTCTTCGGGATCGGCGGCAACGGGCGCCTTGGCGTTGACCAGGGCATCCCAGGCTTTTTGCGTTCTGTCCCAGCGTTTGTCGCGGTCCATGGCATAGTAGCGTCCGCACACGCTGGCCACACGCCCCTTTTTGCCCAGATGCGCCGCAAGATCGGCCATATACCCCGCTCCCGACGTGGGAGAAGTGTCGCGTCCGTCCATAAAGGCGTGCACGGCGGCGGTGACGCCCGCCCTGTCCGCCTCTTGCAGCAAGGCGTACAGGTGATGGTTGTGGCTGTGCACCCCGCCGTCGGAAAGCAGGCCCATCAGATGCAGCACGCCGCCGGAGGCCCCGGCCGCCGCCACAACTTCGGCGATGACCGGGTTTGCGGCAAAGCTTCCATCCTCCACCGCGATGTCGATGCGGGTCATGTCCTGATAGACCACGCGGCCCGCGCCGATATTCATGTGCCCCACCTCGGAATTGCCCATGAACCCGGCGGGCAGGCCCACGGCCCGGCCGGAGCAGGCAAGTTCCGTGCGCGCGTTTTCTTCCATAAGGGCGTCTATGGCGGGGGTGCGCGCAAGGCTTACCGCGTTGCCGGGACCGGCCGGGGCCTGGCCCCAGCCGTCAAGAATCAGTAAAAGAGTGGGAATCCGATCAGCCTTCATGGCCGCGCCTCCTCCCTGTTGTCGGCAATAACCGGGGCGGCGGGCCACAAATCGTCCAGCCGGAACAGATCACGGCTGTCCGGCTGAAAGATATGGACCACCACATCGTTCAGATCCAAAAGAATCCACTGGCCTACCGTATACCCTTCCATGTGCAGGAACTCGTAGTCCGCCTCCTTGCACAAATCCAGCACGAAATCGGCAAGGCCCTGCCCATGCCGGACGGAAGTCGCGGAAACTATGACCGCCGCCTCGTACAGCGAACGTTCCGCCGCAAGATCAAGGGCCAGCAGGCCCCTGGCTTTTTTTTCCAGCAGACGTCCGGCGATCTGCTCCACTTT
Organism: Desulfovibrio sp.; assembly: GCA_031549405.1. Classification (GTDB taxonomy): domain Bacteria; phylum Desulfobacterota; class Desulfovibrionia; order Desulfovibrionales; family Desulfovibrionaceae; genus Frigididesulfovibrio. The sequence goes on from JAVBPV010000022.1 coordinate 38,905, forward strand.
CACCGCCGTGGAAGCGGTGGAGAATTTTTTTTCAGAACTGCGCATGAAGCCTCGGCAATTTTCAGATGTTCAACTAACACGGATCGCGCCACAGTTATCATTATAACGCATCCGCCCCCGCCGCGCAAACGTCCTTCTTATTTCCTACCCTTTTTCCTCCTCCTGTCAAACGGAAGGGACGGCCGCGATCCGCTCCGTCCGCCATTTTCCCCGCCCCGTTTATTTACATGGCCGGCCGCCGGTGCTATGAAAAACGCGGTTCCGGGCGATTCACAAGTGAAATTGGCGGATTGCCCCGGAATAAAATGCCCTAAACAGCCGCAAAGGGGGATCGCCATGACCGACGCCGCAGCCGTGTTTACCGAAGAATGGACCAAAACCGTTTTTCCCGCCTCGCGCGCCGACGAGTTTTTTGACGCCCTGTTCGGAGAAGCTGAGGAAGGCGCCTACGACATCTCCCTGAGCTTCGCCCGCCAAACCGGCAATACCTGCGAATTCTTCTTCAACCTCTCCCAGCGCCCCGGCAAATGTCTGGCCTGCAACCTTACCTACGGCCTGCCCCAGGTCTTTGCCCGCCACCCCATCCTCAACGTCAAAGGCGTCGCCGAAGCCGCCGCCAGCGCCCTGGGAAAAAACCCCGCCTCCGTAAAATGGGAACTGCGCGCCACGCAGGAAGTCTCTCCCGCCCTGCACCGCATCCCGTTCATTGTGGCGATGGGGTAACGCCTCCGGCTCCTCCACCGGCAGGGCTCCGCCCCGCCACCCGCCATGAAATTCCGCCCGGAGGGCTCCGCCCTCCGGACCTCCCGCCAAAGGGGCTTTGCCCCTTTGGAATCCCCACAAGGGACTTTCGTCCCTTTGACCCTGCATTTTAGGGTTTATCACGCGGACAGATGCTTGCCTTGTTCCGTCGTTTCCCGGCTCCCGGCATACGTATTGCCCTGAATGCCAAAAAGCTCAGGAATCATAACGGAGCTTGAACCCACCGTTCTTTTAAGGCGGTATCGATTCAAGCTCCGTTATGATTCCTGAGCTTTTTGCCCTCAAAGGCTGAGTCCACGCCGGGAGCCTTGCCCAGGCAATACCAAGCAAGCCAGCTCTTCGTCATGAACACCCCAAATACAGGGTCAAGGGACGTAAGTCCCTTGCGGGTGCAGGGCAGAGCCCTGTCGGAGGGTTCCGGGGAGGCGGAGCCTCCCCGGAAAAGCTCACTTCCTACCCCGTCTTTTTGCCGCAATACGGGCAGAACAAGTACCCTTCGCCGGGCAGGGGCTTTTTGCAGCGCGGGTTGGCGCAGCACAGGGGCACGGGGCCCAGTTCGACGATAAGTTCTCCCTCGCGCACGGGGGTCATCTGCTTGCTGGCGCGGTAGTCGGCGGTTTTCAGCACGCGTTTGACTATGCCGTCCAGGGGGGCCAGCACGGCCTTTTCCTGCTTCATGATGGAGATGTTGAAGAGCTCCTCGCCCTTCTTCACCACATCGCCGGGGTGCACGTACATGACCCAGAGGTCGCCGTTGCTGGGCGCGCCCACGTGGTATTCATTGGCCGGGTCGGCCATGGCGGCGGCGCGGGCCATGGAGGCTTCGGGCTTGGCCACCTGCACCTCGGTGCTCATGATTTCCGAGTCAAGCACGTAGCGCACCACGGAAACACCGTTGGCGCCGGGATTCTGGATGCGCAGCAGGGTCATGTGATGGGGCTTGCCGCTGCTGTCGTTAAAGTACAGGTCCGAGCCCACTTCCATGCCTTCGAACCACACGGGCAGGGGCAGGTTGTTGGGGTTGCCGTACTGCTGGCGGAACTCGATGGTCTTGATGGCGTCGGCGGGGTGGTTCAGGAACATAAGGAACTCTTCCTCCGTCGGCTCGCGGTGGATGCGTTCGCGCAGGGAAGCGCGTTCCTGTTCCAGATCCATGTCGGGCAAAGACTCCAGCGGCGACTTGGTGGTGCGGCGGGCGATGGCCTTTTTCCACTCGTCTCCAAAGGCGCTTTGATACACCCAGTCCGGGGGAAACCCCAGGGGCAGCTTGCCGAACTGGCCCAGCAGCAGGTTGCGGAAGGCGTCGTTGCAGTCGTGGTACAGGGCCAGGCGCGCTTCTTTCATTTCCGGGGCAAGCTCGGACTCCGCATGGCCGGTGACGTTGTCCAGCACTTCCAGCAGGTACTGGACCTCGTGCTCTCCGCCGCGCTTGTAGGCGCTGGTCACAGCCAGAAAGGCCGTGTTCCAGGTAATTTGCGATCCGGGCGTCACGTCGTGGTACAGGACAATCCGCCGGGTTCCGGCCAGAAAACGCAGCATATACGGCAAAAGATGGATATACCCCTGCTTAAGCGCCCCTTCCTGCGAGGAAGACGTGGCCCCGCCCGGCATGCCGTGGTGGACCACGTCGTAGTCGATGCCCTGGAAATAGGGGGCGGTGTAGCGGTCGTACCAGGGCATAATCTGCTTGAGCACAAAGTTGGCGTCGCGGATCAGGCGCTTGTTCAGGGTATTTTTTACGCCCAGTTCCTCTTCCAGGTAGGCGGCGGTGGAAAGCACCTCGCCCTGGCCGTACCAGCGCATGCCCGCGCCCAAAGAGGTGTCGACGATGTGCGCCCCGGCCTTGGCGGCGGCGCCCACGGCGGGCACGAACAGACCGTCGGTGTAGTGCCGGTGGTAATGCAGCACCAGATCCGGCCATTTTTTGCGCAAAGATTCCACCAGTTCGGTCATGAAGCGGGGCGGGCAGTTGCCGGCCATGTCCTTAAGGCCCAGGATGAACAGGCGTGTGGCCTCGCGCTGGCCGACGCCCATAAGCTGGGCGGTCTGCCTGATTATTTCGGCGGCGACGCCCAGGTAATGGTCGACGGTAAAGCCCCGTCCCCAGGTCAGGGAAAGGGCGGGCTCGAAAACCACGCCTTCGGTGTTCAGGGCCACCTCGGCAAAGGGCCGCATGTTTTCCACATGGTTCAAAAAGTCGAAACAGCGGATGACGTGATATTCCTCGCAGATTTTTTCCGCCGTGACCCGCATGAGATTCCTGGGCTGGGGCTTGTAGCCCAGCACGTTGGTGGAGCGGATCAGGATCTGCTTCATGGTCTTGGGGGCCGCGCGGTTAAGCTCGCGCGCCTCGAAAAAAGGCGAGGTCATGTTGGCCATCATGTTCACGTGGAAATGCGCGCCGCCGCCCGTTTCCAGTGAAAAAAAGCCGCAGTTGTCCAGGTAGGGGGCAACAAGCAGATCCTCGGCCAGACGGAAGCGGTTGCCGCTGTTGGACTGGGTATTGTCGCGGCAGGTGGTGTCGCAAAAATGCGCGTGGCCGGAATCGCGCACATAGTCCAGCAACGCCTTTTTATCCCCGCGCGGGTAGGGGGAAGGCAGCCGCCGGGTGGTGGAGGCTATGGGCGGCAGCACCAGATCGAACTGGGGTAGGCGCGGGGTGGTGCGGGTTCTGTACTCGCCAAGCTGCACAAAGGGGTTGTGCCCCCGGGCGGAAATCTCGCAGATCAGGCGGGCGGTGCGTTCGCTTTCCGGCGCAAGGTCGGAATAGTCCATAAGCTGCGGGGTGGCGGCGATGAAACGCGTGTCGCACTCCCCGGCCTTGAAGGCCGGATGCTTGATGACCTGCTTGTAGAAGGGAATGGTGGTCTTGAGGCCGCCCACGATGTATTCGCTGAGGCCCCGGTCCAGAATGCCCAGCACCTTGGGCCAGTCCTGGGCGTAGGTGATAAGCAGCGCGCCCGCGGAATCGTAGTTGGAAGGAAATTCATACCCGGCGCTCATGTTCGAGTCCAGGCGCACGCCGGGACCGCCGGGAGAGACGTAACGGGTGATAAGACCCGCGTTGGGCGCGAAATTCTTGCGCGGATCCTCGCAGTTGATGCGCACCTGCAGGGCGTGGTTGACGGGGCGGGTGTTTTCTTTGGTAAAGCGCAGCTTGCTGCCGAAGGCCACCGCTATCTGCTCCTCCACCAGGTCGATGCCGTAGCGGCATTCGGTGATGCCGTGCTCCACCTGCAGGCGGGTGTTCACCTCGATAAGGTAGGGCTGGCCCTCGCTGGTGACCAAAAACTCCACAGTGCACAAGGAATGGTAATCCACGGCCCTGACCAGGGCGCGGGAATATTCCTTGAGCTGTTCGCGCAGTTCCTCGGAAAAAAGAGGCCAGGGCGAGGGGGTGATCTCGATCAGCTTCTGGTTGTTGCGCTGCAAACTGCAATCGCGCTCGTCAAAAGCGAAGCAGTTGCCGTGCTTGTCGGCGATGACCTGGATTTCTATGTGCCGGACGTGGGTCAAAAACTTTTCCACGTAGATGCGCGGGTTGCCGAAGGAAGCCTGCGCCATGGTGGAAGCCTTGAAAAAGGCGTCTTCCAGGCCGGCTTCGTCGTGCACCTCAAAAATGCCCCGGCCGCCGCCGCCGCCTTCAGCCTTGAGCATGATGGGAAAGCCGATTTCCTTGGCCGCCTTGCGGGCCATGGGGACGTCCACCGCGCCTTCGGAGCCGGGCACCACGGGGATGCCCAGCTTTTTCGCCAGGGCGCGCACCTGCACCTTGTTGCCCAAAAGGCGCATGGGTTCCGCCGCCGAGCCGATGAAGATCAGCCCCGCCTCGGTACAGATGCGGGGAAAGGCGTCGTCTTCGGAAGCAAAGCCCCAGCCGGGGTGGATGGCCGCAATGCCGCGCCGGCTGGCCAGCGAGACTATGCGCTCCATATCCAGATAGGCCCTGGGATCAGGGCCAAGCAGCAGCAGTTCCTGGGCGGACGAAGCCGCGGGGGAGGTCTTGTCGATGTCCGTGGCCGTCATGACGGCCACGGCGTCGAAACGCTCGCGTATGGACCGGCAGATGCGCCGGGCCGGAATGCCCCGGTTGGCCACCAGAATGGGCTTGCCCTTCAGTTCCCTGACCACGCTGTCAAAACTCTTGATGCCCATTCCTTTTTCTCCGGTTCAGGCCTAGACCTTTTCAGCTTCGCGCCGTTACAAATCACCGTTTCAATTATGAGCGGCCCCTGGTTTACGGCAAGCCGCGCAACGCGCATTCCGCCGCATCTGGAAAAAGACCGCAAAAAAACGCCCGGCGGGCGCGCGCCCGCCCGGCCTGCTGCCGAGCCGCCACAGGGTTACAAAGAAATACTGCCGGAAAAATACTCGCGCGCTTCCGCGCGGCCCTGGCCGCAACGCCGCAGAACGACGCCGCCGTTCGGGCCCAGGCCGTGCAACACGCCGGAAACCGTCCCGCCGTCGCTTTCATGCAGGGTGACGGAACGCCCTTTCCAGGCCAGCGGTTCTTCCGCCGCCGCCAGAACTTCTTCGGGCGCCTTGCCGGCGACAGATTTCGTATACTCCAGTATCAGCCCGCCCACAAGAGCGCGCCATAGGGAAAACGGTATCAGGGGCGCTCCGTTCCCCCCGCCCGAAAGCGCGGCCGCGGGAACGGCGGCTTCCGCCCGCAAAGCGGCCGGGGAAGGAGCTTCCGCCAGGTTCAGGCCAAGCCCGGCCAGCAGGGTGCCGTTCCGTTCTTCCAGCAGAATGCCGCCGACCTTTTTGCCGTCGGCATCCAAAAGGTCGTTGGGCCACTTGAGGGAAAGGGTGAAACCCAGCCGCCGCATGGCGGCCGCCACAAGGTAGCCGGTCACCACAGAAGCCTGGTCGCTTTGCAGCAGCGGATCGGCGGGCAGGCGGAAGGTGACGTGCAGGTTGCCCGGCGGGGAATGCCAGGCGCGCCGGAGCTGCCCCCGCCCGCCCCTCTGGGAAGCGGCCAGCACGGCGCCCCAGGGAGGCAGCAGACGATCCTCGCGCAGTTTCCAGGCGACGTCGAAGGTAGAGGTGCACTTGCCCGCAAGAAAGGTGACCGAGGACACGGACAGATCCGGCAAAATGCGGGGGGCTTCCCCGGCATAAGGGACGGCTTGCCCGCCCGGGCCGGCGTAAGCGGCCTCCCCGGCGTGGGGCGCGGCCTCCGTAAAGGGCGCAAGGGGCGCCGGTCCGTCAAAGGCGGACCGGGCCAGGGGACAGGGAAGGTCCGCCGGAACGTGAGGCAACGCGCCCTTCCACAAGATCATGGCGCGCGCGTAAGCGGGATTGGCCGCGACGGCGGAACAGGCCGTCGTAGCGGCCCAGGTTCCCAAAGGACGGGGCATTTTCGCCCCCGGCCCGAACAGCGAACGCGGGCCGGTGGCGTCCTCGCATTCCAAGGACTCGGCAAAAGGCGGCAGCCCGCAGGCGAGGGCCACAAGCATGGGGGGAGTATTCATGGCGCCGGTTTTCGGATAAAGTTGAGAAAAAAGCGAAAACCATGACAAAACCCGCACAAACGGACATTCCCTGCTATACGGCCGGGGGCGCGGTACGCGACCGGCTGCTCGGCAGACCCGTGCACGATATTGACGTGGTCTTTGACGCTTCCGAACAAGAGTTCATACAAAGGAATCCCGAAGCCCGCAAGGTTTGCTCGGCCCCCTGTTCCATTTTTCTGCTGCATGGAACGGAATACACCCCCCTGCGGCCCGCCGCCCCATCCGTACGGCCCGCGCCCGGCCTTTTCGCCCTTTCCGGCCCGGATCTTCCCCGGCCCTTACCGGCGCAAGACCCCGGCAAGGACCATCCGGCGGCCCCGCGCGAAGAACGCCCGGCGGCCTTGAGCGAGGAGCATCTGGCGGCCCTGCGCGCGGACATCGGCCGCCGCGACTTTACCATTAACGCCCTGCTGCTTTCCGAAACGGGCCTTCTGCTTGCGCATCCCCTTTCTTTTGCCGACTTGCGGGACAGGGTACTGCGTCCGGCCTCGCCCGCGGCATTGGCCGGCGATCCGGTGCGGGCCTTCCGGGCCGCGCGCCTTTTGGCCGCCCTGCCCTCTTTTTCCGCGCACGCCGACTGCCTTGCCCAGATGCGCGCCCTGGGTCCCGCCCTTGCCGGCATCGCCGCCGAACAGGTGGGGCGCGAGACGCTCAAGGCCTGCCTTGCGGAAAAACCCGGCAACTTTCCGCGCCTGCTGCATGCCGCCGGCTGCCTGGAGCCCTGGTTCGCGGAACTTGCCGGGGCGGGCGAAAAAACCGCCGGACCTTTTCCATACCACGACTCGTCCATACTGGAGCACACCTGCCGGGTCATGGACGCCACGGCCGAAGCCGCGCGCGCGGCGGGACACGCTGATCCCTCCTCCCGGCAACGCTCTTTGGCCGTATGGATGGCCCTGTGCCACGACCTGGGAAAGAACCTGACCCCGGCTTTCCTTCTGCCCCGCCATGCGGGACATGAAAAAGCGGGCGAAGCCCCGGCCCTGGCCCTGGGAACCAGGCTGCGCCTGCCGCGCCTGTACATCAGGGCCGGAATTCTGGCCGCCCGCCTGCACATGAAAGCCGGCCGGTACGGGGAACTGCGACCGGGCACGAAAGTGGACCTGCTGGCCACCCTGCATGCGGCCGGCATGCTGAAACCTTTTTTCCTCATGGCCGGGGCGGACTCCGGCCGGCCGGAGATCCTTTCCCGGGCCCTGGACGATTGCGCGCGCATGCTGCGCGTATTTTTGCCCCCCGAATGGGAAAATCAGGGTGAAATTTCAGGAAAACGCCTGCGCGAACTGCGTTCCCAGGCCCTTGCCTCCCCTGCGGGCTGATATCCAATATTTTTTATCATATATACAGGCTCCGTTTTCAGATACGAAAGATAAATCATTTTTCGCTCTGACTTCTTATTTATGGCACGATAAATGCAAATGGAAATTGCGTCTGGCCGGGTCGGTATTTTATGGGCAAGTATTGGGATGCCCGCCGGAGAGGCCACGTTTTTTATGGAGAAACCGTCGTGCCGCAAAGATATATACCTGCCGTCTGCTGGGGAATAGGACTTTCAGACGTCCAGAGCCTGACTGTCCAGCGTCATCTCGGACCGGAACACGAACTTCGGGTCTGGCCCTGCGAGAGCATGCCCGGCGTGCGGGATATGGAGGATGCCGACCCCTGCCTTTTGTGGGTCACTCCCGAATCCAGCCGGCGTATCTGTATGTCGGCGCAAGAACCGGCGCACCACCTTGAGCTTTTGCCCAAGGCGCTGCTGCTGGACGACGACTATTCCCTTGAGGATTTCGAGGACGCCTGCGACACCGGCGTTACGGAAATTCTGCGTCCGCCCCTTACGCAAAAACGCGTGCGCGAAGTGGTGCGCCGCGCCCTGGAAACCCGTAACGCCCATTTGGGCATGCTGTGCATGACCAGGGAAATTCTTTTGGAACGCGAACTGCTGGAACGAAAAAACGAAACACTCTCCTTTCTCGTCAATTTTCTGGCAAGCACTTCGCAGGATCTGGATCTGGAAGCCATCCTGGGCAACGCCTTCAAGGGGCTGGGCATGCTCTTTCCCGCCCGGGCCATGCATGTGGTGTTGTGGAATACGGACCGGGATTCCGGCAGCCGGTCCGTTTCCCTGCATATCGGCGCCCAGGACGACCTTTCACCCTCCCACGCGGCCTGGCGTTCCCTTCTGCTGGAACACGCCCGCCAGGCCTTGGGCGAAGGTTTCACCGTGGCGCAAACACCGCCCCTGCCCCTGCCAGCACGCGGACAAGGCTGGGAAAACGCCGCCCCGGACCGGGGTTGCGTCGTCGCCCTGCCCGTCTCCACACCTTCGGAATCCGTGGGCATGTTGCTGCTGCAAACGGAAGCCGCCCGGAACCTTGGCCGGGACCAGGCCTTTGCCCTTGATTCGGCCATGAACCACCTGGCGCTGAACATCAAAAACTCCCGCAAACTGTACACCCTGCGCCAGTACGCCGATTACGACGCCCTTACCCGCGTCCACAGCCGCCGGCATTTCGAGGAACGCCTGGAGGAAGAACTGCTGCGCTTCGAACGTTACGGACAGCTCTTTTCCCTGCTTCTGCTGGACATCGATTACTTCAAGCAGGTCAACGACACCTGGGGACACCAGGCCGGCGACGCCGTGCTGCGCGACATGGCCTCGCTTGTCTCCTCCGTCATCCGCGGCAGCGACTACTGCGCCCGCTACGGCGGAGAGGAATTCGTCATCCTGCTGACCCACACCGGCGAAGAAAAGGGCCTTCAGTTCGCCGAACGTCTGCGCAAACGCATCGCCTCTCACACTTTCGTGGTGGAAGGCAGCCCCCTGAAGCTTACCGCCAGCCTGGGCCTTTCCTGGACAGCACCGGGCGTCCCCACAGGCCGCGACGATCTTCTGCGCCGCGCCGACGCCGCCCTTTACGCGGCAAAAGCGGAAGGCAGAAACCGCGCCAAAGCCGCCGAATTCCCCGTCGACGAACTGCTTGCCGCCAATACGTAAAAGAGGGGGCGTTTTTTCCGGAGGGCTCCGCCCTCCGGACCTCCCGCAAGGGACTTTCGTCCCTTGACCCTGCATCCGGCAAGCATCATGCGCCCGGCCGCGCTTTGTGCCGCGTCAAAGCTTCCGGCCCGCGCCCGGCCTTTGAATTCGAAAAGCTCGGGAACCGTAAAGGATCTTGCATCAACCGTCTTTTACAACGGTATCGATTCAAGATCCTTTACGGTTCCCGAGCTTTTTGTCCTTCAGGGCGGAACCGCGCCGGAAACTGCGGCGCGGCGCGGCAAAACGAACTACCTGTCCGCGCGGCACAGCCGAGATACAGGACGCGGAGCCCTGCCGAAGTTCCGGAGAGGCCCCTTTGGCGAAGCGATTGGCCCGCCGTCAGGCCATAACGTTCAGAAGCGAGCCTGTAAGATGTTCCATGGTGCGGATGGTGGCGGCGACGGCGCTGTATGCGTTTTCCGTCATGGCAAGGTTGGCGAATTCCCGGGGCAGATCGGTGTTGCTGGCCTCGACGATGTAGCTTTTGGGCATCATGGCGTTGGCGTCCTGCCCGGCGCGGATTTCGCGGGCGCGCCAGGAGGCGGCAGCGTCTTCCTGCTGGATGCGGGTGACATCTTGCGCGGCGGCGGTGTCGTAGTTTTCCTGGCTGTTGCGCATGCCCTGGGCGGCAACATCCTGGGCGCTGCGCACATCACGCTCGGAAAGGTTGTAAACAATGGCCGGACCGGGGGTAAGGTCGCGGTAGATGGCGCCCACCTGCACGCCCCTGTCCAGAGGGCCGCTTTCCAGGCGGGCTATTTCCGCCTTGTAGCCGTCGGTGTTCACGTTGGCGATGTTGTTGGCGGTGGTCTGCATGACCACGCCAAGCGAGTGCACGGCCGAGGAAGGAATGGACAGGTCGATCATGGCAACCTCGCTTTGCGGGCCCGCCGCCGTGACGCCGAAGCGGCTTTCACGGCGGGCGGCCGGGGAAAAGACGCTTCGCAGGACCCTTTATGGAGTGTGGTCCCCAACGGACGCGACACCTTGCGCAACGCGTTAAAACGTGCTCTCCAACGCTTCTTTCAGCTGGGAAGGAGTGACCAGATCGCGCAGCACCACGGGGCGTTTCGCTTTATCTCCCTTGGGAAACAAAGCTATAACCGGAATGCTGCCGCTGTCCAGCGCCTTCAACAGCGCCTTTCCTGCCTCGGCGTTGCGGGTCAAATCCACTTTGATGGTACGCATTTTATATTGTTCACGCAAGGCCGCCATACGTTTTTTGTTCAGGGTGGTGTGCTCAAGAGCTTTGCAACTGGGGCACCAGTCGGCGGTAAATTCCAGCATCAGCGGCTCTGTGCCCAAGATTTCCATAAAGGAGTTGGGATCAAACTCCTCCCAGGTGAAGTCCGGCTTTATGGACGAACTGCCCCACCAGCAGGCCAGAACCACGGCCAGCACCGCCACACAGCGGGAAATCCCCCTTCGCAGGCGGCTGGCCCCAAGATGGCCTATCTGCCCCCACAGCCAGGCGGCAAAGGCCACGGCCAGCAGGTTGAACAAAAAGGGCGGAATCCACGGAGAAGGCAGCAGCGTCGTCAAATACAGCACGCTGCCCATAAGGAAAAAACCCAGCAACTGCTCAAGGCGCACCGTCCAGGTGCCGGGACGCGGCACAAGGTGCAGCAGACCGGGGCGGAAGGCCAGCACCCAATACGGCAGCGCCATGCCTATGCCCACACTGACAACGGTCAGGGTAAGCACGTGAAATGGCTGCCGCAGCGCCCAGCCAAGCACGCCGCCCAAAAGGGGGCCGCTGCACGGGGTGGCCAAAAGAGTGGCCAGAAGGCCGCTGGCAAAGGCCTGCCAATGCGGGTGGCTTTCGCTGGTGACCTTAAGATCCACCAGCGGCAGCGAAAATACCCCGAAAAGGCTAAGCCCCAGCAAAAACATCACCAGTCCCAGGCAAACGATGACCGGAGGACTCTGGAACAGTTCGCCCCAGACCCAGCCCGCGCTTCCCAGCAGCAGGGCCAGTATCAGAAACCAGGTCAGCACCCCCCCGGCGAAAATCAGGCAATGCCTGCGAAAGGCCCGCGCCTGTTCGCGCTTGTCCGTCATGGCGGTAACCGCCATAAGGGCGCTGAACTTCAGGCTGATGACCGGCAGCACGCAGGGCATAAGATTCAGTAAAACCCCGGCCAGAACCCCCAGAAACAGGGCTTCGCCCAGGGCCTGCACTTCGATTTCCGTATCCGAGGGCTGGGGAGAAAGGGTCGCGAAAAACTCCGTCTGGCGTTCCAGCGCCTTTTCCGCTTCCGTGCGGATACGCGGCAGGGCGGCGGGCACAGGCTGCGCGGAGCTGGAGGAAACAGCGGGAGCCGTTCCGGCCGTCTCGTCCGCCGCGGGAACGGAAAGCTGCACCACGACGCCGGACCGCCATTCTCCCCACCAGGGCTGGGATGCGGCGGCGGCAAAGCCTTCCACGTCCTTGCGCTCGATGACCAGTTCCCGCGTCAGATCAAATGGAGCGCAACTGGTTTCCGAGCAAAAAAGACCCGAAACACGCACAGTGACGGCGACAGAACTGTAAAACGGCAACAGGGCGGGAACTTCGGCCCAAAAGGTCACCGGACCGGGATAGACAAGGGTATCGGCATTGCCCGCGCCGGGAACCGAAGGCAGAGAGGTGTCCTTTTTGCGGACGGCCGCGGGCAAGAGCGCGGGCAAAGGCTTGCCGCTTGTCTGCATAAGCTCGGCATAAGCGGCGGAAGAAGGTTCCGGCCGGGGGGCAAAGGGCGTTACCGGCGCGCAGGTTATGGAAAGGGTGGTGGGCAGGCCGTCTTTGGCCTCTGGCCCGTAAAAATACGCCCCGGCGGGAGGAACAAGGGTCACGCCCAGCAAAAAAGGCCGGGCCGCCGGGCCGCCGTTTTCCGCCGGCGCGGAAGCGGACTTGCCGGGCGCGCCCTGCGCCGGAAGCCCCTTGGAACCGGGCAAGCCGGGGCCGCGGGGCGCGGGGATCTGCCGGTCAAAGGACGATGCCGCCGAAGTTCCTTCCGGCAGAGAGAAACCCTGCCAGGAAAGCGCCGCGGCGGAACCATCCCAGGCCGAGGCCTGTCCGGCGAATAGGAAAAGAAAAAGAAGGCCCGCAAAAAAACGCATCGCAAGATCCTGCCGTATCCAAAGGCAAAAACAAATATTTTGCGGGGATGGTACGCCATACCAGGGGGAATGTACACATCCGCCCCCGGCGAAAAAAATTTCAAACGGAAGGATTTTCCGGCTTGACATTTTCGCCCCAACCGCATAGTTACACCCTTCGCGCGGCAATGTCGCGCAACGGCAGGTTTCGTTCCCCATCGTCTTTTTGGACAAAGCGGAAGCGCCGTCCGGGTCATTAGCTCAATTGGTAGAGCAGCTGACTCTTAATCAGTTGGTTCGGTGTTCAAGTCACCGATGGCCCACCAGAAATATCAAGGAGTTATCCCTATAATGGGATAACTCCTTTTCTGTTGCCGCTATCATCCCGCTATCAATGGACGCGCTTGCTGTAGCGCTACCCTTCCCACTTTTGGGCTGCATCTATATATGCGGCCGCGATGCCCTTCAGCCAGCGTGGTGACATTTGCTCCAATGCTGACATGCTGTTGTGGTGCATCACGGCCGCGACCTTTTCGCCGCGCGTCAGGGCATACGCCCAAACGTACACCAGCTCATGGAAAAGAACGGCTTACCTGCCTGTGTAGACCCAGCGCTACAATTTTCAGCGTCCTCACAGCGCTCTTGGCAGAAAACCTCCGGCTTCTCGATTATGCGGAGGGTGAACAACGTGTTGACACTCTATATCTAGCGCAGTTTGAACACGTACGCTTTTTTGATGGTCACGGGCGTGA
>JAVBPV010000010.1:0-57185 GCA_031549405.1 Desulfovibrio sp.
CCGCCGCCCTGGCCGAAATGGCCGTTTCCGGCAGAGGCTGGATCAAAGAAACATCCGCCAAGGGCGCGGTGGATGCCCCCCTGGCCCACGGTCTGGTCAACGCCTGCCGGCGCGCCCTGGCAATGGCCGTATCCGGCCTTGCCGCGCCGGAGGGCGTCCGCCAGGCCGGCCCGATCGGAGCTCTGGCCGGAGCGCTCACCCAATTGCCGCCGGCCAGGATGCGCATGTTGGATGAGGAACTTGCCGAGGCGCAAGACAGCCTCAACCTGGGAGTGAACCCCGCCCTGGTGCTGGATCGTCTGGCCGGGCGGATGTTTTTGCTGACACCTCGATAAGTTCAAGCAACACATGAAGTATATATTCTCCCAAATGGCCTTCTTCGCGGGCCGGCAGAGCAATCAGCGCAACATGCGCTTCATGCTGCGCTTTTTCCTGTTTTTGCTGGCTCTTATCTTTGTCTACACGGTCATATTCCATTTTATCATGGCCCTTGAGGGGCAGGCGCACTCGTACCTGACCGGTCTCTACTGGACCCTCACGGTCATGACCACCCTGGGTTTCGGCGACATCACCTTCACCGGAGATCTCGGCAAGCTGTTCAGCATTGTGGTGCTGCTCTCGGGCGTGGTTCTGTTCATGCTGATCATGCCGTTCACGTTCATCCGCTACGTGTATTCCCCCTGGCTGGACGCCCAGACCAAGGCCCGGATGCCGAAAAAGCTTCCGGAAGACGCGGCCGGGCACGTGATTATCGCCGGCAGCGGCGCTGTGACCATGAGTATTGTGGAAAAACTGCGTCAATATCACCTGCCGTATGCCCTGTTGATCGACGACCCCGTCCGGGCCCTTGATCTTTACGACGCGCATTACTCCGTGGTCCAGGGGGATCTCGACGACCCGACCTGCTACCGGAACATGCGGGTGGACAAGGCCGCCCTGGTGCTGGCCATGCACGACGACCTGAAAAACACCAACATCGCGGCCACGGTGCGTGAAGCCGCGCCCGGCGTGCCCCTGGCCGCGACCATCGACAACAACGACTCCCGCGAGATCCTGCACCTGGCCGGGGCGGGCCATGTCTTCCATTTCGCCGAGATGCTCGGCAAGGCTCTGGCCCGGCGGGTGTTCAACTCGGCCATGCAGTCCAACACCATCGGCCGGTTCGAGGGCCTGTGCATTGCCGAAGCCCCGGCCCAGCACACCTCCCTGGTGGGCCGAACCCTCCTGGAGGCGGATCTGCGCGGGCGTTTCAACCTGAACATCGCGGGTATCTGGCGGGGCGATCAATATCTTTCCGCCAGACCGGACACGCTCTTCACCGAAAACGACGTGCTGCTCCTGGCCGGCACGGCCGACAGCCTGGAAATGTATGACAAGGCCATGAGCCCGGAGTGGGACGAGGTCCAGCCGCCGGTGCTGATTCTCGGCGGCGGCCGGGTGGGCAAGGCCGTGGCGGGCGATCTGGGCCTGCGCGGCATTCCTTTCTTTCTGGTGGAAAAAAGTTCCTCGCGCGTGCCCAAGGGCGACCCCCGTTACGTGCTCGGCAGCGCGGCGGACCATGACGTCCTGCGCAAAGCGGGCATTGAGACCACCCAGACCGTGGTGGTCACCACCCACAACGACGACCTGAACATCTATCTGACCATATACTGCCGCAAACTCCGGCCGGACATCCAGATCATCAGCCGGGCCACCCTGGACCGCAACGTGGCCTCCCTTTACAACGCCGGGGCCAACCTGGTGATGTCGCAAGCGGGCATCACGGCAAATACCGTGGTAAACCTGCTCATTCCCGGCCGGGTGTTCATGCTGACGGAAGGCCTGAACATCTTCAAAATCCAGGCATCGGCGAGCCTGATCGGCAAAACGCTGCTGAACAGCGGCATCCGCTCCGGCACGGCCTGCAACGTCATGGCCCTGCGCAGCGATGGCGTGATGCATATTCCCCCGGACCCGGCCACGCCGATCCAAAAGGGCGACGAGTTGATTCTGATCGGCTCGGCCCAGGCGGAAAAAGCGTTCATGGAAAAGTACATGTAACCCGCGCTCCGGCGGAAGAGGAGGCCCCATGTCCGGAAAACAGGCGACCCGAGAGGCCGGCACCTGGTTCGGCCGAGTCTGCGGCTCCGTCACCGGCCGGATCGGTCGCATGGACTACTTCAAGGGCGTACTGCTGGTATTCCTGTTGGGCGCCGGTATCGGGCAAATATGCCTGGCCCACCGGCCCGACCTGTTTCATGTGGTCAACGCCGGGACACCCGAGGCAATAAACAAATTGATGCTGCCGGCAATGACCGTGCCGTTGCGCCTGTTCTGGGTCTACCTGGACACCAAACGCCTCCGCGCCCTCGGGCTGCCGCCTCTCTTGGCGCTCGTGGCACACGGTCTTTTCTTCGTCGACCTGACAATGCCCGATTTTGTGGTCCCCACGCTGCCGGGGCTCATCTTCTACGTCTACCTCGCCTGCCTCCTGTTGCTTCCCTCAGCCACAAAACTGGTCGGCCACAGCCGCACCGGCCGCAAGCTGACCATCCTGGGAATGCAGGAACGGGAATAGCCCTCCAGGCAATTTCTTCTTCATTTCCGGCGGAAGCCGGCCATGCCCCTTTGGTTTACCGGAACCCAACAAGTGAAGCTTTAACGCGAGAGCGCCGATGGCATTCAGGCAGGGCGCGAAGGGAGACTCCCCAGACGGCTTTGCGTCGAGGAGGCTCCCGCAGCCTCGGAGGAGATCCGAAGGGATTTGTCCTGCCACCAAGAGGCGCTCATGAAAGGGGATCGCATCGGTCTTGCCGAACGCGGGTGGTTACGCCCGCAAGAGTGGGTCGGGCAGTGCGCGGGCGAGGGCGGCACAAAAGAAAAGGTAAGCGTTTTTTATAGCCCTCGACCGCCCACACCGAGATGGGAGTGGGGTCCAGTGCCGCCTGGCCCATCAGAGCAAAACTTGCCCTGTACCACAAAGCGTTGCTGAAGGGTGGCCTATGCGACTCTGTTTAAGCCCTGGTGCGCGGGGCACGGCCCCCGTAGAGGGGCAACAGATCTCCTCGGCAAACCAAAGCTCGCCGGCGTAACCGGCGCGCACTCCGCCACCCGGGAGCTCCGCGCCGCGACCTCTTTTGCCCTCGGCCTCTCCTTCCTCCTCTCCATACAGAGCCTTCCCCTAAAAAGCCAACCCCGGCGCGGGAGGGAACTCGCGCCGGGGCTCTTGCCCGACAACCGGGCGGGGTGGAAAGGGGTGGGGCGGAAGCCGCATCCCGGTCCGATTTCTCGCGGCGGGGCGGGCCGAACACTCCGGCCCACCCGCCACCCTCTCTTCATGCTTACCGCTTCATGTTGATAACCGTATCCAACATCGTATCCACGGTGGTAATCGACTTGGAGTTGGCCTGGAAGCCACGTTGCGTCGTGATCATCTGCACGAACTCGGTGGCCAGGTCCACGTTGGACTGCTCAATGGAGTTGGACTGCGTGGAGCCGAAACTGCCGGTGTTCGCCGCGCCGCTGGTGGGCAGGCCGGAAGCCCGAGTCTCGGTGAACAGGTTGCCGCCTTCCCGGTGCAGGTTCTGCTTGCTCGGGAAGTCATACAGGGTGATCTGGAACAATTCCAGGGTCACGCCGTTGGAGTAAGCGGCCGACAGCACGCCGTCCTGGCTCACGGTCACGTAGCGCAGTTCGCCGTAGGTGTACCCATCCTGCGAGGCGAAACGCTCGTAGAAGTTGTTGCCCTTGTTGTTGGTGTAGCTGGTGCTGGCGTTGTTCTGCTTTTCCGCCGAGGTCTGCATCCCGTAATAGTTGAAGGTCTGGGTGCCGGGAATGGGGGTGTTGGTCCCCGGGTAGCACTTGGGCACTTCACGGGTGCTGGCCGACGGGATGCCGGAGATAACCGGCTGGGTCATATCGGGTCTGGCCGTGACAATGATGTTCGAGGCCGCCAACTGGGCCGCCGTGAAGGTAAGGCCTGTGGACACGCCGGGGTAACCGTTGTACTCTTCGTATTGCAGGGTGCCCGTGTTGTAGCGGTACGTGTAGCCCGGCGTGGAACCGCTGCCGCTGCTGTTGAACACGTACATGCCGCCCTGTTGCTGCTGCCCGTATACATACCCGTTGCCGCCGTCGGCCTCGTTGGTGCCGACGCCGGATGTGGTGGCTTTCTGCCGGTAAATCTTGGTGGCGCCGTTGCCGTTGACGTTGCCGGTGTCGAGCACTTCGCCGGGGGTGGTCGCCGTGTCGCCGGCAGCGGTGTCTTTCTGGTAATAAATAACGTTGTTCGCGCCGACCACGCCGGTCTCGGCCTGGAATTCGCCGATGCCGGAGATGTAGGTGCCGGGCTGGGTGCCCGTCGGGGCGTGCTCGACCTTGTCGATGCCGGTGGGGGTCGTCCAGGCGGAGATGGTCGTGGGCGCGTTGCCGCTCCAATACGGGGTCTTGCTGCGCAGGCCCAGGTTCATCTCAATCAGGTACCCGTCGGAGTTCTTGTTGATCTGGGTGCCGGCGGCATCCCAGGCGGTGCTGGCGCCGTCGCGGCCCGAGAAGTTGGGGCAGAACACCGGGAAACCGTTGGCCGAAATCGGCGCTTCCTTCCAGGTGGCCATGTTGCCCATGTTTTCGCTGGTGGGCACGTAAGCGGTCTGGTCCTTAATCTGGCCGCTGCTGTCAAAGACGATGGTGCCGCTCATGAGCAGACCCTTGTACTTGTCCGGCACCGCGCCCGCCGGGGTGGGCGGGTTGGTGAAGTTGCGCACGTCTTCGGCCGGGTCCATGGTGACCACGTATTCCCAGACGATCTCGTTCTGCTTGAGGTTCTGAATGTTGGTGTTCGGGGTCTGCTCGACCCGGTCGAAGTAAATGGTCAGCTTGTGGCGCTGGCCGCCTTCGTCGAACACTTCAATGGTCTGGGGGTACGCGTAGGTTTGAGAACCCAGAGGGGTAATCTCGCCCATGGCGTTGGGGGTCGCGTCCCAGGTGTTCAGCAGCGAGAAGAACGGGTAGTCGTCGTTGACGCACTTGTCGTTGCCGGAACCGGAGTCCAGGTTGACGTCCAGGGTCATGTGGTTGGTGTGCTTGGGGTCGCAGCTGAAGGTATCCAGCTTGACGTCCTGCGGGGTGCCGGTGCCGATGATCCGCGAGCCGCCGGTGGCGGAGGCGCCGGTGGAAGCCATCAGGGAGCGGGCCGAGTTGTCGACCTGCCAGCCCTGGAGCACATAGCCGTGCGGGTCGACCAGATAGCCGTCCTTGTCGAAGCGGAAGTTGCCGGCCCGGGTATAGTAGCTGGTGTTGTCGGTCTTGGGCTTCACGCAGAAGAAGCCGTTACCGGAAATGGCGATGTCGGTGGTCTCGGTGGTGGTCTCGAACGACCCCTGCTGGAAGTTGTTCATGACAATACCGATACGCGTGCCCCGGCCCACCTGGCCCATGCCGGCCGCCGTGCCGATGTACTGGCTGACGAAGTCTTCGAAGTCCATCCGCGCGCCCTTGAAGCCCACGGTATTGACGTTGGAAATGTTGTTGCCGATGACGTTCATCTTCTCGCCGTGCACGAGCAGGCCGGACACGCTGGTCCACATACTTGCCGTAAGACTCATGGTTTCCCTCCGAATGTTTTCCCCAGTGGGGAGAATGGTTGCTGTATCCCGGCGTGTTCCGCCGTTTATGATTTGTTCGCTTACGCTTTGTCGTCCTTCTTTTCCCCGCCGTCGTCGGTGCCGTCTTTTTTCTCTTCGGTCTTGGGGTAGGTGATGAACTGGACGTCGTTGAAGCGCACCTTTCTGCCGTCGTTGAGGTAGAGGTAGTGGTTGCCGTCGTCGGAGGCCTCCACCGCCACCACGGTACCGTCGGAGTTGGTGCCGATAAGTACGTTGTCGCCCGCGCTGTTGACCCCGGAAACCGTGATGATATACGTGCCGTCCGGCATGTCCTTGCCGTTGCTGTCCTTGCCGGACCACGTGTACGGATAGGTTCCGGCCGAAACCGCGCCGAGGTTGTCGCTGAACACCAGCTTGCTCGGCTTGCCGTCGGCGGTGGTGCTGTAGACGTTAATCGTGCCTTTGGCGATATTCTGGGGAATGGTCGTATACAGGGTGCTGACATAGTCGCCACTGTGGGTGACCAGGTCGCCCTTGGCGGAAACCTGCGTGCCCATGAAGCCGGCCGCGTTCATGATTTGCTGCTTTACGAACGAGGCGTTCATGCTTTCCACGCCCTTGTTGATGTTCTGCAACTCCTCAACTGACGTGAACTGGGCGAGTTGGGCGACAAATTCCTTGTCTTCCACGGGGTTCAAGGGATCCTGGTGGGAAAGCTGGGCCACCAGCAGCTTCAGGAACATGTCCTTGTCCGAGGCGGTGCGGCTGGTCCCGGAAGTGGCGGCCGAGACCGCCTTCTCGTAGTTGCCGAGAATATTTTCTGTTGCGTACGACATGGGTGCTTTCCTTACGCGACGATATGCAGGCCTTCGCGGCCGGCTTGCGTCGTGGTGATTTCCGTTTGCCCGGCATCGGTCAAAGCCGCTTCCCGCCTGAGCCCGGCGAGGCGCCGCATTCTGGCGCGCTCTTCGGCGTCCTGCATCAGGTTGTGTTGCTCGGCGCCGTTCCAGTCCTGGGCGGTAAAATCTTCCCGAAGTCCGGTCTGCACATCCAATTCTGCAACTTTCAGGCCGGCCTCTTCCAGGGAGGAGCGCAACTGCTGCAATTGCTCCGAGATGGCGGCGGCGCTTTCCGGGTTCTCGGCCCGGATGGTCGCCCGCACTTCGCCGTTATGCACCGACAGCAGCAGGGTGACCTGGCCGAGTTCCTGCGGGTTGAGTTGCAGGTTCAAGCGCCCTCCGCCATTGGCGAAGGTGGTCATCATGCCCTGTTCGACCTGGGTAAAAATTTCCCGGCTGTAGCGTCCGGACGTCTCGGCGGCCTGGGCCCGCGGCGCGACGCCTTCCTGCGGGGCGGCCTGGGCGTGCGCGGCGGCGTCGATGCGGTCCATCATCCGGTTCAGGATCTGCTCGGCCGCGCTCTTTTTCACCGGGGCGCTCTCGGCCTGCGAGGTGTTCTTGGCCATGATGCGCTCGGCCCGGCCCATGCCGTCGCGGACGAAGCCCGGGTCTTCCCGGTGGGAGTTGCCGGACGAGTCGCGCCCGGCGGTATCGTTCAGGCCGGCATCGATCTTCTTGTTGACGGAGTTGTGCATCATGGCCTCGGAAACATCGCTCAGGCGGGTTCCTTTGGCGTCGGAGGAAGGGTCGGCCTTCTTGTTGAGTTTGGCTTCGGCCAGGGCTTCCTCCATTGCGGCGCGCATCTGCTTGCGCACTGTGCCGGAGGCCAGATCCTTGGCCGCGAGTTCCCGTCCGGCTTCGGCCAGAAGGGATTCCATCTGCTCACGGGAAAGAACGGCGCTTTGCCCTTCGCCCAGAAGTTTCTGAATCTGTTTTTTCACGGCATCGGAAACATCCAGACCTTTCAGGATGGCGGAGAGTTCCCCGCCGTGCAGTTCCATCTGGTCCAGGTCGCCCATCTTGCCGCTGATCTTGCGCCACATGGCCGCGCCGCCGCCCTTGTCGGAAAGGTGCAGCAGGTCTTCGGCCTCGTCGGCGCTGAACCCGAGTTTCTTCATGGCCTGTTGGAAATCGAGGCGTTCCTGGCCCTCCAGCTCCGGAGAAACCCGGGACGAGCCGGAAAGGGCCGCGAAGATGCGCCCCACGGTCATGGGACCGCCGGCGGCCAGGAGTTGATCCAGGGTTTCCAGGCTCGCCTCTTGGGCGCCACGCTTCTTCAGGGCTTTTTGCAAAAGGCCTGTGCCGGCGCGATCCAGGGTGCCGTTTTCCTGCTCCAGAGCGTCGAAGCCCTGCGGCAGGCCGGTGTAGTCCTCTCGTCCTTCTTCAATGAACGAGGAAAGAACTTCGTTGAAGGAGGAGTCGCTCTGGGAGCGGTTATAGGCATCCTGGGCCTTTTCCATGAAAGGCGCGACCGCCGAGGCGTAGTCCGTGGAGGATGAAGGCAAAAATTGCATGATCGGGCTCCTTGGCCCGGATATTTTCAAAGCCCGTGCCAAACCCGGCCGGAATCGACATTTTGATTCCGGCAGCGTGGTTTATGTATCGAAGCGCGCGCCTTACCCCGAAAAGAAGGCGGCAAAATCGACCATGCCGAGCCACAGAGACGGGAACACCGCGCCTTGTTCCCTTCATCATTGCCTCCGGGCTGTTTCAGGTGTAGGATAAGAAAAGAAATTGGGAATCAATTGTAATAAGAATCCCTGCTCACCGGCAGGTATTTCAGGAGGAACCTATGCCGACGATTTCAGTAAAAGGCATGAGCTGCGGCCACTGCGTCAGCGCCGTCACCAAGGCCGTCTCCGCCGTGCCCGGCACGTCCGAGGTGGTGGTTGATCTGCAAAAAGGCGAAGCCGCGTGGAAGGATGCCGACCCCGCCGCCCCGGCCTCCCCTGAAGAGGTGAAAGCGGCTGTGCGGGTTATCGGGTTCGAGGCGTAAGACGGGAGAGCTCCGTATGTCTGTGGATACGGTCCGAACGCACCTGGAGGCCTTTGGCCTTGGCGGGCGCCTGCGCGAGTGCGCCGAGTCTTGCGCCACGGTGGATCTGGCCGCCGCGGCCATCGGTGTGGAAAACGCCCGGATCGTTAAAACCCTTTCCTTTCGGGGCAAAGACGGATCGGACGGGCCGCGCTGCATCCTGGTGGCGGCCGCCGGTGACGCCCGCATCGACGGCAAGAAGTTCAAGGACGTTTTTGGGGTCAAGTCGAAGATGCTCGGCCATGAAGAAGCCGAGGCCATGACCGGCCACGCCGTGGGCGGAGTATGTCCCTTCGCCCTGGAAGGCCGGCCGGCGGACGTCTATCTGGATGTCTCCATCCGCCGCTTTGACGTGGTCTATCCAGCCGGCGGAGCCTGCAACGCTCTGGTGGAGTTGAGCGTGGACGAGCTGTTTCGCGCATCCGGCGCGGCCGGCTGGGTGGATGTCTGCAAAACGCTCTGACGGTTGTTGAAAGATCGAGACGGCCCCCTCCGAACGCTCGGGTGGGGCCGTCTCGTTTGCGGTAAGCAACAACGTCTTTATGCGGATGCAGGGTTGAAAGCGCGATCGATTTCCGCGGAAACGCTGAAGTAATAGAGGCAGGTGGCGTAGAAGGTCAGCTCCGCCAAGCCGAAGAATGAGAAGAGTCTCGCGTCGCGGGAACCGAGCAAGCCGGAAAGAACGCCAAGCGCCAGGAGGAAGAGGATCCCCAGGATCAGGCCGGCCCAGCAGAATATCCGACAACGCCTGCGGATCGTGGCCGCCCTGGTGTGAAAGCCGCGGATCAGAAAAATTACCCAGGCCGCCGCCGCCGCGACTCCGAGCAAGACAAGAACACTTTCGTCCGACGCATAATAATAGGACTCGAACAGCAGGGGCTGGAGGACGCTCAGGCAAATCCCACCGAGAAGCAGCGCCCAGGCATACAGGTGCAGTAAAAACAGCAACGGCACGGCCGGCAGGGGCCGGCGGGGAGAGGGGGAAGCGCCGCTCACAACTGCTCCTTGGGGGTGAAGAAACGCAGCCGCAGGGCGTTGCCCACGACAGACACGGAACTCAAGGCCATGGCCGCGCCCGCGAGCATGGGCGAGAGGGCCGGGCCGCCGAAGTAGAAAAACACCCCGGCCGCGAAGGGGATGCCGATAACGTTGTAACCGAAGGCCCAGAAAAGATTTTCCCGAATGTTGCGCATCACGGCCCGGCTTACGGCCAAAGCGGCGGGCAGGGCGGTGAGGCCGTGGCGCATCAGCACCACGTCACCGGTTTCAACGGCCACGTCGATGCCCCCGGCGACGGCCATGCCCACATGAGCCCGGGCCAGGGCCGGGGCGTCGTTGATGCCGTCGCCGACCATACCCACGGTTTCGCCTTTATCCCGCAGGGCGCGGATCTCGCTTTCCTTCCGGTCGGGCAGCACCTCGGCCGTGACCTGCTCAATGCCCAGGCCGGCGGCCACCGCGCGGGCCGTGGCCAGGCTGTCGCCGGAGAGCATCAGCGGGGTGATGCCCAACTCTTTGACCAGGTGGATGATTGCCGGGGCTTCCGGGCGCACGGGGTCGGCCACGACGAGACAGGCCGCCGGCCGGCCGCCGGTGAGCAGGAAGACCGGGGTTTTGCCCTCCGCCGCCGGTTTCGCGGCGACCGCTTCCAGATTGCGCGCGTGTTCTTCGCCGCCGCGCAGTCGCTCCCGGGCCAAGGCCAGGTTGCCCAGAACGATGACGCCGGCCTCTCCGGGGACTTCACCTTCCACTCCCTTGCCGGGAATGGCCGTGAAACGGGTCGGGGCGGGGGGGGAGAGTTTTTCCTCCTCGGCCCGGCGCACGATGGCGCGGGCCAGGGGGTGCTCGGAGGAATTCTCAAGGGCGGCCGCAAGGCGGAGCGCCCTCAGGGCGTCGCCCGTGGGGTCGGGCCGGCCTTCGGCGTCCAGGGGGATGATCGCGGTCACGGCCGGCCGGCCTTCGGTCAGGGTGCCGGTTTTGTCAAAGACCATGACACTCAGGCGGGAGGCGTACTCCAAGGCCGTGCCGTTTTTGAACAGCACCCCGAGTTGGGCCGCCCGGCCGGTGCCGACCATGATCGACATAGGGGTGGCCAGACCCATGGCGCAGGGGCAGGCAATAACCATCACGCCCACGAAAATGCGCAGGGCGAAGGCCCCGTCACCCGCGTGCCACCACCAGAACAGACCGGCGCACACGGCGGCGGCGATGACCGCCGGAACAAAATACAGGCTCACCCTGTCGGCCAGCCCGGCAATGGGGGCTTTCGCGGCCTGCGCTTCCTGCACCAAGGTGACGATCCGGGCCAGGACCGTGTCCGCGCCCACCCGCTCCACGCGCATGACCAGGGCGCCGTTCTGGTTCATGGTGCCGCCCGCGAGTGGATCCCCGGCCTTCTTGGCCACGGGCATACTTTCGCCGGTGAGCATGGATTCATCCACATGTGAAGAGCCGGAAACCACAACGCCATCCACGGGAATGCGCCCGCCGGGGCGTATCAGCACCGTGTTTCCCGGCACAAGGGCCGCTACGGGCACTTCTTCGCGCGGGGCGTTTTCGTTCGTCTCTTCGCCGGGCGTGAGCCGCAGGGCCGTTTCCGGCGTCAGGTCAAGCAGCCCTTTGAGAGCTTCTGAAGCCCGCCGGCGGGAACGGATTTCCATATACTTGCCGAGGGAAACCAGGGCGATGACCACCGCGGCCGATTCATAATACAGTTCCGGGCCGTGGAGGGCGTGCCCGCTGCCGAACAGGGCCGCCCACAGTCCTTCGCCTTCTCCCGGCCGGACAAAATGTTCCGGTGAGGGGGAGGCCGCGCCCGGGAACAGCGTCATGACGGTGTTCCAGAGGCTGAACAAAAAGGCCGCGCCGGTGCCGAGGGCGACCAAGGTGTCCATGTTGGGGCTTTTGCGGGCAAGGGCCGGCAGGCCGCGCAGGAAAAAGCGCCGGCCGGACCAGATGACCGGCAGGCACAGCGCGAGCTGGGCCAGGGCGAAATTGGCCGGGTTCACGGCCGGCGAGAAAATGTCGGGCAAGGGCAGGCCCGCCATTTCGCCCATGGAGAGAATCAGGAGCGGCACGGCGAAACCCAGGGCGGGCAACAGGTCGCGCTTACGCCCGGCCAGTTCGGTGTCCTCGTCGTTGCGGCGCTGTTCCCAGCGTTCCAGGGCGGAGGCCGGGTCGGCCCCGCCTTCCGTCCGCCGGGCCGTAAAGCCGAGACGCTCGATCGCCTGGATGATTTCCGGCGCAAGGATTTGCGCGTCGGCTCCGGGGGCGGGCTCAACCACGGCCTGCCCCAAGGGCAGGTTCACGGCGGCGCGGGCCACCCCGGGCATGGCTCCCACCACCCGCTCGATCCGGGCCGAGCAGGCGGCGCAATGCATACCGCCTACGGAGAACTCCAGTTTTGGATCAGGCATGTGGCCTCCCGCCGTTTTTTCGTCCCGCGCTGTTCCATTTTCCAGCGGAAGATCGCTTTCTTTGGCGGAGAACAAAAATTTCACTTATAGAATGGCTTCCAAGTGCTCTTGTATACAAGCCGGATTGCGGGGGCAAGCCCCGGCCGACGGAACGCCGGCGGCGTCCCGCCTTGAAGTATTTGTCTTTTCACGCGTGGTAAGCTATTATTTGTAGATCTGTCGCAGCATCCGTCCCGTTGAAAAAATTGGTAGGTTACACCGATGGCTGCCGGATCCGGCCCCATACCCTTGCGGTTCTCTTTTCTTGAAGGAGCGCCGCGGTTCACGCAACATGAGACCCTGTGGCTTTCAGCCCACACGTCCCTGCTTGTCGTTTTTTGGACGCTGCTCATCGTCTTTTCCTTCTGGTTCGGCCTGACCGCCGTCTACCAAAAACCCGACGAAACGGCCCACAGGCTGGCGGGCCTGATTCTTGCCAAGGATTACGCTTCCTTTCCCCTCTCCCGCAAAACGCCAAGCGCTTCGGCTCATCTGCCGTTCGATCACGGCAGAGGTATCCTGGCGCGGATTGTCGGCCGGGGGTCGCCGGGTATGTCCGCTTCGGATGCCTGGGCGCATCGCGCCCTTGCGCTCATGGAGCGAGGGTTCATCCGTGAGGTGGCGGAGGTAGCCGCCCTGTCCGGCCGGCCGTACTTGCGTGTTTTACGGCCGCTGCCCGGAGGTTCGTCCTGCGCTTCCTGCCACGGGTCCGAGGTGGCGCCTGCCCCGGCCCTGGTGGAGGTGGCCGTTCCGATGGAGCCGCTTTGGGAAGGCGCGCGCCGGCAGGTGCGGCGTTTGTTCTGGCTGCACGCCGGCTTGTGGTGCTTGGGGATATCCGCTTTTTTGCTGGTAGGCCGGGCGATGCGGCGTCGGGTCATCGAGCGCTTGAAGGATGAAGCCGCCCTGCGGGAGCTCGGCGGCGATCTGGAATACCGCGTCGCCGCCCGCACGGCGGAGGTGGTCTTGCGGCGGCGCGAATTGCAGGCATTTATGGATAACATCGATGCCGGCGCGTTTGTGAAAAATCCCGGCCATGAATTCCTGCAGGTCAACAAGTATGTGGCCGACATTCTGCGCGAGCCGGAGGAAGCCCTGGCCGGCAAAACATTCCGGGATATTCTGCCCCTGGATATGGCCGCTTTTCTGGAGGAACAAGAGACGGAGGTCATGGAGAACCGGAAGAGCCGGGAACTGGATGTTGGTTGCCTGGACCGCGCTGATCCGGAACGCCGTTTTTCCCTGCAATTGTTTCCCATCATCGGGCAGGATGGAGAGATGCAGGGGGTCGGAGGGGTGCTTGTGGATGCCTCCCGCCGCAAACGGATGGAGGCCGGCCTGCTCGAGGCCAAGGAAGTGGCGGAAAAAGCCAGCCGGAGCAAAAGCGATTTTCTGGCCAATATCAGCCACGAGATACGCACGCCCCTCAACGGGGTTATCGGCATGGCGGATTTGCTGCTGCGGTCCAACCTGACTCCGGAGCAGGCTTCTATGGCCGCCACGCTCAAGGCCGGCGGCGACGGTCTGCTGACTCTTCTCAACGATGTGCTGGACTTTTCCAAGATAGAGGCCGGAAAAATTACTCTGGAAAATGTGCCTTTTTCATTGCGCAACACTATTTTTGAGGCGGTTAAAGGGCTTGCTCCCATTGCCGGCAAAAAGGGTGTTGAGCTTCTGATTCATGTCCTGCCGGATGTGCCGGAACACTTGATGGGAGACCCGGCCCGGATTCGGCAAATCGTCCTCAATCTGGTCGGCAACGCCATCAAGTTCACCAACGCCGGCGAGGTGACGGTGCGGGTGGAGTCTCTCTCGCGCGGTGATGCCGGCGTGTCGCTGCGCATCGCGGTGTCGGACACGGGTGTCGGCATTCCCGAGCACATCTGTCGCACAATTTTCGGCGCATTCGAGCAGGCGGATGCCTCCACCTCGCGACAGTACGGCGGCACAGGGCTCGGCTTGGCCATTTCCTCCCGTCTGGCCGCGCTCATGGGCTCCCGTCTTGAGGTCCGGAGCGTTCATGGCCGGGGCAGTACCTTTTTTATGGATCTGACTCTGCCCTTCAGCGCGGACGCCCCTCCTCCCCGGCAATCCGCCTCGATTCAGGCCCTGCGTGACAAAAGAGTATTGATTGTGGACGACAACACAACCAGCGGAACCATTCTGTTCGAGCAGACACGGGCCTGGGGGCTGCGGCCGCGATCGGCGCCGGACGTGACCACGGCTATGAGGATGCTGCGCACGGCCGCGGAAGCCGGGGCTCCCTTCGAGATTGTGCTCTCGGAGCTGCAAATGCCCGACAAGGGCGGCTTGGCCCTCATCGAGGAGATGTCGGCGAACCGGTTGCTCGACGCCACCCCGGTGCTCATGCTTTCTTCCGGCAGCCGGCCTTTGGACGTGCGTTGCCGCGGCATATTCCGGGCCTGCCTGACCAAGCCTGTGCGTCCCGAGGAATTGCTGGAGAGCATGGCCTCCGCCCTGAATGCTCGGGAGAGCATGGCTCCGCCTGTGAACCGCCTCGGGGCGGAAGGTACGGGCAGCGGCCAGGCCGGCTTGCGCGTTCTTCTGGCCGAGGACATGGAGATCAACCAAATCGTGGCGTTTCGCCTGCTGCGGGAGCTCGGGCACTCCGTCCGGGTTGTCGAGAACGGCAGGCTGGCCGTCCGGGCGCTTGAGGAGGAGGAGTTCGATCTGGTGCTTATGGATATTCAGATGCCCGTCCTCGACGGCGTCCAGGCCGTGACGAAGATACGCGCGTATGAAGAACGAGCCCGCCCGGCAAAGCGCGTTCCCATCATAGCCATGACGGCCCACGCCCTGAAGGGGGACAAGGAACGCTACCTGGCCTGCGGCATGGATGGGTACGTCTCCAAACCTGTGGTGCAGGAGTCTCTCGCCCGGGCTATTCTGGAAGTCTGTCGGGATCGGGCCTTATGACGCCTGAGCCCGAGATGAAGCCGGAAGCGGGAGAGGGTGCCGTTTTGGACGGAGAGTCGGTGGCGGAAAACGCCCCCGTGAGCGGGCGACATTTCAGGAGACACAATATGCCGGAACCCGGCCCGCGCCTTTCCGGAGGGCGCTTCCAAAATACGTATTTTGACGGCTTGCCCCTATCGGAGGCCCAAGTCATTCTCTTTTGCCTGATGATGCTGGTTTATTTTTTTCAGCAATACTGCAACTGGAGTTTCACCTTTCTTGCCCCGGCCTTTGTCCGCACTCTGGAGTTGGGCACAAGTGAAGGCTACCGGTTCATCTCAACCGTGGGCGTGAGTTTTTTCCTCGGGCAGAGCCTTGGGGCGGCGATTACCGGCGTGTTGTCCGATCGCTGCGGCAGGCGCTTTATGCTCCTGGTTTCACTGGTGGTGTTTTCTGTCGCCGGGATGTTGAACGGTCTGGCGGGCGAACAGTGGAGCTTTATTTTGACCCGTGGCTTGACCGGGTACGGGCTCCTTTCCGTCATGGTCGTGACCAACGCCTACCTTGCGGAAATCACGCCCGCCCGAAGCAGGGGCAAGTGGCAGGGCATCATCGCCACTGTGGGCTTTACCGCCGCGCCGTTGGTGGCGGTGCTTTCCTGGGCCACGGTGCCGATTGCGCCCGAGGCCTGGCGCTACATTTTGTATGCCGGCGGCTTGGGGCTGCTGCCGTTTTTCCTGGCGCTGGGTTTCCTGAAGGAGTCGCCGCGCTGGTTGCTCGGCAGGGGACGGCTTGCGGAGGCGGAAATCGTTATGCGCCAACTTTCCGGCCGCGACATCGACCTTTCGCATCTCTGGGATAATCGGCAAGCCCTGTCGGTTCGGGGCGCTCTGGGGATGCTCTTCGGTCGGGCCTACCGGGCTCGTTTTTTGGCGCAACTCGCCTTATACGGCATCACCACCCCGGCTATTTTCCTGCAATTGCTATGGCCCACGAGCCTGCTGGATGCCGAACTCGGCCTGGAGCGCGCATTGTGGATCTCGGCCTGCATCACCATGGCCGTTCCCGTGGGTTGCCTGCCCGCCGCCTACCTGATGGATTCCCTGGGGCGCGGCCGCTGCCTGATGGTGCAACTGGCCCTCGCCGGGTTCGGTTCCCTTGGCTATGGCTACTGTCCGGCGGATTCCGCCTTTCTGATTCCTTTCGGGATCATCAATGTGCTCGGGATTATGGGCGCGACCTTCGTCATGTTCACATACACGGCGGAATCGTTCCCCACTCGGATCCGCAACACGGCCGTGGGGATGGCGCAGGGATTCGGGCGTTTGATCATCGTTTTGTTCCAGTTCCCGGCTTTTTGGATAGCCGAGGCATACGGCAGACCGGGGTTTTATATCATTTCGGGAATCCTGCTCCTGCTGCCCATACCGCTGCTGATCTTTTCCTCAGAGGATACCACGGGTAAATCCCTGGAGGATCTGCATTCAGAGAGGTGACGGGCCGGGGGCCGCAGGGGAGTGGAGTGAAGGTGGGGCGGGCGCGTCAACCGGCTCGGCGGCGGCTCACCGATCGCAGTAATTCGGGGGCAGCCCGGTATCCGGAGCCTTGTCGGGCAGGCGGCCGTAAATTTCGGCCAGATCACGGAGCAGGGCGAAGTCTGTGGAAGTCATTTCACGCTCAAGCCGCCATTCCCAGTTGCCGGCCGCGAGGCCGGGCGTGTTCATGCGGGCCTCGGAGCCCAGATTGAGGGCGTCCTGGACAGGCAGGATGCACAGGTCGGCGGGAGAGGCAAACGCCAGACGGGCGAGCAGGGCGGCCGCGTCATCTTCCCCCGTCTCCCGGCCCGCGTAGCGGAGCAGGTTGTGCCGTTCGTCGGAGCCGGCATCGACGAACCACTGTCGGGTGGGCGGGTTGTCGTGGGTGCCGGTGTAGACAACGGAACGGGCCGCATGTAGATGGGGCGCGGCGGTGTTGTGAGCCGGATTGGGGCCGGCAAAGGCGAACTGGAGCACGTGCATACCGGGCAGATCAAAGGCCCGCATGATTTCGCGCACGTCGTCGGTAATCACGCCCAGATCCTCGGCCACAAACGGCAGGTCGCCGAAATGCTCCCGCAGGGAACGCAGGAAGGCACCGGCCGGCGCCCCGCGCCAGCGGCCCCTGATCGCGGTTTCCTCCTCGGCCGGAACCTCCCAGTACCCGCAGAACCCCCGGAAGTGATCCAGGCGGAGCACGTCGCAAAGCAGCAGGTTGTGGGCGACGCGCCGTTTCCACCAGGAAAAGCCGTCTTTGTTCAGGACGTTCCAGTTGTAAATGGGGTTGCCCCAGCGCTGGCCTGTGGCGCTGAAGTAGTCCGGCGGCACACCCGCCACGGTGATCGGAGCGAGGTCCGCATCCAGGTGGTAAAACTTCGGCGCGGCCCACACGTCGGCGCTGTCGTGGGTGACATAAATAGGCACGTCGCCCATGAGTTTGAGGCCGAGTTCCCGGCACCGGCCGCGCAAAGCCTCCCACTGCCGGAAAAACAGATACTGGCTGAAGCACTCGCGCAGGATCGCCGGGGCCGCATGGGCGTCCCAGCGTTCCAACGCCTTTGGATCGCGTCGTTTGTACTGTTCCGGCCACTGGAACCAGGCCGCGCCGCCGTGCTCTTCCTTCAGGGAGACGAAGCGCGCATACTCAATCAGCCAGTGCTCGTGCAGGCGGCGGAAGGCGGCGAAACCGGGAGATTCCGACAGGCGGTGGGCGTTGCGCTCGAAGGCGGCCCGGAGCATGTGCTCCCGGTGACGGGTCACGGCGGGGAAATTCACCCGGCCGGACGGGCAGGTAAAAGCATCCGGCGCGCAACAGCCCACGCAGTCGAGGTCGGCCGGAGAGACCAGCCCCTCGGCCACAAGCGCTTCCGGGCTGATGAACAACAGGTTGCCCGCGAAGGCCGACGGGCTGGAGTAAGGCGAGTTGCCGATAAAGGTCGCGGTGGGCGTTGTCGGCAGGAACTGCCAGACTTTGCCTCCGGCGGCGGCGAGCGTCTCCGCGAACCTGTGGGCCGTCGGTCCCAGATCCCCTATGCCGTACGGAGAGGGAAGGGAAGATACATGCAGCAACAGGCCGAAGCAGCGCACGTTCACCTCCATGCCGGTCTTAATAGAAGAACTGGGCCTGTTGCAGTTCGGCCTGGCGCTCGAAGCCCGCGCGCATGAGTGCCCCGGCGAGATCCCGCAGCAGGGAGTCCGGCGGCACGGGGCCTTCCAGAAGCTCCGCTCGCGCGTCCGCGGGCAGGCCGCCCAGTTCCGCTGCCCGCTTTACGGCCGCGTGCATGTCGCCCATGACATCGACCAAGCCGGCCTCCATGGCCTGGCGACCGGTCATGGCCCGGCCGTCGGCCAGGGCGCGGACGTCCTCTTCCGAAAGCTTGCGCCCCTGGGCCACGGCCTTGACGAATTCGTCGAACATACCGGTAATCAGGGACTGAAAATACGCTTCCTCTTCCGGGGTCATTTCCCGGGTGATGTTCCCGGCGTCTTTGAGAGCGCCCGTGGCCAGGGTCTTGGAGGAAAGCCCGATGGTGCGCATCAGCTCTTCGGCGTTGGGCACCTGCATCTTGACCCCGATGCTCGCGGTCAGCGTGGAGGGCATGGCGTAGATTTCCCTGCCGGCCACGGCGATGTAGTAGCCGCCCGACGCGGCCGTGGAACCCATGGAAACGATCACGGGCTTGGCTTCGGCCAAGCGCTTGACGGCCATGTATATTTCCTGCGACGGGCCCACGCCGCCGCCGGGAGAATTGACGCGCACGACCACGGCCTTGACCTTGTCGTCCAGGCGCAGTTCGTCGGCGAAGGCGGTGATCTCCGCAGACTCGAGGATTACGCCGTTCACATGAATGACCCCCACCAGGGGGCCGCGCAGCGGGCCGTTGCGCAGGGCCTGGAAGCCGCTGTTGCAAATCAGAATCGCCAGAATGACGCCGCCCCAGAACAGGAATGGCCGGCGTTTGCGGAACGGGAGGGGCGGGGTGAAGGCCGATTCAAGAAATGGGTTGGACACGTGTTGACCTCTGGGAGATTGCGTTGGGGGCGCTTCCGGCCGTAGAAACTCGGAAGCGCTCCTGTAATGGTCTGATGTTGTTACGCCCGCTTTTCCAGCGCGGCAACGGCGGGCAGGATTTTGCCTTCCAGAAATTCCAGAAAGGCCCCGCCGGCGGTGGAAAGATACGAGATTTTATCCCGCACGCCGAAGGCTTCAACAGCGGCCAGGGTGTCGCCGCCGCCGGCCACGGAAAACGCGGAGCTTTCGGCCACGGCTTTGGCCACGGCCCTGGTGCCCTCGGCGAACTTGGGCATCTCGAAGACGCCCACGGGCCCGTTCCAGAGAACGGTGCCGGCCTTGGCGATAAGATCCGCGTAGCCGGCGGCTGTTTTGGGGCCGATGTCCAGAATCATGTCCGTGGGGCCTACCTGGCTCACGGCCTTGATCTCGGCCGGAGTATCGGCGTCAAATGCCTGGCCGACGACAACGTCGACAGGCAGGGGGATTTCCCCTCCGGCGTTCTTGGCGGCCGCGATCAGCCGGGCCGCTTCATCGACAAGCTCCGGCTCGCACAGGGAGGTGCCGATCTCATACCCCGCGGCCTTGAGGAAATTGTTGGCGATGCCGCCGCCGACGATCAGCCGGTCAACCTTCCTGCTCAAGGAATCGAGCACCGTGAGCTTGGTGGAGACTTTGGAACCGCCGATGATGCCCACCAGCGGCCGGCGGGGGTGGGCAAAGGCCTTGCCCAGGGCCTCCAATTCGGCGGCCAGCAGGGGGCCGGCGCAGGCCGTGGGGGCGAACTCCGTCTCCCCGGACGTGGAGGCTTTGGCGAGGTGGGCGGTGGCAAAGGCGTCCATAACGAAAATATCGCACAGGGCGGCGTAGCGTTTGCTCAAGGCCGGGTCGTTTTTTTTCTCGCCCTTGTTGAAACGCACGTTTTCGCACAGCACGGCCCGGCCGGGCTGCACGGCGACGCCATCCAGGTAGTCGCGGCACAGCGGCACCTCCGTGCCGAGCAACTCGGAGAGGCGCGCCGCCACCGGGGCCAGGGAGTTTTCCTCGCTGTATTCGCCTGCCGTCGGCCGGCCCAGGGGTGAGAGCAGGATCACCGCCGCCCCGGCCCCGAGGGCGCGGCGGATGGCGGGCAATGCGGCCGTCAGGCGGGCGTCGGAGGCGACTTTGCCGTTTTTGATCGGAACATTCAGGTCTTCGCGCAGCAACACGCGTTTGCCGGCCAGGTCCAGATCCGTCATTTTCAGCACGTTCATGGCATCCTCCCAAAGTCTTTTGAAGCAATGTACCTTTGTCAATTGCCTGTACAAGCGTATTGCCGCAACCCTGTTCAGCCACGCGCAGGGAATCTCCGCGCGCGTCGGAGTAAAAACTTCTACAATTCTACAGAGCCCGGATGGCCTCGATCAGGGCGTCGACTTCGTCATCCGTGGTGTCGAAAGAGGTCATCAGGCGAATCATCGGCCTGCCCGCGGGGAAACCCTCCTGATCATACGGATCGGAGACGTAAAAATAGAAGTTTTTCGCCAGGGCGTCCAGCGCCTTTTGCGGCAGGCGCACGAACAGGGCGTTGGCTTCGACCGGGTAGACGAAGTTGATGTGTTCCAGGCCGCTGATGCCGTCGGCCAGGCGCTTGGCGGCCCGGTTGGCCTTTTGGGCGTTTTCCAGCCAAAGGCCGTCCTTGAGGTATTCGATGAACTGCGCGGCCACAAAGCGCATCTTCGAGCCGAGCTGCATGTATTGCTTGCGCATGTACTTGAAGTCTTCACCGAGTTGCGGGTTGAAAAAGATCACCGCCTCGCCGGAAATCAGCCCATTTTTGGTGCCGCCGAACGACAGCACGTCCACGCCCACATCGGCGGTCATCTCTTTGAGGCCGACCCCGAGGGCCGCGGCGGCGTTGCACAGGCGGGCGCCGTCCATGTGCAGCCAGAGATCGTTGGCCCGGCAGAAGGCCGAGATCTCTTTCAACTCGTCAATGGTGTACAGGGTGCCGCACTCGGTGGACTGGGTGATGGAAAGCACCTTGGGGTAGGGGTGGTGGACGGCCTCACGCAAAATCAGCTTGTGGGAGCACTCTTCCAGGTTGACCTTGCCGTTGTGCGAGGGCACCACCACCAGCTTGCCGCCGATGATGGTTTCCGGCGCGCCGCATTCGTCGGTGTTGATGTGCGCCGTATCCGGGCAGATTACGGCCTGGTAGGAACGGAGCATACTCTTCAGGCCCAGGACGTTGGCCGCAGTGCCCAGGAACACGAACCAGGGGCGGGCGCCCGGGCCGAAGTGGGAGCGGAGCACCTCCACGGCCTCACCGGTCCAGTGGTCCTCGCCGTAAGAAGATACCCGGCCGTGGTTGACGCGGTGCAGGGCGTCGAGAATACGCGGGTGAGCGCCGGAGTTGTTGTCGCTGGCGAACAGGATCATGGCGGGGTCCTTTATTTGGGCGGGGCGGAAAGGCCGCGCCGTTGCATGGCGGTTACATAGGTCGCGAGGGTGCGGTCCAGAAAATTGCGGGAAGTCAGGCCGGCAATCAAGGCGCTCTGGCGCCGGCGCAGGCGGGCGCGGAACTCCGGAGCGACGGCGCGTTCCAGCAGGGCTTCCAGGGCCGGGGCGTCACCCGCCGGGGCAACGGCCTCCGGCTCCAGCAGATCCGGCATCACCCCCACATCCGTGCCGACCAGGGGCACGCCGCAGGCCATCAATTCAAAGGCCGCCCTGGCGATGGCTTCGGACCCTTGCGAGGCGATCACCCCCAGGTCGCAGGCACTCAGGCAGGCCGGCACGTCGGGGCGCTTGCCCGTGATGACCACGGTGTCTTCAAGGTCGAGCTCGCGGATGGCAGCTTCTACCTCTTCCTGTTTCATGGAGGTGGCAAACCCCATGAGCAGCAGGCGGAATGAGGCGGCCGGGGCGGGAATGCGGGAGCGCAGTCCGGCCAGGGCGCGCAACAGTTCGATTTGCCCTTTGACCTGATCGAAGCGGCCCAGCAAGCCGAGCGCGAAGTGTTCCGGAGTGAGGCCGAATTCGGCCCGTACCCGCTCGCGGCCTTGGGCGTCAAATGAAAAGACCGTCTCATCCACGCCGCCGAGGATGGTGTGGATGCGTTCGTCCGGCACGCCCAGGCCGGCCAGGGCGCGGGCGGTGCGGGAGTTGGTGGCGATCAGGGCATCCGCCCGTCGGTGAAGTAAGCGGTTGGGCGCGTTGTTCTTGGGCGGGCGTTGGTCTCCCCTGGTGCGCACCAGGGCGAAATTGTGCCCCAGGCCGCGCAGCAGTTCCCAGAGTAAAAAACCTTCGCCCCGGTGGCAGTTGACCACCTGGGGCGAAAAATCACCGACGATGCCGCGCAGACGCCGCAGCGTCGCAGTCAGGCGAAGGGGAGAAGGGCTGTTCAGGTCCGCCGCAAGCGGCTCAAGGCCCATTGCGCGGGCGCGCTCAAAGCACTCGGTATCTTTGGGAGCGAGCACCAGAACCCGGTGCCCGGCCTCCCGCAGCAGGCGGGAAAGAAACAGTCCGTACCAGGCGGTGGCGTTGAACCAGCGCACGTTGACGACCTGGACGAGTCGCAGGGGCGTTTGCATCAAGCCGGGTATGACACCAAACCCTCGTAAAAGCAACGCAAAACGGCAGGCGGGGCGGAAAAACAGCCCCGCCCGGCGCGGGTTACAGCAATTTTCCGCTAAGAAACAGCGCCGCCACGGAAAAATAAATGATCAGCCCCGTCACGTCGACAAGCGTGGCCACAAACGGGGCCGAAGCGGTGGCGGGGTCCAGGCCTATCCGCTTCAGCAAAAAGGGAATCATGGAACCGGAAAGCGTCCCCCACAGCACGATAAGCACCAGTGAGGCCGAAACGCTTGACGCGACCCACGGCCAGTATTCGCCGTAATCGTAAAGCCCGGTTTCCTGCCAGACGGCGATGCGGATAAAGCCGATGGCCCCCAGAATACAGCCCAGAAGCAGGCCGGAGACCAGTTCCTTGCGCATCACGCTCCACCAGTTCTTCAGACGCAACTCGTCCAGGGCCAGGGAACGGATGATAAGGCTGGCGGCCTGCGAGCCCGAGTTGCCGCCGCTGGAGATGATCAGCGGCACAAACAGGGCCAGCACCACGGCCTTTGCTATTTCCTCGTCAAAATGCCCCATGGCGGAGGCCGTCAGCATCTCGCTCAGAAAAAGAACGACGAGCCACCCGGCGCGCTTGCGCACCATATCCAGCAGGGGAGTCCTGGTGTAGGACAGGTCCAGGCCTTCCGTTCCCCCGAATTTCTGGAAGTCTTCGGTATGTTCTTCTTCCGCCACGTACATGACGTCGTCGACGGTCACAATGCCCAGCAGCGTGCCGTCCGTGTCGGTCACCGGCAAAGCCACCCGGTCGTGGGACTTGAAGGCCTTGACGGCCTCTTCCTGGTCGCCGTAGGCGTTGAGCGCCGCGAAACGCCCGTCGCACAATTCGGCAATGGTCTGCTCCGGCGCGGCCAGAATGATTTCCTTGATCCGCAAATCGTCAATCAGCTTCCAACGCTCGTCAACGACGTAAATAATGTTGAGCGTCTCTGAATCCCGCCCGAACCTCCTGATGTGTTCCAGCGTCCTTTGCACCGTGTACTGGGGCCTGACCGCCACGAATTCCGGCGTCATCAGGCGCCCGATGCTGTATTCCGGATATCCCAGCAGACGGGTGGCGATTTCTCTTTCTTCGGCGGAAAGCATCTGCATCAGCCGCTGGCTGACCTCGCCGGGCAGTTCCTCGAAAAACGCCGTGCGGTCGTCCGGGTCCAGGTCGTTGAGCAGGGCGGCCAGTTGCTGGGCGTTGGCCGCCAGCCCTTCGATGATATCTTCCTGACGGTCGTGGGAAAGCACCTGGAAGGCTTCCTTCGCCAATGCGCGCGGCATAAGACGGAAAAGGACGATCTGCTCCTGCTTGGAAATATTTTCAATTATCTCCAATAATTGTATTGCATCAAGGTGGCCAAGCTCCTGCTTTGCCTCTTTCCAGCTTTTTTCCTTGATAAGCCGGCGGAGCCGGGCGTTGATTTCCGTCATGATACCCCCCAAGCGCAACTGGTGCTCATTTCATAAAAATCGCCCGTTGGCCGATTTATGAGGATCGTTTGCCGGAAAACGTGGTTTCCGGCTCGCTCAGGCCGCCTTTGGCGGCACGCCGAACGGACAGCGGCGGCGGCGAAAAATGCCGCCCGCGCGGCGGGCGCAAGGCGGCAACGCTCTTATATGCTTTTTCGGAAAAATTTTCCAGACCCGAAAAAATTCGTATAGATACGTTTGGTTTTTTTATAGAACCTTACGTTAAAACAGACAGGTCCGCCCCCTGAAACAACGGCAGGCCCGCGCCCGCTGGCGAATCCCCCTTTGGCAACGGCACGCCGCAACGGCGCGGGAGGCGTTTCCCGCCTCCCGCGCCGTTGCGGCGTTTACCCCGGAATGTCCGCTCTACACCGTGTAATTGATGCCCGCGTAAAAACTGGCGGAGCTTCCGCTGCCGGACCCCGTAAAACTTGCCGTCAGCGAACCGTAGCTCATGCCCGAACTCAGGGCGTCGCTGAAAAAGGCTTCAACCGCCTGGGCCTGAATGGAGGCTTTGGTGTCGCGCAAGCCCTGCCACAGGGAGACGGCCGGGCTTTGCCTGGCGCGCTCCAGGTTGGCAAGGGCCTGGATGTAGATGAAATCTTCAACGACTTCCGGTTTGTCGCCCAGGTACGTTTCGATGGCGTCCCTGGCGGCGGCGTTGCCGCACAGCGCTTCTAACCTGCCCTCGGGCGACAGCTTCAGGGTAAAGTCCACCGAAGGGTCCACGCCGCGCGTCAGAAGGTCCGCCCGCACCTTGGTGGTGAATTCTTCTTCCAGTTCCTTCTGGTAGGCGGCGATCTTGGCAAAGGTCAGGGTTCCGTCCACCTTGCCCTGCAGTTCGGCTATGGCCCGTTTAAGGGCGGCCTGCCCCTCGCTGGAAGCGGCGCCGCCGCCCGCGTAGGCGGAATTCGCCGCCTTGCGCGCGGCCGCGGAAGAAATCAGGTTCTGGGACTTGGCCGCCGTGGCCGATGTCTGCAAAAGCTCGGTTCCGTCCTTGCCGTCGGTGAGCACGTCGACCAGACTTACGGTCGTGCCGTAGCCGCTGATTGCTGAAATGTCCGACATGGCGTCCTTCCTTGTTTCGCGCCCGGCCTGTGACCCAAACGCGCTCCGCGACATATCCGCCTTGTTCGCGGGGCGCGCCCCGGACGTGTGAAAGCGAAATTTCCCTTTGCCGGGCGGAAAATCCTGCCCGGTTACGGGGAAATAGCACTTTCCGTGCCACCCGGACCGGCAAAAAACGCCATAGTATTTTTTATTTACACTGGAATAATTGAATATATTATATTGGACTCTCCCCAGTCTTACGGGTTATTATTCCAACCTATGAGCCAATCCGATGAGACAGCCGTCACCACCCTGCACTTTGACGATTCCGCCCAGGCCAACCAGCTTTTCGGCCCGCAAAACTCACATCTCGCCCAGTTGACGGAACTGTCCGGCCTGCGCATCGGCAGCCGGGGAACGTCCGTCACCCTTGACGGCCCCCGCGAGGAACGCGATCGCATGGGCAACCTGCTCATGCAATTGTACGGCCTGATCAAGGCGGGCACGCGGCTGCACCCGCGCGATGTCTCCCAATCCTACAAAACCCTGCTGCGCGATCCCTCGGCCGATCTCAGAACCCTGTTCCGCGAGGCGGTCTTCGTGGCCTCGCCCCGCAAAACCATCGGCCCCAGAACCCTGGGCCAGCGCGAATACGTCGCCGCCCTGCGCGAGGCCGAGCTGACCTTTGCCGTGGGCCCGGCCGGCACGGGAAAGACCTACCTGGCCGTGGCTGTGGCGCTTTCGCTGCTTCTTGCCAAACGGGTAAAGCGCATTATTCTTACCCGGCCGGCCGTGGAAGCCGGTGAACGCCTTGGCTTTCTGCCCGGCGATCTGGCCCAGAAGGTGGACCCGTATCTGCGCCCTCTGTACGACGCCCTGCACGACATGCTCGATTTCGAACGCGTCGCCGAAATGCTCGAATCGGGCGTCATCGAAGTGGCCCCCCTGGCTTTCATGCGCGGCCGCACCC
Organism: Desulfovibrio sp.; assembly: GCA_031549405.1. Taxonomy (GTDB): domain Bacteria; phylum Desulfobacterota; class Desulfovibrionia; order Desulfovibrionales; family Desulfovibrionaceae; genus Frigididesulfovibrio. The sequence goes on from JAVBPV010000010.1 coordinate 26,031, forward strand.
TCAACGACGCCTTCATCATCCTGGACGAAGCCCAGAACACCACCGCCGAACAAATGAAAATGTTCGTCACCCGCATGGGTTTCGGCTCGCGCATGGCCGTAACCGGCGACATAACCCAGATCGACCTGCCGGAAACCGGCCGGGGACACCGCTCGGGCCTTATCCACGCCCTTGAGGTGCTTGAAGGCGTGGACGGCGTGAGTATGGTGCATTTCAACAAGGACGATGTCATCCGCCACCCGCTGGTGGCACGCATCGTGGACGCTTATGACAATCACAAAGAACATTCCCGACAAGGCCCCTTCGGCTTTTGAACGCCTTTGGCAACGCCTGGAGAAACGCCTGCCCCGCCGGGGTTTTTTCCTGCTGGCCGCCGTCATCGTGCTGCTTTCCGCCCTGGCCAGCACGGATCTGTCCCGCAGCGAACGCCTGCTGGTGGCCGGGGAAGTGGCCGACCAGGACGTGACGGCCGACCGCGCCTTTTTGTTCGAGGACACGGCCGCCACCCGGGCCAAACAGCAGCAGGCCGCCAAAATGCAGCCTTTGGTCCTGAACCTGCTTACCGCTCCGGCTGAAGAACTGCGCGCGCAGGTGCAGCAGATTCTTTTGGAGATCAACCGGGCCGAGGACGCGGAAAGCCGCGAGGCCCTGCGCCTGCAACTTTCCCAGACCCTGGGCGAGGAACTGGCCCCCTCCGCCATGTCCGCCCTGTCGGAAGGCAACGTCCAGGCGGCCATCAGCAAAACCTTGCTGCCCCAGGCGGAAAACCTGCTGAGCAAGGGCGTTCTGCCCGAAATGCGCATGGCTCTGCCCTACCAGGGCGGGGTGATCATCCGCAACATGCTTACCCACGAAGAACGCCACCTGCCCGACCCCCAGAACCTGCCCGACCTTAAAAGCCTTGAGGTGCTGCTTTCGCAGAACATCAGACAGTCGAACCTGTCCGGCCAGGCAAGGCGCGCCGTCACCCTGCTGTTTTCCTGCCTGCTGCGGCCCAGCCTGGTGCCCAACTACGAAATCACCGCCGGAAGAGCCCTGGCGGCCGAGCAGGCTGTGGCTCCGGTGGTGTACCGGGTGCTGCGCGGCGAGATCATCGTGCGCCAGGGCGACGCCGTCTCTCCCGAGCAGCAGTTGAAGATGCAAATTCTTTTGCGCAAAAAAAGCGACCGCTTCAACGGCAGCCGCTTTCTGGGCCTGATGACCTGCGGGCTGCTGCTGTCCGCCGGGCTGCTGTTTTCGCCCAGCGGCAAGCCCGCCTCGCCCATGGACGACCGCGACCATATCTTTCTGGCCGGGCTGGTGGTGCTGTTTTCCCTTATGGCCAAGGGTTTCGCCTTTCTGGGGGTGCAACTGGCCGCCTCTTCCCCCACCTTCATCCCGGAAAGCCTGGCCTACGCCGTGCCCGTCGCCGGGGCGGCCGCCCTGTCCTCGCTGGTTTTTTCCACCCGGCGCTATCTGGTCACGGGGCTGCTTATCTCGTTTTTCTGCGCCACCATGGCCCAGGGCGGCATCGGTCTGTTTCTGTTCTATTTTCTGTCCTGCATGTGGAGCACCTGGCTTACCGGGCGCACCCACACGCGCCAGGACGTGGTCTGGTCCATCCTGCCCCTTACGGCGGGGCTTTTCGCCATGTGGCTGGGGGCCACCTTTCTGCAGGGCGGAGCGCACACCCGCTATCTTTCCGAGGCCATCTCCGTCGCCGGCGGGGCGGTGTTTTCCATGCTGCTTACCTTTGCCCTGGCCCCGGTTGTGGAAATGGTCTTCAGCTACACCACGCGCTTTCGCCTTATGGAACTGCTGAACCTTGAGCAGCCCCTGCTGCGCGACCTGATGCTGAACGCCCCCGGCACCTACCACCATTCGCTCATCGTCTCCAACATGGTGGAGGCCGGAGCCAAGGCCGTGGGCGCGCACAGCCTGCTGTGCAAAGTCGCGGCCCTGTACCACGACATAGGCAAGATAACCAAGGCCGGCTACTTCATCGAGAACCAGACCACCGAGGACAACCCGCACAACCGCCTTGCCCCTTCCATGAGCGCCCTGATCCTGATCTCGCACGCCAAACTGGGCACGGAACTGGCCCAGCAGCACCGGCTGGGGCGCGAGGTGACCGACATCATCACCCAGCACCACGGCACCAGTCTCATCCAGTATTTTTACCAGAAGGCCCTGCAGATCACCGACGCCGTGCCGCCGAAAATCGAGGATTTTTGCTACCCCGGCCCCAAACCCCAGTCGCGCGAAGCCGCCCTGGTCATGCTGGCCGACATTGTCGAAGCCTCCAGCCGCTCTCTCAGCGATCCTTCGCCCAACCGCCTGCGCCAGCACGTCGATTCCATCATCAAGACAATCCACGCCGCCGGGCAGCTTGACGACTCCGAACTGACCTTCCGCGACCTCAGCACCCTGGCGGAAAGCTTCCACCGGGTCCTGCGCGGCATCTTCCACCACCGCGTGGCCTACCCGGGCGGCACGGACAAAAACAACCCGGAAAAGTCCGGTCCCGAAAAAGCCGGCCCGGACAAGGCGGGTTCCGACAAAAACGGCGCGGACAAGCCCGCCGGGGCCGTAAAACCCCCGCCCAAGCCCCTGGACCCGGAGCGCGCCAACCCCGCCATCACCCTGCCCTGGCCGCCCGCCATGCCGCAGTGACCCCGGTGAAAATGCGCATGCCCCCCAACCCCGCTCCGCCGGAAATCGCCGTGACCCGCCGGAGTGCCAGTCCCCCCCCCCTGCCTCTGGCCCGCGCGGAACTGGCCGCGACTCTCGCCGCCATGCTCCGCGCCGCCGGACTGGAAGGCCGCTCGCTGGAACTGGCCCTGGTGGACGACGCCCGCATGGAAAAACTGAACGCCGCGGCCACCGGATGCCCCGGTCCCACCAACATCCTCTCCTTTCCGGGTAGCGGCCCGGCGCTCTCTGCCGGGTCGCCGCATCGCGCTTTCGCCGCCGGGCCGTCTCCCGCCGAACCGCCCGGCCCGGATTCCGGCTTCCCTGCCGGTACGTCTCCAGACGGCACGCCCCCCCTGTTCCTCGGCTGGATGGCCCTTTCCATCGATACTCTGCTGCGTGAGTGCCTTCTTTACGGGCAAGACCCGGTGGAGCACACCGTCCGCCTCCTCGCCCACGGCCTCGCCCACCTCACCGGCCTTGACCACGGGCCCGAGCTTGACCGCCTTGCCGCGCTGTTCGAGCGGGCCGCGACAACGCTTTAACAACGTCGGAAAGGCTTTGCCCCCATTCTTAAAAAAGCTTGCGGGAAGCCATAGTATTATCTACCCTGCGTGGAATTGCGTGTTTTCACTCTTAACCTGATTTGAGGGGATTCCATGAGCGAAACGTCCCTTGCCGCCATCCAGGCGCTGGCCCCGGCCCCCGCGCCCAAAAACGTGGAAGAGCTGGCGCAGAGCATCAACTTGAACGATCCGGCCCTGACGATCACTTACGGCACGCAGACCATGAACGATATCGCCTCCTTCGCGGACAACCTGCTGGGCCGGGTGCGCGCCAAGGACGCCGGTCCCGTGGGCGACACCCTGACCGATCTGATGGTGCAGGTGAAGGATCTGGACCTGGAGGAGGTCGCCGGCGGGAAAAAGGGCTTTTTGGAAAACCTGCCCCTGGTGGGGTCGCTGTTCAATTCGGCCGAGCGGTCCATCGCGCGATTCAAGACGCTGGCCGCGCAGGTGGACGTCATTTCCGGCAAGCTGGACGAGGCCATGCTGGGCCTGCTTCGCGACATTGAGGTGCTGGAACAGCTGTACGAACTGAACAAAAGCTTCCATCAGGATTTGAGCCTGTACATCGAGGCGGGAAAAACGCGCCTGGAACAGGCCCGCGCCGTGGACCTGCCGCGCATGAAGGAAGAAGCCGACACGACCCAGGACAGCATGGCCGCCCAGGGCGTGCGCGACTTTGCCGAACGACTGAACCGCTTTGAACGCCGCCTGCACGACCTGCGGCTTTCGCGCACCATCACCTTGCAGACGGCCCCGCAGATACGGCTGATCCAAAGCAACAACCAGACCCTGGCGGAAAAAATCCAGACCAGCGTCCTGGCCACCATTCCCATCTGGAAAAGCCAGATGGTCCTGGCCCTTTCCCTGCACGGCCAACAAAATGCCGCCAAACTCCAGCAACAGGTGGCCGACACCACCAACGAACTTTTGCGTAAAAACGCCGAAATGCTGGAGTCGGCCACAGTGGACACGGCCCGGCAGGTGGAACGCTCCGTGGTGGACGTGGAAACCCTGCGCGGCGTCCATGCCAGGCTGCTGTCCACCATCGAGGAGACCCTGCGCATCGCCCAGGAAGGCAAGGAACGCCGCGCCTCGGTGGAAAAGGATCTGGAAAGCATGGAGCAGGATCTGCGCACCCGCCTCACCGCCCTGGCCGCCGACAAAAACAGGCAAATCATGGAACATGCCGCCGGGACGGAAGCGGCCGAACCGCTTGCCGCCAAAACCGAATCTTCAGCCCTGCCCCCGGCCGGTTCCGGCCAGGCGTAGGCCCCCCGGAAACCGCAATGACCTACACCGCGTCCCCCCCCCCTGTTCTCGACCGGCTCAAGGACGCCGCGCTGGGCTTCGGCAGGCGCGTTCTGGTGCATTTCGGCGCCCTGGTGGCCGCCTGCGTCACGGCGGCCACCCTGGACTCCTCTGTGGCAAGCTTCGGCTCCCGCGCCGCCGCCACCGCGGGCGCGTATGTAGGCCTGGTCTGCCTGCTGCCCAGGGGCATGGGAAAGACCGCCGCCTGGACCCTGCCCGTCGGCGCGGGCCTTTTGCAATGCCTTGTCCTGACCGCTCTTGGCGTGCCCTGGCAGTTCGCCCTGCCCTGGGGCGGCCTGCAAACCTGGTTGCAGCGCCTTGTCTGGCAGCGGGGAGAAATGGGCTGGGAATGGGCCGCCGCCCCCTGGCTGCTCATCGCCCTGTCCGGCGTTACCGGCTACGTCCCCGCCTTTCCATATCATGCGGCCGTGGGCGTCGCCGTTCTCGGCGTCGCCGCGCAGTACCTGTACGCCCGCCTGCGTGTGGATCCCATTCACCGCGCGATGTTCGAAGCCGCTTCCACGGCCCTGCGCAAACAGGCGGAGGCCCGCGCCCTGCCCGGCCCCCTGGAAGCCCCGGTCCGCCGCCTGGCAGAACAGTCGGCCCGTTTCGCCCGCCGCGCGCCCGCCATGGACAGGGAGGCCGTCTCCCTGGCGCTGACCCTGCGCAATCTCGCCACCGGCATCACCGCCCTGAACCATCGCCCCCATCCCCTGGAATGGGACGCCCGCGCCGGGGACCTTCTGGAAGCCGCTTCCCGCCTGAGCGAAGCCCTGCACGAAAAACTCTCGCTCCTTCCGGAAGAAAAAGAGCCCTCCGCTCCCCCCTCTCCGGAAGACGCCCTGACCCGGCGCATCACCTTTTTTCAGGATTCCGCGCGGGCTCTTCTGGAGAAAAAAGACCTCCTGCCCCCGGAACTGCGCCCGCACATCGACAGCCTGTGCCGCTCCACCGAAAGTATCCTGGAATGCATACGCACCGATCCGGACTACGCCGCCCCCGGCGACAAGTTCCTGGCCCGCTATCTCCAGTCGGCCCACAAGGTGGTGGACGAATACACCCGTCTGGCCCGCGAAGGTTCAAGGCACGAAAACGTGCAAAAAGTGCTGGCCCGCAGCGCCGAAATCCTCGCCCGCCTGGACGCGGCCTTTGCCGACGAACACGGCCGCCTGCTGCGCAACGACACCATCAACTTCGGCGCCGACCTCAACGTCCTCGACAAGCTGCTGAAAATGGAAGGCCGGTAAATACCCCCGGCCCCGCCAAAGGGGCCTTGCCCCTTTGCGATCCCCACAAGGGGCTCCGCCCCTTGAACCCCGCAAGGGACTTGCGTCCCTTGACCCTGTATTTGGGGGATGCTGCGCTTGCCGGGAGTTTATGTTGTTGTGCCGCATAATGGCTCCCGGTGCACGTTTCGCCTTTAAGGCCAAAAAGCTCAGGAACCGAAGCGGAGCTTGAATCGATACCGTCTTAAAAACGGTGGATTCAAGCTCCGCTTCGGTTCCTGAGCTTTTTGCACTGCGGGGCAAAACGTCCTCCATGCCGCCGGGAGCACTGACAGGGCGCGACAGGTCAATCCACTACACCGGCCCGTACCCCGATAGGGGGTGCAGGGGACTTGTCCCCTGCCGGGGAGGTCCGGAGGGGCGGAGCCCCTCCGGCGGGGGAGCCCCCTCGGAAGCGGATTCAAAGGGATTCGGGACAGCGCCCGGGAAAGTTATCCCAGCGCTTCCAGCAACCGGACCGCCAGGGGCGAAAGGGCGGCGGTAAAGATCCCGGCCAGGATCATGGCCAGTCCGGCCATGGCGCCCTGCTGGTCGCCTTCCATCAGGGCCACGGCGGCGCCCTGGGCGTGGGATGTGGTGCCCAGGGAAAGGCCTCTGGCCATGGGGTCATTGATGCGCGTCAGGTTCAGCATCCAGGCCCCGGCAAGGGAGCCCAGGGTGCCGGTGGCTACCACAAAGGCGGCGGCCAGGGGCGGGATGCCGCCGTACATGCCGGCGATTTCCACGGCAAAGGGGATGGACACGCCTTTGGGCAGGATGGACATGACCACATCGTGCGGCAAGCCGCCCCATTGGGCGATAAGTCCGGCCGAAAGCATGGCCAGAACCGCTCCGGCGGCCACGCTGCCCACAATGGCCACGGCCTGTTCCCGCAGCAGGTTGCGGTAGCGGTACAGGGGAAGGGCCAGCCCCACCGTGGCCGGTCCCATCAGCAGCGTCATGATTTCCTTGGCCGGGGCGTATTCCTCGTAAGGAATGCCGCACAGGATCAGCGCGGTGATCACAATGGCGGCGGACAGGGCCACTATGTTCAGCAAAGGATGCATATAGCGCAGGTACAGGCGCCGTATGGCGATATAGGCGGCGAAGGTAAGGGCGATGCAAAAGAGCGTCATGGTCATTTCCCGCCCTCCCCGCCTTTGCGCAGAATGCGGCTGAGAAACCCCACGCCCAGCAGAGGCAGCAGGGAGCTTATAAGGATGGCGGCAAGAAAGACCAGCCCGTAGTCGTAAAAGACCTTGCCCCAGTTCATCAGCCCCACGGCGACAGGCACGAAGAAAAACACCAGGTGACGCAGCAGAAAGTTCGCCGCCGAGCTGACGTGCTCTTCCTTGACCACACCCGTGGCCAGCAGGGTGAACAGCACCACGATGCCCAGAACGTTGGCCGGAATGGGCCAGCCCGTCCACTTCACAAACCGGTCGCAGGCCAGGAACACCGCGCACAGCAAGGCGGTCTGCCCCACAAGTTTCGCCAACTCCTTCATACTCCGCCTCCTGGTTGGCCCGGGGCGGGGGCCCCTGCCGCTGAACGTCCCGCCCCGCCACATCCGCGCGGGAAAGCGCGCCCGCGCAAGGGGCCCCGTCCCCCCTGCCGCCGAATGTCCCGTACGGCCATGTTCGCGGCTACGACGTAAAGATCGCCCAGGGCGGCCTTGACCTCAAAACCATCCGACCGCCCGGAACGACGCCCGCAACGCACGGCCGGACCGGCGCGTCTTCGGCGTTCCGGTCCTTTTGCGGCGGAAGTCCGTCGTTGTTCATGACGCCTTTTTACCGGGCGGGGGCGGGGACGATGTCTTCCATTCCCATATAAGGCCGCAGCACCTCGGGGATGCTGACGCTGCCGTCTTCCCGCTGCCCGTTTTCCAGTATCGCCACCAGGGTACGCCCCACGGCCAGACCCGAACCGTTCAGGGTATGCACGAATTCCGGTTTGCCCCCCCCGGCGGGCCTGAAGCGCAGATTGGCCCGGCGGGCCTGAAAGTCCTCGCAGTTGGAGCAGGAGGAAATCTCGCGGTACTTGTTCTGGCCCGGCAGCCACACTTCCAGGTCGTAGGTCTTGCTGGAGGCAAATCCCATGTCGCCGGTGCACAGGGTGATGACGCGGTAAGGCAGTTCAAGGCGCTGAAGCAGCGTTTCCGCGTGGACGCGCATCCGTTCCAGCTCTTTGTACGAGCGTTCCGGATGGGCGTAGCGCACCATTTCCACCTTGGTGAACTGGTGCTGGCGGATCAGGCCGCGCGTGTCCTTGCCGTAGCTGCCCGCTTCGGATCGAAAGCAGGGGGTCTGCGCCGTGTAGCCGAAGGGAAGCGCGCCTTCGTCCAGCACTTCGCCCGCGTGCAGGTTGGTCAGGGGCACCTCGGCCGTGGGGATAAGATAGTAGTCCCAGCCCTCTATCTTGAACAGATCCTCGGCGAACTTGGGCAACTGGCCCGTGCCCGTCATGGTTTCACGGTTCACCATAAGCGGCGGCAGGACTTCCACGTAGCCGTGCTCGCGGGTATGGACATCCAGAAAAAAATTGACCAGGGCGCGTTCCAGACGCGCGGCCCAACCCCAGGAAACCGTGAAGCGGCTGCCCGCAAGCCTGGCCCCCCGGTCAAAATCCAGCGCCCCTCCAAGAACGGCGGCCAGTTCCCAGTGTTCCCTGGGAGTAAAGGAGAAAGCGCGCGGCTCGCCCCAGGCGTGCAGCACGGGGTTGTCGTTCTCGTCCCTGCCCCGCGGCACGCTTTCGTGCGGAATGTTGGGAACGGCAAGCATCCAGTCGTTCAGTTCCGCCTGCACCCCCTCCAACTCCGCGTCCAGTTCCTTGATGCGGGCGTTGACCGCGCCCATGCGCTCGATAAGCGCGGCGGCGTCCCCGCCTTTGCGCTTTATGGCGGCAACCTCGGACGAGACGCTGTTGCGCTCGCCTTTCAGGCTTTCCGCTTCGCCTATAAGGGCGCGGCGGCGGCCGTCGATGGCGCTGAACACGGCTACGTCCACGGGAGAATTACGCGAGGCCAGGGCCTTGGCGACAACTTCGGGGCTGCGCTGCAGCAGTTTAAGATCAAGCATGGTTTCTCCTTGTCCCGGCCGGCCTTGCGGTTGGCTCCGGGCGAGAGGCACCATACCCCAGGCGGGCGCAAAATTCCAGAGCGCTTTACGGGCAAAGCGCGCTCGGATCTCCGCCAAAAAGACGGTCCAAACGGCCCTCGCGGCGTATTTCCATGCCGGGCGCGCCCGGCCTGACTGGCCAGGCCGCAAACACGGTCCCCGGCCCCTTACCGGAGTGGAACGGGGCGTGGATAAGAAAGGAAACCAGTCCAATATTCAAACGCTCCGGCGGCGTTCCGGCAACCGGCGGTTGCGGCCTTGGGCTGACGTTCCGCATCCGTCCCCAAACGAAAAGCCGTGCGGCATATAAGTTATGCGGGAGACGTCAAAACGAGGGAACGGCCCTAAAGGACAAATAAGTATTTATTTTGCATCAATCTTATGATACTGTGGCCAAATTATGAAACATATTTCTATGTATGCTACGATATTATGAAATAAATTATAGTAAGTACAGAATGATTACCAGGAAGACATGCTCAATGACCACTGGAATATCCGAAAAAAATGATGAGGAGCCGGATCGCCAGCAATACGCCGTCATCGGCACGTATCTGCTTTTGACGGTATTTTTCATCACTCTCTACTTTTATCTCGCGCATATAATCGAAAAGCAGGCCCAAAAACGCCTCAGCCTTATTACCATGTACGCGGCGGAAGCGGTGAACGGCTGGCTGGACAACCACACGCTTTCCGTGGAGCTTGCGGCGGCCTTCAGCCAGGCGCCCCTGAGCAACGAGCAACTGGCCCGGCTTTTCCCCAGAGTGGCGGCCAGCAGCCGCACGGCCCGGCTTCTGGTGCTGCACCTGGAGGGCGAAGGACTGTTCATGGTGGACGGGGCCGTGTCCTTGAAGCCTGAAACCTCCAAAGACTATGCCCGCTGGCTGTATTTGCTTTCACAGCCCATGCCCGAGTCGCGCCTTACCGACCCCATACCCTCGCTTATCGGCAACGAGCACGAAATACTGATCGCGCAGCCCCTGCTGAACGCCTTCGGAATGCGCGTCGGCGCGCTGGGCCTGCGGCTTCCTCTCGCCGAGCTGATAAACCACCTGCACGGTCTGGAATTTCTCGGCCCCCTGGGCCGGCGGGCTCTTATCGTGTCCAACACGGGCCAGATACTTGCCGCCACGGACGCCGCCTTAACGCGGGACACCGCCCCGGGAACGCCCATCCCGGCCGTCCTGGAAAAACTGCTGCGCGACAGGAATATCAAGACCACACAGATGGGCATTGAGGGCAAGGATTATTACGCGTCCCTTGACAGTATCGGACGAACCGGCTGGAACATACTGACCATCGGCCCCCTATCGCACGAACTGGCCCTGCGGGGCACCTTGCGCGGGGCTTTGCTGGCCTCCTGGCTGTTCTTGAGCCTGCTCGGCGCCCTGTTTGTCCGCCAGAACCGCAGATACTACCATTACAAGGTGCTGAGCGAACGGGATCGCCTGACGGGCGCGGGCAACAGGCTGGCCTTTGAAAAAAACCTTGCCGATATGCGGGAAAGCCGGAAATTCCCCGTCTGCCTGCTGATTATGGACGTGGACGGACTTAAGCAGATAAACGACACGTTGGGGCACGAGGCGGGAGACGCCCTGCTGCGGCGGGTGGCGGCGCTTTTGCAGCGTTCGCTGCGCGATTCCGACACCATCTACCGCGTGGGCGGCGACGAGTTCGCGGTGTTTCTGCCCGGAACATCCCGGGAACAGGCCCTGCTTCTGGCGGAACGCATCAACGCCAGGGCCGCCGCCACGCGTGTGGGCAGCGTCCTGCCGCCCGTCTATTACTCCCTTGGCCTGGCCGAGGCCGTGAACCCCGATTCGCTCGCGTCCCTGTTCCGCACCGCCGACGAGGCCATGTACGAGGACAAGAACAACCGCCGCAAGGCCTCCCACGAGGCTATCAGAACCTGGCTTGAAGGCAACGCCAGCCAGCCCGACAGACGCGCCAATTAGAGCAAATAAACATTTTCAATGGTAATTTGCTCCGGCGGCGGGAACCGCCGCCGGCCGCGCAGGCGTAAGCGCAACTTATTTCGCCGTTAAGCGCCGGAGCGAGCGTCTCAAAGGTAATCTGCTCCAGAGCAGGGTAACTTTGGGCGGCAAAAAGCCGCGACGGATCTTCCCGGTCCGTCGCGGCTTTTTCCGCGAATGGCCCCAATCTGCTACAAGGACAAAAAACTGTTGCGGGCCTAGTTCAAATGTTTATTCAGCCACTCTTCGATACGGGCATCGCCGTGCCCCTTCCATCCCGGAGCCACGGGCAGCACATATACCAGCGCCTTCTTATTGTTGACGAACTGCTCGATATGTTTCCACAATTTTTCCACTCCCCCGGAAAAGATCACCGCGATGGTGGTTTCCGAAAGTCGAATGGCCGCTTCCGTCCCCTGTACCGCACTCAGGATTTTTGTGGACAGGGCGTTGTTGGGCATCTGTGGATCGTAAACGATAAGGTACGCGCTCGCCATGACGCTCTCCTCCGGTCGTTGGGGGTTGTGGTTCTGAAGCATATTTTTGAAGCAGTAACTGCTCTGACATGAACATGCTCCAGATGAAACATAACAGCTTTGTTTCCCCTTGGCAAAAGTGCGGAACAGCATAGGAGCCGCTTATGCAACATAGCGTAATTACAATATTTTTCCTCGAAACGCTTTGTTACCCGTGCCCGGTGCGAAAGACGCGGAAAAGACAATCGTTTTTTTATCGGCCACAGCGGAATCAGGGATTAAGCTTGGTAATCTTCTGTCCCTGCAAACCAAGGCCCGCCATCAGCCCTTCCTGCCCGTAAATAAAGGCAAAAACGTCCGAACGCGCGGTGGTGGTCGAAAAATCATTGGCGACCCCCATGTTGACGACGACGATGCTCGGACCGACGCCAAGGGACCACCCCGCGCTGCTGTCAAGACGCTGAATCGCCTCGGGGGTCATCAGAAACATGGTTTCGGAATAATCCTGAATCCCCGCCTGCAAGCCATAAGACACCGAGGCGGCGTTGTAATACCCCAGCACTTTTTCGTCAGGAGAGAACAAAACGCCGTTGCCCCCGGAACCGCCCACGAGGAGCCCCGCTTTAAAGATATCGGGAAAGACAAGTATGGCTTTGGCGCTTTCCCGCAATTCTTTGGCTTTCGGCGTTGTTTCATACAAGGAAGCCAGCGAGGTGCGGGCATCTTTTTCAAGTTCCGTTTGCGTGGTTTCCGATATGCTTGGGCTGCCCGTTGCGCAGGCGCTTAACAACATGATCGACGCAAGCATCACGAGTTGAATGCACAGATTCTGCCTTTTCATAAAACTGCTCCGTGTGAAGGTGTTACGAACCCGGCGCGCGCGGAACGCCTGAAGGCACAGCTCCCAAACGACGCGCGGGACGCCTGAATGCAAGGGTGACAAACGGCGCGCGCACGGCCCGGGTATCCTCTTATTCTGTACCAGCATCAGGGGCCGGGGTAAAGCTTCACGCATATTTTTCCGCATACATGCTCCGGTCATTTTCAGGGAACGCGGCGGCATACATGGAAAAACGAGGAAAGGGATGGAGATGGCGCCTCTGCCCGGCTTGGAGGCAACGCCGACGGAGCCGCCGTGCTCTTCCACGATACGCCGGGCAATAAACAGCTCCAGGCCCGTTCCTTCCCTTTTCGTAGTGGCAAGCGGCTCGGCAACATCCCGGCACGGTCCGCCGGGCGTGCCCAGCTGCCTCGAAAAAGTAAAACGGCTTTGGATTCGCGCCGGCCCGAACGGATACGTTCACGGGCCTGGGAACCAAAACCGCAGTCTGTTTTATCCCTTGCGAAGCAACACCTTACTGAAAATATCGCAATTTTCCCCGAGTTGCAAATAAAAATCCGAAGCGAAAGATTGGGACTTCCGCTTCGGATTCATATCTTGCGGGTAGCGCTTCACGGCCGCCGCCCGTCTGAATGGCACGCTTTCCACAGCCCACAGCCGGGAAGCCAGAGCCAATCAACATTGAAAATGTTCATCGGCTCTGGCGGCGGGAATCGCCGCCCGCCGCACAGGCGTGGGCGAAACCTGTTTCGCCGTTAAGCGCCGGAGCGAGCGGCTCAAAGGTACTCTGCTCTAGCCTTCTTCGCGCTCTTTCTGCTTTTCCTTAATGGCTTCTTCTATGTCGTCCTTGGCCAGAGCGGATTCCGCGCCGCCCTTGCCCTTGGGCTTCTTGACGGGCTTGGGCTTGCACTGGAAACGCAGGTACGCGGGCTCGGTTATGGGGGGCCGGTACACGTTGGTCATGGTGATGCAGCCCGTGGGGCATACGTCGGCGCACACGCCGCAGTAGATGCAGGCCATGACTTCGCGTTCCCAAAGGCCGGTATCGGGCTCGATGCGGATGCACTTGGTCGGGCACTTAAGCACGCAGGCCCGGCACATGATGCACTTGTCAATGGCGAACTTGAAGCGTCCGCGGAAACCTTCGGGAAGAACGCGCTGCTGCACGGGGTGCAGGCGGGTCGCGTATTTGTGCATCAGGTTGTTGAAGATGGTTTTGGCCATCAGCATGGGGGGAACCTCCTTAGCGCTCCGTGCAACTGATGCACGGGTCGATTGTCAGGGCGATCACCGGAACGTCGGCCAGTTCCACACCGGGCAGCATGGCCAGCAGGGGCGGAATGTTGGCGAATGTGGGGGTGCGGATGCGCACCCGTTCCGGGTTCTTTTCGCCGTTGCAGCGCACGTAATAGAACAGTTCGCCGCGCGGCTGTTCCACCCTTGTTGTGATTTCGCCCGTGGGGTTGCCCTTGACCTTGGCGGCCAGTTCGCCCTGCGGGATTTTAGCGATGGCCTGTCGCACGATGTTGATGGCCTGGAAGGTCTCGCGGAAGCGGACCTTGGTGCGCGCGTAGCAGTCGCCGTCGTGTTCCACCACCGGCTCAAAGCCCAGTTCGTCAAAGGCTTCGTAGCCCTGCATGCGCATGTCCTCGGCCCAGCCGCTGCCCCGCAGAACGGGACCGGCGGCGCCAAGCAGGTGGGCCTGTTCCTTGGTCAGGATGCCCTTGCCCACGGTGCGCTGCTTGATGGTGTAGTCGTTCATCATGGTGTCGTACAGGGGCTTCAGCTCCTTTTCCATGATATCAAGATCCCTCAGGATGTTCTTGAACATGTCGGCGCTGATGTCGCGGCGCACGCCGCCCACGATGTTGGTAGAGATAATGACGCGGTTGCCGGCCGTGGCTTCGTTGATGTCCATGACGCGCTCGCGCACGCGCCACAGCGCCATGAACAGGCTTTCAAAGCCGAAGCCGTCGGCGAACAGGCCCAGCCACAGCAGGTGGCTGTGGACACGGTGCAGTTCCGACCAGATGACGCGCAGGAACTGCGCGCGGCGCGGCACTTCGATGTTCATCAGGCTTTCGATGGCATGGCAGTAGCACATGGCGTGAATGCACGAACAGATGCCGCACACGCGTTCCACCACGTAGACCATCTGGTTGAAGTCGCGCCGGGCGGCCAGCCCTTCCAGGCCGCGGTGCACGTAGCCCAGGGCGGGAATGGCTTCAACGACGGTTTCGTCCTCAATCGTCAGTTTCAGGTGCAGAGGTTCCGGCAAAACCGGGTGCTGCGGCCCAAAGGGGATTATGCTGCGGGTCATGGCGTCAGACCTCACACTTCATTTTGGTGAACGTGGAAATCTTGCAGAACGGCGCCATGATGGGATCGCCCGCTTCTTCAAGATAGAGGGTGCGGTTGAAATCAAGCACCAGGCCGTCGTAGACAAGGCCGAACAGGTCGCGGTTTTCGTTTTCCACCAGCAGGGCCGTAAAATATACGGACGTGATGCTGGGAATGGCCGTACCCTTGGGCGCGGTAAGCCGGAAATTTTTCAACTCCAGCTCCCTGTCGTAATGGTACAGAACCTCAAAACCCGCGTCGCCGAGATCCACCACCGTCTGGGTGACGAAACGCCAGCCGTTTTCCTGCATTTCCTTGGCGGAGGATTGCACCTCTTCAAGGGTAATGGGGGTTGCTTCAAACATGAATATCCTCTCTTGTTACCGCCGGAATCTACAGCCTTTTTACTTTGAGATGCTTGCTTGACGGCGGGCTAAACCCGCCCGCAAGCCTCTCATGGCAAGGATTTGTTGGCAAATCCTTGCAGAGCGGATCAACTTTGAAAAGTTGCTTCGCTCTAGCCCAGATTGGCGACATGTACTTTGGGTTCTTCGGCCAGATCCAGCATTTTCTTGATCTTGCCAAGGGCCACGACCACGCCGTCGATGATGGCTTCGGGCTTGGGGGGACAGCCGGGAACATACACGTCCACGGGTATGACCTTGTCCACGCCGCCCACCACGTTGTAGGCGTCATGGAACACCCCGCCGGTAAGTCCGCAGGCGCCGATGGCGATAACGGCCTTGGGCGCGGACATCTGGTCATAGAGGTTCTTGAGGGTGATTTTGTTGCGATGGTTCACCGTGCCGGAAACGATCAGCACGTCGGCGTGCTTGGGGTTGCCCACGTTGATGATGCCGAAGCGTTCCACGTCATGCACCGGGGTCAGGCAGGCCAGAATTTCAATGTCGCAGCCGTTGCAAGAGCCGCAGTCGAAGTGCACCACCCAGGGGGACTTGAGCCTGCCCGTGTTAATCCACTTTTTCAGATCGATCATGACTCGCCCCTCCCTAGTTGTTCACGGCATAAAGCCACAAGAGGTTGACCATGGCCAGCACCACCCCGGGCAGCAGGGACTTTTTCAGCATCCACTGCCAGGTGAGCCGCGCGGAGATGTTGTCGATGAGGATTTCCGCAAAGTAGGTCACGACCAGCAGAATGATCATGCCCACCCAGCTGGTGGCCCAGAACAGGGAGCACAGGCCGAGAATCAGCACCACGTCCAGCCAGTGCGCCACTTCGATCATGGCCAGTTGCGGACCGGTGTATTCGGTGATGACGCCGCGCACGATTTCCTGGTGGCCGTGGTGCGAGGCGCTGATGTCAAAGGGCGATTTGCGCAGCTTGATGGTCAGCGCGATGCCCAGGGCCAGATACAGCAGCGGCATGGAGTACAGCAGCGGGGTGTCCTGGGCGTAGATGCTGGCGATGCTGAAGTTTTGCGTCTTCAGAGCGATGCCGATGAACACGATAATGATCAGGGGCTCATAGGCCAGCATCTGCAGCAGTTCGCGCTGGGCGCCCACCTGGCTGTAGGGCGAATTGACGGAAAGCGCGCCCATGACCTGGAACACGGCGCCCACGGTCATGACAAAGAAGATAAGCAAAAGGTCGGCCTGGAAAAAGAACAGAAAAACCGCCAGGGCCGAAGAAGCGAGATACAGGTAGGCGCACAGCACCAGCCAGGCGTTGACCGTCTGCGGGGCTTTGCCCATCAGTTTGAGCACGTCGTAAAAGGGCTGGGCGATGGGCGGGCCGAAGCGCGACTGCATGCGCGCGGTGACGCGGCGGTCAAGGCCGGCGATGAACCCGCCGATAAAAGGCGCGAGGGCAAGGCCCACGATGCCGTAAAAGAGCTTGGCAATCATCATTGCAGCACACCTCCGAGCAGCATGGCGAGCAGAGCAAGCGCCACGGTGTTGACCGTCCTGGTGATTCTGTCCTCCCCGAACAGGGAAGCAAGATAGTAGTTGCCGGCTTTCGCTTCCACAAAAGTTTTCATGGGGCCGATAAAGCCGACCTTGCCGTCCTGCTCGGCCTGCATGCCGCCCATGTAGGGGGTGCTGGCGCTTTCAAGGCTGTTCTTTTTCGTCTCGCGCCAGGCGTACCAGAAGCCAAGGCCCAGCAGAGCATAGATGGGGTACACGTAGAACACGCCGTAGCTGTTGCCTATGCCGCCGCCGGTGGCCTGGAACAGGGCCGGGGTCGCGGCCAGGCTTTGCACGGCCGGGGCCACCAGCCACACGTACACGATGGGGGCCAGCAGCGACATGGCCGCCGCGCCGCAAGCCAGCCACAGCAGCGGGCGGGCGATGGTGACGTCCTGTTCCTCGCGCGCGATGGCAAGCACCGGGTTCGCGCTGCCCAGCATGATGCCGGCCCAGCGCGCCCAGAACAGCACGGTCAGGCCGCTGCCGAGCGCCAGCATGGCCACGATGACGGGCATGGCCGCGCGCGCGCCCAGGGCGGACTCAAGGGCCATCCACTTGGCAAGCAGCATGCCGAAAGGCGGCAGCATCATGGTGACGATGGCAAAGGTGGTGATAAGGGCGGTCCTGGGCATAACCTGGAACAGGCCGCGCATGTCTTCGATATCGCGCGAGCCTATCTTCTGCTCGATGCTCCCCACACACAGGAAGAGCAGGCCCTTGGACACGGCGTGGAAGATAAGCAGCATCATGCCGGCGGCCAGGGAGGCCTGGGTGTTGATGCCCGCGCAGGCCACGATAAGCCCGAGGTTGGATATGGTGGAATAAGCGAGAATCTTTTTGCCGTTGCTTTGACCGGCGGCCAGGGCGGCTGTGGCGATAAAGGTAAAGGCGCCGCAAACGGCCACCATGGCGGAAACGGAAGTTCCCGCGTACAGGGGGGCAAGACGCAAAACCAGGTAAACGCCCGCCTTGACCATGGTGGAGGAGTGCAGCAGGGCGGAAACCGGCGTGGGAGCGACCATGGCCCCGCACAGCCAGCTTTGGAACGGCGCCTGGGCCGACTTGGTGAACCCGGCCAGACACAGGGCCACCATGGGCACCATAATCACCATGGGCTTAAAGCCCCCGGTGGCGGCCAGGGCCTTAAGTTCCACCAGGGACAGGGTTCCGGCGGATTTGGCCAGAAACATCAGGGCAAAAACAAAAGCGACGCCGCCGGCCATGTTCATCCACAGAGCCCGGTCGGCGTTGGTTTTGGCTTCTTCCGTCTGGTCGTGCGAAATAAGCAGGAAGGAGGCCAGGGTGGTCACTTCCCAGAAGAAATACAGCCAGGTGAGGTCGTCGGCCAGGGCAAGGCCGTTCATGGCGCCCAGGAAAATCAGGATGATGGCGAAAAAGCGCGGCTGGCGCGTTTCTTCAAGATGCAGGTGATGCTCGTGCTCCTTCATGTAGCCTATGGAGTAATAGGCGATAAGGGAGCCGACCACGGAAACCACCAGTACCAGGGTGACGGCCAGACTGTCCACCGTGAAGGCGGGGGTCGCCTCATGCACCTTGGGCAGCATGGCGGTTTCAAGGATGAGCATGCCGATAAGCTGCACCGCGGCAAGGGTGATGACCAGCGCGTGCTGCCGCTTGAACCCTATGTACAGGATAAGACAGAGCAACGCGATATCCAGCACCATAATCGGAGTTTGCAGGGCTGCCGCCAGGCCCGACTTGAAAGAAACCGACGCGGGAACGGCCATCGCAAGACCAAGGGCGGAAAGAACGAGCACCGCTCCGGTAATGACGACGATCCGTTTTTGCAGAAAGGAGCCTTTGTCCAGAAAGGCCACACATCCCGCAATGACTGGGAAGATGACACTGAGCACGATCAAAAAGTCCAGCATACCCACCTCTTTTTAGACTTGGTAGAGGGGCGCCGCAACGGGGCGTCTTTGCGGAAACGCTCCGCTACGGCCGCAACACAGGCCTGAAAGACGGTCCTTCAGACATAGCCGGGGCCTCAGCCGAGTTAGGTCAAGAAGTTGAACGATTACCCATGACCGGTCCAACGTCAAGAGCGCCTAAGACGGATTATGCGATTATTACCCGCGAGGAGCGCGAATCCGCTTGCCCCGCAAGGATTTATGGGGGTAAGTTTTTTTCCTCACAACCCGGTGAAATACATGCAAAAACGATGTTAACGTTTGCATTTTGAACGAAAAAACGGCGGTCCCCCTGGGTTACGACGGGACATTCCGGTCCCGGCCATAAAGAAAGGGAGCAATCCTCTGGAATCACTCCCTTTTTCGCAAGCGACGGAATGCGCTCAAGCGTTATCGCAAAATTACGGGACAACACGCGTAACAAAGCGTTTTTGCATGTGTTTTATTATAAAATAGGCTCCGCTCCGTATACGCCGCGAGTTATTCCTTGGGCACGGCCTTTTCCACCGCCACGCGAAAGCCCCGGATCTGGCTGCCGTTCATCACGGAAGCTACCTCGTCGGCAAGGTCGGCGGGAATATCCACAAAAGAAAAGCGGTCGTGAATCTCAATGGCGCCGATGTCCCGGCCGGAGATGCCCGTCTCCCCGGCAATGGCTCCCACCAGGTCGCGGGGTTCCACCCGCATTTTGCCGCCCACGGTAAAGAACAGGCGCACCATGCTCCTGCCCTTGCCCCGGCCGCCTTTGCCCCCGGCGTCGCGCAGCGTCTTGCCGCCCTGCTCCCGCGCTCCTTCCCGCTCAAGGGGAAGCCCGCCCCCCCGTTCCCGGAAGCTTTCCCGCTCGTACGCCGGCCTGCCGCTCCGCTCGCGAGGAACTCCGCCCTCACGCTCGCGATGCTGGCGCATGGCGCCTTCGCGCACGGCCACTCCGCCCTGCCGGGGGGTACGGCCGCCTTCGCGAGCCGTCCAGGCGCGGCGTTCGGCATGGCTGAAGCCTTCGCCTTCCCGGCCGCCCCGCTCCGGCCTGCCGCCCGATCTGTCACCGGGCCTGTCGGCAAACCGGGGCCGCTCGGCCAGGGGGTCCTCCCCTTCGGCCTCCCGTCCGCCCGCCGCGCCGAAATCGCGCTGCATCAGCATTTTCAGCAGAGCGGCGGCCATATCCATGCTGGTGCTTTCCTCATCCAGAAACTGTTCGATAAGCGCCGCATAGCGCTCCAAAGCCCCTGCCTCCATGGTGGCCCGCACTTCGTCCAAAAGGCGCGTGGTCTTGATGTTGGCCACGTCGCGCAGGGTGGGCAGCTGGCTTTGCGTGATGCGCGCCTTGGTGTAGCGCATGATGTCGCGCAGCTTGTAGTTTTCGCGCGCGGTGACAAAGGTGAAGGCCCGGCCCGAACGCCCGGCCCGGCCCGTGCGCCCGATGCGGTGCACGTAGTTTTCCACGTCGTTGGGGATGTCGTGGTTGATCACCGCGTCCACGTCGTCCACGTCGATGCCGCGCGCGGCCACGTCCGTGGCCACAAGGATCTCGATCCCGCCGGTGCGGAAGCGTCCCATGACCCGGTCGCGCTGGCCCTGGGCCAGGTTGCCGTGCAGGCCGTCGGCCTGGTAGCCGCGCGTTTGCAGATGGGTGGTCAGTTCGTCCACGCTGCGCTTGGTGGAGCAGAAGACCAGCGCCTTGTGAAAACCCTGCGAGTCCAGCAGGCGGCACAAGGCGTCCATTTTCTGGTGGGGACGCACCTCGTAGTACACCTGCTCTATGGTGGGCACCGTCAGCAGCTTTTGGGTGATGCGGACGATTTCCGGGTCTTTCAGGTAGGTTTTGGCAAGCTCCATGATGGCCGGGGGCATGGTGGCGGAAAAAAAGACCTTTTGCGATTCCGTCGGCGTCGCGCCCAGAATGGCCTCAATGTCGTCGCGAAAGCCCATGTCCAGCATCTCGTCGGCCTCGTCCAGCACGGCCATCTGCACGCCGTCCAGCTTCAGGGTGCCGCGCTCCATGTGGTCCATAACCCGGCCCGGGGTGCCCACGATGACCTGCGCGCCCCGGGCCAGGGCGCGGAACTGCCGTTCGATGGGCTGTCCGCCGTACACGGGCAGCACGAAAACGCCGCGTTTGCGCGCGGCCAGCGTCCCGATTTCCTCGGCCACCTGGATGGCCAGTTCGCGCGTGGGGCACAGCACCAGGGCTTGGGCCGCCTTGCCGCGCGGGTCCACGCGTTCAAGGATGGGAATGCCGAAGGCGGCGGTCTTGCCCGTGCCGGTCTGGGCCTGGCCCACGATATCCCGGCCTTCCAGCAGCAAAGGAATGGACTGAGCCTGGATGGGCGAGGCTTCCTCAAAACCCATGTCCTCGACGGCTTTCAAAATTTCCTTGGACAGGCCGAGATCTTCAAACAAATTACTCATGTTTTTCTTTTTGGTTAGGCGTGAAATGGTTTGGGGCGGATTTTATAATTGGGGGAGTCATTCCCCCCAGGCGAGGGTTGGGCGGCAGCCCCAACGGTAACCGGACCCGGGCTTAACGCCGGGCGTTTCCGCAGCCGAAGCCCAGGGCGCCGCCCCTGGAGCGGCAGGCGTCGACGCAGTCCCCGCAGTTGGTGCAGCGCAACAATTGCGCCGTACCCGGCGCGCGCGGGTTCAGGTTCAGGGTGCAGGACTTGAGGCAGGCGCGGTCCGCGGCCGCGCAGGTACAGGCCCCGCGCGTGAAACGCACCCGGAACCGTCCGGGCAGAAGCAGTCCCGCAAGAGAAATCAGGACGGACTGCGGGCAAAGATACGCGCACCAGAAGCGTCTGCCCGAAAGCCGCTCGGCGGCCAGCACCGCGCAGATCAGGGCAATCCCCCCCAAAAGCGCCTCGCGGTACAATACCGCATGTTGCAGGATACGGGAATACCATCCGGGCAGAGAAAGCTGGTTAAGCACGGGCACGGGCGCAAAAAGCAATACGGCAAAAAGCCCCAAAAGCACAAGCAGGCCTTTGCCCGCGAATCCCCTTGCCGTTGCGGGCGGGGCATTCTTTGTTTCCCGGTCCCTCCCCGCCCTTTTGCCGTGCGCAAGTTCGGACAAGAGACCGAAGGGGCAGGCCCAGGCGCAGAACAGCGGCCCCAGAAGCACGGCCAAAAGCAGGGCCAGGCCCGCGCCCACGAGCATGGCCGGGGTGGCGGACAGCGTGCCCGCCGCCACCTGCAGCGAGGCCAGGGGATCGGCCAGGGGAACCCCGGCGAAGTTGAAGGACAGAAAGTTGCCGGAAAGGACGTTGATTTCAAAAAGGTTCAGCACGGGTATGGCCACAAAGGCCAGGGCGACGCCCGTCTGCACGCCGCGCCTCCAGAAGCGGATGGAGCGGATGGCGTTCATGAACGGCCCTCCCCGCCGGTTCCGGGCAGGCGCCGCGCGGGGGTCACCGTGATGGCGGTTATGGGGCAGACGTATTCGCACACGCCGCAGCCCACGCATTTGGCGGTGACGGCCGGGATGTAGCCGTTTTCCAGCACGATGGCCGTGCCCTTCATGGGGCAGCGCTCAAAGCAGGTCCAGCACATTACGGCGCTTTGCTCCTGATAGTCCACGCATTTCTTTCGGTCCAGAAAGGCCATGCCCATGCCGGAACGCTCCATGGGCACATCGCGCAGGGCGTCCGTGGGGCAGACGGCGCTGCACTTCATGCACAAAAAACAGGGGCTTTTGCGCTGGAATATTTTGGGGGTTTCGCCGCCGAACAGCAAATGGTCCGGGGTCAGCTCGATGCAGGCGTAGTTGCAGACCTGCGCGCACTGGCCGCAGGAAACGCAGCGCGCCTTGAAATCCTTTTCGGAAAGAACGCCGGGGGGACGCAGAAAGGGGACCATGATGCGTTACGAACCTCCGGGTTCCTGCTCATCCTCCAGCGAAAGGGAGGTGACGTAGCAGGCAAGCACGCCGTCCAGCGCGCTCACCTTGCCGAGCACGAACTCCAGCTCGTCCTTCGGCGCTTCGGCCACGGCCACGATGTAGCAGCCCTGATGGATGCCGTAGGTGGTCATTTCCGGCATGGCCGCCACCCGCGATTCCACCTCGGCGCACTCGTTTTCGGTGGTGTGCACCAGAAATCCCAATATAGCCATGATCTGTCCTTTGTGTAGATCTCGGGCGGATTTTTTAAGGGGACTCCGCCCCCCGTATCCCCGGTTCCCGGCCTCTCGCGCCAGGCGCGAAAGACCGGGTGTCCGGAGAGGGGTGAAGACGCCGCCTGCAAGCCATTTCATAAAGGATTATAAAACGGCTTCGGCGCCTGTTCTCAAGCCTGTTTGTACACCTTGGTCGCGCAGATCTTGTATTCCGGCTCCTTGGAGGTGTCGTCCACGGCGTCGTGGAACAGTTTGTTCACCAGCATGTTCTTGTCGAAGAAGGGGCAGAAAACCAGCCCCGGCATGCAGGTGTCGGTGACGCGGGCGGGAAAGGCCATCTTGTCGCGCCGGGTCTCCAGCACCACCTGATCGCCGTTGTTGATGTTCATGCGCTTGGCGTCTTCCGGGTTCACTTCCACAAAGGCCGAGGGGTAGGCCTTTTTCAGTTCCGGCACCTTGCCGGTCATGGTGGCGGTATGCCAGTGGTCTATAACCCGGCCCGTGGTGAGGATAAAGGGATAATCCCTGTCCGCGGGCTCAAAGGGCGGCTGGTGCGGCCGGAAGAAGATGTTCGCCCGGGCGTTGGCGCTGCCGTAAAAGAAGATCTTGTCCGGATGATCGTGGGGCACCAGGGGGTCTTCGCCGCGCACATAGCGCAGATCCGTCCCCGGATGGTCCTCGCTGGGGCAGGGCCACTTGATGCCGGATTCCTTCTTCAGCCGTTCGCGGGTGATGCCGTAGAAGTTGTAGGGGCCGCCCTTGCTGAGCGTGCGCCATTCCTCCCAGATGTCGGCGGCGTCCTTGTACGGCATAAGCTTGGGATCCACGCCCGCTTTTTTGGCAAAGTCCATAAGCACCTGCACCACCGGGCGGCAGTTGCCCATGGGCGCAATGGCCTGCTCGGTAAGGGCGTAACGGCGTTCGGTGCAGCCGTATACGCCCTCGGTCTCGCACCAGAAAGCGGCCGGAAAGACCACGTCGGCGTACTTCAGGGTTTCCGCGTCGGCAAAGCATTCCGTCTGGGCCACAAAGGCGGTTTCCAGCCCCTTGGTGAACTTGT
The DNA here is from genome assembly GCA_031549405.1 of Desulfovibrio sp. Classification (GTDB taxonomy): domain Bacteria; phylum Desulfobacterota; class Desulfovibrionia; order Desulfovibrionales; family Desulfovibrionaceae; genus Frigididesulfovibrio. The sequence goes on from JAVBPV010000010.1 coordinate 49,621, forward strand.
TCAGGTTGGGCAGGGTGTGGGCGGGGTTGGTGCAGTGGATGAACACCGCCTTTACGTCGCCCTTGGCCATGGCCCCGAACAGGGCCACGGTGTGCAGGCCGATCTTGTCGTGGATGGTGCCCCGGGGAACCCCCCAGTAGTCTTCCATTTCGTTGCGGTGCTTTTCGTTGGCAATGACCCGCCCGGCGGGCAGAAGGTGCGCCAAAGAACCGGTGTCGCGCACCCCGCCGCAGGCGTTGGGCTGCCCGGTCAGGGACAGGGGCGACGCGCCGGGGCGGCCGATCTGGCCGGTCAGCAGGTGCAGGTTGTGGATCAGGTTGTTGGCCCACACGCCCTTGGAGCGCTGGTTGATGCCCATGCACCACAGAGACAGGGTGCTGGAGGATTCCGCGAACATCTTGGCGACCTTGATCACGGTCGCGGCGGGAACGCCGGTGATCTCCTCCACCTTTTCCGGGGTGTATTCGGCCACAAAGGCCTTGTAGTCCTCAAAGGTGCGTTCCTTGCCCTCGTTGTCCCTGAAGGTGACGTAGCGGTCGACGAAGCGGGGGTTGTCCAGTTCTTCCCGGATGATGACGTTGGCCATGCCGTTCAGCAGGGCCAGGTCGGTGCCGGCGGTGAAGGTCACGTGCAGGTCCGCGATGCGCGATGTGTTGGTGCGGCGCGGGTCCACCACGATAATCTTCACGTCGGGCGAATTCTGCTTGCGCCGGGCGATGCGGCGGAACAGCACCGGATGCGCTTCCGAGGTGTTGGAACCTATGATGAAGAAACAGTTGGCGTTGTCGATGTCGTTGTACGTGCCCATGGGCTCGTCTTTGCCAAAGGTGCTGATGTACCCGGCAACGGCCGAAGCCATGCACAGACGCGGGTTGCCGTCCACGTTGTTGCTGCGGAAACCGGCCTTCCAGATTTTGTTGGCAAGGTAGGATTCTTCGGTCAGGGCCTGGCCGGAACCGTAATAGGCGATGGAGGACGGGCCGTTTTCCGCCAATGCCTTGCGAAAGCGCGCGGCCGCGAATTCCAGGGCCTCGTCCCAGCTGACCTTTTCAAAGGGGCTGGATTTGCCGTTTCTGCGGATCAGGGGTTCGGTAAGGCGGTCCTGGGCGTAAATAACCGGGATAAGCATGGCGCCTTTAAGGCACAGCAGCCCCTGGTTGTGGTTGTCGGGGTCGCCCTTGATGGCCACGGCCTTGCCGTCCCTGACGCCGACAAGCACGCCGCAGCCCGTGCCGCAATAGCGGCATACGCCTTTGACCCATTTGTCCGCCGTGTCCTTGGTAGCGGCCGCAAGGCAGGGCCCGCCGATGGCGGAAAGCGCTATGGCGGCGGCTGTGCCTTTCAAAAACTCCCGTCTTGAAAGTGTCATATGCAACTCCTTACATGGCATGCGCCGGGGGTTGAGATCATTTCGGCGATCATTCCATGGTCGTCTTTGAAGTGGGGATCTTGTTCTGGTACGCATTGCCGTGCTGGGGATTCTGGTGGTTGGGGTGGCAGGTGTTGCAGTCCAGATTTTCCCCGAACTTGGAGACCATCACCTTGATGGCGGGGTCGTGGCAGCGGGCGCAGATGACCATAGGATCGGGCTTGACCATAAAGGGGATGGAGCCCTTGCCGTCCGGTTCGCCGTGACAGACCACGCACTTTACCAGCATGACGCCGTGTTTGGATTCCGTCCAGTCCTGCGCGACCTTGGCGGTGGCTTTGGCGTGGCAGGAGACGCAGTCCGCGTACTTTTCCGGGACCTGCAGGTGCGCGCCTTCACAGCGCACCTTGGGAAAGGCCAGGTTGATGTACAGGAAAAATGCTCCAATGACGACAATCACCGCCGCAAAGGCGATGAGCATATTCTTTTTGCTGAGGATCATTAGCGCAACGCCTCCCTCTTCTGAATTCGTTCGGCAAATTTCTTGTTCACGTCGAGCCTGCGGTCAAACTCCGGCAGGTGCGCCATGTTGACGTGGCACCCGGCGCAGTTGCTTTTCGCCTGTCCGTTCTTGCCAAGGTAGGCGTCATGCGCCAGCTTGCCCAGTTCCGAAACCGGCTTTTCCCCCTTGGCGTCCTTGTACAGGTCGGCATGGCACTTCAGACAGTTGGCGTCGTCGACAAAGCGCCGCGCGACGGGCTGCAGCATGACCCGGTTCAGGCTGTCGGGCGCTTCCGTCACATGGACGTAAATGTCCTTGAGACCGGAATAGGTCTTTACGGCCAGATAAGCGGGGCCGAACCCCGCCGGAATGTGGCACTGGGCGCAGGCTATGGGCTTTCCGTCCGCGTCCTTGGCATGGGGCGAGTACCGGATCTCTTCCGCATAAACGCCCATTTCGTGGCAGGCGGAAGAGCAAAAGGACATGGTCGAAGTGGCGTGCAGGGCATACCCCGTGCCGGCGCAAAAGACCGCCAGCACCCCCAGACAGACGACAAGCGTACGGTATGACTTTCGTTTTTCAGCCATAAATCCACCTATTGTTCGATAATTCTGACTTTCGAAAACACCGCTCCGCCGCACCGGCAACGGCTGGGATGCGCGCGGCCCGCGCCGGGCGCCCCCGCGAAAAACGCTGTCGCGGCGGAAAGCTCCCCCAAAAGGGCGAAATCCTCCCAAGCCGGATTGGCGGCGGAAAAAGGAAAAGCGAAAAGACGGCGGCCAGCGCGAAAGCTCTTTGAAGCGGCTTTAAAAAGCCGCTGAAAACATGGAGAAACCGCGCGGGAGATACTCCCCGCCGATGTCAAAGGTGCCGTCCACAGGCCGGTTTTACGGCCAAAGTCTTACATGAGACAGGGTTGACTCCAATCTCGCGCATACCCTGGGCGGAAGCCTCCTGTGGATCCTGCGGTCCTTTAGCCCATGCGGAAAGCACATACGGCAGCAGGCCAAAAAGTGGATGACAAAATAGGATATTACAATATGCCGCTTTGAAAAAGTGACGGCAATAACGCCTCCTCCCTGTTGCACAGGAAGGATTGAGGCCATTTTCCACTTTAGACGACACATTACAATATTCTTTGATAGGGAATCAACCCCGTTTATGGTTTGGAATTACAATATTCCGGTCCGATACAAAAAAAAATCATCTCGCGGTCCCAAAAACGCCGAAGCGTCTTTACAGCCCGGAAAGAGCAAGGCGCTCCGGCGCCGCAAAGGGGCCACAGCAAAAACGCGCGCCCCGCCTGAAGCCGGAGCGCGCGCAATCACAAGTGGTTAAAAAGTGTTATCTTCGCCGGTTGGAGCGGGTGGATATCCGCGTCAGCTCGGCCAGCCGCCTGTCCACCCGGTCATAGAGAGAGCCGGGGGTGTAGGTCCCGTCCTTGCGCAGCCGTCCCGGCGGCAGACCGGTAAGAAGCTCCATGGCCTCGGTGATGTGCTCCACGGCATAGATGTGGAACTGCCCGGCGGCGACGGCTTCCACCACGCTGCCATGCAGCAGCGCGTGGTCGATGTTGTCGCGGGGCATGATGACGCCCTGTTTGCCGGTAAGGCCGTGGCGCCTGCACACCTCGAAGTAGCCTTCTATCTTGCGGGTCACCCCGCCCACGGCCATGATTTCGCCCGACTGCCCCACCGCCCCGGTAAAGGCGAAAGAAAGGCGTATGGGCACGCCCGCCAGGGCGGAAAGCAGGGCGGCCAGTTCCGCTCCCGAGGCCGAATCCCCCTCGATGCCCACGTAGTTCTGCTCAAACCCCAGGCTGCCGGTAAGCACCAGGGGTTTGTTATGGGCAAAGGAACCCACCAGATAGCTTTTAAGGATCATCATGGCCTTGGTGTGGATGGGGCCGCCCAGTTGGGCGTCGCGTTCCAGGTCGATAATGCCCCCGCTGCCCGCGCCCACGGTGCAGGAAATCTGGTGCGGCAGTCCGAATTCAAAATCGCCGAAGGAAGACACGGCCAGCCCGTTGGCCCGGCCCACGGCCTCGCCCTTGGTGACCACCTTGATGATGCGGCGGTCGTATTCCTCCATGTACAGCTCTTCCACCAGATTGGAGCGGAAGTTGCGGGCGTCCTGGGCGCGGCGCAACATCGCGCCGTCCACCATATCTTTGCCGGCCATGGTCGCCAGGGCCGAGGCCTCCACCATGATTTCCCGCAGGCGCGGAAAGCGCAGCGAAAGGCGCTGCTGGTCCTCGATCAGGCGCGAACCGTGGTCCACAAGGGCGGCCAGGGCCTCGCGATCAAAGGGCAGCAGCCCGTCGTCGTCGATGATGCGGCGGATGTGGTGCAGATAGGTGCGTATGCCCGCCTGGTTGCGGGGCATGTATTCGGTGAAATGCGCCTTTATCTTGAACAGCTTGTTGAAGCGATCGTCGGCGTCCAGCAGTATTTCGTACAGATCTTCCGAGCCGATGAGAATCACCTTGAGCGAAAGGGGCACGGGCGCGGGCCGCAGGCCCTTGGCCTTGTTGCCGTCCTCTTCCCCGGCGTCCTCAATGCGCGAAACGCCGGAGCGCAGCGCGCGCAAAAGCGCCTCCCAGGCGCTGGAATAGCGCAGCAGGTCGTCCATGTGCAGGATCAGATAGCCGCCATTGGCCCGATGCACGGCTCCGGCCTTGATCAGGGTAAAGTCCGTGACCAGGGCTCCCATTTCCGCCTCGCGCTCGATGCAGCCCATAAGGTTGGAAAGGGTGGGATGATCCTCGAAAACAATGGGCGCGCCAAGGGCCGCGCCGTTGTCCACAAAAACGTTGACGTCGTAGCGGCCGCGCATGTCCTCCGGGTACAGGGGGGGATAGGGGACTCCCTCGGGATGTCCCGGCCCGGACGGCCGCCTGTCCGGCGGAGCGGGCTGGGGATCGGGCGGCATGACGGCGTCAAGATTTTCCAGGGTGTCGGCCCGCAGGGCGGCCATAAAGATGCGCAGCCCCTCGCAGTCGCACTGGGGCAGGAACTTTTCCGCCAAAGGGTCCAGGGTGGATTTCAGCACCTCGTCCACCATTTCGCGCTCAAGATCGCGTTCGGCGTCCGTAAGATTGCGCTCGGCCCTGGCCAGTTTGCGCAAAAAGCCGCTCATGGGCTCCATCAGGCTGTCGCCCTTGACCTTCAGCTCTTTGCGCCGGGTTTCCTCCAGGCTTTCGTATTCCTGCTCGTTCAGGCGGCGGCCCTCCACCATGGGGTACAGGGTCATGCCCCCGCCCTCGTCCATGCCCAGATTGAAACCCTGGGCCAGGGCCATCTTGTTCATTTTGTCCAGCAACCGTTCGCGCTGGCTCTGAAACTTGTCCATCAGCAGGGTGCGCCGCCGGGTATAGGCGCCGCGCTCCAGGCGCACGGCGATTTCCTTCTGGATGCGGACAAACACCTTGCCCAGCGCCGCTTTAAGCCTTACTCCCTGCCCGGCGGGCAGGGGCAGCAGGATCGGGGCGTCGGGGTCCTCAAAGTTATGGACGTAAACCAGATCGGGAGGCGTGACGCCCTTGCGGGCGCGCGGGGTCAGGTAGTCGCGCAGCAGGTAGCTGCGGCCCAGTTCGGCCTCGCCCGCCAGATAGATATTGAAACCCCTGGCCGTAATGTTCAGCCCCAGTTCCAGGGCCTTCAGCACGCGGGTCTGCGGGCTTTGCCGCTGCCCGTTGCGGGGGATGGCGTTGCTGTCGGCGAAAGGCACGCGCGCGGGGTCCAGGGAGGTGCGCAGCTTTTCCGGGCTGAGGGGAAGCGTCTTGCTCATGAATTTGCGTACAGTTCCTGTAAAATTTCCACGCCGCCGGCGGCCTTGACGTCCTCCGCCAGGGAAAGCCCCAGGGCATGCGCTTCTTCGGGGCGGCCCGTCACGCTTTTGCGGATCAGCCGCTTGCCGGCCACGTCGCCCACCAGGCCTTCAAGGGCAAGGGAAGCCCCCCCCGCCGAAGCGGGCGAAAGCACGGCATAGGCCGCTATGGGCACCTGGCAGCCGCCTTCCAGGCCGGTAAGAAAGGCGCGCTCGGCCGTAACCCTGGCCCGCGTTTCCGGGTGGTCCAGAAAGGCCAGCAGGGACCGCACGTCCTCCCTGTCCCTGCGGAACTCGATGCCCAAAGCGCCCTGCCCCGCCGCCGGCAGAAAAGCGGGCGGAGCCAGGGGAATCATGTGCGGGGCCGTAAGGCCCAGGCGCGCCACTCCCGCGGCGGCCATGACAATGGCGTCGAACTGCCCTTCCATCAGCTTGCGCAGACGGGTGTTCACGTTGCCGCGCAGAGAGATGACCGTCAGATCCGGCCGCAGGGCCAAAAGCTGCGCCTGGCGGCGCAGGCTGCTGGTGCCCACCTTCGCTCCTGGCGGCAGGGCTTCCGGGCTTGAAAACCGCACGCTGAGCAAAAGGTCCGAAGGGTCTTCGCGCACGGGCACCGCGCCCAGCACCAGCCCTTCGGGCAAATCCATGGGCACGTCCTTCATGGAATGCACGGCCAGATCGGCCCGGCCGTCCAGAAGGGCCTCTTCAATTTCCTTGACGAACAGCCCCTTGCCCCCCACCTTGGCGAGCGGCACGTCCAGAATGATGTCGCCCTTGGTCTTGAGGACCAGAAGCTCCGTCCCGACGCCGTGCTCCTTTTGCAGCAGATCGCTGACATGTTCCGCCTGCCATAGGGCCAGTTGGCTGCCGCGCGTGGCGATGGTCAGTTTTTTCATGGCTACTTGCACGTGGCGCAACTGCCGCCGGAACATCCCGCGCAGGCGCTTTTGCCGGAGGATTGGGGAAAGGCCACGGTCTGCCCCACGCGCGAGGGCGCGGGCATGTGCAGACAGGCGCAGGAAAGCAGCCGCCGCGTATGATCGCAGCCGCATTTGGGGCAAAGGGGCGCGTCGTCGCCGAAGACCAGTTCCTCGAACTCGTCGCCGCACTCGGGGCAGCGGTATTCATAAATAGGCATGGCAATGTCCTTGGATGAAGAACGCTGTGATTTGGGGCTGCCGCCCCAAACCCCGCCTGGGGGAAATGATTCCCCCCAGAGTCCCCCAACTGATTAGTTCCTGAAACTACGGCGCGGTTCCGTTTAAATACGGCGCGAGAGCGGCGACATTTTCAAACAGATAATAATCCGTGAGGCCGCAAAGTAAATGCCCCACGGCGATGTGGATCTCCTGGATCAGCGGGGTGCGCGCGTCGTCCACGTTGATGAGCAAATCGCACAGCGCGGCCATTTTGCCGCCCTTGTTGCCGGTAAGACCCAAAGTGACCACGCCGCGCGCGCGCGCGGCCTCAAGGGCCAGCAGCACGTTGGCGCTGTTGCCCGAAGTGGAAAAGGCCACCAGCATGTCGCCCGCGTTGCCCAGCGCCGTCACCTGCTTGGAAAACACCTGGTCGAAACCGAAATCGTTGCCGATGGCCGTAAGTATGGAGCTGTCGGTGGTCAGGGCTATGGCGGGCAGCGGCGGACGGTCCATGATGAAGCGGTTGACGAATTCCGCCGCCAGATGCTGGCTGTCGGCGGCGCTGCCGCCGTTGCCGCAAAACAGCAGCTTGTTGCCCTTGGCCAGGGTCAGGGCCATGCGCAGGGCGACGCCCGCGATATGCTGGGCCTGGGCCGCGAAGAAACCGCGGCGCAGTTCCGCGCCCGCGGCCGCGTGCTCCAGAATGGTGGATATGGCTTTGTCGTTC
>JAVBPV010000046.1:0-82004 GCA_031549405.1 Desulfovibrio sp.
CCCCGGGCTGCTGGCAAACGCCCTCGTTGCCCCCCCGTGCCCCCGCCCGGTTATCACGCGGGGGCCCCCCCGGGGGCGATTTTACCGGGGGGTAAATTTTCATACAAACGGCCGGTATGGGTGGTGGGCGGGGCGGGGGGAAGATCCCTTTTGAAGAGGCGCTCTTCCCCCCGCCCCGCGCCCCCCATCCCCAAAAACTTTGTGATTGGGTCGGAAAGGAGGGGCCGTGCGGCCTCTGTCCCGTTTAGCACTCCTCGGAGATGCTTGGCAATGCGTTTGCGGGAGGCGGCTCGATCTGGCGGGTATTTTATCGGACCTTTCCGTAACGGCCTTGTTTTTTGCGCGGCAATCCGCGTTTGCCGCCGTCTTTGCGCCGTTTTTGCCGCACTTGCCGCCGGACAGGCCCGGCGCCGTCGGCGGAAACGGGAAAATAGCCCGCGCGTTACAGTTTGTTTCGCAAGATAGGTTGAACGTTACACGAGATGGACTAAAATGAAAGACCAGGGGAGGGAAATATCCCGTGTCTTCATTTTTCGATTCATTGTTCCGCCGCCCCCGGCTGTGGCTGGGGGCCGCCTTTGGCTGCGTGATCCTGGAAAATTTCCCCGCCCTTGACCGGGCGGCGCAGGCCCCGTTTTTCCGTAACGGGGAATGGCTTGTCACGGCGGCGTTTCACAACGCCCATAAAATGCTGCTGTACACCGGGCCGAAAATCTGCCTGGCCGTTATCGCCTCTGTGTGCCTGGGCGCTTTTCTGGCGGAGCGCTTTTTGCCCGTTGCCGGAAAAAGACTCCGCCGCTGGCGGCGGCCCGCCCTTATTGTCTTTTTGAGCATCGTCCTGGTGCCCCTGCTGATAGCTTCCCTGAAGGCCGTCACCGGGGTTTACGGCCCTGTGGATCTTGTGCCTTACGGGGGTATGCGGCCGCATATGGGCTTTCTGGAACATTTATGGCGTTTCGGGCATACCGCCGGAGGCCGCAGTTTCCCCGCCGGAAACGCCAGCGGAGGCTTTGCCCTGATCTCCCTGTATTTTCTTCCCCTGTCCCCCGGCCGGCGGCGTGCTCTGCTGTGCGCGGGTTTCGCCTGCGGCTGGCTTATGGGCCTGTATCAGATGGCCAGGGGCGAGCATTTTCTTTCCCATACCCTTGCCACCATGTGTCTGGCCTTTGCCGTTATAGGCCTTCTGGCGCGGCTTTTGCCCGAAGAACCCCGCGCGTAGCCCCCACAAATTTGAGACGATTTAAAGCCGCCGCCGTTCCCGGCTGCCGCTCCTTGCGGCCGCCCTCTGCCCCGCGTTTTGCGGCGTTTTCTTTCAGAAGGCTTGGGGGGCAAGGTCTTCGTGACATTTTGTTACTTCGCCGCGACCTGTTGTTACCCTGAACGCTTTATATAATCTCCCGGTTCGGATGGGTGTGATTCCCGTCCGCCTGCGTTTTCTCAGGCCGGACGGCGTTTTTTGCGGGAGTGCCCGGACGCCGCCCGACGCCATCAGTTCTTTTACGACGGGAGCCTTTATGTCCTCACCCACACCAAATACACCCGGATCAGCGCCGGACTCGCCCGGCCTTTTCCGGTTCCGTTACCTGGCGGCCCTGGCCGCTGTATTTTTTGTCTGCAATATCGTTTTACGTATTGTTCTGCATGCGCGGTTCGCCTCATCCCTTCCCCTGTCGGCGGACATGGCCGCGGGTTTTCTGCGGGGGGCGGTGAACGACGCCGCCGCCTTGAGCTTTGTCCTGCTTTTTCCCGCCACCCTTGTCCTGTCCGTGGCGGACGGCATTTTGCGGCGGCGCGGCGGCCGCATGTTCTTTATGGCGCTGCTGGGCCTGTGTTGCATCCTGTTCGTCTTCACGTCCTTTGCCGAGTATTTTTTCTGGAACGAGTTCCAGTCGCGCTTCAACTTCATCGCCGTGGACTACCTGATCTACACCACGGAAGTTTTGCGGAACATACGCGAGTCGTATCCTCTGGGATGGCTTCTGTCCCTGGTGGGGGTGCTGGGGCTGGCGCTTTGCGCCCTGTCCTGGCGGTTTGTCCGGCGCGGCCTTGGGTGCAAGGCGGAAAAAAAACCCGCGACAGAGGAACCGTCCGGGTTTTCCTTCGGACCCATGCGCCGTATGGGCGTTCTGGCCTGCCTGTATGCCGCCGCCGCGCTGGTTTTTGTGTTTTTTTCGCCCCTTACGAACCCCGCGTCCGAGAGGCCCTGGAAGGAGTACGCCAAAAACGGGGTATACGAGCTGTTTTCCGCCTACCGTCATAACCAGCTTGATTACCGGGCCTTTTACAGGACTATGGACTCGCGCGCGGCCTTTGCCCTGGTGCGCCGGGAAACAGGGGAATACGGCGGCGCGCTTGAAGGGGGCAGGGAAAGTCTGGTGCGCCGGATTTCCGCTTCCGCTCCGGAAAAACGGCCCAACGTCTTTGTGGTGATAATGGAAAGCATGGGCAGCAAGTGGCTGGGAAAATACACCCCCAACCTGAGCGCGCTGGCGCGGGAGGGGCTTTCCTTTTCCGACATGATGTCAACGGGGACGCGGACCGTGCGCGGCATCGAGGCGGTAATGCTGAGCGTTCCGCCCACTCCCGGCAACTCCATCGTGCGCAGGCCGGGCAACAGCGGCCTGTTCAACCTGGGCACGCCCTTCCACGCGCGGGGCTATGATCTGAGCTTTCTCTACGGCGGTATAAGCTATTTTGACAACATGGGGGCCTTTTTTGCCGGCAACGACTACAAGGTGGTGGACAAACTGTCGTTTCATCCCGAAAACAAAACCTTCAGCACGGCCTGGGGCCAGTGCGACGAAGATCTGTTCGCCGAAAGCCTGCGCCGCGCCGATGCGGATTACACGGAAGGCCTGCCCTTCCAGCAGGTGCTGATGACCACTTCCAACCACCGCCCCTTTACCTACCCGGTGGGCAGGGTACGCTTTACCCCCGGTTCAAGCCGCAGGGGCGCGGTGAACTACGCCGATTACGCCATAGGAAAGTTTATGGCCCAGGCGCGGACCAGACCGTGGTTTGACAACACGATCTTTGTTTTTGTGGGCGATCATCCTTCCGCCATCGCCGGCAAGACGGACGTTCCGGCCGACGGGTACGGCATCGTCTGCGTCATGTATGGTCCCAAGTTTTTCAGCCCGCAAAAAGTCGATACCCTGTGCAGCCAGATCGACGTGGGCCCCACCCTGCTGGCCGCCCTGGGCTGGCGGTACGATTCGCCCTTTTTCGGGGCGGACGCCCGCGCCCTGACCCCGGACCAGGGACGCGCCTGGATTTCCACGTACCAGCTTTTGGGCTTCAGGGACGGCAGGCGGCTTGTGGTGCTGCGTCCCGACGCCACGGCGGATGTCACGGAACTGTCGCCGGAAGGGGAGGCCTTGCCGGAAAGGAAGACGGTTGCCGGCACGGCCGGGGACGCGGTGAAAGCCGCGGCGCATAAGGCGGAAGACGCCGCCATGGTGCAGCGGGCCGTGGCGTCCTACCAGTGCGCCTATGATCTTTTTGTGGGCGGAAAGCTTACGGAAACGGCCGTCGCGTCCGCGGGCGCCGAAACCCGCCCGGTAAAAAAGCCGGCGGCCGCCCTTGCGTCCTCGGATCCGGCCGGGGGCCGGCAGGGGGAAGAAAGCCCCCTGCTTGAAAAGGACGCGCGCAAGGATTTAGGCATGCGCCTGCTGCTTGGCCTGGGGGACGGCGACAGGTAAAGCCGCGTGGGGAGTCCCGCGCCCGGGGTATCACCGGGGAGGCGCCGCCTCCCCGGACCCTCCGCCTTTATGAATTCGCGGTGTCTTCCGAGCCCGTCCAGCCGGGCAGGATGACGGTGATTGCCAGTCCCGGCCGGGCGTTGGCGGCGCGAATGCTTCCCCCGTGGACAATAACGGCTTCTCTGGCCAGGGCCAGGCCCAGCCCCGCGCCGCCGCTGGAGCGCGTGCGGGAAGCGTCCACCCGGTAGAAGGCCCGGAAGATGTCTTCCAGTTGATCTTCGGGGACGCCGGGGCCGAAATCGCGCACGGTCAGGGCCACGCCGTTGTCCAGCCGCCTTGCGTCCACATCGACTCTGCTGCCGGCGGGGGAGTAAAAGACGGCGTTGGAGAGCAGGTTGCCCAGAGCGCGCCGCAGCAGGGCGGCGTTGCCGCGGACGGACAGGCCGTGGTCGCAGCGGGTTTTCACCAGGACGTCCCTTTCCCGCGCCTGGAAGTTGCAGTCGTCCGCAAGCTCGTCCAGCAGGCGGGGCAGATCCACGGGCTCCATGGAGCCTTCGGGGCTGAGGCGTTCCCGCGCCTGAAAAAGCAGGTGCTCCACCAGACCGTTCATGTGGGCGACTTCCTTTTCCATACGCAGAAGCAGCGCGGCGCGTTCCCCCTGGTCCCGCCTGCGGCGCAGAAGTTCCGTGGCGACGGCCATGCGCGCCAGAGGGGAGCGCAGTTCGTGGGAGATGTCCGCCAGCAGCCTGCGCTCGTGGTACAACTGGCGCTCGACGGCGGCGGCCATTTCGTTGAAGCGCCGGGACAGCACGTCAAAGGCGTCCCTGTCGTTGTCCGTGGCCGGCAGGCGGGCCTCCAGGTTGCCGGCGGCCAGTTCCCCGGCGGCCCGGACCAGCTTGTCCAGCTTTGTTTCCAGCACCTTTGAAAGAATGTAGCCGTACGCCAGCGAAACCACCAGGATGCACCCGGCCCAGACGACCGCCTCGTGCCAGGGCTGGTAGCCGCCGTAAACGCCCGCGAGCAGGGCCTCGCCCACGGGTTCCAGAACAAACTCGGCCATGCCCACCACGATGATCAGCAAAATTACGCTGAAGGCGTAGACCTTCCAGAACAGGGGCATGGCCTGCCAGCGCTTTGGCAGGGCGGCGGGCAGAATCACCGCGGCTCTCCCGGCGTAAGGTACATGTAGCCTTCGCCCCTGACGGCCTTGATGCGCTCGCGGCCGTCGGTGCGGGGGCCCAGCTTTTTGCGCAGGCGGCTGACCAGCATGTCCAGACTGCGGTCCGTGGGATAGGCGGGATGCCCAAGAATTTCCTTGTACAGGAATTCGCGGCCCACCACCTGTCCCGGCCGCTGGAGCAAAAGCCGCAACAGGCGCAGCTCCGGCATGGAAAGTTCCTGCTGCCTGCCGCCCACCGTGACGCACAGCGCGTTTTGCTGCAAGACGATATCGTCGACGGCCCGGATTTCCCGCTCCTGCGGCGCGCCGCGCCGGGAACGGCGCAGCAGGGCGCGCAGGCGGGCCACCAGTTCGCGCGGGCTGAAAGGCTTGCCCAGGTAATCGTCGGCGCCCATCTCAAGCCCCACTACCCGGTCTATTTCTTCTCCCCGCGCGGTCAGCATCAGCACGGGCAGGTCCTGGGTCTTTTCCTCCGCCCGCAAAAGGCGCAGCACTTCAAATCCGTTCATTCCCGGCAGCATCACGTCCAGCACGACAGCGTCCACGGTTCCGGACCGGGCTTCGCGCAGGCCCTGTTCCGGCCCGGAAGCCCCGGCGCAGGCAAGCCCCTCGTCCCGCAGGTAATCCTGCAACAGGCCCAGAAGCTCCTGATCGTCGTCAATAACAAGTATTTTCGGCATGATATTTGAGTCGCCCGCTCCGGAAGGAACGTCGTGAGATTGTTCTGCCCCAGGGACGGTTTCAGCATAACGAATTTTGGGCCAAGCGCAAGGAAGGCGATCCCTTTTCAGCCCGCCGCACATCCTATGTTGGCGGGATAGGCGAACTGGGCCGAGTCCGCCAGCAGGCAGAGAAACGCGTTAAGGGCCTTGCTGGGGACCTCTCCCTTGCGGAAGTAGTTATGGTATTCCATGGTCATTTTTGTGGCCCTGGTGGGCAGTATGACCAGCCTGCCGTCCTGGATCTCCTGCCGGATGACCCCTTCGGGCAAAAATCCGACGCAGCCCTGGAGGACCAGTTCGCGCATGGCGGCCATGGAGGTGGCCTCGATGGTGCTTTCCGGCAGGTGGCTGTCCTTGAACCAGGACAGGCTGAACTCGCGGGTAAAGGCGCCGCGTTCGCGCAGGGCCAGAATTTCTCCTTCCAGGTCATGGGGGCGCACATGGGGAACCCCGGCCAGGGGGTGCCAGGAAGGGGCGGCCAGGACCAGCCGTTCGTTATGCACAAGGTGGCTGCGCACTTTTTGGGAGGGGATGGCGGTTTTACGGGCGATGCCGTAGTCGGCGTCGCCTTCGGTGACCATGCGCAGCACCTTGGGCGTGCTGGTGCAGGTCATGACCACTTCGATGCCGGGATAACGCTTTTTGAATTCCAGCAAAACCGGGGGCAGCAGGTAGACCGCCAGTTCGGTGACGGCCAGATGGATTCTGCCCCGGCGCAGTTCATTGGTATCCTGCAGGCGGGTGCGCACATCGTCAAGGGTGCGCATGAGATCTTCCGTTTTGGCGCGCAGCACCTTGCCTTCTTCCGTAAGCACCGTTCCCCGGCCCCTGCGGATGAACAGGCGCACGCCCAGTTCCTCTTCCAGGGCCTGGATGTGCTGGCTCACGGCGGGTTGGGTGATGAACAGGTCTTGGGCGGCGGCGGTGAAGCTGCCAGAAGCGGCCACGGCCAGGAAGGAGTTGAGAAAGGAAAGGTTCATACGAGGCCTTTTGCAGGTTGGGAAAACTGTCAATTACCTACAACCCGTAGGGATATTGGAGAAATTGTAATAAATTTTCGTAATGGCGGCAATGAATTTATATAATTTGTACCCGTGGGAAAAAGCTGCCAAATATAAAGCCGTACACAATGCGAAAAAAAGCGACGGCGGCCGGCCGCGCTTTTACTATGGCCATAATGGGTCGTGCCCGTGCCGCAGAAACGGGTACGCACAAAAAACACAGCGAGGATTATGAATATGGGAAAGGAAATAGAACGTAAATTTCTGGTAAAAGGCGACGCCTGGCGCGCTTTGGCCCAGGGGACCATGTACCGCCAGGGTTATCTGAACAGCGCCAAGGAACGCACAGTGCGCGTGCGCACCGTTGGCGACAAGGCGTTTTTGACCATCAAGGGCATCACCGTGGGCGCCACCCGCGCGGAATACGAGTATGAGATTCCCTTTGACGACTGCAACGCTCTTTTGGACAATCTTGCCGAAAAGCCCATCATCGAAAAGAAACGCTGCAAGATTCCCATGAACGACCTGGTCTGGGAGGTGGACGAATTTTTCGGCGACAATCAGGGCCTTATCGTGGCCGAAGTGGAACTGCAAAGCGAAGACCAGAAGATCGACAAACCGGACTGGGTCGGCGACGAAGTTTCGGGCGATCCGCGCTATTTCAACTCCAACCTCATCAAGCACCCGTTCACCAAGTGGTAGATTACGCCCGGGGGGGCGGGAAGTGATGAGCCCGCCCCCGATTTTTACCCGGCGCGGCCCTTCTTCCCGCACCCTTTGAGGAGACTTCCATGAGCAACAACGTATATGCCCAGAACACCGCCATTTCCGCCGAAGACGCGGCCAAACTGATTCCCCGCGCCGAGTTCCGCGTGTTCGGCCAGGATGTCATCGAAGTGGTGTCCCAAAAAATGTGGGACGCCGCCGCCGTGCTGCACAAGGCCCGCAAGATGCCCGGGGAAACCTACTTTCTTTCCGTGCATACCAATGAAGCCAACGTCAAGGTGCGTGACGGCCTTTTGGACATCAAGACCAAGACCGGCGAAACCCCCGAAGGGTACGAAATATTCCAGCCCCGCGGCAAATTTCAGTTTCCCGTGGCCAGGGCCGACCTTGCCGTCATCCTTTCGCACCTTAAGGTGGAGATGAAGCTGGACAAGGCCGGCTACACAATCGATGAATTCATCGAAATGGCCCGCAAGCACCCGGACCTGGCCCCGGTTTCCGTGGAAAAGATGCGCTACGGCTTCACCGTTGACGGAATTATTTGCGAATACGCCCAGGTCTGGTTCAACGGCGCGCTGATCGAGTCGGCCTGCTGCGAAAGCGAAAACTACGCCGGCATGGCAAAAGCCGTGGAAGCCCTGGGCCTGGCCGGACGTCCCAACGTCAACTATCTGAAGGCGGCCAAAAAGGTTGTCGGCATGATTGCATAGCGCATTTCAGCGTTTGGAATGCTTCAGGTGACGGGAAGGGGCTTTCGCGCGGAAAGCGCGCGGAAGCGAACCGCATGTCCCGGCACGATGCGAACGGGCCGACGCCCCGGGATCGACGCAAAGCGATCCCGGCAGCGCCGGCCCGTGTTTTTGGCACCGGGTTTGCCGTGATACTTCGTCAGGCGGCGCTTTGGGCTCCGGTCATGGACCAAAGAGTCCACTTCCGTCGCCCAAAACGTGCCTTCCTCGTCTGACGGCAAACCCGGTGCCAAAAACGGCGGATCAGCCCCTCAGAAAAGTCCGACAGAGCCGGATCCAGGCGCTCTCAGATGCCAGTACGGTTTGGCGCCCCATTACGGGGGATGAACAGGCGAAGCACGGAGCGGAGTGAGTTTTACTTTACGACAGACACCATCACGTCCATACGGCTTTGACGAAGTTGCGAACACGGCCCGGCAGCCGCGAAAGAAGGAAGCGACACCATGAGCACACTTGCCTTTGATCCGCTGGACATGCGCAATTATTCGCTGGAACGCCTTGCCGAGATAAAGGGCGGCCGCGTGATGGAGTACGTCAAGTTTGCCGGCGTGCCCCTGGCCGTTTTCCTGTTTTGCTTCTTCCAGTTCAAATGGTGCGGCGTCATCGAGGTGTTTGAAACCCAGACCAAGGTTCCCCCGGCGGCCTGCTATTCGGCCCTGGGCATCTTTTTATCCTCGCTGGTGCTGTGGCTGTCGGAAGCCATTCCCAACTATCTGACCTCATTCATGATCATTCTCGCGGTCATCTACACCGGCACCATGAAAATGCGCGCCGCCTTCGCCTATATGGGCGAGCCGGTGATGATCCTGAACATCGCCAGCTTTATCATGGCCAGTTCCCTGGTGGCCACGGGCCTTGCCAAGCGCCTTTCCCTCTATATCGTGATGCGCTTTTTCAGCCATGTTAACGTCATTCTGCTGGCCTTCATCGGGTTGAACCTGATTCTGGGGGCCTTCATCAGCGCCACGTCCGCCAAAACGGCCCTGCTGCTGCCGCTGTTCATGGTCATTTCCGCCATTTTCGGGGCCACGGGCGGAGAATACCGCAACGCCGTCGGCCGGAACATGGTGCTGCAAAATCTTTTGGCCAACAACGTTTCGGCCAGCGCCTTCATGACCGGGTCAGCCGCCAACCTGCTGGCGGTCTCGCTGCTGCAGAACGCCGGGGCCAGGCTGTATTACGGCGACTGGTTCCTGGCCCTGTTCCCCCTGGCCGTGGTGCAGATGGTCATTTCGTGGTGGACGGGCACGCGCCTTATTTTTCCCGTCTCCAGGGAGGACGCCGTCCCCAAGCTGGAAGGCGGGGCGCAACGCCTGCGCGACGAACTGGACAAACTGGGCAAAATATCCCGCGACGAGATCAAGGCCGGGGTGGTTTTTTTGCTGGTGCTGATTCTGTGGGCCACGGACCGTTTTCACGGCATCCGGGCCGAGGTGGTGGCCGTGACCGGGGCCACCGTCGTGCTGATGCCCGCTGTTTGCGGCCTGCCGCGCATGGGGGTGATGAAGTGGAACCAGGCCGACATTCCCTGGCATATGCTGATGTTCAGCTGGGGGGCCTATGTCCTGGGCGGCATGTGCGAACACACGGACATCGTGGGCCTGGGCATGCACAAGCTTTTTGAAGCCTGGAACATCACCGCCCAAACGCCCAAGGTGGTGGTCTTCATGGCGCTGTCCGCGCTTTTCGGCTTCAGCACGCTGTTCAACGAAAGCAAGACGGCCCGCACCATCGTCATGTTCCCCATCATCATATCCACGGCCCGGACCTTCGGCTGGGATCTGGCGGGCTTCTGCCTGCCCATGGCCTTCATGATCAACCAGGTCTACGTGCTGTACTTCAACTCCAAGCCGGCCAACATCAGCTACCTGACCAACCAGTATTCAAGCTGGGAATCCTTCAAGTTCGGCATCGTGCAGCTGACCATCATCTGGCTGCTGCTTGTGCCCTGGGCGCAATACGTCATGCCCCTGATGGGATTCGACAGCAGGCTTTGGTAGGGGGCGCGTCTTTCGAAAACACGGCACGCCCTTCGCGAACACGGCGCGCCTTTCGCGAACGCGGCGCGTCTTTCGCGAACGCGGCGCGTCTTTCGCAAACGCGGCGCGCCTTTCGCAAACGTGGCGCGCCTTTTACGAGCGCGGCGCGCCTTGCGCGAACGCGGTTCGTCATTGCGGGACGCGGGCGGCATGTTGCCGTCCGCGTCTTCGTTTACGTGCCTTTACAAAGCGCATCCAGCGGGGGCCGCCTTTATTTTAAAGCCGCTTCACAGCGAATTGGGAAACGGCATCAAGGCTGCGGAAAACGCATTCCGATTTTTACGGCGACCGCGGAAAAATCGGAATGCGGGCGGTATGCCGGCGGCATCGTCGCGACATACCCCGGAAGAAGACGCACCGGGTGCGCGCGGTTCTGAAAGTCTGTTTGGCATATATAAAAACAGTTTTACTAATTCAATATGTTGGCGATTCAAAATAAGAGAAGCTTATTCGAGCGATGAGTTTAAATAATTTGTGCTGAAAGGCACTTTTTTTATACGGTATGCGTAAGACTTGCGGGCGCAGCCTCTGTGTTCCGCACGCGTTGCGGGATGCATTGATAAAGTCCGGGCGCCGCGCCGCGGTTTCACTCTCACGCCCGGGGAGAAAAATATAGAACGGAGCGTTTGCGAAAGAAGAACCTCAGCAAGAAGGAAGGGACGACGGATGAAAAGACTGCTGACTTTCGCGCTGGCCTTGCTGCTGGCGCCGTGTTTCGCGGCCGGGGCTCTGGCGGTGGACGTCAAGGTCAAGGGCAACTGGGCTGTCTCTTTGGGGCTTTTGCCCAACAGCTACAAGGTGGACCTGCGGGACACCGCCCAGGACGGGGCCACCCAGGACAAATTTTTTGCCACCCAGCGCATGCGCACCCAGGTGGACTTTATCGCCTCGCCGGACCTGATGGGCAAGCTGTACTTTGAAATCGGCAAGCTGGAGTGGGGCCGCAACGGCGGCGACGACAAAAACGGCGGCGCCCTTGACGCCGACGGCGTGAACATCAAGACCAAAAACGCCTTTATCGACTGGCGCGTGCCCAGCACCGACCTGAACGTGCGCATGGGCATCCAGCACATAGCCCTGCCCAACGCCATGGCCACCAACCCGGTGTTCAGCAACGACGTGGCGGGCATAGCCCTTTCGTACCCCATCAACGACACCGTGGGCGTGTCCGCCTTCTGGGCGCGCCCCTTCGACGCCTACGGCACCGACCCCACGGGTTCCCGTCTGCATGACGAAACCGATCTGTTCGCCCTGTCCATACCCATTTCCCTGGACGGGCAAAAGATCACCCCCTGGCTCATGTACGCTTCCGTGGGTTCCGCCGGCACCGGTGACATCAACGACTACTGGGGATACTTCCGCGATTACGCCACCGGCGCGCCCAGCGGCAAATGGGGCTACAACACCCGCACCGGCATACAGCCCGCGGGAAAAAGCGATGTGTATTACGCCGGCATAGCCTATGAGCTCAAGCTGTTCTCGCCCCTTTCCATTAAGGCCGACGCCATGTACGGCTCCATGCACAGCACCGGCGACGTGTACGAAACCTCCGGCTGGTGGGCGGACATGGCCGTTGATTACAAACTCTCCTGGGGCGTGCCCGGCATCTTCGGCTGGTATTCTTCGGGCGACGACGGCGACGACGTGGACACCAAGGGCGGCCGTATCGCCCCCATGTCCCTGGACGACGGTTTCGAGTTTTCCAGCTTCGGCTTTGGCGATGCCTTCGGCCTGCGCGGCGACAACGCGGCCTGGAACTCGGGCATCGGCACCTGGGCCGTGGGCGTGCAGCTTGACAAGCTGACCTTTGTCGAAAACCTGTCCCACACCATTCGCTTCTACCACGCGCGCGGCACCAACGATTCCGACGCCGCCCGCAGCAAGATCCAGGCGGGCATGACCGCCACCGGCACCCGTTTTTACGGGCAGGACGGCAACGGCCTGTATCTGACCACCGGGGACAAGTACTATGAATTCACGGTGGACACTTTTTACAAGATGTACGAGAATCTGACCCTGGGCCTGGAACTCGGCGTCATCCACCTGGATCGCGACGAAGGCGTATGGGACGAGTGGGCGTACGGCGGCAGCGCCGGCACCCGCCAGCCCCGCCCGCTTTCCGACACCTCCAACGGCTGGAAAGCCATGTTCACCTCCAAGTTCCGCTTCTAGAGCAGATTAACTTTGAGACGCCCGCTCCGGCGTTTAACGGCGAAACAAGTTTCGCCTACGCCTGCGCGGCGGGCGGCGGTTCCCGCCGCCAGAGCGAATTACCATTTTCAATGGTAATTCGCTCTGGTCAGCCCCTGCACCATATCCGTTCCGCGCCCGGCGCGGCGGGTCATCCGGCCGGGGGGTCATCCCCCGGCCTTTTTTTATGGCAAACGGTTCCGGCGTCCTGTCGAAGCGCGCTCTTCGCGACGGAAACCCCGCCAGCAAAGGATATTCCATGACCGCCTCCCGCCTTTACTTCGACCAACAGGACCACGCGCTGCTGCGCATGGTCAACCGGGTTCTGGAACGCGCCGGGGATGGAAAGAGCGAAGACCGGCTTTTCGCCCCGGAACTGCACCCCCACGGCATCAAGGAAATGACCGTCTCGCGCGAACTGCGCGTCGCCTACGCGGTCATCAACCTGCTGGACTCTCTGGAAGCCGGCCGCGCCGCCGACCGGCTGCTGGCTCTGCGCCTTTTGCACGACGAGGTCATTTCCACGGCTTCGTCGGCCTTTCGCCGCAACACCGGGCGGGTGCTCATCCAGGTAATGAAGGATCTGGTGCGCGCCCACGGCGACGCTACCCGGCAACTGATGCTTGCCCACGACTTTCGCACCGCCGCCGCGGGCAGGCCCCGCACCGTGCGCGCGCTGCTCAAGCGCTACCATTTGCTGGAAATGCCCGAGGAATGGGACCAGCTTACCTTTGACCACCATGTGCACGACGCCAACACCAAAGGCCGCAAAACGCCCACCCATCTGATCATGGACGCCTGGATCAAGGGCATCCGCTCCCTTACGGTGATCTATTACAATTTCGTGGAAGCGCGCGCCGTGCAGGAACTTCTGGAAGCGGCGGCGGTCATGGAGCTGAACGTCAGGGTGGGGTTGGAGTACCGCGCCCTGTTCCGGGGCAAGTACGTGAAGTTCATCTGGGAACCCGTGGGCATGGAGGACACCCAGGCGGCGGGAAATTTTATGTGCGAACTGGCCGTGCGCAGTCTGATGGAAGACGGCCGCTCCGTGGCGGCCTGGCAGCAAAGGCATGTTTTCGCCATGCTGGAGCGCTACAACGAGGCGCACCGCCGGGACATAGGCGCGCGTTTCGGTATTGATCTGCCGCCCGTGAGCAAAGAGGAATTCCTGGAATTCGTGGGCGCCGGGCAGCCCTCGATACTGCACCTGTCCGAACTGGCGGGCAGGCGCATGCAGCCTTTGTTGCGCGCGCGCCTGCCGGAACTTGCCGCCGCCCACGCGGCCGCCCTGGCCTCCGGCAACCGGGAGGAGCGCGCCGCCATAGAGTCCCTGATAGCGGACATGAACGCCCTGCACGCCGAATCGGTGCAGGAGGGCTGGTTCACCCCGCAAATGAACCCCATGCTTCCCGATCCCAATCTGCCCTGCACGGACCCGGACGCCTGCCCCCTTTTTTTGCGCATCTCTCCGCGCCACCTGCTGACGCGGCTGTCCGCCATCCGCCGGCGGTCCCAGGTGACCTTGACCCTGTCGGGCCTTACCCCGGAAGACGTGCTGGAGTTGCTGTACGAGTGCGAAGGACGCATCACCCATCTTGAGCTGTTCAACCTCAGGGATTATTCCCTGGGCAAACTGCCCCATTGCGAGGAAGTAAGCGCCCTGCAGTTCGCCATCAACCAGGGCAGCGCCGTGGAGGTCAAGCGCCTGATCCGCGATATCATCCGCCGTCTTGGCGGCGCGCGGGACGAAGACGCGGGGGATCGCCGCGAACGTCTGACGGAAATTTTACATAACATTCCGCGCCTGCAGTCCTTTTATCGCTTTCAGCCCCTGCGCACGCACGCGGGCAGCGACTCCACCAGCCGCTCGTACAGGCTGAACGGCATGGGATTCGCCCACGTCGAAACCCTGCCCCGTTCAGCCAGAAAAGCCATCCACGACGCGGGCGACGTGCAGCGCCAGATCATTCCCCTGCATGCCGAGGTGGAATCGCGCTACACTTACTCTCCCCCGCCGCGCGGCGAAGACGGCCTGGGGCAGCGCCTGCTTGCGGCGGCGCGCAAACTGCCCGGCCTGCGTTTTCTGGGATTTGCCA
This sequence comes from Desulfovibrio sp., assembly GCA_031549405.1. GTDB lineage: Bacteria > Desulfobacterota > Desulfovibrionia > Desulfovibrionales > Desulfovibrionaceae > Frigididesulfovibrio. Next base: position 14,405 of record JAVBPV010000046.1, read on the forward strand.
AACGGCACGAATGGGTGTTGAAGCCTACCACAACCCGCTACTGCGCGCGCGGCGGCAGCATCGCCACCCTGGGCGGGTTCCGGCCGGAGGACGAAGCATACAGCCTGACCCCGCGCAAAGCGGCGGAAAGCAGGCCCGGCGCGGCCTATATGAACACGCGCCTTGCCAACCTGCTGAAAGTGGGCATAGGCTTCGCCCTGACTATGGGCACCTTTTTGCTTACGCAAAACTGGTGGGTGCTGGTCTGGTTCGGCGCGCCCATCTGGTTCATCATAACGGGGTTTCGCAACATCGTGCAGGCGGTGCTGGGCGGCGGCGGCATCCGGCGGTCCCCTCTGCTGCGCTGGGACGACTACGTAAGCTGGTCGCGCATCAGCGACTCCCTGCTGTATACCGGCATATCCGTCCCCCTGCTGGAGCTGGTGGTGCGCTGGGCCGTTCTGGAAAAAGGCTTTTCCCTGACTTCGGCCACGGATCCCCTGCTGTTCTACACCGCCATTTCCATGGTCAACGGATTTTACGTAACGGGGCACAATCTGTTCCGGGGGCTGCAAATCAGCGCCGCCGTGGGCAACCTGTTCCGCAGCGTCTTTGCCGTTCCCCTGTCTCTGCTCTATAACTTTTTGCTGGAACAGGGCATCGTCCTGCTGGGCATCCAGGGAGGGATGGTCCTTCTGGCCGCCGGGTCGGCGATCATCAGCAAGGCGGCGTCGGACACCGTGGCCGGGGTTATCGAAGGCTTTGCCGACCAGGGCACCAACATGAACATGCGCCGCTGGGACTACGCGGGGAAATTGCGGCAGCTGTTCGCCTGTTTCGCGCGGCTTGAGGTGCTGCTGCCTGAAGAGGACGTGGGGGAACTGCTCAGGCGGCCCCGCGAACTTATGGAGGCCCACGGCCCTGAAGTGGCGGCTCTGGAAAAGTCCCTGCTGATCCATTCTCTGGATCTTATGTATTTTTACTGGTACCAGCCGCGCGCCCTGACCATGCTGCGGCGGGCCTTGCGCTTCATGACCGCCGAGGAGCGGGAGATATTCGTGCGGGCGCAGTTGGTGCTGGGCAGAAAGAAGCTGGTAAGCCAGCTTTTTGTGGACGGAATGGTGGGCAGCGGTTTTTCCCGCGCCCTGGCCTTTTACCTGGAGCAGTACGAGGCGTATCTTAAAGACATGTCACGGCTGGCGGGCGTGCCGCTGGAAGAGGGGGACGTGGGCGCCATGTAGAGCGCCGCCGGAAGCCGGCGCCGCATGCCGTCAGCCCGGCGGTCATACCAGCCGGTTGAAAATGCTGTTATACAAATTGCGCGCGGTAAGGGAGAGCTTCAGGCGCAGGCGGGGGGCGTCGTCGGCTTTCAGGGCCAGCACTTCGGTCAGGTAGGCGGCAACGGGCAGGAAGTCGGCGTCCTTTTTGGGCTTGAGCAGATCCACGTAGATGCTGACCCGGCTGCGCAGCAGGGCCGATTCTTTGGTGTCGGGACTGAGGAAGGGCGAACCTTCAATAAAGGCCTCAAAAAAAGCCCGGGCGTCTTCCGGAAAGGATTTTTGCAGGGCCAGGCCCCACAGGGCGATGCTCAGGGCGCGCAACTCGCGCAGCGCTTTTTTGCGAAGGCCGAACTGCAGGGAGCGGATGCCGAACTCGTCCAGCTCGGACTTGAAGTCCAGGGAAATGAAGAGCGCCTTGAAGCGTTGGGTGACTTCTTCGGCGCTGTAGCGGGCCACGGTGACGCGTCCGGCGCGGGACGGCGCTTCTTCCGGCGGGGCCTCCCCCGCGGGTCCGGCATTTTCCAGGGGCGCGGCCAGAGGTGGGGATGCGGCCGGGGGCGGGGACGCCGCCGGGGACTCGGGAGGATCGGATTTGCTTGTGTGGGCCTGAGAGGAAAAGACAATATTCATATATGTCATAGGAAGCCACTATAACCAAAGAACGCGGTCCGGGCAAGAAAATTTTATTGAATGGCCTTATAATACATTGAGATATATGGTAAAATTTTACTCTGTTCAGGTTGATACGGCGCGGGCGCGGTTTCCGCGTGGGCTGGAGCAGCCCGCCGGGGGTTTTCGCTTTTCCGCCGATGCGCTATTGCTTGCGGCATGGCTTACGCCAGCCGGGGATGCAAGGCGTCTGCTCGATCTCGGCACCGGCTGCGGGGCGGCGGCCTTTGCCCTGTTGCTGGCGCATCCCGGTTTGTCCGCTCTGGGGGTGGACGTGCAGGAGGCCGCGCTTCAGGCGGCGCGCCGTAATGCCGTGCTGCTGGGCCTTGAGGGGCGCTTCAGGGCAAAGCGGGCCGATCTGGCCGGGGAAGAGCCCGCCGTTCCGGCCCGCCGGTTTGACATCGTCGTGGCCAATCCTCCGTACCGCTTGCCGGACAGGGGCCGCCTGCCGGCCTCCGGGCCGCGTCAAACCGCGCTGTTCGACCCCGGGGGGCTGGCGGACGCCTTTTGCCGGACGGCGGCCCGCTCTTTGCGGCCTTGGGGGCGCTTCGGGCTGATTTTCGGGGCGGACCGGCAGGAGGATTTCATGGAAAGCCTGGCCCGCGCCGGTCTTGCCGCGTTGCGGCTGCGGACGGTTCACTCCAGGGCCGGTGCGCCCGCCCGCTTTGTTTTGCTTGAGGCGGGTCTGGAGCCCGGCGGGCCGTTGTCCAAGCTGCCGGCCTTTGCCGAGGGCGCTCCCCCGCGCGGGGCGGCCCCGGCTGACGGCGGACTTTTGCTCGAACCGCCCCTGGCCCTGCATGAGGGCGAAGGCGGCGGCACCCGGCTGACGGCCGAAGCCCTTGCCTTTTGCCCGTATCTGGCGTGACGCCGCAAAAAAACTGGTACTCGTTTCGTAAATCGTCCATCACTCTCCGCATCCGTGGCGCAAAGACGGTTTTGCCCTAAATTCTTTACAGCGCCGTTGCCGTGAAGTAATACTGTACCTTTGCGGGAAACGAATCGCTGCGGGAGGTTTTACCATGCGGACGTTCACAGTGCGCTGCCGCGTCTTTGTTCTGGCGGCGCTTCTTTTGGCGGGCGTTTCCGGCTGTAACGGCACACAGGTGCAAGTGCACGGACAGCAGGAAATCGCCGTGGGCGGAGTGCACAGATAAGGATGTTTCCGGCGCGGGTTCCGCTTCCATCAGCCCCGCCCGCCGCAAAGCGGAGTTTTTCCGGCGCGGCCTTTACGGAGGTTCCATGATTTCACAGGAAGAAATTCTCGAGCGCGTGCTTGCGCGTGTTTCGGAACAGGTTGCCGACGCCGTCAAGGCCACGGTGACCGAGGCCGTGCAGCGCGAACTTTCTTCCGCCATGACCAAAGCCATGGTGGAAAGCGAGTTTTACCGCCACCTGAATGAAGAGATGCGCACGGGCCTGCGCGGCATCTACCGCGAGATATCTTCCGCCTCCGGGGACGAGGGGGAGGAACAGGACGCCAGCCGCACGCAGAAGCTGTTTACCGACGCCACCGGGCAGATTGAGGAAATCATGCGCACCACGCTGGAGGCGACGGAAAGCATCATGGAAAAGGCCGAAAGTCTGCTTGGCCAGCGGGAGGAGGCCGGGGCCATCATAGCCGCCCTGACCGTGCCCGCCAAGGAAGAGCGGGCTTTGGCCAGGCTGGACGCGTTGAACAGTTCCCTGGGCTCCTCGCTGACCGACATCATCACCGACCTGAGCTTTCAGGATCTTACCGGACAGCGCCTCAAAAAGGTCGTGGCCGCCATTTCCTCCATACAGCAGACGGTCTTTGACCTCTACATGTCCACCGGCCTGATGATGAAGAGCAGGGAAGCGGCTCCGGACAAGGGGCTGGCGGAAATAGTGGAGGAAAGCCGCCGCGCGGTGGCGGAAATCAGGAATTCCGAACTGAAGGGGCCCAGCGGCGATGCATCGCAAAAGAACGTGGATGACCTGCTGGCGAGCCTTGGCTTATAGGGACCGCCCGCGCAACGTTTTTTGCCGTTTTTCGGGTCAAGGGCATTTCTTTCCGGCACGGTCCGCCCTGGCCCCTTGCCAGGGCGGACCGGGAGGCCGTTTTACGCAAGGGACGGACCGCCCGCGCGGGGAGATTTTATGCGTAACTCCCCCGCCGGGGAATTGCGGACATGAAAAAATCGCAGTATAGCAAACAGCGGCGGTGCGGAAAATCGGTGTCGCCGTTGTTGTTTATGGCGTTGCGGCCGGGGGCGCGTTTTGCGTCCTGACCGTGCTTTCTGCTACCGGGACCGCATTATGAGGAAAAAGCCATGCCGTATACCCAGAGGATCATCGACGAACTGAAAAAAACCAGCCCGGATCAGCCGGAATTCTACCAGGCTGTGGCGGAAGTTCTGGCAACTTTGCGCCCCGTGCTGGAAAGCAACCCCAAGTATCTTAAGAACGCTATCCTTGAGCGCATCGTGGAGCCCGAGCGCCAGATTTTTTTCCGCGTGGCCTGGGTGGACGACGCGGGCGCGGTGCGCGTGAACAAAGGGTACCGTATCCAATTCAACTCGGCCATCGGCCCCTATAAGGGCGGTCTGCGCTTTCACCCCAGCGTCAACGCGGGTATTATCAAATTTTTGGGTTTTGAGCAGATATTCAAGAACTCCCTGACCGGCCTGGCCATCGGCGGCGGCAAGGGCGGTTCCAATTTCGATCCCAAAGGCAAGTCGGAAAACGAAATAATGCGTTTCTGCCAGGCCTTTATGACCGAGCTGTTCCGCCACGTGGGCGACACCATCGACGTGCCCGCCGGCGACATCGGCGTGGGCGCCCGCGAAATAGGCTACATGTTCGGGCAGTATAAGCGCCTGACAGCCTCCCACGAAGGGGTGCTTACCGGCAAAGGGCTGACCTACGGCGGCTCTTTGGCTCGCACCCAGGCCACGGGCTACGGCAGCGTGTATTTTGCTGAAAATATGCTGTCCGTGCGCGGCGATTCTTTGCAAGGCAAGGACTGCGCCGTCTCCGGCGCGGGCAACGTGGCCATCTACACCGTGGAAAAACTCCAGCAGGTGGGCGCAAGGGCTGTCACCGTTTCCGACTCGCGCGGCATGATCCATCACCGCAAAGGCATCGATCTGGCCGTGCTCAAGCAGGTCAAGGAAGTGGAGCGCGCCGCCCTTACCCGCTACAAGGAACTGTGCCCCGACGCCGAATACACGCCGGTCTCCGATTACCCGGCGGGCCGCAACTCGGTGTGGAGCGTGCCCTGCCAGGCCGCCTTCCCCAGCGCCACCCAGAACGAACTGAACGAGGCCGACGCCCGCGAACTGCTTAAAAACGGCTGCGTCTGCGTGTGCGAAGGCGCCAACATGCCCTCCACCCTCAAGGCCATCGACGTGTTCTTGCAGTCGGGCATCGCTTACGGTCCGGCCAAGGCCGCCAACGCGGGCGGCGTGGCCACCAGCCAGTTGGAGATGGCCCAGAACGCCAGCATGCAGCAGTGGTCCTTTGACGAGGTGGACCACAAGCTGCGCGGCGTGATGAAGGGCATCTTCGACGCCGCGCACAATACCGCCATTGAATTCAAGCAGCCCGGAAACCTGGTCATGGGCGCCAACATCGCCGGCTTCCGCAAGGTGGCCGACACCATGATCTCGCTGGGCGTGTATTGATTGACAAGCTTATGGGAGAAGGCGGGGGAAAATTCCGTAAAATTTTCTCTCGCCTGCCCATACCCCCATGCAGTCCTCATCCAGGTATCTTTTGCGGAACTCCGGGGCGCTGTTCGTCACCCTGATCATCGTCGGCATGCCCCTGCCGGTGCTGCCCCTGTATGTGCACGACAGCCTGGGCTACGGTTCCGCCATGGTTGGCGTGGCCATCGGAGCCCACTTTCTGGCCACGGTGTTCTGCCGGGGTCTGGCCGGAAAAATCGCCGACACCCACGGCGGCCGCCCCACTACCCTGGCGGGCATTTTCATCTGCTCTCTTTCCGGGTTGCCCTATCTTTGTCTGGAGCTTTCCTTTCTCGGCGGTCCGGAAAAATTCGCTCTGATCCTGCTGGGCCGCGCCTGCCTTGGCATAGGGCACAGCCTGCTGGGCACGGGCACTCTGGCCTGGGGCTTCGGACTGGTGGGGCCGCTGCATGCCGGGCGGGTCATGGCCTGGACGGGCATGTGCACCTACGGGGCAATGGCCGCCGGAGCGCCGCTGGGGCTGTTTTTCTGGGGGCATTGGGGCGTTTTGTCCTTAGGGGCGGCTACCTGCCTGTTTCCCCTGGCGGCTTTTCTTTTTAACCTGAACACCCCGGCCACGCCCGTCCTGCCGGGCGAGCGGGTCAGTCTGGGCAGCGTGTTCAGGCGCATCTGGAAGTCCGGCGCCTGCCTTGCCCTGCACGCCACGGGTTTTGCCGTCATCAGCGCCTTTATCTCCCTGCATTTCGCGGCGAAGAACTGGGAACACGCCGGGCTGGCCCTGAGCTGCTTCGGCCTTTCGTTCGTCCTGGTGCGCGCCGCGGGCGGGGAGTTGCCCGACAGGGCGGACTGTAAAAAGCTTACCTTGTGCTGCCTTGGGGGCGAAACCCTGGGCCTTGCCCTGCTGTTTCTGGCCGCCGAGCCCTGGCAGGCTTTTGCCGGGGTTTCTCTGACCGGCTTGAGCTGCTCCCTGCTGTTTCCTTCCATCGGGGTGCAGGTGCTGCGCGGCGTCCCCGGCCAGGCGCGCGGCACCGCCGTGGGCGGGGCAATCACCTTTCAGGACGCCTCGCTGGGGCTTTCCGCCCCCCTGACGGGGCTTCTGGTCCCCCACTTCGGCTACCCGGCCGTGTTTTTCACGGCTGCCTGCGCCGCCGCCGCGGCCTTTTGCATCGCCTGGGGGCTGCCTTCCACCAAAGAGCGGAACTCCTCATAAATAATAAGGGTGTTCGCGGGCAAAAATGGAAAAAGCCGCCAAACGGCGGCTTTTTTCGTTGCAAGACAGTCAGACCTTACGGGTGACACTTGGACTTGGCGCAACCCGTCAGTTCCTTCTTCTTTTCCTTGTCGTCGCCGGCCTTGGCCGCGTGGCAGGAAATACAGGTCTGATGCTTGGCGTCCTTGGTCTTGTGCATGATCTGGTAGTAGGAATGGACGCTCTTGTCGGCCTTGTCGAGATTGTCGTGGCAGCCGGCGGTGGAGCAGGGGCGGTAATCTTCCTTGCCGTCAACGGGGTGATGGCACTCGCCGCACTTCACTTCTTTGTGGGTGCTGTGGTTGAAGGTGACTTCTTTTTTTCCGGTCTTGTTCATCTTGATGCCGTCGGCCGGGGCTTCGGGCTGGGCGGCCAGGGCGGGCAGAACCAGAGCCGCGGTGATACAGAAAATACCCAGAATAAGCAGCTTCTTCATACGGTTACCTCCTTCACAAAGGCGTATGATCCCCCTTCCGGAAGGGCGCTTCCTCACTCTGCCGGAAGACGGGTGCGGCACCATGCCGCTGGAAACAACCTGGAAATTCCTCTTAATTGCCTACCCTTGCGGACATGTCATGTCAAGAGCGGGCAGTGGCGGCGTTTTGCCGTGATACGCCGTCAGACTTTGTTCCTCATCAAAATTCGTCTTCCTCGTCTGACGGCAAACCGCCGGCACTGCCCCAGAGCATAGTAACTTTGGGACGCCCGCTCCGGCGCTTAACGGCGAAACACGTTTCTCCCGCGCCTGCGCGGCGGGCGGCGGTTTTCGCCGCCAGAGCGAATAAACATTTGCAATGTTGATTCGCCCTATGCGCAACCGGACCCGTTATCCCAGGGGGCCGTATTTTTCCCTGTAGCCGCGCGGGGTCAGCATGCGCGCTCCCGCCTCCCAGGCCAGGGGTTTGTCCCCTTTGCCCGGAACAATGCGGCTGGCGCTGTTGCCTATGATAAGCAGGGTGAACATGTCCGCGTCCTCCGGATCCGCCTTTGCCAGGGTTGTGACGCGCACCCGCTGGCCGGGGCGGAAGGCGTTTGTGACCACCCCCACAGGGGTTTTTGGCGATCTGTGCCGCCGCGCGGCGTTCAGGGCTTCGGCCAGATGGTCCGCGCGCCGCTTGGACCGGGGATTGTACAGGGCCACCACAAAATCCCCGGCAAAGGCGCAGTCCAGGCGCTTCATGATGGTTGCGCGCGGGGTCAGCAAATCGGAAAGGCTGACGCAGGCGAAGTCGTGCGTCAGCGGCGCGCCCAGCAGGGCGGCCGCCGCGCACACGGCGGGAATGCCGGGCACCACGCGCAGCATATCCGCGTCCAGGCCGCGCCCTTCCAGCAACTCCAGCAGCAGCCCGGCCAGGGCATACACGCCGGGGTCTCCGGAACAGACCACGGACGTGGTTTCCCCGGCCAGGGCGGCCTCGATGGCCGACTGTGAGCGGGCCATTTCGCCGGTCATGCCCGTGGAGATTATTCTTCTTCCCGGCAGCAGTTCCGGCGGCAGCAGGTCGATATAGCCGCCATATCCGGCGATGACGCGGGATTCCTCAAGGCAGCGCAAAGCCTCGGGCGCAAGCAGGGAAGGAGCGCCGGGCCCCAGGCCCACTACATACAGGGGAGCGGGGCTCTGGATCTTTGCGCCCGCAGCGGGGCTTTGGGCCAAAAGCGGTGACGTCCCGGCCGAAACCGGGGAGAACCCGGCCAAAGGCGGCAACGCCAAATCCGCGGCGGGGACGGACGGGGCCTTATTATTTGCGGCAAAGGCGGGGATGGGCGGTACGGATGGGGGCATGGGCGAACTCACGGCAAGGGGGGTAAGAGGCCAAAGGAAAGCGGGCCAGGGCAACAGTGACGCCCCGCCCTTTTGTCTTGGGAACAAGCAGCGGCGGGAATTCGCGCGGACGCATGGAAACGCCGTGGCGTTCGCCCCGTTCCGGCGGGTCGTTGCCGTCGAGTTTTTCGCCACTCAGCGGGCCGTAGCAGGGGGCCTCGCGTCCCGGCGGCCCGCCGCCGCCGGGTTCGTCATATCCCGGCGGGTCGTTGCCATCGGGGTTTTCGTCCTTCAGCGGCTCGCCGCCGCCGGGCTCGTCATGTCCCGGCGGGGCGGCGGCATCGCGTTCTTTACGGCCCAGCAGGGCGGCGGCGGCCAGGGCGGCCGGTTCGCATACCCCGTCCAGCCCCAGAACTTCCCGTGCCTTGGCCGAGGGGGTTGTTACCGGCAAGCGGACCAGTTCTTCCGGCGCAAACAGCAGCAGCGGCACGCCCAGCGCCCGGGCCGCCCGGCGCAGCCCCTCCTCGTCCGCCTTGATGCTTGCCGAGGCCAGACAGGCCAGGGAACTTTCCGCAAATCCTCCGTCCCGCAGCATTTTGCGCACTGCCTTCAGAATGTCGTCCGCCGGCGTTCCCCTTTTGCATCCCACCCCCGCCGCCAGCACTTTTGGGTGCAGGAAGAGGCGGAGGGGGGACGAAGACGCCGGCATGGCGTCGTGTTCCGTCACCAGAACGCAGGGCATGTCCGGCGGGAGGGCGGAAACATCCGGGGGAAACGCCTGTCGCTCCCCCAGCCGGGTGAACAGGTCTTCCCGGCGTCCGCCCAGAAGGCCCAGGCGGTTTTCCGGGTCGTGCAGGCCCACGGAGCGGCCCGCCAGCAGGGCGGCGCTGATATGTCTGACGGGCAGCGCGCTCGCCAGGGCCAGTCCCCGCTCCGCTGCCATGCGGTCCACGGCGGGCAGGTCTTCCACCTCTGTGGCGGTGGTGATCACGGGGGCCGCCTCGGTCAGGGCCGCCACTTCCCCGGCAAAGGCGTTGGCCCCGCCCAGATGCCCGGAAAGCAGGCTGATGACGAAGCGTCCGCGCTGGTCCAGCACCAGCACCGCCGGGTCACGCGTTTTGGAATCCAGCAGCGGGGCGATGCAGCGTACGGCAATGCCCGTTGCCGAGATGAAAACGTGCCGGTCAAAAGCGCGGAAGGTGCGTCGCAGCAGCTCGGACAGACTGCCGAACCACTCCGGCCCGTCCGGCGTATCGTCAAGACACTCCCGTAGCGAGCGGGCGGCAAAAATGCGCCCACCCACGGCCGGGGCAAGGCCCAGGGCCAGTTCCAGCCCCTGCCGGGTCAAAGCATAGATTGCACAGGTTTCAGGCATGGCGGCGGGACAAGGCAAGTTTACGGTAACTTATAAAATTCCCCGAATACAGGGTCAAGGGACGCAAGTCCCTTGCGGGGGAACCCGAGGGGGCAGAGCCCCCTCGGATATTCTTCCGCTACCCCGCGAATTTTTCGGCCGCCGCGAGGGTGTCGGCGAAGTCGGCGTCCGAATGGGCGAAGGAGACCATGGCGGCCTCAAAGGCCGAGGGCGCGAGAAAAATGCCCTGGCCGCGCATGTGTTTGAAGAAGCGGGCGTAACGCGCGGTGTCGCCTTTTTTGGCCGAGGCAAAGTCCGTGACCGGCCCGTTGGTGAAAAAGATGGTGAACATGCTGGCCACGCGGTTGATGACGGCGGGAATCTTTTTGGCGGCGAAGACGGCTTCGAGCTTGCGGCAAAAGTCTTCGACGCGCGCTTCCAGGGCGGGGTAGTCGCATTTTTGCAGGACGGAAAGGGTGGCGATGCCGGCGGCCATGGCCAGCGGGTTGCCGGACAGGGTCCCGGCCTGGTAGACGCCGCCGGACGGGGCGATGTTCTTCATGATTTCCCGTTTGCCGCCGTATGCGCCTACCGGCAGGCCGCCGCCGATGATTTTTCCCAGGGTGGTCAGGTCCGGCCGGATGCCGAAGCGCCCCTGCGCGCCGCCAAAGGACACGCGAAATCCCGTGATGACCTCGTCAAAGACCAGCAGGCTGCCGTGCTCGTCGCACAGGTCGCGCAGGCCCTGCAAAAAGCCGGGAGCTGGAGGCACCAGGCCCATGTTTCCGGCCACGGGCTCAACGAACACGGCGGCGATGTCCTTGCCGTGGGCGGCGAAAAGCCGTTTTACGGCTTCCAGGTCGTTGTAGGGGGCAAGCAGGGTGTCTTTGACCACGGCTTCGGGCACGCCGGGGGTGCCGGGAATGGACAGGGTGGCGACGCCGGACCCGGCGCTGGCCAAAAAGGCGTCGCCGTGGCCGTGGTAGCAGCCTTCGAATTTTATCAGCCTGTCGCGGCCCGTGTGGGCGCGGGCAAGGCGCAGGGCGCTCATGGTGGCCTCGGTGCCGGAGTTGACCATGCGCACCATGTCCAGGCCGGGCATGGCTTCCAGCACCATGCGGGCAAGGGTGACCTCTCCTTCGCAGGGCGCGCCGTAGCTGGTGCCCCTGGCGGCGGCGGCGCACACGGCGGCGGTGACGGCGGGATGGGCGTGGCCCAGCAGCATGGGGCCCCAGGACTGCACAAAGTCGATGTAGGTGCGTCCGTCCACGCAGGTGACGGCGCTGCCCGCGCCTTCGGCGATGAACAGAGGGTCGCAGTCGACGGCGGCGCAGGCGCGCACCGGGCTGTTCACGCCGCCGGGGATGTATTCGCCGGCGATGGAGAAAAGTTCCTTGGATCGCGTGTGCATGGGTGGTCCTTTTTTCTCTGGAAGATGGGTTGCGGCGGGGTTTTTCCCCAAAGGCCGTTGAAAAGGAAATTCCAGGCGGGAAACGGCCCCTAAAAATACGTCATGGAAGTTTTTTTCATCTCGCGCAGGCTTTCCAGCACGGCGTATTCGCGCAGGGGCGTGGTGGCGCGCAGGGTGTCGATGACGGTCTTGTATTCTTCCGGGTCGCGGCCGTGGATCATGGTGTACAGTTCGTACGGCCAGTCCGGCGCGGGCGAGGGCCGGTAATAGCAGTGCGAGATCAGGGGATGCAGGGCGGCGGCCTCGCCTATGGCGTCGGCCTCGTCAGCGGCGACAATCCAGGCCACCATGGCGTTGTGGGTGAACCCGGCCTTCTGGTGCTTGATGCTGGCTCCAAAACGGCGGATGGAGCCTTTTTCCTTCATTTCGCGCAGCAGGGCAAGGACCGTATCCTCGTCGCAGCCCACGGCGGCGGCAATGTCGGCGTAGGGGGCAAGGGAATCGGGGATGTTTTTCTGCACGATGCGCAGGATGGCGCGTTCCGTTTCCGTGAAGACGCGGGGCATGGGCAACCTCCGTAATGGTGCGGCAAAGACTTTTCATAGCCTGTAGGCGCGCCCCTGGCAACGGGTGGGAGGCCGGCGCGCCGGCCCCCCACCCGTTGCGGACGCTTCCTGTCCGCCGCCCGCTAATCGTTTATACGTTCGGTGATAATTCCCCCGGCCGCCAGACGCAGGACCGGATCGTCCCCGCCCTGGCCGGGCAGGGGCACGTACACGGCGGCCACCTGGCCGGGGGCCACGGAACGTTCCGGCGAAAGAAAGCGGACGCGCAGGGCGGAGCCGTCGGCCGAAACTTCGATGGCGGCTTCTTTGGGCGTTTCGCGGTAGCGGGTTTTCACCAGCACGGTTTCGGGCCAGTATTCGGGCGGCAGCAGCACGTTGACGTTGGAGCACAGGCAGCCTTCCGCCCGCATGGCCGCGCGCGGCCCAAGGCGCAGGGTGTTGGTTTCGCGCTCTTTGCCCAGCACGTGCAGGGGTTCGCTCCAGGCTATGCCCAGGCCCCGGCGCTGGCCTTCGGTATATTGCCACAACCCTTTGTGCTCGCCCAGGCCGCGGCCGCCCTCCAACAGGACGGGGCCGGGGCCGGGCAGTTCGACGCCCAGACGTCGCGCCGCGCCGGGCAAAAACTCCCGGTAGGCGTCGTTTGGGACAAAGCAGACCTCCTGGCTTTCTCCCGGCTGGGGCACGGAAACGCCGCGCATCTTCAGGGCGGACAGCACGTCCTTTTTGCGCATGCCGCCCAGGGGGAACAGGGCGGCGGCCAGGCTTTCGCGCGGGGTCAGGGACAGAAAGTAGCTTTGATCCTTCAGGGGATCGGCGCCTTGCAGCAAAGCGGGAGGGCAGGGGAAAAGCGCCTCAAAGGCGCTGAGCGCCTCCGCCGGGGGCTGGAAGGGGGGGCGGACGCCTTGCGCGGGGTGGCCGTGCATCAGCCGGGCGTAATGGCCGGTGGCAAGGTGGGCCGCGCCCAGAGCGCGGGCCTTTTCCAGAAGCAGGCCGAACTTGATGGAGGCGTTGCACAGGGCGCAGGGATTGGGGGTAAGGCCTTTGGCATAGGCCTGCACAAAGGGCCGCACCACGCGCTCCACAAAGGGAACGGAACAGTCCGCCAGGTGAAAGGGAACGCCAAGAGAGCGGCAAAGGCTTCCCAGCGCGTCGATCACCCGTGCCGCCGCTTCCGCGCGCTCGGGATGCGGGGGAAAGGGGGCCGCGGAAGGATCGCCCGTCCCGGCGGCGTCCAGATCAAGGTGACGGGCGAAAAGGCCGTGCACGGCCATGACGTCGGCCCCCAGTTCGCGCAGGCGCAGCAGGGTGAACAGGCTGTCGGCCCCGCCGCTTACGGCGACGGCCACCGGGCCGGAAAAACCGGAAAAAGGGGAAGACATGGCGGTCATTGGCGTTCCGGGGCGGCGCGGCCCGTTGCGGCTTGAGTGTCCCGGCAAAATAAGTTTTTGTTCGCCCCGGGTCAACAGAGGGGGGAACAAAACCGGACCGCCGCCTGTTGTTGACATTAGGCGCGGCTCTTTCTACCGTGCGGCATGAAACAGCAAACCATCTGGGGCACGCTGGATCCGTTTGTGGAAGGCGGCGGCGTCATGGGCCGCAAGGTCGCCAACGGCGGCTTTCTTTCCGCTTTGCTGGAAGCCGATCCCTTTGACCAGTACCATTTTTTTCTGGAAAGCCCGGCGGCCCTGGCCCGCCAGGAAGAGTGGCTGAAGGACGGATTTCCGGCCCTGCGCCGGCGGGGGGCCTTTGTCCTGCGCGCGCATCAGGAGCTTCACACCGCTCTGGCCCGCACCCGCTATCACTGTTTTCACCTGTCCGACTGCCTCAGCCGCTTCACCGCCCTGGCCCGTTTGCGCAACCTGTATTCCCCGCACATCTTTCCCATAACCGGCCCCACGCATTCCCTGAGCTATGACCGCTTCATGCCCGCTTTTCTGGGCCATTTGTGGAAGGGCGTATCGCCCCGCGACGCCATAGCGGCAACGTCGAAAAGCGCGGAGGACGCGCTGCGGAACGTGTTTGGCGGGCTGCGCGCTGCGTACGGCGTACGGGGCGGCGCCGGAACGCCCCGCCCGGCGGGCGAAGAAGGCGTGGAACACGAAAACGGCGGGAGGCCCCTGCCCGGGCCCCGTGTGGAGCGTATTCCCCTGGGCGTTGTCCTGGAGGGGCTTCCGTCCCCGGAAGAGCGCTGGGACGCGCCCCTTTCGCCCGCCAACCTTCCGGCCCGCGATTTGCGCAAGCGTCTGGACCTTGGCGGGGCGCTGATGTTTTTGTGCCTGGGCCGTCTGGACCCGGCTTCCAAAATGGACGTGACGCCCGTGCTGGCCGCCCTGAAGCGGGCCGAGGACCTGGGGCTGGCCCCCGGCTCCCACGCTCTGGTCCTGGCCGGATGGGCGGAAGAAGGCGACCCCCTGCCCGAAGCCCTGCGCGGCTATGCGCGCGCACTGGGGCTGCGCCTGATTCCCGTGCCGCGCCCGGACGACGCGGAGCGCCGCGCCCTGTACGCGGCGGCCGACGTTTTTCTTTCCCCCGCCGACAACGTGCAGGAAACTTTCGGCCTGACCCTGGCGGAAGCCGGGGCCGCCGGGCTGCCGGTCATCGCCTCGGACTTTGACGGGTACCGCGACATCGTGGTCCACGGCGAAACGGGGCTTCTCGCCCCCACCCTGGGCTTTGCGGAAACGGCGGAGACCGCCGCCCTGGCCGGGCTGTGGTTTGACAACCAGTATCATCTGCGGCTGGCCCAGCAGACCGTGGTGGATGTTCCGGCCCTGGCGGGAGCCCTGGTCGCGCTGGGTACGGACCCGGCGCGGCGCAAGGCCATGGGCGCGGCCGCCGCGCAACGTGTGCGGGAACGGTTTTCCTGGCCTGTGGTCATCAGGCGTTATGTGGAATTATGGGATGCCCTGGCCCGCGTTCCCCTGGAAAAAGAGGCCGAAGCCGCCCTGCGGGCCGCCGCGCATCCTTTGCGCATGGATTTCGCCCGGGTATTCCGGGGGCATTTTACCGGGGTATTGGACGGCGAAACGGCCGCGAGCCTGCGCCTGCGGCGCACGGCCGCCGGCGACGCCCTGTACCGCAAGGCGCTGCCGCCGCTGCTGTATGCCGGGATGGAACATATGCTGGACGACGGCATGCTGCGGCGCATCCTGCTGGCGGCCAGAAAGCCCGCTTCGGCGCGGGAGTTGCTGGACGCGGCCCTGGCGGAAATGCTCGGCGCGGCTCCGGCGGGGCGGGAAAGCGAGGGCGAAGAAACCCGTATCCACCCCGCTATGGCGCTCCCTCCCGCCGTGGCGCGGGAGCGCGCCGCCTTTGCCCTGCTGTGGGCGCTGAAGCGGGATTACCTGGAATTGGCGTGAGCGGGGCGGCAGACGTCCCGCCCGGATTGACGGCAAACCCCGCAAGGCCGGGGTTTGCAAAGGCACGCCCGCTTCGGCCATTCCTTCCCCTTATCCCATCTTTCCCACCGCTTCCACGCGGCCGCGCACGCCCAGTTTGCGGTAGACGGCGCTGAAGGCTTTTTTTACGGCGGGCAGCGATACGCCCAGGCGGGCGGCTATTTCCGCGTTGCTTTCGCCTTTTGCGGCAAGGGAAAGCAGCAGCTTTTCGCGCTCCGTAAGGGCGTGTTCCGTAAGGGCGTTTTTTGTCCGGGCTTTGGGCGGCTGGTGGCGGCGTTCGGTCATGCGGCGTTCGCAGGGGGAGCTTTCCATCGGGGAAGGAGCGGCGGCGCGGCGGTCGCTGGAGCGGCGCTCTGTGCCCGGCGAAGGTATGGAGAACGCTTCGCCGTGTCCGGCCGCCGCCATCTGTCCGTAATGCCGGGTAAGGCGGAGCAGGGTGCGCAGGAAGATGTCGCCGGGATTGCGGGCGGCCAGGGCCTTGAGCATGGGCAGGCAGTGCCTGCCGTATTCGGCTATGCACAGGGCGATGCCGTCCTGCCGGGCAAGGTCCACGGCCCGGCGCAGGGCGGCGGCGCCTTCCGCGATGCCGTACAAATGGTAAGCGGCGACGGATTCCAGCATGGCGGCGTGGATCAGGGCGAAAAGACTGGGGTAGCGCGTCATGTGGGACGGAATGTCCTGGGCCAGAGTTTCCAGGGTGTTCCAGTCCTTTTTGAGCAGCACGGCTTTGCCGTGGGCCACCTGCGAAAAGCTTATTCCCTGGTAGAAACTGCGCACGATGCTGATGTCGCCGTCTTTCAGCCAGCGGGGCACGGCATCCAGATGGCCCAGGCAGGCCGCGATATAGCCCAGGCTCATGTCCAGCGAGTTCCGCAGCAGGGGGTTGGCTCTTTTGATCACTTCCGGGCCAAGTTCGCGCAGCAGGGCGACGCCGGATTCCGCCTCGCCCCTGGCCAGGTGCAGTCTGGCCAGACTGAAGTTGGCGGCTATGATGGTGGCAAGCTGCTGCTTGCCGCTGGCCCGGTAAATGCTTTTCATGATGTGGGGTTCCACCTTTTTGAAAGCCCCCTGTTCCAGCAGCAGCTCCGCGCGGAAAAGTTCCTGCGCGCCCATGCCGCACCCGTCGGCAAGATCGTGATAGTAGCGCAGATCGCTTTCCACCAGATTTACCATATCGGTATAGGTGCCGGCCCGGCGCACGTATAAAAACGCGGCGTGCGGGCTGCCGAAGGTCCAGATGAGATGGCGGTGGGAAATGGCCGAGCGTCCGCCCAAGAGTTCGTGCGCCTTTTTATGGGCGTCGCGCATGGCGAACAGGTCGTTAAAGGCGTCGATGCCCCGGATCAGCGCGATTTCTCCCTGGATGAGCCGTTGCATGTCCGGCCCCAGGCCGGGTTCGCCGGCAAAGCGCCGCTCCGCCTCCAGCAGCAGGGGCATGGCCCGGGCTATGCCCGCCCGCGACATGACGTGATAGATAAAAGCCAGATACCCGATGGGGCAAAGCATCCGTACGGACCAGGGAATGGCGGCGACGATGTCCGTCACGCCTTCAAGGTCGAACATCACCCAAAGGCCGTCGCTGGGCTTTTCAAAGATGCGCAGGATTTCCAGGTGATCGTCGTCGGTTCCCGCGGCGGCGAAAAAACGCATGGCCTGCACGTGGTCCCCTTCGGCCGCGAACCAGCGGCCGGCGCGGCGCGCCAGGGCGGCCTTGTCGATGCCGCGCGCGGGCGAATATTCCCCGTCGTCAAGAAGCGAGGCCAGATACCCCCGGAACAGGCTGTGCAGGCGGTAGTTGTCCGTGGTCGGGTCGTAGTTCAGGAAGGCGTTTTTTTCGTGCAGGGCCGAAAGGCGCCTGGGCGCGGCGGGGTCGTCGCAGACGGCCGCCGCCTGCCGGGGACTGAAAGATGAAAGAATGGAAAGTTGCAGCAGCAGGCATTGTTCCATCTCGTCGTACCGGGCATACACGACGCTTTCCAGCAGGCTGTTCACCGTGCGGCTGGAGGCCAGCACCCCGTGGGTCCGGTAGCTTTGCAGCCCCAGCCACAAAGCCGCGGCCCAGCCTTCGCTGAAGTTCCAGGCGGTTTGGGCGGCGTCCCTGTTGTCGATGCCGTGCAGGCGGAAAAAGCGGTCCGCGTCTTCCTGCGAAAACGTCAGCAGATCTTTGTCGAAGACGGCGGCAAGTCCCTTCAGACACAGTTCCTCCGTGGGCAGGGGGGGCTTTTCGCGGGACAACAGCATGACGCACAGGCCCGGCATTTCCTCGCGCACCATGGCTTCGATAAGCCGGTCCACCTCGGCGGAATTCACATGGTGGTAATCGTCCACGACCAGCAGCGTGGGGCGGCCGGCCAGATATTCTCTGCCTTTTTGCAGGGTGCGCTGCAAGTTGATGTTGTCGGCGGGAAAGCCCATGGACTGCAGACCGGCGGCCATTCCCGAACCCTGCGCCGCAAGCTGGCCGCAGGCCCGGTCCCACAGATACAGGGCGTTGTGCGGGCCGGGGTTGATGGTGACGTAAAAGATGCGGCGCCCCATATGGCGCAGGGCTTCGCGCGCCGCCGTGGTCTTGCCGTAGCCCATAGGCGCGGTGACCACCACCAGGTGATGCCGGTTGACGGCGTCGGTCAGGGTGTCGATAACGTTTTTGCGGTGGAGGATACGGGTTTCCATGCGAAACTCCGTTCAGCCCTGCGGCTGAAAGATGTTCGGCCGTAACGGCCGGAAGTTTTTCGGCCCTTCGGCCCCGCCCCGGAGGAAGAACTCCGTCCGGCGGAGCATGCAGGAAAAAGGCGTCCCTTACGCCCGCCGGATCAGCGCCAGCAACTCGTCCCTTTTGGCCTCCATCAGGGGGCTGTCGCCCCGGCTTTCCACATTCAGGCGCAGCAAGGGCTCGGTGTTGGACGAACGCAGGTTGAAGCGCCATTCGCCCATGTCCATGCTTAGTCCGTCAATGCGCGTGACGGCGCGGGCGGACGGGGCGTAGCGCTCTTCCACCCGGCGCAGCACGGCGGCGGCGTCCGCCACCGAGCGGTTGATCTCCCCGCTTACGGGGTAGCGTTGCATGCGTTCGCCCACCAGGGCCGAAAGAGGCTTGCCCGCCCGGCCCATGGCCAGGCACACCAGCAGCCAGACAATCATGCCGCTGTCGCAGTAAGCGAAATCGCGAAAATAGTGGTGCGCGCTCATCTCTCCGCCGTACAGGGCGTTTTCCGCGCGCATGCGCTCTTTCATGAAGGCATGGCCGGTTTTGCTTTCCAGGGGCACGCCCCCGGCGGCCAGGACCATCTCCCGCGTGTTCCAGGTCAGGCGCGGGTCGTGGATGATCTTCGAGCCGGGGTGGGCGGCCAGAAGGGCCTCGGCCAAAAGGCCCACGATGTAGTAGCCTTCGATGAAAGCACCTTTTTCGTCGAAAAAGAAGCAGCGATCGAAATCGCCGTCCCAGGCCAGACCCAGGTCGGCTTTGTGCCGCAAAACGGCTTCCCTGGTCGCTGCGCGGTTTTCCGGCAACAGCGGGTTGGGCACGCCGTGGGGAAAGGTTCCGTCGGGCGTCTCGCGCAGGGGGATGAGTTCGCAGGGCAGATGGCGCGCAAGTTCTTGCAGGGGAAGCCAGGCGCAGCCGTTGCCTGGATCGGCCACGATGCGCAAGGGGGGAAAGGCGCAATCCCCGAGATACGAGAGCAGGTGCCGGACGTATTCCGGTCGGAAGTTTTGGGAAGTCCGCGCGCCGCGCCGCTCCGCCAGGGGCAGATCGCCCCGCAGGATGCGGTCCCGTATGGAATACAGCCCGCTGTCCCCGCTGACGGGCACGGCGTCCCCCCGCACCAGCTTCATGCCGTTCCAGTCCGCCGGGTTGTGGCTGGCGGTCACCATGATGCCGCCGTCGAACCCCTGGCTGAAGGTGGCGTGGTAGACTTCTTCGGTGCCGCACAGGCCAAGGTCGATGACGTCGGCCCCGCCGTCCTCCAGACCCGCCATGAGCACCAGGGCCAGATCGCGGCTGGAAAGGCGCATGTCGTGCCCCACGCACACGGTTTTCGGGGAAAATTCCGCCGCATAGGCCAGGCCGATATGCCGGGCCAGTTCCAGGTTCAGCTCCAGGGGCACGCGGCCCCGGATGTCATAGGCTTTGAAGCAGGGAAGGGAGGATTCAGCGGCCATAGACGTCCTCAAGGCGCACGATGTCGTCTTCGCCAAGGTAGCCGCCGGTCTGGATCTCGATAAGCTCCAGGGGCACCTTGCCGGGGTTTTCCAGACGGTGGAGGCCGCCCACGGGGATATAGGTGGACTGGTCCTCGCCCAGCAGGCGCTCTTCGCCGTTCACGGTCACCAGGGCGGCCCCGCGCACCACCACCCAGTGTTCGGCCCGGTGGTAGTGCCGCTGCAAAGAAAGACGCTGCCCCGGCTCGACGATGATGCTTTTGACCTGAAAACGCCCCCCCGTGACCAGACTTTCATAGCTGCCCCAGGGCCGGTACACGCGGGCGTGCTGCGCCGCCTCGCCGCGTCCGGCGGCCTTCAGGGTCTCCACTATTTTTTTCACCTCCTGGCTGCGGTCCTTGGGGGCCACCATGACGGCGTCGGGGGTTTCCACCACCACCATGTCCGTAAGGCCCACCCCGGCCACCAGCCGGGAATGGGAAAGCAGAAAGCTGCCTTCGCAGTCGGCGGCCAGCACGTCGCCCACCAGGGCGTTGCCGCTTTTGTCCAGCGTTTCAAGGGCGTACAGGCTTTGCCACGAGCCCAGGTCGCTCCATTCCACGGGCAGGGGCACCACCCGCGCGCGGGAAGTGCGCTCCATGACCGCATAGTCGATGGAGTCCGAAGGGCTGGCCGCAAATTCGTCCGCGTCCAGGCGGATAAAGTCCAGATCCTCGGTGCGCGCGGCGTAGGCCTTTTCGCAGGCGGCAAGAATTTCCGGGGCGTACAGGGCAAGCTCGCGCAAATACGCCGAAGGGCGGAACAGAAAAATACCGCTGTTCCAGTAGTGTTCGCCGTCGGCGGCAAAAACGGCGGCGCGCGCGGCGTCGGGCTTTTCCACAAAGGCGTCCACCGCGTGGACCCCCTTGTCCAGTTCCTGCCCGCGCCGGATGTAGCCGTAACCCGTTTCCGGCCGCGTGGGCACGATGCCGAAGGTGACCAGACAGCCCGCCTCGGCGGAGGGCAGACCGGCGGCAACGGCCTTGGCCAGGGCGTCCGCGTCGGCTATGTGCTGGTCCGAGGGCAGCACCAGCATCACCGGGTCCTGCCCGGCAAGATACAGGGAGGCCGCGGCTATGGCCGGGGCGGTGTTTCTGCCCACAGGCTCAAGCAGTATGCTGCCAGGCGGCACGGCGTAGATTCCGGCGGAAGGAGCGGACGGTTTCGCCGCCGCGCCGGAACCGGCGGGGCCGGGCCGGGCGGCCCCGGCTTTGTGCAGTTGCATGGCGGCCAGGAAGCGGTGCTCCTGGTTGCAGAGGATCAGGGGCTGGGCTGTTCCGGGCAGGGCAAGGGCGCGCCTTACCGTACCGATAAACAGGGTGGAGCCGTGCAGCGGCATGAACTGTTTGGGCATGGCCTTGCGCGAGGCGGGCCACAAACGCGTGCCGTCGCCGCCGCAGAGTATCACCGGTTGGATCATGGTCGCTCCTTGGGTGGAGTGTGCTTATCGGGCGGCCGCAAAAGGGCCGTGCGTGTCGCTGTGCGCCTTTGACCCGTGCGCGTTGCTACGCTCTTGCGCCTTTGGTCCGTGCGCGTCGCTGCGCCCTTGCGCCTTTGGTCCGTGCTCGGCTTTTTCGTTGCGGGCATTGGCTCTGGCCGGGCGCGGCTCTCCTCTCAGGCGGGCGCGTGCGGAGGGAGCGCCGCTGTTGACATAAAAAATAAGAAACAGTAGGCTCTTTGTAGCACATTTCAAGAAAAAATATTACCGAGGAGAGTCTTCATGCCGCACCGTCTCCGGCACCGCCTTGTTTCGCTATGGTACGCTATTCCCCTTTTCGCCGCAATGGCGCTGTCGTTCTGCGCGCCCGCCCTCGCGCATTTCGGCATGGTCATTCCCTCGGCCCCGGTGGTGTCCGAGGGCGCCAAGTCGGCCCTTACCTTTGACCTGCGCTTCTGGCATCCTTTTGAGAACAGCGGCATGAACCTGGCCAGGCCTTCCTTTACGCTGTACAGGGACGGCAAGAGCGCCGATCTTACGCCGTCCCTGAGGCCCGTGAAAACGCGCGGCTTCGACACCTGGAGCGCCTCGTACACGGTTTCGCGCCCCGGCCTGCACACCTTTGTCATGACCCCGGCTCCGTATTGGGAACCGGCGGAAGACTGCTTCATCATCCATTATACCAAGGTCGCCGTGCCCGCCTTTGGCGATGACGACGGCTGGGACAAGCCCCTTGGGCTGCCCGTGGAAATCGTGCCCCTGTCCAAACCCTTTGCCCAGTACGCGGGCAACGTGTTTCAGGGCCGGGTAATGGCCGGGGGCAAGCCCGTGCCCGGCGCGGAAGTGGAAGTGGAATTTTATCCCGGCGACAAGCTCAAAGGGGTGGCTCCCAACGACCTGATGGTCACCCAGGCTGTTAAGGCGGACGATGCGGGCATATTCACCTATGCCGCGCCCTGCCCGGGCTGGTGGGGGTTCGCCGCCCTGGTCGAAGGTCCGGACAAAATGGACCATGAGGGAACGCCCAAAAAGGTCGAACTTGGCGGGGTCATCTGGGTGCGCTTTGAGGCCATGCAAAAGCCCGTGCCGGTGAAGTAGCCCGGTTTTTCAGGCCGCTGTCACAAGATTGTTCCGCCGGCGCGGGCTCACGCCGGCGGAGCGCGGGGCCCTGTGCGAAACGGCCCTTGCCCCCGAAAGGCCGCCGCATCCACCGCACAGGGCCCGCCCTTTTTTTGATGAACAGGGCCTGCCCCTTTTTTGATGAACCGGCGCGTTCCGCGCCGCCGGAGATTGTATGAAACTCCTTCGCCTCCTCTCCCTGGCCCTGTTCCTGGCCCTGGCCTGCCCCGCCGCCGCTATGGCGCACGCCGTTTTTATCTTTGGCTGGGAAGAAGGCGGCCGTCTGTGCACGGAAAGTTACTTCAGCAAAACGAACCGGGTGCGCCAGGGCAAGGTGCGCGTGCTTAGCGAGGACAAAACCGTTCTGGCGCAAGGTGTCACCGATGACGCGGGCCTTTGGTGCACGGACGCGCCGCCCGAGGGGGGGGAAGTTCTGCTGGAAGTGCTGGCCGGAGAAGGCCACCGGGCCGAGTTCGCCATGAACCTGTCCGCCCGGCCCGCCCACAATAACGGGGCTTCCGGCACGGGGGGGGGCGCGCCGCAAGGCACCGGGGGCAGCGACCCCGTCTCCCCCTCATCCCCTGCGGGTTCCCCGTCTTCTTACGTCTCCCCCGCCGGATCCCCTTCTTCTCCTTCCGCCCCTAAGGTTTCCGCCCCTGAGGTTTCCGTGTGTCCCCCGGCACGCCCGGCCACGGCCGTAATCTCTTTACCGGCACAACCGCCGGCGGCCCGGCCTTCCCTTCCCGCACAGGCCGGGGGCATCGCCGCCAATATCAGCCGCGAGGATCTGAGCCTCCTGGTGCGGGATGCCGTGCGGGCGGAAATAGACCCCCTGCGCCGGGATCTGGCGGAAAAAAGCCAGGAAGCCTACGCCCCCGGCTTCGTCAACATCGCCGGAGGCATAGGCTGGATTGTCGGTCTGTGCGGTCTGGGAGCCCTTTTTCTGCGCCGTCGGCGCGGGTAGAGGGCGAGTTGGCGTTTTAATGAGGGCTGAGCCTAGCGCTTCAGCTCCAGCGCCTTCTGCAGCATGGCGTCGGACGTGGTGATGATTTTGCTGTTCATCTGGAAGCCGCGCTGGGTGATGATCATGTTGGAGAACTCGCGGGCGTAGTCCACGTTGGAACCTTCCAGGGAGTAGCTGGAAAGGGAGCCGAAGTTTTCCGTGCCGGGAGCGCCTTCTTGCGCCGCCCCGGAATCTTTGGTGGCGGAATAGTGGTTGTTGCCTTCGTGGTACAGCCCGTCCTGGCTGGTGAAACGGTACAGGGAAATGCGGCACAAGTCCTGGTTCTGGCCGTTGCTGTACATGCCGGACATCACGCCGTCGGCCGACACGGTGATTTCGCGCAGGGTTCCCTGGCCGTAGCCGTCGCTTTTCACGGCAATGGCGCTGGGCGAATTTCCATACGCCGTGGAGGCCACGGGCCGAAGCCTGGCCGAGGTGTCGGCCGAAAAAATGACTCCGGGATCGGCCGCGGCGTCGGCTGCGGAGGCCAGCCCCGCCGAACTGGAACCGCCCAGAGTAAGGCCCATGTCCAGGCTTATGGTCTGCGGGGCCGCGCCGCTGTACGCGGCGGTGAATACCGGGCTGCCGTTTTCAACTGCCGCCGGGGTCCAGGCGGAAAGATCCTGGCTGTCGCCGGAAGACGGGGGGGTGAAGGCGGTGACTTTTTGCAGCTGTCCGTTGGAGCTGAAGGTCATGGTGCCCGCCATCAGCATGCCCGCCCCGCGCGTTCCCGCGCGGGAGGAGGCGTCCTCGGACGGATTGTCCATGATCACCATATATTCCATGGCGGTCTGGCCGCCGCTTGTTCCCGCGTAGTCATAATACACGGTGGCCGTATGCATGGCGCCGTTGCTGTCGTAAATCTGGACAGGCTGGCCGTAGCTGTAGTGCGTATTTCCGATGGGCGGCGTCTGCTGCCCGTTCCAGTTTGAGACCATGGCGAAAAAGGGATTGGCGTCGTTGCGGCTGGTGTCGGTAATGCCGCCAAGCTGCGAGCAGACGGTAAGAGCGCTGGTGGCCTTGGGGGCCATTGAGCCGAAACCCGTGGAAGTAAGATCCAGCTTGACGGGCGTGACGGCGGAATCTTCCTTGCCATTTACTATGGCGTGGCCAACAAGATTCCAGCCGTTGGGGTCCAGCAGTTCCCCCTGCCTGGTGAAGCGGAAGTTCCCGGCGCGGGTGTAGTGCGTAAGATCTCCCTTTTGCACGCCAAAAAAACCTATGCCGGTGATGGCCATATCCGTGGACTCGCTGCCCGATTCAAACCCCCCGTCTGTGAACAGAGTGCGCACTTCGCCCGGCCTGGAGCCCATGCCCACCTGCGACATGTTGGTCAGGTAGTTGGAATCGGCCGTCTGGAAACGGCTGGTCAGATCCTGGTACTGCATCATGGCCTGCTTGAAGCCCACGGTGTTCACGTTGGCAAGGTTGTTGGTGACAACCGACATGCCTTCAGAATGGCTTTTCAGCCCCGTGGCCCCGATAAACAGCGAACTCATCATAACGGCAACTCCCGGCTCGTCACACGCCCTGAGAGGAAATTTCCCACGCGAAACGTAATAACGCGGGAAAAAATTTCCCGGTACGGGAACAAAAGCAGAAACCGTGCCAAGGAGCTCCGCCCCCGTCCCTCCCGCCAAGGGGCTCCGCCCCTTGGAACCCCGCAAGGGACTTACGTCCCTTGACCCTGTATTGAGGGAGTGCGCCGCTTATTGGAAGCTTATTTTTGCTGTGCTGTAGCATGACTCCCGGCGCGGGTTCGGCCTTTGAGTCCAAAAAGCTCAGGAACCAGATCGGAGCTTGAATCCACCGTTTTTCAAGACGGTATCGATTCAAGCTCCGATCTGGTTCCTGAGCTTTTTCACGTTGACGGCTGAACCCCTGCCGGGAGCCATGCCGCGGCACGGCACGGAAAGTTTCCGGTAAGTTGCGCTTCCCCCCCATGCAGGGTGCAGGGACGTAAGTCCCTGCCGGGAGGTCCGGAGGGCTCCGCCCTCCGGTGAGCCAGAGGGGCTTCGCCCTGCGGCGGGTGAGCAGGGGGCAAAGCCCCCTGCACATTTAAACGGGATGCGGTTCCGCGTTATTTGGCGCGGCGCAGGTCCTGGACCAGGGCCTGCAGTTGGTTGGTCTGGCTGGAAAGCTCCATGACGGCCTGGGAGGACTGCTGCATGACCGTGGCTGTTTCGACGGCGATGCGGTTGATTTCTTCCAGGGAGTGGGTGATTTCCTCGCTGGCGGCGGATTGTTCTTCCGCGGCGGCGGCGATGTTGCGCACCTGGTCGGCGGTGCGGTCGGCTTCCTTGACGATTTCGGCAAGGGCCGTGCCGGACTGGGTGGCGAGTTCCGTGGCGGAGCCAAGATTGGACGAGGCCTGCCCCATGGCGCTGATGCTGCGCTGGGTGCCTTGCTGGATGCCGCCGATGGCGGCGCCCACTTCTTTGGTGGCGGTCATGGTTTTTTCCGCCAGCTTGCGCACCTCGTCGGCGACCACGGCAAAGCCGCGTCCGGCCTCGCCGGCGCGGGCGGCTTCGATGGCGGCGTTCAGGGCCAGCAGGTTTGTCTGGTCGGCGATGTCGCTGATGACGGTCATAATGGCGCCGATGGATTCGGCCTGGTGCCCAAGCTGTTCCATTTCCTTGTTCAGGGTTTCGGCGTTGCCGCGTACGGTGCTAAGCGCCTCGATGGATTTTTTCACAATCTCCGCGCCCGACTGGGCTTTTTGCCGCGAGCTGTCAGAGCCTTCGGCGGCGACGCCGGCGTTGCGGGCCACTTCAAGGACTGTGGCGTTCATTTCTTCCATGGAGGTGGCGGAAGTGGTCACGCGGTCGCGCTGCATTTCGGCGCTGCGGCTGGATTCTTCCACCTGGGCGGAGAGTTCTTCAGTGGCTGTGGACAGGCGCGCCACCACCAGTTCCACCTGGCCGGCGGCTTCCAGAAGGGCCTGGTGGCCCGCTTCGGCCTTGTCTTTAGCCACCTGGGCCTCGGCCATGGCTTCCGTGGCTTTTTTGCTCTGCTGGCTGGCTTCCAGACTTTTTTGCTCGGCTTCGGCGATGCGCATGCGCAGGTTTTCCACCATTTTTTCCAGGGCGCCGGCCAGTTGGCCGATTTCGTCGGAGCGCGTCAGGTGGAAGTTCTGCCCCAAATCGCCCCCGGCCACCAAATCGGCTTTACCGGCCACGGATATCAGCGGGTTGGCAATAGCCGCCTTGATCATCCAGCCGAACAGCCCGCCGAAGATCAGGGCGCCCGCCAGGCTGCCGATACTCAGCCAA
This sequence comes from Desulfovibrio sp., assembly GCA_031549405.1. Taxonomy (GTDB): domain Bacteria; phylum Desulfobacterota; class Desulfovibrionia; order Desulfovibrionales; family Desulfovibrionaceae; genus Frigididesulfovibrio. The sequence goes on from JAVBPV010000046.1 coordinate 40,776, forward strand.
AAGCTGCGCTCGTACAACGCATCGGTCATGGCGGCCCGTTCTTTGGCCTCGGCGCTCATGGCCTCGGTAAAGACCGTCATCTGGTCGTCGGCCTTGTTTACTATGCCCCGGGCGGCCACCAGGGCTCTGAAAATTTCGTCGGGGCTTTTGCCCTGCTTGACAAGTTCGATGACGCCCCGTTCCGCGTCTTCGGCGGCATCCAGGTTTTTCATCAGATCCTGATACAGGGTTTTGTTTTCCTGGCGGCCGATCAGCGGGAAAGCGGCCTTCATGGCGTCCCGCGCCTTGGCCGCCAGGGAGTCATATCCTTTGATGTACGTGGGCATTTCGGAACGGCCCTGAGTAAGGATGATGTTGCGCAGCCCCCGGCTTGCGGAAACAAGATAGATGTTGGCGTCCTTGGCATTGCTCAGGGCGTGCATGTCTTTGTCGTATAGTTCGTTGAGCTGGGTATTGATAACGTTCATTGAGCGCAGGCCAAGAGCGCATATAGTTATGATGAAAATTATCATAACTATTACAAGAAGTATTATCTTGCTTCCAACTTTCAAATTGTTCAGGAACCGCATAGACCCCCCTATCTGTTCAGTCAGTATGAAAATGGTGCAAGTGTGGAATTTCCCAAACGCCGGCCTTCGAAAACCGCCAGGTGATAATATTTCATAAAAAAATATACCTAGTCTACAAAAAAATTACTGTTTACCGCTTATAAATTTTTATCAGCGCTTTTTATTAACTTGTAAATAAATACAAAAAAGTATTATTATGAGTAATAATTGCAAAAAATAATATTGATTGATCGTTCAATATGCATTGTGCAACGTGTTTTCTATATGTGCAAAAAATTGCGCCTGGGAAAGTAGTGTATTCAAAAAGAATTATATTTTTAGTATGTTATGATTTGGCACGATCTTGGCAAGAGCCAAATGAAAAGGTTGTTCGAAAGATGCACATCCTTGGACGGTGATTTGGTAATTTTTTATAGCCATGCGTAAAGCAAGGAGTTTTTTATGAAACGCAACGTAACGGTATTTTCTTTGGCGGCCTTGCTGCTGCTTGCTCTCAGTCTGCCCGCTTTTGCGGCGACGAAGGACGCGCCGGACAATCCGCCCGCCGGCTCCGGGCAGGCTTTGACGGAAAAGCAGCTGGCGCGCTTCGATGCATTGTACGGCGACTATGAAAACAAGGTGATGCCTCTGCACGACAAGCTGTGGGGCAAATTCCTGGAATTGCGGGCTCTGGAGGGCCTGAGTTCCACGAGCAAGGATGACGTTGTGAAGGTGGTGGACGAGATCACCTCCTTGCGCACGCAGATCCGCGCCGAGCACAGCAAGTTTAATGACGCGCTGGCCAAGGAAGGTCTGCCCCGCTATCCCGGCTATCATGGCAGGGGCTGGCGCTGCGGCGGCTCGGGCTATTCCGCTTACGCGGGCTGCCCCGGCATGGGCGGGTATTCTTCTTCCAGCGGTTGTCCGGGCATGGACGGCGGCTACGGCGGTCGCGGCCACGGCGGGCGCGGTCATGGCGGCTATCACGGCGGCTCTCACGACAGCTGGTAACGACGCAAGCCTGGGGGAAGGGCGGACACGGCCGGGCGCCGGTCCGCTTTTTCCCCAGGCAAGGCCGCACACCTTTTACCGGCATTGTGACGGGTTGAATGCGGCAAAGCGCGGCGCGCCGGGGGGGCGGGCCGCGCTTTGCCGTTTGCCGAAGACCCGTTACTCGGCAATCAGCCGTTGCAGGGCCACGGAGCGCCCGGTTTCGGCCTCGGCATCGGCGAAGTTTTCCGCGATTTCGTAAAAGGTGGGCTCGGCGGCGATAAAAGCGTCGACGACGGCGGGGTCGAACTGCCTTCCGCGTTCGCGCTCAATAACCTTGCGGGCTTCCTCGCGCGGATAGGGCGGCTTGTACACCCGCGCGCTGGTAAGGGCGTCGTAGGCGTCGGCAAGGGCCACGATGCGGGCGGGCAGGGGGATTTGTTCGCCGGACAGTCCCAGCGGGTAGCCGGTGCCGTCCCAGCGTTCATGGTGGTGCAGGGCGATTTCGTGGGCCATGGCCACGAAGGCTTCGGGCGCGGCCAGCTGGCGTTCCACTTCCATCAGGGTCTGCCCGCCGAAAAAGGAGTGCTTTTTCATTTCGTCGTATTCTTCCGGCGAAAGCCTGCCCGATTTGAAAAGAATGGAATCGGGCACGCCCACCTTGCCTATGTCGTGCAGGGGGCTGGTCTTGAAAATAAGTTCCAGGGACTCGTCGGTCAGTTGCCGCGCATAGGAGGGGTTGTTTTTCAGCGAAACGGCGAGAGCGCGGGAATAATGCTGGATGCGGCGGACGTGCGCGCTGGTGTCGTTGTCGCGGGCTTCGGCCAAAGACGCCATGGCAAGAATGATTACGTCCTGCATGGTGGCAAGCTGCTTGGCGCGCAGGGCCACCATGTTTTCCAGCAGCTCGTTTTTGTCGGTAAGGAAGCGTTTGCTGCGGGTCAGGGTCAGATGCGCGTTGATTCTGGCGGTAAGCACGGCTTTGCTGACCGGCTTGGTGATGTAGTCGATGCCGCCGGCGTTGAATCCTTCGGTTTCGTCGTCGTCGCCGTCCATGGCGGTAAGAAAAATGACGGGTATGTCCCGCGTGAAGGGATCCTTTTTCAATTCCCGGCAGACTTCGTAGCCGTCCATTTCCGGCATGGCCACATCAAGCAGGATAAGCTCGGGCTGCGGCGTTCCCCTGGCTATGGAAAGAGCCCTGTAGCCGTTGATGGCCACGCGGCACCGGTACTGCCCCGCCAGCAGGTCCGTTATCAGGGTGAGGTTGTTGGGCACGTCGTCGACGACGAGAATGGAGGGAAGATCTTGTGGCAACTGCGGGGACTGATCCATGGCGGCTCCGTGCGCGTGGTCTGTGCGCCGATATATCATGCGCCGGAAAGTTTTTCCAGCACGGCAAGTGCTTCTTCGTACTCAAAGCGGGCGATATGCCGCTGCAAGTCGCCGAATCCGCCGGCAGGCAACAGCCTTTTGAGCTCTTCTTCGTGGGCCGAGAGAAAGGAAGCCCCTTCAGCGTCGTCGTCGGCAAGAAATTGGGCAAGGGAGTCCAGCAGGCGCTTTTTCCGTTCGAGATCTTCCTCTGACAGGGCGGGCCGTTCAGGGGCTTCCGCTCCCGGTTCTTTCGCCGCCGGGGCGGTCCCGGCGTTCGTTTCGGCTTCCTTCCGGGCGGGGCCTTCTTCGTCGAAGGCCTGCCGCAGGACGGCCTGCGCTTCGGCAAGGCGGGCAAGGCAGGAAACGGCCAGCGCCCTGCTTACCTCCCTGTCCTCTCCCGCGAAAGAGGACTCAAGGTAGGCGGCGTCTCCGGCAAGGGCAGTGGCTCCTATGGAACCCGCCAGGCCCTTGAGGGTGTGGGCGATGCGTTGCGAGGTCACCGCGTCTTCGGCGTTGAAGGCTTCCCAGAACTGCGCCTCGGTGTTGCCGTAATAATCGAGAAACTGCCTGAGCAGCTTGATGTACAGCCTTTCGTTGTTGCCAAGACGCCCCAGGGCCTTTTCCGCATCGAATCCCGGCAGCAGCAGCGAGCCTTCCGCCACCGAGGGGGCCGGGCCCGCCGGAACGGCCGGGGGAGCTTCCTCGCCTTCAAGGGAAGGGGCGCGCCGCAACACCGGGCGGCCGGGTTTGGCCGGGTGTACCCAGCGGGCCAGGGTGGCAAAGAATTTGTCCACCTCTATCGGCTTGGAAATGTGGTCGTTCATGCCGGCTTCCAGGCACTTCTGGCGTTCGTCCACCATGGCGTGCGCCGTCATGGCCACGATGGGCATGGCGTCGTAGTCCTTGTTTCGGCGAAGCGCCCTTGCCGCCTCGTAGCCGTCCATTTCCGGCATCTGCAGGTCCATAAGCACAAGGGCGAAGGGCGGCTTTCCCTCCGAAGCCGCCACCCGCTCAAGGGCGGCGACGCCGTTTTCGGCAATGGAGACAGAAGCGCCCGCGCTTTCAAGCAGTTCGGCCGCGACCTGCTGGTTGACGGGGTTGTCTTCCACAAGAAGCACCGAAACCCCCGACAGATGGGGATGCTCCTGGGGCGCGGAAGCCTTTATTCCCGTGATGGCGCGCGGACTGAGCGGCGGACGGCCGTGCAGGGCTTCCATAAGGGAATCGAACAGGGCGGATTTGTTGATGGGCTTGTACAGAACTCCCACAGCCCCGGCTTTTTCCGCTTGCTGCAGCACTTCCGAGCGGCCCATGGCCGTGGTGATGAACACCGCCGGGGGGTGGGCCAGATTAAGTTCGGCGCGCAGGCGCCAGGTGGCTTCGATGCCGTCCATGACGGGCATGCGCCAGTCCATGAGCACGATGCGGTAGGGGTCTTCGGCGTCGGCCTGCCACAGCAGGGCAAAGGCCTCGGCGGGCGATTCGGCGCAATCGGCCCGAAAGTGCATGCCGGCAAGAATGCCCTGCAGCATTCTCCGGGCGGGTTCATTGTCGTCCACCACAAGAATGCGGGCCATTTCCCCCAGACGCCGGGGGGCATCCTCGTCCGGCGTCATTTCCGGCAGGCCGAAGGTGGCGGTGAAAGTGACGGTGGTGCCTTTGCCGTATTCGCTGGCCACGTTTATGGAGCCGTCCATAAGTTCCAGCAGGCGCTTGGTGATGGTAAGGCCAAGGCCGGTGCCGCCAAACCTGCGGGTAATGGAGCCGTCGGCCTGGGTAAAGGCGGTGAACAGTTTGGACTGCTGTTCGGGCGTCATGCCTATGCCCGTGTCCTTGACCATAAAGCGCAGACGAACCCGGCCGGCCAGAACCGCGTCAAGGGTGCAGGAAACGATGATTTCGCCCTTTTCCGTGAACTTGACGGCGTTGTTCAGCAGGTTGGTGACGACCTGGCCCAGGCGCAGGGGATCGCCGACCAGGGCGGAAGGCACGTTGGCGTCGACGCCGAAAAGCACCTCGATGCCTTTTTCGTCGGCCTTCTGGCTGATAAGCGCGGCGATATTGTCAAGGATATCGTCAAGGCGGAATTCCGTGAACTCCATGTCAAGCTGGCCGGCCTCGATTTTGGAAAAGTCCAGTATGTCGTTGATGATGCCCAGCAGGGTGTTGGCGGCCGAGTATATCTTGTTGATGTAGGTGTGCTGTTTGGGTGAAAGGTCGGTCTTCAGCGCCAGGTAGGCCATGCCGATGACCGCGTTCATGGGGGTGCGGATTTCGTGGCTCATGTTGGCCAGAAATTCGCTTTTGGCTTTGTTGGCGACGTCGGCGGCGTTTTTGGCGTTGACCAGTTCGCGGTTGCGCACTTCCAGCGAGGCGGCCATTTCGTCAAAGGTCTTGGCCAGCAGGCCCATTTCGCCGGTAAGTCCGGCAAAAGAGGAGCGCGCCGCAAGGTTGCCCCCGGCAAGGGAATGCGCCGCGCGCGCCAGCATGTTGATGGGGCCGACCAGCACCTTGCCGCCCATAAGCCATGCGATGCCGAAGGCCGCCAGCGCCGCCAGGGAAAGCAGCAGCAAATCGCGCGACAGCACCGCGTTGGCCGGGGCGTAAGCCGCCGCCTTGGGGGCGGAAAGCTCGATGGTCATGTACGGCAGGGGCATGCCGGGAAAGGTCACCCGCTGGTAGACCAGCACGTGCTCTCTGCCTTCGGAATCCATAAGCGTAAGCACGCCGTCGTTGACATCCTGGCGCACGATTTCTTTCCACGCGCCTTTTTCGTAGTCCTCGGCCTGCGTTTCTTTGTGGGGCGGGTAGGCAAAGGCAAGGGCGCCGGCGCGGCCGCGCACGTGCAGGCGGGCTTCCGGGCCAAGGTTGGCCGCCGCCGCCTCCCGGATGTTGCTGTCGGTTTTCAGCGATGCCACCAGCGTGTAAAGCACCTTGCCGGAATGGCTGTCCATAACGGGCAGGATATAGGGAAACACCGTCACGCGGGAAACGGGATCAGGCCTGAGCGCCCCCACCACGAACTCGCGCGAGCGCACCGCCTCGGCAAAATAGTCCTCGTCGGCGATGGAGGCCGCCGCGGACATGGGCAGGGCCGAAGCGACCACCCGGCCGCGTTTGTCGGCCAGAAAGATGTTTTCGTAAACGGTATGCGTCTGCAAAAGACCGCTCAGCAACGCGTCGGCCCGTTCGGTGTCTCCGTCGCGCACGGGCTCGAGCTGCGAAAGGGTCATCAGCAGCACCCGGGTGGTTTCCGTCTGCAGGCGGCGCTGCCCGGCGATGTTGTTCAGGACGTCCGCGCCTCTGGCGCGCATGGCGGAAATAGCCCGCGCGCGGTTGTCCATGCCTGAATAGACAATAATCAACAGCGCCGGCAGCATGGCCAGGATGACGATGGTGTACAGAATACGCCGTATGGAACTTGTGAATACCATGCAGGTTATCCTTTATGCGTAAACTGCAATACATCATTCAGATGCGTAAGGAAAGCCGCCGCTTCTTCCGTTTTTGCGGAGCGGACAAGCTGCTTCAGCAGCCGGGCGCGTCCGGCATGGATGTGCCGCTCCACAAGAACTTCCGACTTGGCGAACAGGGCGGAAAGGCCGGGATCCCCGCGCCCGGCGGCCTCGAGAAGATCCGCGAAAGCGGCATTGGCCGCGGGGTCCTCAATGGGCCTCACGGGCAGCCACTGGCGCAGGGTTGCGAAAAATTCCTCCACTGTAATGGGTTTGCCCACATGATCGTTCAGGCCCGCCTCGAGGCAGGCGCCGAATTCCGCGCTTTTGCTGTGCGCCGTCATGGCGATGACCGGCAGGTACGAAGCCCACGGCACGCCCAGAGCGCGCAGGCGGCGCGTGGCTCCGAACCCGTCCAGCACGGGCATCTGCAGATCCATGAGCACCATGTCGAAGGGCGCCCGCTCCGCTTGGGAAGGCAGCAATTCCAGGGCTTTTTGTCCGTTGTCCGCAACGGTCACTTCCACGCCGCGGTCCGCCAGTATTTCCCGGGCCACCTGCTGGTTGACCACATTGTCTTCCACCACCAGGATGCGCAGTCCGGAGAATTCTTTTCCCCCTTCCGCCTTTTCTTCCTCCCCTGAGGCCAGAGCTTTGGAGCCGTGAATCCGCAGCAGGTTCATGATGGTGTCCAGCAGCACGGATTCGTTGATGGGCTTGTGCAAAAAGGCGTCCACCCCGGCCGCTTCCGCCTGGATGGCTATGCCCCCCCACCCGTAGGCGGAAAGCATGATGATGGCCGGAACCTCGGCAAGGTTCATCTGGTGCTTGATGTGGCGCGTCAGCTCCACGCCGTCCAGCACGGGCATGCGCCAGTCCAGCACCACAAGCGAAAAGGGATCGCCCGCGGCCTCGGCCTGCCGTATGCGGGGCAGCGCTTCTTTGGCGTTTTGCTCCGCGGTCACGCGCATGCCGAAATTTTCCAGCAGTTCCCTGATCAGGGTCAGAGAGACGGAATCGTCGTCCACGGCCAAAGCCCTGATGCCTCCGAGCATGGTCGCGGCGGCGGGGCGCTCGCCCGCGCGCACGCCCAGGCGCACGGAAAGGGTAAAGGTGGAGCCCGCGCCGGGCGCGCTTTCCACGGACAATTCCCCGTGCATGGCCCTGGCGAGCTTATGGCTGATCAAAAGGCCCAGGCCGGTGCTGCGCCCCGGGCTTTTGTCGGGCAGGGGGGAGGATTCTCCGGCGAAAAGCCGCCGCAGGCCGGTGACCTGGGGCGCGGCCATGCCCCGGCCCGTGTCGGCGACGGAAATGCGCACAAGCGCTTCGGGCGGCGAGGTTTCCTCGCAGGCGCAGGATACGGTGATGGATCCCCGCTCCGTGAAGCGCACGGCATTGTCCAGAAGGTGCCCCACGATCTGCCCCAGGCGCAGGGGATCTCCCACCAGTTGGCGCGGCACGCCGGGAGCCACGGAAAAATGAAGGGCCAGGTTCTTTTCGCGCGCCTGCGCCGAGAACCGGCGCTGGTTTTCCGCGAACATGTCGCGCGGAGCAAAGGCGATGTTCTCCATGCCGAGCTTGCCGGCGTCAAGCTTGGACAGCTCAAGGATATCGTTGATGACCTGCAGCAGGGCGCTGCCGGCCTCGTGGATTTTGGCGACATAGCCGCGCTGCTGGGGGGTCAGATCGCCCTTCAGGGCCAGGTAGGCCATGCCGATGACCGCGTTCATGGGGGTGCGGATTTCGTGGCTCATGTTGGCCAGAAATTCGCTTTTGGACTTGATGGCCGCCTCGGTGGACCGGCGGGCGTCGATAAGTTCCTTTTCGCGTTTTTCCAGGGCAAAGGCCATGGTGCTGAGGGATTTGCCCAGTTCCTCCAGTTCGGCGCCCGCCCCGGCGATGACGGGTTTGCGGCTGTAATCGCCCTGCGCGTAACGCCGGGCGGAGTCCAGCAGTTTCGCCACGGGCGGCGAAAGCACCATGCGCAGCAGGGCGAAGGAAAGAACAAGGGATCCCAGAAAGGCAAGGCACAGCAGCCGGATGTCGCGGTGCAGCAGCGAGTTGGCTTCTTTCAGCAAGGAAGCTTCCGGCACGGAAAGCAGCGCCAGCATGTAGGGTTCGCCCGTGTTTTCAAGGCGCAGGCGGCGAAAGGCCACCAGATTACGCCCGCCGGGGGCGTCCATATACAAAAAGCCCAGGTCGCCCCCGGCGTCGGCGACGGCCTTCAGGATGCCTTCGGGCGCCTTGACGGGCGTCTTGACGGGATCTTGCGCGGGCGCGGGCTGGACAAAAACCGCCGTGCCCCCGGCGTCGGCCAGATACAGTTCCGCGTCGGGGTACAGGGAGATCTTGCTCAGCAGATAAGGGTAGTAATCAAGACGGACGCCGGCGACCAGCAGCAGGGGGGAGCCGGCAGCGTCGCGGGTGTTGTAGCCGAAATACAGCAGCGGGATATGAAGATAGGGCGAGACGCGCACATTGCCGGACACGAAAGGCTCGCCGGAGGCGGGCCGGGAAAAATGAAACAACGCGTCCGGGCCGGCCTGTGCGGGCAGTTCGCGCCTGACAGCGAAGGCCCGGCCGTTTTCGTCGGCGGCCAGCAGATCCGTATAGGCCGGGTGGGCATCGTCCAGGCGGGAGAGAATATGGGGAAGATCGCCGGAACGATCCCGCAGGGGCTCCATCCGCGCCATGGTGGAAAGCATGACGCGCATGCCGGCTGTAAGGGCTTCCTGCGCTTCGGCCACGTTGCGCACCACGCTAAGGGCCTGTTCTTCCGCCCGGTGCACGGCATCGGCGTTGCGCTCGATGCCCGTAAGCAGCACGATGCCCAGGGCGGGCAAAATCGCGGCGGCAATGACGCAGACGGCCGTGCGCAGAAAAGAGCCGGAAAGCATTCGTCTCATAGCGTCCTGTCTGATGGATTTCGGCTTACGCGCGTTTTTCGCGTGTATAAGCAGCGTTGCAGACCTGAAACCAGCTTCCGGCCCGCGCGTCGCCCCCGCCCGCTTCCGCGCCGGTCACCTTGCCGGGACAGGCATGGAGTACCTTGCAAAGCCATGCGCGCGGCAATGAAACTTTCGGCGCATGTTCCAATTCCATGCAGACATTCCATAAGGATTTAAAATTGAGACCTCCGGGCGTTTTTTGCGGAAAGGCTGCATGTATTCGGATTTGGGCAACATACAGGCAAAGGAATACCCGCACAATAGAAAAATCCTACCGTACCCAAAGGATTTCTTACAGTCCTGATTTAAGTTTGTTCCATCTGTTCCGCAGGGGCGCTTCCACGCTTTCCGGCAGCATTGTTTCGGCCTCCAGCTTGTGCCGCAGATTTTCCGGAGGATAGACGGCGGGGTTTTCGCGCAGGGCTTGCGGCACCATAGTCACGGCTTTTTGCCCGGCCACGGCGTAGCCCAGCTCGCGGCTGAAGCGGGCCAGGTTGTCGGGGCGGAACAGGAAATTGATGAAGGCGTACGCCGCTTCGGGGTTGTGGGCGTTTTTGGGCACGGCGACGGCGTCCACCCAAAGCGGCGAGCCTTCGACGGGAAAAACGAAACGGTACCGGCCGCCCTTGTCGGCAAAGCGTTCCATGCCCCAGCAAACGGCCACGGCAATGCGGTTTATGGCGAAGGTGTCCTCCTGGTCCACCGAATCATAGGCGGCCACGGCGGGGACAAGGGTGGCAAGCTTGTCCAGGGCCGCTTTCAGGCGTTCGGGGGACTGTTCGTTCACCGAATAGCCCAGGGTAAGCAGCAGAAAGCTCATGGTCGAGCGAAAATCGTTGGGCAGCATGATCTTTCCGGCAAGTTCCGGAAGCCACAAGTCCTTGTAGCCCGTGATGCGGGAGGCAAGGGCGGGCGGGACCTCGTGCGTGTCTATGACAAGCCCGAGAATGCCGTAAAGCAGAGGCAGGCTGTACGCGTTGCCTTTGTCGTAGGCCAGCCGGGTAAGCCAGGGGGCCACGTCGCGGGTGTTGGGCATGCGTTCGGCGGGCAGGGGCATAAGCAGCCCTTCACCCGCCATGCGCTGCGCCATTTCCCCTGAAGGCGTGATGAGGTCATAGGCGCCCATGGGTTCCGGGCCGGCCACGGACCGGTACAGGTTTTCGTTTTCAGAAAAAAACGTCACCCGCACGGGAATGCCCGTTTCCCTGGTAAAAGCCGTGGTCAGCCACTCGGGCATATATCCGACCCAGGCCTGAACGCGCAACGGCTTTGCCTGCTGCGCGGGTTCGGCGCGGCAGACGGGCGGGCACAGGGCGGGCAGCACGGCCCACAACAAAGCGGCATAAAAGCCGAAACGGAAAAGCATATGGTATCGCATGCGGATATCCCTTTATTGGGAATAAACCCGACCATGCCTGATATTAATGCTGGTTACAATTATAATCTGCCCTGTCCGTCTTCTGGCCGGCAAAGGTTGAGCGTACGGCGAAATACGATGTAAATTACGTCCCATCGGCCAAAAGCAGGCATAAATATCTTTGAATTTAATGGATATGATCTTTTTTGCCGATAGTGATGAAAAATATGCATGAGTTGACAAAAACGACACATTGTGGATATCTTGACCCACGAATTGATCGCTGAGGCTGAAAGGCGCCCGCCATGAGCATCGCTCCCGGAAAAACCACCTTTACCCTCGCGGAGGCCGCGCAGTTGCTTAGTTGCCACCGGGAGACGCTTCGCCGCGCCATTCTCGAAGGGGAACTGCGCGCCGCCAAGCTTGGGCGGGGATACCGCATTTCACGGTCGGATCTGGAGTCCTTTTGGACCGAAAAGGGCGGCGGGGAACTTTTTGGAAAAACGGGCGAGAAAGGTGAAGAAGCCCCCGCCCGGACTCCCGGCAAGAAGCGCGGCGGGAAAAAGCCGGGCCAGGAACAGCTCAGCCTGCTTGCGCTGGGCGACGCCAAACCTCATCGGAAGTGATTCCGCACCGCTAATCAGGAGACGGAAAACCTATGGATAAAACAGCTCCGGGCGCCATGATGGAAAAGGTGTTCTTGCGCGGCGACAACGGTTCAGAGTTGTTTTTCCGCGGCCGTCTCTTTTCCGAGACCTCTTACTACGACGAGGAAACCTCCACCCTTACCCGCATGCGCCTGTTTGTGGCCGACGGCGGCAAGCTGGTGTATTCCATCATTTCCGGCTCCGGGACCGAAAAGACCCGGCGCCACTATTCCGTGATCCCCGAAGGAAACTTGTGCCGCATGAGCGACGGCATCCAGACGCTTGTGCTGCCCGCGGACATGCTGTTCGCCGCCGTGTTCGGCCTGTGCGGCATCGATCCGGCGCGCGCCGAGGATTTGCGTCCTTCTTTCGAGGAAAATCTGCGCATGGCCATGGGGTAAAGCCTTTTGCCCTCACAGGTCCTCGGCCGTGCGCGTCCCGGCGGGGCGGACCGGCCGCGTGATTTGCGCTTTGACGGCCGGCAGCGGAGGGTAAATCGCCGTAACACCCGGCATTCCTTCAGAATAAAAATCGTTTCTTCTTTTCTGTTCTCGCTTCCGCTTTCTTCCTAAAACATGTAGGCTGTTCTCAAAGAGCGCTTCAAGGGCTTGAAGTGTTCTTGCCGCGTGGGCGGTGAACGGTTGCTATGCCGCCCATGTTCCTCCGCCGGCGTTTCGCGCCTCCCCTATCTGCCAAGGAGACAGCCATGCCCCTGACCAAAAACTTTTTGAAGACACGTCCCGTCTGCAAAACCCGCTTCCGCCTTTTGGCTGGCGAGGCCGGCGAGGCCTCGGCTGTGTATCTTGTGGGGGACTTCAACGACTGGAACACGGTTGCGGCTCCCATGAAAAAGGCCAGGGACGGAGGTTTTTCCCTGGAAGTCGATCTGCCCTCGGGCCGCGACTACCAGTTCCGCTATTTGACGGACAAGGGCGTCTGGCTGAACGATTCCGCCGCCGACGCCTATGTTCCCTGCTCTTTCGCGGGTACGGAAAACTCGCTGGTGAAAGTGTAGCGCGCGGTACGGCGCGACGTATCCCCCAGGTTCGCCGGATGCTCTGCGATCAAAAGCGGCACGCGGGCTTTTTTCCGGGCGGCTTGGGCGGGCGCAATTCCTTCCCCCGGGCGCGGCGGGCGCGATTCCTTCCTCCGGGCGCGCCCGGGGGAAGGAATTGCGCCCGCCCGGTTTTTCTGCCATGGATGATGTCCGTGCCCGCAAGACGGAAACGGATCGCTATCATATCTTGAAGGAGTTCATATGCTTACATACGGCTTTGCCCTGGAGCGGGAAACCCCGGTTCACGAGCTTTCCGGCACGGCCCGGCTGTGGCGGCACCAGCGCACCGGCGCGCCGCTGCTTTCGTTTTGCAACGCCGACGAGAACAAGGTGTTCGGGGTGTCCTTCCGCACGCCCCCGGCGGATTCCACCGGAGTGGCGCACATTCTGGAGCATTCCGTGCTGTGCGGCTCGGAAAAGTACCCGGTGAAGGAACCGTTCGTGGAACTGCTCAAGGGGTCGCTGCAAACCTTTCTGAACGCCTTCACCTACCCGGACAAGACATGCTACCCGGTGGCCAGCGCCAATCTCAAGGATTTTTACAATTTGACCGACGTGTATCTGGACGCGGTGTTCTTTCCGCGCATCACCGAGTCCATCTTCCAGCAGGAAGGTTGGCACCTGGAGCCGGCGGAACACGGGGCGCTGTCATACAAGGGCGTGGTGTACAACGAGATGAAGGGGGCCTTTTCCTCGCCGGAATCGGTTCTGGGCCGCTATTCGCTGCACGCGCTGTTTCCCGATACGGTCTACGGGCTGGAGTCGGGCGGCGATCCCCGCGAGATTCCCTCGCTGAGCTACCAGCAGTTTTTGGACTTCCACCGGAACTACTACCATCCGTCCAACGCCCGCTTCTTTTTCTGGGGTGATGATTCGGAAGAAGAACGCCTGCGCCGCCTGGGCGCGGTGCTGGACCGCTTTACGGCTTCCGCGCCGGATTCGGCCATCGGCGTGCAGGCTCCCCTTGCCGCGCCGCGCTCCCTTACCGTGCCCTTTGCCGCTTCGGAAGGAGACAAAGGGCTGGCCGTCATCAACTGGCTGGGGCCGGACGTGATGGATGTGGAGCTGTCCCTGGCCTTTCGCATGCTGGAGCACATTCTGCTGGGCATGCCCGCCTCGCCCCTGCGCCGCGCCCTTATCGAGTCCGGCCTGGGCGAGGATCTGGCCGGACAGGGGCTGGAAACGGAACTGCGCCAACTGACCTTTGACGCCGGGCTCAAGGGCGTATCCCCGGAAGACGCCCCGGCCATGGAAAAATTGGTGCTGGACACCCTGCGCGGCCTTGCGGACGCCGGGCTGCCGGACGATATGGTGGAAGCGGCGGTGAACAGCGTGGAGTTCGCCCTGCGCGAGAACAATTCCGGCCGGTTTCCCGTGGGGCTTTCCGTGATGCTGCGCGCCCTGACCACCTGGCTGCACGAAGGCGACCCCCTGGCGCCCCTGCGTTTCGAAGAACCCCTGGCCGCCATCAAAGCCCGCCTGGCCGCCAAAGAGCGCTATTTCGAAGATTTGATCCGCCGCTGGCTGCTGGACAACCCCCACCGGGTCACGGTCATTCTGACCCCCGACGCGGAATTCTCCCAAAAGCAGGAAGAAGAGGAAAAAACGGCCCTGGCCCTTGTGGCCGGAGCCATGTCCGGCGAAGATCTGCAACGTGTGGAAAAACGGGCGGAAGAACTTGCCCGCTGGCAGGCCGAGCCCGACTCCGCCGAGGCCCTGGCCTCCATCCCCCGTCTGAGCGTGGCCGACCTGCCGCGTGAAAACGCCCCGATTCCCACGGAAGATCGCGACGCGGCGGGTTCCCCCCTGCTGTTCCACGGCCTGCCCACAGGCGGCATCGTCTATGCCGAGGCCTGCTTCGGCCTGGGGGATGTGCCGCCGCGTCTGCTGCCCCTGCTGCCGCTGTTCGGCCGCGCCCTGCTGGAAATGGGGACCAGGGACCGGGATTTTGTGGATCTGAACATGACCATCGCCCGCAAGACCGGGGGCATGGACGCCGACACCCTGCTGCTGACCCATGCCGAGCGGCGCGATTCCCTCGCCTGGCTGGTGCTTTCCGGCAAAGCCGCCCCGGACAAGGCGGAAGACCTTTTCGGCCTGATGCGGGAAGTGCTGACCCGCTGCGCCTTTGACGACAGGGAGCGTTTCGTGCGCATGGCCCTGGAGGAAAAGGCCCGGCAAGAGCACGGGTTTGTGCCTTCCGGCCACATGGTGGTGGCCACGCGCCTGCGCGCCGCTTTTTCCGGGGCCGGGCTGCTGGCCGAACTGACGGGCGGGGTAAGCTACCTGGGCTATCTGCGGTCGTTGGCGCAGCGCCTGGAAAGCGATTGGGCCGGAGTTCTTGCCGACCTGGAGGAACTGCGCCGCCGCGTCTTCATCCGCGACGGCCTGACGCTGAACGTCACGGCCCTGCCGGAACAGCGCGGCCAGGCCGCGGAGCTGGCCGGAAAGCTGGCGGAATCCTTCGCCCGGCAGGGCCGCGCCCCGGGCGCCGCGCCCGCCCTTGACTCCCTGGCGCTTCCCCCCCTTGCCGCCGAGGCGCTTTTGCTGCCCGCCCAGGTGAACTACACGGGCAAGGGCGTCAACCTGTTCGAGCACGGCTACCGCTGGCACGGTTCGGCCGCCGTCATCCTCAAGTTTTTGCGCACCGGCTATTTGTGGGAAAAGGTCCGCGTCCAGGGCGGGGCCTACGGTTGCATGTGCGGGCTGGATCGCATGAACGGGGCGTTTTACATGGTGTCTTACCGCGACCCCAACATCCTGCCGACCCTTTCCATCTATGACGGCGCGGCCCGCTACCTGCAACGCCACAACCTGACCAGGGAGGAGCTGAACGCCTCCATCGTGGGGGCCATAGGCGAACTGGACGCCTACCTGCTGCCCGACGCCAAAGGGGCCGCCGCCCTGGGGCGGCGTTTGTGCGAGGATACGCAGGATCGGCGGCAGCGCCTGCGCGACGAGATTCTTTCCGCCTCGCCCGCTCATTTCAAGGCGTTTGGAGAAGCCCTGGAGGCCTTTGCCGGGCAGGGACGCATTTGCGCCCTTGGCGGCAACGCTTTGGAGCGGACCGCCGCCGAGCGGGGATGGACGGTGAACAGGGTGTTATGATGGTCGGTCCGAAGGACCGGGAGTTTCTTTTCGGTCCTTCGGACCAGGTTTTTTCGGTCCTTCGGACCGGGGTATTCCGGTCATTCGACCGGTGGACGCTCCGCAAGGGGAAGGGGGCCGCTACGCGGCGGCCCCCTTCCAACCCCCGCGCGTCAGGGGGATACCCCCTGAACCCCCAAGAGTCGCTGCGCCGCCGTCCTTCCGGGCGCGGGCAAATCTTTTTTCCCTGATAAAACCCTCAGTCCGCGCCCGTCCGGCGGCGGACTCCGCTCCTTCACGCCCGGCAGCCTGAAAGGGGCGTGCCGCCGCGTGGATCCTGTCGGCCAATTACGGCCCGGAACCGCAATATTTTTTATCCGTACGCCCTGCCGCCGCGTCCGGCGTCACAGGTAAATGCCCATCAGCGCCCCGGCCAGCAGCAGAACGGAAATGGGGCCGTTAAGAGCAAAAGCCGTGCGCAGCCGGCTCAGATTGTCGGGGCTGACCAGATGGTGTTCCCACCACAAAATTCCGGCGGTGGCGGCCAGGCAGAAGTACCAGCCAAAGCCCAAAGAGCAGGCCCCTCCGGCCAGCAGCAGAAAAAGCACGGTGTTGACGTGGCAAAAGGCGGCCACGGCCAGGGCCACGCCCGTCCCGAAACGCGCGGGAAAAGAGTGCAGCCCCTCCTGCCGGTCAAATTCCATGTCCTGGCAGGCGTAAATGATGTCAAACCCGGCTATCCAAAAAGTGACGGCAATGCCCAGCAGCACGGCGGGCAGGGTCAAAGCCGGAGAAACGCTCAGCCAGCCCGCCACGGGCGCAAGGCCGATGACCCCGCCCAGCATGAAATGGCACAGCCAGGTAAAACGCTTGGTGTAGCTGTACAGGGCGGCCAAAGCCAGCGCGGGCAGGGAAAGGGCCAGGCACACGGGATTGATTGCCGCGCAGGCCGCCACAAATACGGCGGCCATAACCCCGCAAAAACGCCACGTCTGCCAGGGGGTTATCTCTCCTGTCACCAAAGGGCGCCCGGCCGTGCGCGGGTTTTTGC
Source organism: Desulfovibrio sp. (assembly GCA_031549405.1). Taxonomy (GTDB): domain Bacteria; phylum Desulfobacterota; class Desulfovibrionia; order Desulfovibrionales; family Desulfovibrionaceae; genus Frigididesulfovibrio. The sequence goes on from JAVBPV010000046.1 coordinate 57,290, forward strand.
TGTCATAGGGCAGATCGGCCACCCGGTTGAAGGCCATGGCAAAGGAACGGATGCCCACCATGGCCACGGTCAAAAGAGCCAGCGTGGCAAGAGAAGGCATCTTCGGCTGCCCGGTCAGGGCGGATCGTACCACGCCGTGCGCCAGAAAGGCCCCGGCATAAGCGAAAGGCAGCGCGAAAATGGAGTGCTCGATCTTGATCATGCGGCAGACGGCGCCGAAGTTTCCGCAAATGCTCATGGTGTCCTCCCGCTGGATGTCTCGGATTACTGTGCGGAACAGAATATAGCACGGCGGCAAGGCACCGCACAAGACGTTCCCATCACGTGAAGCGGACCCCGGCGAAACCCCCTCCCCAGCCGGAACGGACGGAACCTTCCAGGCAGCCGCTTCCTTGCCGGGGTGACCCAATTCCCTGTCGAGAGAGAATAATTTCCTGCCAGGAAAAAAACGCTTCCCCGCCGGGGTGGCTCAATCCCTTGCCGCGTGGCTCAATCCCTTGCCGCGTGGCGTAATCCCTTGCCGGGTGGCTGGTTCCCCGCCGGGGGCTCTATCTCCCGCCGGGCAGGCCGGGGGACAAAGGCCCCCGTTGCACAGGCCCTTCCTGATCGCGAAATCGGCCCGGTCTTCCCAGAATACCCGCTCCGGCGCGATGCCTAGGGCCGCGTAACGGGGCAAAAGCTCCTTGCGGTGGCCCCAGAACTCGCCCTGGTAGCGTTTTGGCCCGTGCACCGTCAGGGGCGGAATGCTTCCCCGTTCCGCTGTCGCGTATGGGGGGAAATCCGCCCCGGTCCCTCTGTCGGCTCCGTCCGGCGGGCAAGGAGTTCCGGTTTCTTTGGCGGCCCCGTCCGGCGGGCAAGGCGTTCCGGTTTCTTTGGCGGGTCTGTCCGGGAAAAAATCCGTTCCGCTTTCTTTGGCGGGAGAGAGCGGCGGGGCGTTCTCTCCGCTCCTTCGCCATCCGGCCAGCCGCGTTTCGATTTCCCGCAGCAGGGCCAGGCTTCTGGCCCGGCCGCCAAGGGCCGGGTGAAACGGCCCGGCCAGTATGTTCCGCAGCAGTTCCTTTTCAGGAGCAAGGCCCATGCGGATTACCGGCACACCCGCCCCCCACAGGATACGGCAGCTTTCGGCCAGCGTCTTCAGGGTTTCTTCCTCGTTCCACGGCGCGTAGCGTCCGGCGCGCCAGTCCCCGGCCAGAGCCGAGCCTTCCAGCACCAGGCAGGGGTACAGCCGCGCGCAGCAAGGGCGCAGGGCGGCGGCAAGGCGCGCGTCTTCCACGGCCCGTTCCGGCGAAAGGCCCGGCATGCCCGGCATAAGCTGCACGCCCAGGTCCAGCCCGGCGGCAAGCACCATGCGGCAGGCTTTTTCCGCCGTCCGCCCCCCGTAACCCCGGTTTGACGCGGCAAGGGCCGCATCGTGAAAGCTTTGCACGCCCAGTTCCACCAGCCCGAGGCCGGCGGCACGCAGCCGCTCCAGCCCCCGAGGGGTGACGGCGTCGGGACGGGTGGAGCAGCGCGCCCCGCACACGGCCCCGCGTCCGCGCCACAATGCGGTAAACTCCATACAGGCTTCCTGGTCCTTTTCCGGCAGGGCGGTGAAGGTGCCGCCAAAAAAGGCCAACTCCGCCGCCGGCGCGGAGCGGGAAAGGCGAAGCTCCAAAGCGCGGCCCGCCCCTTCCAGAATACCGGCAAGGGCGGCGGGCCGTGTCCCGGTCTGGATATCCTGGGCGCAGTATCGGCAGCGCTCCGGGCAGCCCGCGAAAGGCAAAAATACCGGAAAAACCGGCGGGCCGGGAACCAGGGGTTCCGGATGGACAAAGTGGATTGCCTTTGGGTTAAATCTTCCCGGCATGAACAAACTCGCTTGATTATCTAGCATTTTCTGGATAAGATGAAAAATATGGCATTTAGCTGATATTTTTTACGGGAGTTATCGTATGTGTTGCACCGGCAAGCCCGCTGACCCGTCCTGTATTTTCTGCCGGATTATCGCGGGGGAGATCCCCTGCGCGCGCGTCTACGAGGACGAGCACATCCTGGCCTTTCTGGACATCAGCCCCATCGCCAAAGGGCATACCCTGGTGGTGCCCAAGGCGCATTATCCCACCCTGCTGGAACTGCCCGCCTGCGCGGGCGAGCCCCTGCTGCGCGCCCTGCGCACGGTGGCGGAGGCCGTGCGGGAGGAAACCGGGGCCGGGGGATTCAACTGCATACAGAATAACTTCGCGCCCGCCGGGCAAATGGTCTTTCATTCCCACTGGCACGTAATCCCCCGTTTTGACAACGACGGGCTGCCGGACTGGCCGGGCGGCAAATATGCCGATACGGCGGAAATGCAGGAACTTGCCCTTTCCCTGAGCACCCGCATCAGCGGGAAGCCTTCCGGAGGAACTTATGAGTGAAAAAACCCTTACCAAGGCCGACATCGTCGATATCATCTACGAAAAAACGGACCGGAATCGCAACGAGGTGAAAAAACTGGTGGAATCCCTGCTTAAGCTTAGCAAGCAGGCCATCAAGAAAGATCACTTTCTTCTTGTCAGCGGCCTGGGCAAGTTTGAGGCTTATGACAAAAAAGCGCGCAAGGGCCGCAACCCGCAGACAGACGCCACAATCACCCTGCCCCCGCGCAAGGTGGTGGTGTTCCGCCTTTCCCGCAAATTCCGCGCCGAACTGAACGGGGAATAAACCGGGGCGCGGGCGGCCGCGCGCACAGCGACCGGGCCGGGACATGGATTACCATGCCCCGGCCCGGTTCCTTGCGCTATGTAAGCGCTTTCGTCAACAAAAACGCCGTCTTGAGCACGGAAAGCAAAAACAAAGCGCCCGCAGTGGGCGCTTTGCAACAAATCTTGCGCGGGCCGCATGCCGCCGTCATTGCAGTTGACTGACGCGCCGGGCCGTGATGAACCGGCCGCGCCAGTAATTGGAATTGATGGATTCTTCGCGTACGGTCTTGCCCGTGCTGGGGCTGTGGATGAACATGCCGTTGCCCGAATAGATGCCGCAATGGTAGCCGCGCCGGTTGGAAATTTTAAAGACCACCAGATCGCCGGGTCTGAGGTTTTCTTTGCGCACGGCGGTTCCCACGTCCATTTGTTCCCTGGCCGTACGGGGCAAGGCAATGCCGTACTGGCCATAAGTCCAGCACACAAGGCCCGAGCAATCGAAACCCACGGAAGGGCTGGTGCCCCCCGCCTTGTAACGTACCCCGATGTTGGAGCGGGCGGTTTTGGTGATGGCGTCGCCCGAAGCGGTGCCCCCGACGGGGGCGGTGGAGGCGGGAAGCTTGGCGCAGCCTGTGGCGAACAGCAACAGTAACAATCCGAGCAACAATCCCGTGCGGACAGCAATACGCAGGGCGTCACCTCCGCGTAACCGCGTAAGTTCCTTCGTCTTTTGTATATGCATTCTTGTTACTTACACGAATGCGGATAAAAGCACAACCTTTTTCGGCCCTTGCGGACCGGGCGGCTCCCGCGTGCCGGGGAGTTTTCCGGTCATTCGGACCGGGCCTCCCGGTTATCCGGGCGGCGGAACGCGCGCTTTATTTCCTGCGCGGCAGCGTGCGCTGCTCGGCCCGCGTCAGGCCGATATGTCCGTCGGGCACGTTTTTGGTGATAACGGATCCCGCGCCCACCAGGGCTTTGTCGCCTATGGACACGGGCGCGACCAGGGCGGTGTTGGAACCGATGAAGGCCTCCTCGCCTATGCGGGTGACGTGCTTGTTTTTGCCGTCGTAGTTGCAGGTGATGGTGCCCGCGCCGATGTTGGCGCGCGGGCCGATTTCGGCGTCGCCCAGGTAGGTGAGGTGGTTGGCTTTGGCCCCTTTGCCCAGACGGGCCTTTTTCATTTCCACAAAGTTGCCGATGTGGGCGGAGTCTTCCAGCACCGCGCCGGGACGCAGGCGGGCATAGGGGCCGACGATGCAGCGCGGGCCTATTTCCGCTTCCTGGATGTGGCAAAAGGAATGGATGACGGCGTGTTCCGCCGCCGAAGAGTCGGCCATGCGCACGTGGGAGGCGATTTTCACCCCGGCGGCGATATGGGTGTTGCCGTACAGTTCGCAGGGGCCGGTGATTTCCACGCCCTTTTCCACGCGCACGGCCGGGCCGATGCGCACGCTGTGCGGGGCGCGGATGATGACGCCGCCGCGCAGATAGTTATCCACGATGCGGGCGCGGATGAGTTCCTCGGAGCGCACCAGTTCCTCCGGGTTGTTGATGCCCAGCAGGTTGGCGTCGTCGCCCTGGTTGACGCCCGTGACCGCAAGGTTCTCCGCGACGGCCAGGCCGATAAGATCGGTGATGTAGAATTCGCCGCTTTTGTTGGCGTTGGTGAGGCGCGGCAGCAGGGGCGCGATGGCGGCCATGCGCAAAAGGTAGATGCCCGCGTTGATTTCGTGCGGATCCTCGCCGTGCAGGGCGGGGACGTAGTCCTTGGCCTCGATGACGGCGCGCACCCGGCCGTTTTCGCGCGCCACGCGGCCGAAGGCGGCGGGATCTTCAAGGGTAAGGGTGATGAAGGCAAGATCCGCCTTGTCCGCTATGCCGGCGCTGATGAAGCGGCGCAGGGTTTCTTCCGGCACCAGGGGGGTGTCGCCGTTGACGACCAGGGCATATTCCATGCCCGCCGACTCCAGGGCGGGCCAGGCCGTCTGCAGGGCGTGCCCGGTGCCCAGTTGCTCCTTTTGCAGAATGCAGCCCGCCGCCCGCTCGGGAAAAGCCGCGCGCACGTCTTCCGCCTTGTGGCCGACGACTGTCCACAGGGCATCCACGGTGGGAAGCACGGCGTCGTACACGTAGCGGAGCATGGGTTCCTCAAGGATGCGGTGCAGCACTTTGGGCGTGTCGGAGTGCATGCGCGTGCCTTTTCCGGCGGCAAGGACGACGGCGCCGGTGCGGGGATTGGTCTGGGACATGGGGTACCCCCTGGGTGGAGCGTTGCGGAAGCGAGGCGCGACTGATGCGGACGAAGAGCGATTGATGCGGCCGGCATCTTGCCCGCGGCCGCAATGCTCTGTAACCTTGCCGTGGTCCGGTGTAAAGGGCGGCGGCGCGTCCGGTTCGCAGTGACGCCGTTTCCTCTTGTTATTGAAGTTACCGCCAGGGTCCTTTGACCGGGCATCCGCCGGACTTTTGCAATGGGCCTTCAGCAGAAACGCCAGTACGGCTCGATACGGAATGATTATGGAAAGACTGTTCGCACCCGGCGAAGCTCCTCTGGAGTTTACGGTTTCCGAAGGCGGGCGGCGGCTGGACGCGGCCCTGGCCGATGCCTTGCCCGGCGGGGGGCTGCGCATGCGCCGGCGGCTGTGGCAATGGTGCCGCGTGCTGGTGAACGGCAAAGAACGCGGCCCGGCCTGGCGGGTGAAGGCGGGGGACCGGGTGTGTCTGGAAGAGATGCCGGGCGCGGAAAAAGTCCGGCCCGGCCCGTTCGGGCCCGGGGCGCGCGGAGAAACGGAGGGCGGCCTCCTGTGCCCCCACGCGGGCGTTCCGGCGCGGGAAGAAGCGGGGCCACGGGGCCGCGCCGGGACAGCGGGCGATCTTCCGGACCTTTATGCGGGCGATCCGGCGGGGCTGGTCCGCCTTGTGGCGGCCAACCGGGATTTCGCGGCTCTGTATAAACCCGCCGGAATGCACACCGCGCGCCTGGCCGGGGGGGGCGAACCCGGCCTGGAGGGACTGTTGACCGCTCTGTGGCCGCGCCTGTGGGCGGAGCATGCGGGGCGGGTTCAAGGCGAAGTTTCCGGCCTGGGCGGTTCTTCTGGAGCGTTCGCGGGGGGCGGCCATGACGAGCGCCCGGTCTCCATCCCATCCCCGCCCCGCTTGCTGACCCGCCTGGACTGGGGAACGTCGGGGCTGGCGCTGGCGGCCTTTTCGCCGGAGGCGGCGCGGAGGTTCCGGGAATGGGAAGCCGGGGGCGCGGTGGAAAAATGGTATTTTGCCGTGGTGCGGGGAGACTTGCGCCAGGCGCTGGACCTGGGGCGCGATCTGGACACGGCGGACCGCAAAAAGACGCGGGTTCGGACGCGGGAAAACGCGGATTCGGCGCGGCGCACGCGGGTGGTTCCTTTGCGGCCGGTACGGGCCGGGGCGTTTGCGGGGGGCGTTGCGGCGGCGTTTCCGGCGGGCGGGGCCGCGTTGCCGGGGATTTTTGTCCCGGCGCCGGCGCTGGCGGGGCCTTCCTTCCTGATGCCGGATCCGTCCGGGCCTTCCGTTCTGACGCTGGCGCTGGCGGGTATCCGGCGCGGGGCACGGCACCAGATTCGGGCGCATCTGGCGGCGGCGGGCTTTCCTCTTTACGGCGACGCGCAATACGGCGGCGTGGAACAAAAGGAGGAAGCGGCGCGCTCTTACTTTCTCTTGCACCACGGCGCCGTGCGTCTGCCGGGGTTTTCCGCCGTCGCCATGCCGGGATGGGGACTGGGAGAAAAGGCGGAGGATTTGCCCTTTTCGGGAATTTCCGTAAGATAATGAAACCGGATGCGGGTTTGCGCCATCGGCGTTTATGGGGTGCGCCGCGCCTGCGGCGCTTGCGGCCGGAATGTTCCGGGCGCCGCTTTGACGACAATCACACGAGAATCGCATGCAGGATGTTTCCATCCGGACTTCCCAACCGGGCGAGCCCGGCATAGTGCTGCTTGGGGGCAGCTTCAACCCCGCGCACGCCGGGCACTTCCGCATCGCCATCGAGGCGGGGGAAGCCCTTGCGCCCGAACGCATCCTGTTCATCCCCTGCGGCCTTCCCCCGCACAAACCGGCGGGGGCGCTGCTGCCTTTTGACCTGCGGGTGGAAATGCTGCGCGCGGGCATAGCGGACTGCGCCGCGGCGGAGAAAGGCGCGGACCGGGCGGGCGGCGTTTCCGGAAAGCGGGAAGAAAGCGGCGGGTGGTCCGTTCCCCTGCGCATGGAGGTCTGCCTGGAGGAAGGCCGCCGGGCCGGACCCTCGTATACCGTGGACACGCTGGAAGCGTTGCGCGGGCAATATCCCGGTCGCAGGCTTTTTTTTGTGCTGGGCGCGGAAGATCTGCCGGGGCTGGATACCTGGAGCCGCTGGCGGCGGATTCCGGAACTTGCGGATCTGGTGGCCCTGCCCCGTGGCGGGGAGGGGCGTGCCCGTTTTTTTGCGGCGGCCGGCAGGCTGTGGCCGGGGGCAAGGCCTGTCGAGCCTCCCTTTGCGGCGGTGGACGCGGCTTTGCGCCTTCCTTCGGGCGGCCGGCTGCTGTACCTGCCCCAGCCCAGCCTTGCCATCAGTTCGTCGCTGGTGCGCGGCCGCATGCTGGGAGGGCGCTCTCTTGATTTTCTTGTGCCGCGCGGTGTACAGAGACTTCTATACGAACACCGGGGCACGGCGCTTGCGCTTTGGCGGGGGGATGCCGCCAAAGGCGGTGTGATCGAGGCGGAAACCACGCTTTCCGGCGAAGCGATCCTCATCAATCGGCCGATGGACGATTGATGAAATGAGTACTACTAAAGGGGGCCATTGAACGGCATGGCGAATTTTTCCATTCCCCCCGGGGTCGGGCTGAATATCGCCCGGGCGAAGTCCCTGCTGAGACGCGACGAAACCGTGCGCGCCCTGGAGGCGCTGCTGGCCGGCCTTGAGCATTACGAACCTTCCAAGCTGCCGGGCAAACTGCGTTTTGAGGTGGAGGTGCTGATTCACGAGTGTGTTCTGGATCTGAACCGCCAGCCGAAAATACGCACACTGCTTACGACGTTGGCCAAATCCGGCAAAGCCAGCATCGTGTATGCTCCTAAAGAGGAAGGAAAACTTAAGGCTGTCCTGGACATCATTCTCAAAGCGCTGAACGAGTCCGAGGTGGTCAAGGTCCGGGACAACGTCGAGGCCAAAATCGCGCGCAAGGCCACCCTGGAGCAAAAAGGCCTTGCCGCCCTGCGCTCCGGGGACTCGCCCAAAGGCAAGGCCGCCCTGCGGGTTCTGGCGGACGAGTTCGGCGAAGAGCCCGGCGTTTTGCGGCAGGTGGGCGAGTGGCTGCTGGAGTTCAAGCTTTACTTCGAGGCGGCGGAATTCCTGGAACTGGCCATCGAGCGCTTTCCCAAGGACAGCAAGTCCTACGCCTCGGCGGTATCCTGCTACAACACCCTGCGGGAATTCGAAAAGGGCGAGGCGATCTACCTGAAGGCCATCAAGCAGTTTGGCAAGCACACCAGAACGCTGACCAATCTGGCCGAGCTGTATATGGCCTGGAACAAAAAGGACAAGGCCTTTGACGCCGCCAGAGAGGCCCTTTCTCTGGACGCTGCCAACGATACGGCCAGAGAGATCGTTGAAAAACTGGGGTAGCGGCGGCCCGGATTGCCGTGATGCCGCGCCGGGCTTCATCCGCTTTTGAGCATCACCGGGGAATGGCCGCCTTGACAAAGCGGCGGCGGGGGGCGATGGTGGAACATGCTGGGAAACCCAGCCAATGCAGTCAGACGCGAAAAGGAGCCGCCATGCATACCGTAGCCGTTATTGTCGGAAGCTTGCGCAAGGAGTCGTTCAACAGAAGCCTGGCCAAAGCCCTTGCCCGTGCGGGCAAGGATATGCTGTCCTTCACCTTTGTGGAAATCGGCGATTTGCCGCTGTACAATCAGGATCTTGACGACAACCTGCCCGCGCCCGTGGTGCGCCTGAAAGAAGAGGTGGCCGCCGCCGACGCGGTGCTGTTTGCCACCCCCGAATACAACCGCAGCATCCCCGGCGTGCTGAAAAACGCCCTGGACTGGGGGTCGCGCCCCTACGGCAAAAACGTGTGGGGCGGCAAACCGGCGGCCATTGTGGGCATCAGCCCCGGGCATGTGGGCACCGCCGTGGCCCAGTCGCACCTGCGCAGCGTTCTTGCCATACTGAACATGCCCCTGCTCAGCCAGCCCGAAGTATACATGATGGAAAGCGGCCGCATCACCCCGGAAGGGGAAGTGACCGACCCCTCCACCCTGTCGTTCCTGAATGTTTTTCTGAAGCGCTTTGCCGAATGGGTAGCCATCACCGGTAAAAAGATCTGAGTTTTGTAACGGTTATGGGCGGAAAAACGCTGTAGGTGAATAAGGGGCTGTTTTCGGATGACAGTCCGCCGCAACTCCATTTTTCCGCCCGCTTTCATAAAAGCTTGTCTTCCTCGTCCGGCGCTTTTATTGTACGACGCCACGCCCGAAAAGGGCGTGGCCGCCAACGCTTTCGCCCCGACAGGTTATGCCGTTCAGCCCCTTTATTTTTTGCCGCCGTTGCGCCCGCGCCTTCTGTCAGTGGGTGCTTTTGCCCGTGGCCGTGCTGGCGGTCGTCGGGGCGGCCACGTTGACCCTGCTGTGCGAGTTTAAAAGCGATGTCATCGCCTCCGCGGTGGAGCAACGCCTGCGCGTCGCCACAAAACTGCCCTGGCGGGTCAGGGGGCCGGTGCGCCCCGTGTTTTCGCCGTCCCCCGGCATTGCGGTGGGGAACGTGCGCGTGCTGGCCGCCTCTTTGGAGCAGGAAAGCGAAGGAAAAGAGCGGGGCGCTCTTTTTTCCATAAAAACCCTGCGGTTGCATCTGCGCCCCCTGGAATTGCTGCGGGGCAGGCTGCGTTTTCGGCTGGTGGTGCTGGATACGCCCGAAATTATTCTGAGCTGCGACAGCCAGGGCTGTCCCCTGTGGCTGCCCCCGGAAGAGGCGGAAGCCGCCCCGCCGCCGGCAACGGACGGGCAAAACGGTTCGCGGCGCTTCATTGCCTCCGTGGCCGGCATTTTGCGCTCGGACTACATGAAGACGTTGCCGGAACTGCGCCTGAGCAACGGAACCCTGCGCAAATACGGGCCGGACGGCAAGCTTGAGCTTGCCTTTACCGGCCTGCGCGCCCGGGTGCATCCGAAAAATACGGCGCGCCCCCTGTCGCTTGCCGCCCTTTTTTCCCTGCCCCCGGCGGATCTGGAGGTTTCCTTCGCCCTGGATCTGGGGCCGGGCCAGGGCGAAACCCTTTTGCAGGGCGATCTTACGGGCCGGGTGGGCATGACGCCGCCGCCGCACAAACGGACGGTGCACGGGGACTTTTCTTCGTCCCTGATTTGGAAGGACAACGGCAAGACTTTGCTGCTGCCCGATTTGCGCCTGGATGCCGAAGGCGACGCCATTACCGCCGACCTGACCGTCGATACCCTGCAACACACAAGCGCGGGCAAGGTGCGCATCGAACGGCTGAGCCTGCCGCGCTGGTTCCTGTTCGGCCGGGTGCTGCCGCCCGGGCTTCAGCAGGCTCTGCATTCCCTGACCGGGGGATTTGACTTCAAAGGCAGCCTGCATGGCGTGGGCGCATACAATTTGCAGGGCGTGGCCGGAGATCTGGGCGTGACCGGGTACGTGGGGACGCCGGACTTTTCCAAGCCGGTGGTGGAAGTGTTCCTGAACGTGGGAACCGCCAATCTGGACATGATTTTTCCCTTTCTGTCTCCTCCGGGAACGATTTTTCCGGACCCGGAGCCCCCGGAGTTCGACTTCCCGCCCCTGGCCCCCTATCCGGAGGAAACACCCGCTCCGCCGGCCGTAGCCAAAAACGGAGCCTCAGCGAACGGGGCCGGATCGCCCAAGCTTTCCGTCGCCGGCGGGGGCGGCGCGGCCAGCGGCAAGCCCCGGACAGCCGCCGGCGGGATTACTTTGGCTGGCGACAAGTCCCCTGCGGCGGAAAACGGCGCTGTTGCGGTTGGCGGCAAGTCCCCGGCGTCCGCCCCGGCGGACGAAGGCATCAACGTGGGGTACGACGTGCGCATCAAGGTGGCGCGGCCCATTGTGCACCAGGTGGCGGGGGGCGCGGCCGAGGTGCTGGTGTTTCCCCATAAGAACGCCACAAGGGTGGCCTTTTCCGGCGGCAATTTGCTGAAGGGCGCGGCTTCGGGCTACATAGACATTTTCGACGACGTGGTGAAAATGCATTACGCCGCCGATAAAATGCATCTGGATCTGTTGCCGGAAAACCAGGGCAGCTACGTGCGCATAGGCGGCGTGGCCACGGGGACCGGCGACATCGACATTAAGGTGGGAGCCGATTCTTCCTGGGCCGATATATGGAAGTTTGACGTCAATGCCGAGGTGTCCGGTTGCACCCTTACCGGCGGCAACGACGGCAAGGACTGGCGTTTGTACGCGGAAAAGGCCAGGGTGTCCGGAAGTTCGGACATCTTCACCGTGGTCAGCAAGGGCGTGCATATCGCCGGGTTGTGGGATCTTTCCGTGCAGGGTGTGAACACCTCGTGGAACCCCAGGGGCAAGGACGCCATCAGCGGCAAGTTCCGGGGGGCCCTGATCTGGCCGCCTGTCAAGGACGGCCCGCCCGCCATGCGTAACGGCAAACCCGTGCGGCAGCGCAAGGGGTTGCGGGAGCTTTCCGGCAAGCTCGACGCGGCGGGTTCGCTGATCATCCCTCTGGCGTCAAAACGCGTGCCCATCAAGGGCAAGCTTTCCACCGGGGTGGACTGGCAGGTGTACGAAAACACGGTCACCTTTGATCAGGTTATGCTGGACGGCCTGGGCAGCTACATGGCGGGCAGGGTGGCCGTGAACGCCCAGGGGCCCAAGGTGACGGTCGTTGCGCCGGTGAACTTCAAAATCGCTCCCCGTACCCTGCTGAAGGAATGGAACCTGCTGCCCGGCCCGGGTCTGATCGTCCCCGAGCTTTTGACCGGCGAGGCAAAGGTGGCGGCGGATCGCGATTCCCTTTCCTTTGATGCTCTGAAGCTGCAACTTGACGGAGCTTCGGTTACGGGCGCCATTACCGGTTATTTTACTTCCGACGGACTCAAGGCCCTTTCCGGAGCGCCCTCCACGGCCGCCGGCGAATCCGTGAACCACTGGGTTTTCGGGCTTCAGGCCGAGCGCCTGGACGCCGACAAGTATCTTCCCCCGGCGGAGGCGCCTCCTCCGGCAAAAAAAAACGCGCCCAAGCCTCCGCCTCCGCCGCCCCCTTCCACCAAAAAATGGGACTTGTCCTTTTTTGACGGATTTTCCGCCGACGTGGACGTTTTTGTGAGAAACGCCAAGGTGCGAAATCTGCACCCGCAAAACACCCGTATTGTGGGCACCCTGCGCAGGGGGCGCTTTTCCGTGCGGGGCGGCACCGCTGACCTTTACGGCGGCGACTCCACCATCATAGCGCAAGGGACGCTGGTGCCGGGCGTGTCGCTGGTCAGCTTGCAGCGCGGACTTTTTGAGCTTAAGGGGGTGGATCTGGGCAGGGCGCTTTTCGACCGGAACAAAAGCACCTCGTACGGCGGCAAAATGGACTTTAACATGGACGTCAAAGGCAACCTGACCTGTGACGCCGATCTGCCCGCCGCGCTTTCCGGGAACTGGCATCTCAAAATTTCCGACGGGATTTACCCCGCCTTTGTGGGCGAAGCCTCCGGCCTGCGCAACACCTTTGATTCCGCTTTCGCCAGCGGGGTCATGGAAAACGGGGTGCTGCGCTGGGACAACTTCACACTGCACGGGCTGATGGTGGACATGCGCGGTGGAGGCTGGATCGACCTTGTCAAAAAGGTCATGGACTTTACCATCAGCGTCACCCTGGCAAAGGTGCCCGCGGTGCCGGTGCGGTTTTCCGGCCCGTTTGACGCGCCTGTCATGAACGTGCGGGGTGCGCACATGGTGCTGGATACGGCGCAGAACGCCGGTTCCACCGTATTCGGCCTGTTTACCGGGGTGCTGGAGCTGCCGGTGCGCGCCCTGCGCGGCGTAGGCAGCCTGATAGCGCCGGAAAAGAAAGCCGCCCCCCGGCCGGTGGGGACTTCCACGCAGAAAGACCCGGAACAATAAGGGGGTTATCCGGCCCGCGGCCAGAGGCTTTTTATTGATCCGGCGCGCCGTCGCCGCTGTTTGCGGTTCCGCCGCAAAAAAGGCCCGGGAGAATACTCTCCGGGCCTTTACCGTGGCGTGCGATCCAGCGCTTTCTCTTATGAAACGTTACGTTGCTTCAGAGCAGATTAACAAAAAGATCGTAAGCCCCAGGCTTTGCCTGGGGACTTACTTTGAGACGCTCGCTCCGGCGCTTAACGGCGAAACAAGTTTCGCCTACGCCCGCGCGGCGGGCGGCGGTTTTCGCCGCCAGAGCAAAGTAACATTTTCAATGGTAGTTCGCTCTAATAGCTCCAGCGGCCTTTGACGTACTTGACCAGTTCGGTCATCGATTCGCGGCGCGAGGCGGTGAAAGTGCCGTTAAGGGCGGCTTCCTTGGTCTTGCCGGTGCTTACGTACTCGATTTCGGTATAGTTCATGTAGCCGATGTAGGTGATGGCCTTGGAACTTTCAGGCTTTTTGTAGGAAGTGTCCAGGCTTTTGGGGTCGACTTCAATGTAGCGCGCGGTAAAGGTGCCGTCGGCGTTTTTGGTTACTTCCTTTTTGTCGCAAGAAGGCAGTACGCACCTGTTAATGGAGGCGATGGTCTTGTTGGCGAATTCGTCCAGCCCGGCTTTGACCGCGTCGGCAGAGTCCCCGGCGGCCTTGGGCTCGGTTTTCTTGGCGGCGGGCTTTGCGGCCGCTTTGGCCGCGGATTTGGCCGCGGATTTGGCGGCGGGCTTGGCCGCGGGTTTGGCGGCCGCTTTTGCGGCAGGGGCTGCGGGTTTTGCGGCCGGGGCGGCGGTGGCGGCCATGCCCGCGCAGGGCAGGGCAAGGGCGGCGCAGATAAGGGCGGACTGGATAAGGCGGATGACGGAACAGCTGTTCATTGATCGTATCCTGCTGTGCTGCATGCAGATTGTTGATTGCTACCGGTTGAAAAACGGCGAGTGGAACCTGAACGGAAGAGAGAGCGTGGGGGGGGGCTTGCTTGCAGAAAGGCCCGGTGGAATGCTCCACCGGGCCTCGTAATAACGTATCCGGCGACCTACTTGAAGTCGATCTCGGCGCGGCGGTTCAGACGGCGCCCTTCTTCGGTGGCGTTGTCGAACTTCGGCCGGGATTCGCCGTAGCCGTGGGTGACGATGCCGTCGGCGGGCACGCCCTTGGAGGCGAGGTACTTCTTCACGGAAGCGGCGCGGCGCTCGGACAGGCGCTGGTTGTATTCGTCGGTGCCGATGCTGCAGGTGTGGCCGTCAACCGCGATGGGGCGGCCCTGCTGCTTCACCATGCTGGCGACTTCGTCCAGAATGGCGCGGGATTCGGCGGTCAGTTCGGCGGAGTCGAAAGCGAACTGCACGCTGCGCAGCACGATCTTGCCGCCGGCGCAGAAGACGTCCTGCACGAACTTGTCGACAACGGCGTCGCTGGCGAGCATGTCGGCGGCCTTGACGGAGACGCTGCAACCCGGGGTCAGGGCGGTGATGCTGTCAAGCACCTGCTGGCCCATGGGGGTGTCGGCCAGGGAAATAACGTGGAAGCACAGCTTGCGGTTGGCGGCAAGGGCTTCCTGGGCGGCGTTCAGGGGATCCAGGCCACGGTTGTTTTCGCCGTCGCTGATGATGATGACGGCGGTGGGGCCGGGCAGGGTGCTGTACAGCCTGTCGCTCCAGTACTTGAGGCCGTCGCCCATGGGGGTCAGACGGTTGAACACTTCAAACTGGTCTTTGAAGCTGGAAAAACCGGCCTGGAACACGGAACGGTTGTAAGTCTGCTGCTTGACGACTTCCAACTCGGGAGCAAAGGTGTGGATGCTGCCGGTGTAGCCAAGCTCGGGGATGCGTTCGTTGACGCGCAGCAGGATGGCTTTGGCAAGTTCGATTTTGACTTTCTTCAGAGCCTTGTGCTTCATCATCATGGAGCCGGAAGTGTCGACCAGAAAATCGAAACTGGCGACTTTGGCTTTCGAGCAGCTGACAGGCGCTGCCATGGCGGGCGCGGCAAGCGCCAGCATCAACATGGCAACCATGGTCATCAGGGTAAAACGCTTCATGAACTCCTCCAAAAAAGGTAAGGTGAACGGGCTGGTTTTCTAATCAGTCTCACTTGCCAGTGGGAGAATACCTGTCTTCAGTGAAAAAGACAAGCCTTTGCAAGAAAATATAAGCTTCATCATGCCGCTTTTTTGATAAAAAAGCGAACAGGACGTTATCTTTTTTTCTATGTTTCCAGCCGAGCGAGAATAGCTGATTCAAGAACCTCGTCAAGAGTCGGATGCGCGAAAATTATGCCCGGAAACAAGTTTTTTTTCAATTTGTCTTTTACCAGCAACGAAGAAGCCGCCATAAGATGCGATGCGCCGTGTCCCACAACGGTCACCGACATAAGCGCGCCGTCCGCCCAGACCATCCGCGCAACCCCCGCCGTGTGGCCCAGGCCGCGCGCCACAGGGTTGCAGGCGGGCCTGGAACGGCTTACCCGGACCTCCACTCCCTGTCTGGCCAGTTCCGCGGCTGTGGGACCCACCCGCATGACTTCCAGCGTGCCGTAAATGCAGGCGGGAACGGCCGGGGGGCTGTAGGGGGCCTTTTCCGTGCCGAGAATGCGGCGCACGGCGTAAGCGGCCTGGTGCGTCGCGGCGTGCGACATCATCAGCCGCGCGTTGATGTCGCCCACGGCGTAGATGTGTTCCGCCGCCCGCAGGCATTCGTCGGTTTGCAGCCAGCCCCGCTCGTTCAGGGTCAGGCCCGCGCCTTCCGGGTTGAGGCCCCGCGTGCCCGGCATCCTGCCTGCGGCCAGCAGGGAACAGGCGGCGGTTTTTTCCTCCCCGTCCTCAAAGCGCAGCAGCGAGCGCCCGTCCACGGTGCTCAGCGACGCGATGCGCCTGCCGGTGTGGATTTCCCACCCCCTGCGCTCGTGGTAGGCGCGCACGGTTTCGCCCGTTTCGCAGTCCTCGCCGGGCAGCATGCGGGAAGCTCCTTCCGCCATGATGATCCGGGTTCCCAGGCGGTGGAAAAACTCGCCCATCTCCAGGCCGATGGCCCCGCCGCCAAGGATGATCAGGCTTTCCGGAATCTCTTTTATCCCCAGTATCCCGGCGGAGGAGTACACTGTGGCGCCGTCGGGCTTCAGCCCCGGAAACACCGCGGGAATCGACCCCGTGGCCACGATGCACTTGCCGAAAGTCGCCTCCGCGTCCACCCCCGCGCCTTTTACATGTACCGAGGCGGGACCCGTGAACGCCCCTTTGCCGTGCAGCACGGTCACCCCGGCCTGGCGCAGTTCTTCCGCCAGTTCGGCACGCATTTCCTTGACGTGCGCGTCCTTACCCGCCTGCAGGGCGGCCAGATCCACGCGGATTTCGCCCCGCGCCGCCGCGTTTTTTTGCTGGACCTCCAGCAGCGGCAGATACGCGGTAGCCCCCAGCAGAAATTTGGTGGGGATGCAGCCCGCGTTCAAACAGGTGCCGCCGAGAAAACCGGCCTCCACAAGGGCCACGGCCATGCCGGCGCGCGCCGCGTCCAGGGCGGCCCGGCTTCCGGCCGGGCCGCCGCCCAGAATGACAAGATCAAAGTGTGTGTTCATTGGTGTGTATGGGTTTAAGGGTGATACGCGGGGAAAGAAGGCTGTCCGCAAAAAAAGCGCCTTCCTCCGCGCTTCCGGTTCCCTTCCCGCAAAGGCCGCGCCGGGCTAAGCCCGGAAACGGCGCGGGAAACGGGGACGAGCCCCCCGCGCAAGACGCGGATGGGGCTGTCTTGAATATATGCTGAAAAGTGACTGCCCGCGCAAGCGTAAACTTTGGCGGCCGGGCGAAGCCTTTGAGCCCCGCCCTGCCGGCAGGCCGCGCCAGGCGCGGTTTGCCGGTCAGGCGGGCGGAAGGATGCGGGGGAGGGAAGGATTTGCGCCGGGAATCGGTTCTCCCGCAGGGGGGAGGGACCGCGCACCCGGGCGCGGCCCCTTTGATGGTTTTTTTATTCCGTTTCGGTAAGCACCATGCTGCGGGCGGCCCTGGTTTCGTCAAGACGGCGCACGGGCAGGGTGGTGGGGGCGTCAAGGGCGGTTTGCGGGTCTTGTTTGGCGGCTTCGATGATGGCGATAAGGTCGTCGCAGAACTGGTCAAGGGTTTCACGGCTTTCGGTTTCCGTGGGCTCGAACATCAGGCATTCCTTGACGATCAGGGGAAAGTAGATGGTCGGAGCGTGATAGCCCTTGTCCAGCAGGGCTTTTGCCAGGTCCAGGGCGTGAACCCCGTGCTCGCCCAGGGGCGAGGCGGAGGCCACAAACTCGTGCATGCAGACGCGGTCGTAGGGAATAAGCAGATGATCGCGCAGCCGCGCGCGCATATAATTGGCGTTGAGCACGGCGTAGTCCGTGGCGCGGGCCAGGCCCTCGCGGCCAAGGCGCAGCATGTAGGCCAGGGCGCGCACGCAGATGCCGAAGTTGCCGTGGAAGGGGGCCACCCGCCCGATGGAAAGGGGCAGGTCATGGTTCAGGGCAAAGGAACCGTCGGCGTTTTTGACCACGCGGGGGCCGGGCAGAAAGGGCACGAGCTTTTCGGAAACGCCCACGGGACCGGAGCCGGGACCGCCGCCGCCGTGGGGGGTGCCCATGGTTTTGTGCAGGTTGAGGTGCACCACGTCAAAGCCCACGTCGCCCGTGCGCATGCGGCCCATGATGGCGTTGAAGTTGGCCCCGTCGTAATAAAGCAGGGCGTCGACGGAACGCAGGGCCTCCACGATTTCCGGCAGGTGTTTTTCGAACAGGCCCAGGGTGTTGGGGCAGGTCATCATAAGGCCGGCCACGGAATCGTCCAGCACGGCCTTCAGGGCGGCGGGGTCGATAAGTCCGTCCCTGGACTCGATGTTCACCACTTCGTACCCGGCCAGGGCGGCCGTGGCGGGGTTGGTGCCGTGGGCCGAATCGGGGCAGATGATCTTGCTTTTTTGGTTCCCCCTGGCCCGGTGATAGGCGGCGATGAGCAGAATGCCCGTAAGCTCTCCCTGGGCTCCGGCCATGGGTTGCAGGGTAAAGGCCTTCATGCCGGTGACTTCGCCCAGCAGGCGCTCGGTCTCCCATATGGCCTCAAGGCTTCCGGCGGCAAGGGCCTCGCCCCCTTCCACAAGAGGCAGCAGCGGGTGGGAGTCGGCAAAGCCGGGATGCCCCGCCGCCTTTTCGGCGAACTTGGGGTTGTACTTCATGGTGCAGGATCCAAGGGGGTAGAAGTTGGTGTCCACCCCGTAGTTGCGCCGGGAAAGCAGCGAAAAATGGCGCACCACGTCCAGTTCGGACAGTTCGGGCAGGGCGGGGCGCCTTTTGCGCAAAAGCTCCGCCGGAAGCATGGCTGCGGCGGTCTTTTCGGGCTTTTGCGGCAATACGGCGGTGCGGCCCGCCACGGATTTGGCGAATACGGTCTTCACAGGGCGCCTCCCATTGCTTCGGCAAGACGGCAGATATGCTCGGGTCCGGTTTTTTCGGTGCAGGCGACAAGCAGGACGTTTTCAAGGCCCTTGTACCAGCGGCCCAGGGGCACGCCGGGAATGATCCCCTTGCGGGCCAGATCGGCGGCCACGGCGGCGGCGGACCTGGGCAGGGCAAGGGCGAACTCGTTGCCGAAGGGCGCGCCGGAATACAGGGCCACGCCGGGCAAAAGGGTCAGGGCGGAGGCGGCCTCGCGGGCGCGCTGCATGGAAAGTTCCGCCGCGCGGGTAAGCCCTTCGGGGCCCAGCAGGCAGATATGCATCAAAGCGCGCAGGGCGCACAGGGCCTGGTTGGAGCAGATGTTGGAGGTGGCCTTGGCCCTGCGGATGTGCTGTTCCCTGGCCTGCAGGGTGAGCACGTAGCCGGTTTTGCCGTTCAGATCCTCGGTGCGTCCCACGATGCGGCCGGGCATCTGGCGGATCATGGCCTTGGAGCAGGCCATGACGCCCAGGTACGGCCCGCCGAAGGAAAGGGGCAGCCCCAGACTTTGTCCTTCGGCCACGGCGATGTCGGCCCCCATTTCGCCGGGGGTTTTCAGCACCGCCTGCAACACCGGGTTCACCAGCATGACGCTTGCCGCGCCCCTGGCCCTGGCGGCGGCGAACAGCGGGGAAAAGTCATGCACCGTGCCGAAAAATCCGGGGTTCTGCACGATGACGGCGGCGGCGGAGTCTTCCAGCGCGGCGGCCAGGGCGGGCATGTCCGGGCCGCCGTCCTTGTGCGGCACGGTGCGCACGGTGACGTCCAGGTTGGCGCTTAAGGTGGCCAGCATGGCCCTGTACAGGGGGTTCAGGTTCTCGTCCACCACCAGCAACGAGCGTTTGGTGGCGCGCACGGCCATCATGGCGGCCTCAAACACGGCGGTTCCGCCGTCGTAGACCGAGGCGTTGGCCGCTTCCATGTCGAACAGGCGGCACACGGCCGTCTGGTATTCGAAAATGGCCTGCAGGGTGCCCTGGGCGGCTTCGGGCTGGTAGGGGGTGTAGGCGGTGTAGAATTCCCCGCGCGAGGCCAGGGCGTCCACGGCGGCGGGAATGTCGTGGTCATACGCGCCCGCGCCCATGAAGCTGACCAGCCCCGCCTTGTTGCGCGAGGCCATGCCGGCCAGCAGATCCAGTGTGTCCCGCTCGGATTTTCCTTCCGGCAAGTCAAAGCGTTGCGGGCGCATGGCGGGGGGGATGTCCGCGAAAAGCTCGTCCATATGCCGCAGGCCGACGGCGCGCAGCATGGCGGCCGTGTCTTCGGGGGTATGGGGGATATAGGGCATGGGGGTTCCTTGTTCCGGGCGCGGCGGCGCCTCCGGCCTCAGGGTGGGGGATATGGAAAAACGCCGCGCGGCCTGAAAACCGCGCGGCGCTGCCGAAATCAAGCGCAGCCTTCCGGCCGCGGGTAGCCCTTGACGCATTTTTGCTTTGAAACGCCACGCCCGCCGCCGGCAAAGCGCGGGAGCCGCGCACGGCCCGCTTTTCGCGGGCGTCTGGCCGTGCGCCGCACGGCCAGGCCGAAGCATTGACAAAGCAAAAGGCGTTAATGGCTTTCGGACGCCACGCGGGCTTCGTACTCCGCGGCGCTCAAAAGGCCCGTGGGCGCGCCTTCGACGCGCACGCGGATCATCCAGCCGTCGCCGTAGGGCGAAGCATTGACCTTTTCCGGGAAGTCCGCAAGCCCTTCGTTGACGGCGATTACCTCGCCGGACACGGGGCTGTACAATTCGCTGGCCGCTTTCACGGATTCCACCGATCCCATCTCCTGGCCGGCGGCAAGGGTGGCGCCCACGGCGGGCAGATCCACGAAAGTGAGGTCGCCGAGCTGTTCCTGGGCAAAGTGGGTTATGCCGACGACGGCTTCGCCGCCTTCGATGCGCGCCCATTCATGCGAGGCGGCGTATAGCAGTTCGGGGGGGACGGACATTCCATGCTCCTGGGATGAGGGTAAGGGAACGGGCGAGTCCGCAATGGCGGCCGCGCGGGGTGAGCGCGGCGTAAACCGGCGTGCCGCCCGGTTTGCAGCAGTTTGCGAATAAAATGGGCGGAGCGCTCCGCAAGGATTTTCCGGCAAATCCCCGCCGCGACGATTCCGCTGAATATTTTCAATGCCAATTAGCTCTAACCGGGCAGCACGATGCCCATTTTGGCGATTTCCTGCAAAAAAACCGTGTGATTGATGGGCTTGACGATATAGCTTGTGGCTTCGCCAAGAAAAAAGGCGTCGTGCAGCTCTTCGGAATTGTCCAGGCCGGAAATCATGATGACCCGGGCCTGATTTTCCGGAGCCACATTGCGTTCTTTTTCGATTTCACGGATTTCTCGCAGGGCCTGCTGGCCGTCGATATTCGGCATCAGAATATCCATGGTCACCAGGGAGTAAGGCTCGCCCTCCTTGTGCGCTCTGGCGAAAGCTTCCACTCCCTCCTCCCCGTCCGTGGCGACATCGACCTCGCCGAAGGGGCGCAAGAGCTTTTGCACCAGCCTGCGCGTTTCAAAATCATCGTCCACTACGAGAAATCGCATGGCATACTCCTTTTCCGCTGTTGCGTTCCCACAGCAGCTTCTTTACCCGTTTAGCCGGGACACAGGCGAAGGTCAAGCCTGACCTTGCCCGAACCACGCCCGCACCTTGCCCCCGTTAGAAAAAAGTTGCATCCGCCGTATGGAGGACGGGGTTGCAGGCCCTCTGCCAAGAAGCTTTCCGGGCTTCTTGAAAAGGATACTGAATTGGCCTATGCTTCCCCCCGGTCCGCTTCAAAAGCGCACATCCGCGGAGTTGGGCGTGATTTGCGCATGGACACATCATTTCCGTTATGCTATATTTAATGTAACATAAAATATAAGAAAATATATAGAGGACTTGATGCGCGGACGCCACAATTTTTTGCAGCTTGCGGCTGTAGTCCTTATTCTGCCCGGCTGCGCTTCCGGGACGGTCGAGCAGCGGCTTGACTCCCTTGAAAGGAGAGCGGATTCGCAGCAGGTGCTGGACATGCGCCTGAATCACGTGGAAGAACGCCTGGGCCTTTTGGAGGGGGAACTGGGAGCGTTGCGCGCCGGGGGAAACGTCGATGCCGCCACATCCGCGCATGGAAAGCCCGTTTCCGGCAAAACCGTTCCGGAAAAATCCGGCCCTGAAAATTCCGCCCCGGAAAAGTCCGGCCGCTCCGCCGCCGCCGCTTCGGAAAAAGCGGCGGAACATTCGCCCACCCCGTCGCCCACCCCGTCGCCCACCCCGGCGCCCGCCCCGGCCCGCGACCCCGAATATGCCACGGCCACTCCTTCCGCCACGGCCGCGGCGCTGGCCTCTTTTTCCGAGGCTTCGCCCGCTCCGGCCTCATCCCCGGAACCCGCCCCGATCCCTTCGGCCGCACCCGCCGCCCCGGCGGGGGGTTCCGGACCGGCCCCGTCCGCCGAAGTCTCTCCTTCTTTTTCGCCTACGGGCGAGTACATTTATTTCGGCTCGCCCAGTCCCGCCGGGGGGCGCAAGGTGGAGCCGCGCAAAGCCCCGGCGTCCGCCGTTACCGCCGGAGCGGTCCCCCCCCGGAAAAATGCCGCCGAAGCGCGCCCCGCGTCCGTCCCCGCCTCAGAAAAAGCCGCTACGGGCGCGGACGCGGACAAGCTGTACGCCGCCTCTTACTCCGCCTACGAACACAGCCGCTACGACGCCGCCCGCAAAGGTTTCGCGGACTTTCTTTCGCGCTATCCTTCCCATTCCCTGGCCCCCAACGCCCTGTACTGGCAGGGGGAATGCTGGTACTCCACGCGCCGGTACGACAAGGCCATCATCTCCTTCCGGGATGTGGTGGAAAAGTATCCCAGGCATGACAAGGCCGCGGCCGCCCTGCTCAAGGTCGGTTACGCCTATTCCATGCTGAAGGATATGGAAAATGCCCGTTTCTACTGGAAAATTCTGCTGGACGACTTCCCGAAGTCCGCGCCCGCGGCCCTTGCCCGCAAGCGCCTGGCCGAAGGCTGACCGTGTCCGCCTTTTCCGGCCTGTCAAAGGATGAGAAGGCGGAACTATGGGCCTGCCTTGCCCTTCGCCATGCCGAGGGCATAGGCGCGCGCCGCGCCGCCAGGCTGGCGCGCAAATACGGAGGCGCGCTTGAGGCCGTGCGCGCCGGTCTTGCCCGCGCCTGGCAGCCGGGCGAGGCCCATCCCAAAGCGGCGGAAGCCTTTGCGGCGGAATCCTGGCGCCAGCGGGCCGCCGGGGAATGGCGGGCCGTGCAAAAAAGCGGAGTCCGCCTTGTTCTGTGGACGGGCGGGAACTATCCCGCCCTTCTCCGCGAGCTGGACGATCCCCCGCTTGTTCTCTACTATTCCGGCGACATCTCGCTGCTGCGCGGTCCCGCCGTCGGCGTGGTGGGGGCGCGCAGTTGCAGCCGCGAGGGGCTGGCGGCCGCGGCCTTTTTTTCCCGCGCCCTGTCCAGGGCCGGGGTAACGGTGATTTCCGGCATGGCCGAAGGCATCGACAGGGCCGCCCACCTGGCGGGCCTTGAAGGGCCGGGCGGCTCCGTGGCCGTTCTGGGCACGGGCATCGACGTTGTTTACCCCCAGACCAACGCGGACCTGGCCCTTGCGCTGGAGTCCAATGGGCTGCTGCTTTCGGAATTCGCGCCCGGCTCCCCGGCCGAGGCCAGGCACTTTCCCATACGTAACCGGCTGATCAGCGGACTTTCGCGCGGGGTGCTGGTGGTGGAGGCCGCGGGCAGAAGCGGCAGCCTGATCACCGCGCGCCTTGCCCTGGAACAGGGACGCGACGTTTTCGCCGTTCCGGGGCATCTTACGGCCGAGGTTTCCGCCGGATGCCGCGAGTTGATCCGGCGCGGGGCCAAACCCGTGTTCAGCGCCGACGACGTGCTGGCGGAACTGGCCCCCCTGCTGACCCTTGAAGCCCGGCGCGCCCTGGCCCTGCGCCGCGAAGAAGAGCGCGCCGCCGGAACCCCGGCTCCGCGCCGTCCCGGGCTTCCCGATCTGAACAGCGCGGCGGTGGCTTCCGCCGAATCCGTGCTGCCCGAAGGCTCCCTGCCCTGGCGGGCTCCGCCGGGAAAAAAACGTCAAAAGGCAAAAGCCCCGCCGCCAAGCGCCCCGCCTTCAAAAGCCGAACGGGCCGGAAGGGACGGCGCCGGCGGGCCGGAGCCCGCATCCCCGCCCGCAAGCGCCAAACCCGGCCGCGTCAGGGGGGCAAAGCCCGCCGCTTTGTCCCTGAAAGCCGGAGCAATCCCTCCTTTGCCCGCGCGCCCTTTCGCGGGGCGGCTCGCGCCGGAATCCCCCGCGCCCGCCGC
This sequence comes from Desulfovibrio sp., assembly GCA_031549405.1. GTDB lineage: Bacteria > Desulfobacterota > Desulfovibrionia > Desulfovibrionales > Desulfovibrionaceae > Frigididesulfovibrio. The sequence goes on from JAVBPV010000046.1 coordinate 80,841, forward strand.
GCCGGAAGTTTCTTCCGCGCCCCTTAAGAACGGTCCGGCATCCTTGCGGGCGGACCAGGCGGAAAACGGCCGGGCGCAATCCCTGACGGAAGACGAAAGAACGGTGTTGCTTTCCCTGGGAACGGAGGCGCGGCATATCGACGAGCTTTCCCGCCGTCTGGACATGGACGCGGGCCGCCTGTCCGGCCTGCTGCTCGTTTTGGAAGTGCGGGGGCTGGCGCGCCGCCTGCCGGGCATGCTATACCTGCTGACGTAGGGGGATGCCGGAAAATTTTCCATCGAGGTATTTCCATGGACATGTTCATTTTGTGTCTTCTGGCCATTACCGGCGGCGCGACCTTGAGCGTGCAGGCGGGCATCAACGTCCAACTGCAACAGCACTGGGCGGGCAGTCCCGTGTTGGCGGCCATGGTTTCCTTCACTGTGGGGGCTTTGGCCCTGTTCGTATATGTGCTGGCCATGCGCGTTCCCATTCCGCCCCTGCCTTCGAAAATCACCCCCTGGCACTGGATGGGCGGGCTTTTGGGCGCGTATCTGGTTTCCGTCACCGTGTACGTGGCCCCGCGTCTGGGGGCCACCACGATGATCGCCCTGGTGCTGGCGGGACAGGTGGGCGTCAGTCTTGTCCTGGATCATTTCGGCCTGGTGGGCTACGCGCAAAAGGCCGTCACCTGGCAGCGGCTGGCGGGCGTGCTGCTGGTGGCGGCCGGTGTGTTTTTAATCCGGCGGTTTTAAAGGAACGTTCTTACAGGCCTTGCCCGGCAAGTCGGACCGCCAGAGAATATTTTGCGGAAAAACCTCGTCGCCGCACTTGACCTTTCACCCTGTTACGGGGTAAAGAAGCCTTCCTCTACGGGTCGTTAACTCAGACGGTAGAGTATCTGCCTTTTAAGCAGAGAGTCGCAGGTTCGATCCCCGCACGACCCACCATTTTTTTCTCTCAGAAAGTCCCGCAAAGCACGATAAGCCTTGCGGGACTTCGCTTTTGTCAAGATTGGCAACCCTATGTAGTCCCATAAAGCCCCTAGTGTCTAGTTGCAAAAATTTATATAAAAAAATATACTCCACGAATCCAAGGAGTATGTATGGCTCGACCGGCACGAAAGATTGATTGCACGCCAGAACAGAGGGGCGAACTTGAGGCGATTCTGAAAAGTCGAAAGC
>JAVBPV010000033.1:0-95113 GCA_031549405.1 Desulfovibrio sp.
CGACGGAAGCTCTGTCACCATCAACAACTTTTTCGTGGTGGGCAACGAAGCGTTGCCCAACCTGACGCTGCCCGACGGCACCACCGTGGCCAGCGCGGACTTTTTCAGCGGCTCGGGCCTTGACATGACCACCGCCGCCGGCCCCGGCGCGGGCGCGGGGGGCGCGGGCAGCGGCTCGGGCGACTACCGCGACGACGCGGGCAACCTGATCGACGGCGTGGGCAAATCCCCCTCGCTGGGCACCGACTACTGGGACCGCGGCACAGAAGTGCCGGAAATCATGCGTGGTCTTGAACTGCCCGGCGGCGACTTTGCCGTGGACGCGCAGACCGACCTTGGCGCAGCCTTTGCCGCGGGCGTGTTCGAAGACGCCCGCCCCATGCAGCACATGCTGGGCGACAACGCCCCGCTGCGCGCCGGGCAGATCCATTTCAGCTTCACGCCCACCGGCACCACCGTGGTGGACGCCGTTCACCTTGACGGCTTTGATCCGGGCACCAGAATCTTTGTGGGCGATCCGGCCAACGGCGGGCAGGAAGTGTTTCCGGACGCAAACGGCGTGTACACCTTCCCGCCCGACGCCTTCAACCCCTCGGGCGCGTCCGGCAACCCCGGCGTGTACATCGTCCCGCCCGAGAACAGCGACCACGACATGGACATCAACGTCTCCGTGGACTACCATGCCCAGTCTAGCGGCGTGGGCGGTTCCGCGAGCGGCTCCTTTACCATTACCGTTGACGCCGTGGCCGACAAGCCGGACGTCATGGATCCCGGCCTGCGCATCGGCGTGGACGGCTACAGCGGCGCCATGACGGTGGACGAGACCGACAAGACCCAGAAGTATGAAGACGGCTGGGCCAAAGACACCATCCACAAGACCGCCGGCGGCGCGCCCGACGCTTCGGAAGTGACCCTGACCGCCACGTTCAGGGCCGCGCTTACCTTTGGCGACTTCCGCGACGGTTCGGAAAGACACTTCGCCCTGGTGGAAGCGCCTTCCAACGCCAACATCCGGGGCGGGTTCGAGGCCGGGACCTGGACCTTCAAGGACGGCACGGCTTCCGAGGGACTGACCTACGAAGGCACGATCGTCATCCGCTACGTCAACGGCGTGGCCTATGATACCGAAGCCGACGCCCGCGCCCACGGCTGGACGGACGGCGGCCCCGAAAAAACCTTCCTCCGCTTTGAAGTGGACAACGGCTACCTGCAACAGCACCTTGACCCGCAAGATCCCTCCAGGGCCGTCATCTCTGTGGAATTCAAGATGGAAGGCACGGGCGGCAACATCACCGGCGACGTGTCCTTTGATCTCGAAGCCGGTGCCCAGGCCAAAGAAACCCCCGGCGACGGCGAACTGGATCCCGATAACAACAATTCCTACACCTGGACTTCGGACGGCGATACCGGCTCCACCGTGACCCTGGACGTGGACACCGTCGACTCCGCGCTGACCCTGAGGGCCGGCTGGGTGGCCGAAGGCAACGCTCCGGACAAGAACCTGCTGCCCGGCGGCAGCCAGGGCCGAGACTGGACGGGCGAATCCTACGAAAACGAGCGGGACAACGACCAGAAGCCCGCGGACGCTTCTCACGGCAACGGCGCTCCCCTGTCGATTTCCATCGACGGCGCGGCTCCGGAATCCGGCGAGCACATCACCGGCGCGCGCTTCACCTTTGCCAGCGATGACGCGATCCTGCGCCTGAACGGCGTCGAGATCGCCGACGGCACGCAAGTAGCCGTGGGCGGCGTCACCTACACTTTCACGGTCAGCGCCGACGGCGGCGAAACCACGGTAAGCGTCGCTCTTTCCGGACCGAACGCGGGCCAAGTGACCAGCCTTGACGCCCTGGGCCTGAGCTTTGCGCCGAAAAATTACTACGAAGACGCGGACATCGACTTCAGGTACGCGGTGGACGTGGAAGCCGCCTCCGGCGCCAAGGCGCACTACGAAGGTTCGTCCACAGTGGTCGTGGACGCGGTGGCCGACCTTTCCGGCGCGGTGGAAGCGAAAATTGGCGACGGCACAAGCCGTACCGATTTCGACGCCAGCGCGGCCACGCTCGTCACTTCCGACGAGACCGGCGGCCGCGCGGGCGACGGCGTCAGGGACTTCCACGACAACAAGGGCTGGGAAACCGACACCTACAGCCTGGACTATACGGGCGTGAAGTACGGTTTTACCGTGCACGTGGAAACCACGTTCCCGGATGTGGACGGATCGGAAAAGCACTATATTCTGGTGCAGCAGCCCACGGACGCCACGGGCGCCGTGGACGCCAACTGGGTCCTGGGCGATCTGACCGGCGCCGGCCTTACCCCGGCCGGCGTCCATACCGCGGCCGACGGCACGGTTTACTGGAAGCTTGAGGTCGGCGATTCCGCCAGGGGCGACGTCGCGGCCGACGTTCCTTTGAAATACAACGGCAGCATCTCCGGCGACGTCTCCCTGAGCATCAAAACCGGCTCGTACGTCGAAGAGCGGCTCAAGGGCGACACGCATGATCCGGACGCCGCGCATTCCGGCCGCGAGTATGACACGCGGAACAATACCGCCGTGCGCACCGACGGCACGGAAGTAACCTACAAGGTGGACGTGATCAACTCCACCCTGGAGGTCAAGACCGGCTGGGCTTCAGAGGGCGCGAACGACGCCAAGCACCTGGGCAACACGGACGGCGCGGGGTATCATGTTTCGGGCGGCTACGCCGGGTCCACCGGCGCGGCGGGCACCGTTTACGACGGCAGCGCGCCCGTCACCCTCAGCCTGTCCGGCGCGTCCGGCTCGGCCGAAACCATCAGCTCCGTCACCTTTACCTTTGACGCCTCGCGCGGCGTCCTGATGCTGGGTCCCGGCGCCGCCGGCACCCTGACGGACAACCATGACGGCACCTGGACCCTGTCCGGCGTCAACGCCGCCGGCGCTTCCGTGTACTTCAAGCCCGCCGCCGGCTACGATTACAGCGACGTGGACCTGAAGTACGAGGTGACGGTGAAGAACGCCGCCGGCTCTGAATACACCTTCAAGGGGTCCTCGCAGGTCGTCATCGACGCCGTGGCCGACATTCCCGGCACCCTGGTCGCTTCCAACGGCAGCCAGGTGGACTACCCGCACATGACCGACCCTAAAACCGGCAAGGACGTGGAACAAACCGCGGCCAAGCCCGGCGACAGCGTTGCCGTGCACGGCAAGGTCACCTTCCCCGACGTTTCCGGCGGCGAAGATCACTTTATCCTGATCGAAAACGGCCAGACCAAAAACGACGCCTATACGCTGGAATCCGTCACCATCAGGGCCGGCGGGCAATCCCTGACCGTAAGCGACTTCAGCGGCTACGATACCGTGAACCACAACGGCGTCACCTACTACAAGATCCCGGTGGACAACCCCGCCTTTACCAACGGCGACAAGATCGGCTCTTTTGACGTGGATATCACCGTCAAAACCGTGGGCGACGGCACCCATACCAACAGCGTGGGCTTCGGGGGCCGGGCCGAAGTGGCCGGCGTGCCGTCGGGCGCGTCCGGCGGGGCCGCCGGCGGCAGCGCCAGCGACAACTACGAGTTTGACAAGGGAAACAACGAGGCCAATGCCGTCAACAGCGTGACGGTGAAGACCCAGGGCATCGACACCAAGGCCGGTTCGGCCCTGGGCGGCGATACCTACGAACACGACTGGGCGCGGAACAACCTGCCGGACCCCCTGGGAAGCAACGTGGCCGGAACCGCCACCGACGACAACGACATGACGCCTTCCGGCGGCGTGAACATCGGTCTGGCGGTCACGCCCGCAAGCGGCGAGTACGTCTCCAGGGTGGAAATCACCCTGTGGGAACCCAACGACGCCAACAAGGACGGCAAGCCGGACGGCAGCCTGGGCAACGCCAACAACTGGCATCAGGACAGCTCGCGCGGGCACATCATCTACGACGGTCAGGCATACTACCCCGGTGCCGACGGCAAGATCGTCCTGTCCGGCTTCTCCGGCAACTTCAACCCCGACAAGGTGATATTTGTCGCCGACGGGCACGAAAGCGGCAAGGTGCAGCTGCGCATCGACGTGACGGTTACCGATTCCTCCAACGGCCTTACCGGCGCCCTGCCCACGATTACGGCCAACGTGAACGTGGACGCCGTGGCCACCCGTTCCGGCTCCATTACGACGGAGGCCGATTTCGGCGACGGCGGGCATGAAGCCGTGGCCACGGGCGGCGTCTTCACGATGAAGATCTCCACCACGTTCTTTGACCTGGACGGCTCCGAAAACAAGTATGTTCTGGTCGAGCAGTTGCCGGGCTTTACCCCGACCGGCGCATACACCATCCAGTACTATGACCTGGACGGCACCGGGAGCAAACCCTACTTCAAGATCCGGGTGACGGACGCCATGCTTGCATCCGGCAGGGAAGTGACGGACGCCGACGGCCATACGGGCGTCGAAGTGACCGTGCCGGTGGAATTCAAGGTCGCCGCCGGTGAAAATCTTGACGGGTACAGGCTGGGCACCGGCACGGTGGTGGAAGAGACCCGCATCGACCACAACGCCGAAGCGGGCGACTACAACAACGTGGCCGTGCGCCAGGGGCCGGATGGAAGCGTCAAGGTAAGCAACGCCCACGGCGGCGGCAGCTCCGTCGAAGTCTGGGCGTACGAAAACGACAGGCCCGGCATGCACACCGGCGACCAGACCGCCAAGGGCGGCGTGGATCTGCCCGTCAGGGCCGCCGGGGACGCCAACGACGCCATCGACGGCCAGGTGACCGTGCATATCAATCCCGCCGATGCGGACAAGGGCGTCTTTACCTACAACGGCAACCCCCTGACCTTCGACAGCGACGGCAACTGCAAAATCGCTTACGATCCGGCGGCCAGGCTGCACTTTACGCCGAACGACAAAGTGTATGACGATCACGACATCAAGGTGACCCTGAGCGGCAACGTAAAGGACGGCGCTTCCGGCGACCTGTCCGGCTTCTCCACCCAGGTGACCATCAAGATGGACGCCGTGGCCAGCCTGCCCGGCGTGAACACCAAGACCGTAACAGTGGACTACAGCGGCGTGGAGCATGATCTGTCCAAAGCCCCGGACGGCGACGACGATTCGCAGGCCTCCCGGGTGGCCGGACGCGGCGGCGTCATTGAGCTGAACAACATCCAGGTGACCTTCCATGACTTTGACGGCAGCGAGCAGCACTTCCTGCTTGTCGAGGCCAAGGCGGGCATGTCGGTGGGCGGCAGAAGCGACTGGGCGACCTATGAAAAGCCCGTATACGACGGCGCGGGCAAACTTGCCGGCCACGTCACCTACTTCAAGATTCCGCTGGACGGCGAGGGAGCCATCGACAAGGCCTACGTGCACTGGAACGACGGCACGGCCACCATCGATCACATCAGCGTCACCCTGCCGGAAAACCGCTACGCAGCTCAGGGGCTGGGCAAGCTGAGCTACGGCGGCATGGCCGAGGATCACACCTCGGGCGACGCCGAGCTTACCTTCCATAACAACTACGCGGCCAATACGGACGGCTCCATCGACCTCAACTGGGCTTCCGGCGACGGCGGCAAGTGCGTGCGGGTTGACGGCCTGTACGAAAATAACGCCCCTAACGCGCACGTGGGCGACTATACCCAGGTATACGGTAAGGTGAACGGGCTGGACGGGGCCGCGCCCCAGGACACGGATTTCGTGAAGATCACGATGCCCAGGGGCGTGCTGGTGGATTCCTCCGACCCGGGCAGCGCCGTGGAATACCAGAGGAACAGCGACGGCAGCTATACCATTCCCAGGGACAAGTTCGATCAGGTCTTCGTCAAGCTTCCCGAAAATGACGATCTTGATACGGACCTTTCCGCCGCAAGCGGCGGCGATCTGCGGTACGAGTTCTTCTCCGACGCCACATCGGGCAGCAGTTGGAGCGTTACGGGCAATCCTTCCTGGCTGATTCTCGACATCGAGCGCGGACAGGAGCCCACGCTGGGCGGTTCGCTCGAAGGCAAATGGATAACCATTGACGGCAACGAAGTGTACGCCATCACCAAGGGCAGCGAAAAATTCAGCGATGTGCTGAACAATCCCGCCCTGTTCAAGCTTCCGGAAGGGGTGGGGGATCTGGCGTATACCTTCCATGCGGGTTCGTCGGCCCCCAGCAGCCTCAAAAACGTGACCTGGAAGCACTGGACAAAGGATGCGCAGCTTCTGGATTCCGGCGAAACCGACGTCTGGGTGGACGCTGTGGCCCAGATTCCGCTTGAGGTCAAGGGCGGCCTCACCACGTACTCTAACGGCGACAAGTACGCCGAAACCGGGGAAACGGTCACCCTGCATGTGGACGCGACCTTCGCGGATATTGACGCCAACGTAAGCCACTCGGTTCTTGTCGAGGCCAAGCCCGGCTGGGAATGCGTGGACGGCGGCGGCAAGGCTTACGGCATCGTGTATGTTGACGGCAAGGCCTACTACAGCGTGCCCGTGAACCCGGATGCCGCCACCGGCAAGGTAAGCATAGACGTGGGCATGAAAACGGCGGATCCGGCCTCTCTGGTCAAAGACGCCAACGGCATCGCGCACGAGGACTTCAAGATCGGCGTCATGTCCACGGACAAAACCGCGGGCGACGGCGAAATCACCCTGAACAACAACACGGCCGTGCTCTTCCCCGAAGACGCCACAGTGGGCGTTGACATCTCTCCCGTTGATTCGGCCATCCGGGTATCCGTGGGGTCGGGCTACGAGGACAACATCGGCGGCGGCGACGGCATACCGGTGAAGCTTTCCGGTCTGTCCGCCCATACCCTGGAAGGCGGCGGCGCCCAGGAGACGCTTTCCGACGTGACCTTTACCTTCAAGGCCGGCGCGGGCAAGCTGGTGTACGACGGCGCCGACTGCGCCAACATCACCCCCAACGCCGACGGCACGGTTACCGTGAGCATCCCCGGATTTGATCCGGCCAAGTCCCTGGACTTTGTGCCGGCGTCCAACCACAGCGCCGAGGATGTGGGCATCAAGTGGTCCTGCAAGGTAACGGATCAGCTTTCGCATGACACCAAAACCTTTACCGGTTCCAGCTCCATGGTCGTCGATGCCGTGGCCCACGCCCCGGCCTCCGTTGGTGAAGACAGCCTGGCCTTTGCGGGCGGGCATGACGCGGTGGCGGCCGGCGGAACCTTCACGGCCGAGTTTGACGTCACCTTTGTGAACGATTCCGGCGACCAGAAGTTCATCCTGGTGGAATCCCTGCCCCAGTGGGCTCTGGAGAACGGCGCGAACTACGAAAAGGTGTATCCCTCGGGCTCTCCCACGGCGGCGGGCGGCGTGTTCTACAAGCTCCCCGTGGATCCGGGCAATCTCCCGGCCGGCTGGACCGTGACTCACAATGGCGATACCGTGACCGTGCATGCCAGGGTGTCGCTCATCGCGCCCTCGGGCCTCAGCGCCGACGGTTCCGTGGACATCCGCTACGGCGGTATGACCTACGATCCGAATTCGGCCGGCGACGGCGAAACCACGCTGACGAACAACGTGGCTTACAACACCGACGGTTCCATGCACGTGGACTATGGCATGGTGGAAACCACCACGGCGAAGATGGCGGCCGCGCCCGGCCCGTTCGGCGAGGGGGACTACGTCCCCTTGGATTTCACCAGCGACATGCGGGCCGCGTACAACGAAAGCCTGACCATAAAGGTCACATCCGTTCCCGGTACAGGCGCCCTTTACGAAAGCGACGGAGCCGGCGGCTGGATCAAGATTGCCGGCACGGCCCCGTTCATGCTGGACGGTTCCAAACAGTACGCCTTCAAGGCCAATAGCGATTATGCCTCCGGCACGTTCAGCCTGAAGTACGACGCCATCGTGACGGACAACGGATCCGGCGACTCCAGAACCGTGGTTTCGAACCAGACCGCCGGGATTACCATCAACGAGATCGCCCATATGCCGGGCGTCCCGACCATCTCCAACGAGCACTTCGACGAGGGCCGCCTGCTGATGACCCTGTCGGCCTCATACCCGGATACGACCGGGGAAACGCATTACTTCCTGGTAAATGTGCCCGCCGGCCTGCATCTGGAAGGCACCTACGAGGTTGTGAGCTCCGGCGACTATGCGGGCTGCTACAAGGTGCCGGTGAACTCTTCGCTGGCCAGCCCCTCTGTGGAGATCGCCTTCACCGCCGATCCCGGTTACGACGGTTCCGCCACAATCGAAGCGCACGCGGCTTCGGCTGTCGGCAGTGACATGAAGGTTTCGGCGTCCGGGGCCCTTGACGCCGGAAGCCTTGACGGCGGCTTCACCCACTTCACCGTGCACGGAACGGCGAACGCCGACGTCATCGACGTGCACGACAGCACCCTGCCCGTGCACATTGACGGCGGGGCCGGGCACGACGTGATTACCGGCAGCGCCCACAATGACGTCATTTACGGCGGTTCCGGCAACGATACCATCTACGGCGGCGACGGCCACGACACCCTCTACGGCGATGCCGGCAACGACATCATCTACGGAGGCCACGGCAGCGACGTCATGTACGGCGGCGACGGCAACGATACCTTTGCCTGGGCCAGGGGCGACATCGACGCCGGAGCGGTGGACAAGATTATGGACTTCAGCCTGGGCAACGACAAGCTGAGCTTCGCCGACCTGTTCGGCGAAGCTCAGCCCACCGAGGGCAACATCGCGACGCTGCTGGATAGCGACAGCCTTACCCTGAAGGCCACCGCCGATAACCAGCTTCAGTTGAGCGTGACCCATGACGGCGCGACCCAGACGGTGGACATTACGCTGACCGCCAACCTGAGCCAGCAACAACTTAACCTTGCCAACAGCGACAACAGCGCGGAACAGGCCCAGTTGCTCCAGCAGATGCTGACCAACGTCGGCGGCTGATAAAGCAATTACCGTTTTCAGAGCATATTGACTTTGAGACGCTCGCTCCGGCGCTTAACGGCGAAATAAGTTTCGCCTGCGCCTGCGCGGCGGGCGGCGGTCCCCGCCGCCAGAGCAAATAAACATTTTCAATGTTAATTTGCTCTAATAGCCGCGGGCGTCGCCCCCGGACAACCATCAGCCAGGGCCCCCGTAACCGCAAGGTTCCGGGGGCCTTGCGGCTGTTGGCAAAGCCCCTTTGACATGCCGCGCTGACCACTGGCTTGCCATGAATACGCGGCAAAAGTGTTGACAGAACACGCCCAATTGCTATATTGGGGCCATGGCGAAAGCGGAACAGGCTTTCGCCCGGGCAAGTTAGTACCCGGCCCCGGCCTACGCATGGACACCTTATATGAACGCCATGTGAACGTCGGGGCCTTTTTTATTCTCGGGTGGAGGAGGGGCCTATGAAACGGGTGGCTTTTTTCGTTGATGGAAATTATCTGTTCAACCAGGTAAGGAAGTTCAAATCATTTTTTCTTAACGGCCAGAACCTGCTGGCTTATTGCCGACGCCATGTGGGGGCGGACGAGGAAATATATAGAATTTTTTACTACGACGCACCTCCCCTGGAGGGAAGAACCGGCAAAAATCCCCTTGGCGGAGAGGTGGACTTTGGCGCCTCCAGCACGGCGCAGCAAATGTTGGAACGGCTCAGATCTCTTCAGGAAACGCCCTATGTCGCCCTGCGTCTCGGCCGTGTATCCTGGCACAACGACTGGGTAATCAGGCCCGGTGCCATGGAGGGATTGCTGGCCGGCGACAAAACACTTTCCGATCTGTGCGCGGATGATTTCCTTCCCAACTTTAAGCAAAAGTCCGTCGACATGAAAATAGGTTTGGATATCGCAACGTTGGCCTTTAAAAAACTGGCATCGCGCATGGTCATTATTGCCGGAGATACGGACTTCGCCCCGGCCACAAAACTGGCCCGGACCGAAGGGCTGCACGTCACTGTGGACCCTTTCGGAGCCAAGCTGTCGCCAGAACTCCTGAAGCACGTGGACTGGGTGAGCTGCCCGCTGGACCCGGACAAAGCCGAGGATGTGGCTCCGTACAAGCGTTCGCATTTTGTACCCTGCAAGAAGACGCTGTAATCTTTGCCCTCCCCCGGCCCCGCTTCGGCGGGGATTTTTTATTCCCGATGCTCGTGTTCCCGTGGTGGGGCCATGCCAGGTGGTCACGGCACAGCGTGGTCGGCCTTTCATTCCGTCGCCACCCGGCTGCAAGCGGAAAACCACGGACAACCACGGAAGACAAAAAGCCCAAAAAACAAAGTCCGCCAAGCCTTTACGGAACTTGGCGGACTTATGCGGAAGTTGTGTTGGCGCGCAATGCAGGAGTCGAACCTGCGGCCTTTGGCTCCGGAGGCCAACGCTCTATCCAACTGAGCTAATTGCGCGTAAGAGGGGGATATTAGTCCTTGCCGGGCGTGTGTGTCAAGGTGTATCAGTAAGGCAGGAGCCGTTCCATGGAGAAAAAACGCATCGTGGTTGCCGTTTCCGGTGCCAGCGGCAGCCCGCTGGCCCTGGCCCTGCTGCGGCTGCTGCGTTCCGCCCCGTCGCGGGAAGCGGGCTGCGAAACCCATCTGATCGTTTCCTCCGCCGCCAGGCAGGTGCTGGAGCGCGGGGGAGAGGGCGTCGCATTTGCCGATTTGCGCGCCTTGGCCGACGCGGAATACTCCCCGGACGACTTTGCCGCGCCCATGTCCAGCGGCTCGTGGCTGCACGCGGGCATGATCGTGTGCCCCTGCTCCATGGCCAGCCTTGCGGCCATAGCCACGGGTTGCGGCTCCAATCTGGCGCACCGCGCCGCCGACGTCTGCCTGAAAGAGCGCCGCCCTCTGGTGCTGGTCACGCGCGAGACGCCGCTTTCGCGCGTGCACATCGCCAACATGCTGGCCGCCGCGCAGGCGGGGGCCGTCATCATGCCGCCCATGCCCGCCTGGTATGCGGGCGCGCGCACCCTTGAGAGCGCGGCGGAACATTTTTGCCTGCGCGTCCTTGACCAGCTGGGCTTTCGCCTGGACGGGGAAGGGCGCTGGCAGGGAGGCTGAACTTTCCGGCATTTCCGGAATCACCCACGGGAGGAAGTCATGACGGTATCCATCACCTGGCACGGGCATTCCAACTTCGCCATCCGCACCCCCGGCTGTTCGTTGCTTGTCGATCCCTTTTTTACCGGCAACCCCAAAGCCGTTACCGGCTGGCAGGCCGTTTCCGCTCCGGACGCCGTACTGGTCACGCACCTGCACGGAGACCACGCGGGCGACGCCGTGGATATCTGCAAAGCCACCGGCGCCATGCTCGGGGCCGTGGTGGGCGCGGCCGAAACGCTGAAGGACGCCGGCGTCCCCGCCGACCAGATCATCAACGGCATCGGGTTCAACATCGGCGGCACGGTCACGGTCAGGGGCGCGCGCATTACCATGACCGAAGCCTTTCACACCACCGAGGGCGGTGCCCCCACCGGCTTCATCATCTCGCTGCCCGAGGGCTTCACCGTCTACCATTCGGGCGATACCGGCATTTTTGCCAACATGTCCATCTGGGGCGATTTGTACGACATCGACGTGGCCCTGCTGCCCATAGGCGGCGTGTTCACCATGGATGCACGCCAGGCCGCCCTGGCCGCCCGCATGCTTAAAGCCAAGGCGGTCATTCCCATGCACTGGGGCACCTTCCCCGTGCTGGCCCAGGACACCCGCGAATTCCAGGAACACCTGGCCATCACCGCCCCCACCAGCCGTTTTGTGGAACTGGCCCCCGGGCAGACGGTTACATTTTAGGATGACGGTCGGCCCTGCCTCTTAGGATGACGGTCGGCCCCACATCCTGTGGGGCGCTCCCTTCGCGGCGGGAGGTTGTGCGGGCCAGCAGCCTGCCGGGGAACAAGTCCCCGGCTCAATGTTCCATTCAAAGCGTTTGCCAAAATCCCCGCCGCTCCGCTGCGCGGTCCGGCCCCGTTCTGGGCCGGATGCGTCCCTTCGGGCCGACGCCTTCGGCGTTTACGGAATGAAAAAACGTTTCAGATGCCCTTCCGGCGACGCTCTTTCCCTTTTCCCAACAAAAGGATAAGGAAAGAGATATTCTGTCATCCCGCATCCCGGAGGTTACCTTGAGCGCCGACACCCTGCTCATTGTTGAAGACAGCTTTGTCCAGGCCAAGATCATCCGCAAGCAGTTCGAAGTGTTCAGCGAGCTGCCCATCCTGACGGCCCACAGCATGGCCGAGGCGGAAAGCCTGCTGGCGGCGCGCAAGGACGACATCTTCGCCACGGTGGCGGACCTTAACCTGCCGGACGCGCCCGACGGCGAAGTGGTGGACCTGTGCTTGCGACACAACTGCCCCTGCGTGGTGCTGACCGCTTCTTTTGACGAGGATCTGCGCCGCCGCTTTCTGGACAAGCGCGTGGCGGACTATTTTCTTAAAGGCACGGTGGACGACATCGAGCCTTTGATCACCAGCGTGGAGCGCCTGCGCGCCAACCGCAAGGTCAAGGCCCTGGTGGTGGACGATTCCACGACCCAACGCTCCATTGTCCGAAAGATGCTGGCCGTGCAGTGCATACAAAGCGTGGAGGCCGTGGACGGGGTGAACGCGCTGGAGGTGCTGGAGACGGACCCGGAAATCCGGCTGGTGATCACCGACTTCCAGATGCCGCGCATGGACGGCATCACACTGGTGCGCGAGATCCGGGGCAAGCACAAGGTGCACCATATGGCTATCATAGGGCTCTCCTCCGCCGGTTCCGGCCCCCTTACCGCCCAGTTCCTCAAGTACGGGGCCAACGACTTTCTTACCAAGCCCTTTGAGGCCGAGGAATTTTACTGGCGGGTCAACCAAACCCTGAATCTTCTGGAAATCATGGAAGAAATCCGCGACTGCCGCAGATTGGCGGGGCGGCGGTGACAGTAAGAACGGCGGCTCCACGCGCGGCCAGGCAGAACCATCCGTAAAAAACGGCGGTTTCCCGGCATGCCCACGTAAAAGGCTTTGAGGAAAGGGGATGGGGGCTCGGGGGCAGGGGAAAGGAACTTTTTTAGAAGTTCCTTTCCCCTGCCCCCGAAAGCATCTATTTCCCTTTTTTCTTATCCATCAAATAGCGGGTAAGCCCGGCCAGAAGGCCGGCAAAAGCGCCGATGCCCGTGGCCATGAACAGGCTTTCGGTAAGGCCGAAAATGGCGCTGAAGGCGCCAAGCGCTCCGCCGATAAGAATTCCCCTGGTGATGCGGTCTCCGGCTCCCATGCGGGCTCCTTGGTTTGCTGGTGGTGAAAAACGGCCGGGGCGGGCGCGTTTCGCCGCGCGCCGCGTTGGTCCGGCGGGGCGAAACGTCCGCCAAAGGCGCCGGCCCCGCGGGCGTCGCGAAAGTTCCGCGGCCCTTCCGCCCCGCAAGCGGCCTGGGACGCCGCTTTGAATACAAGTTGACTTTATTGCGTCTTTTCTCCATAGCATAAAACGTATTCATCCGCAAAACAGACCTTCAGCGGACGAAAAATCAACTGCATCGCCATAAAAGGGCAAACATGAACACATCTTTCCGCCGTCTGTGCGCCGCGGTTCTCGCCGCCGCTTGCTTTTTGCCCCTGCTGACGGGCATGGGGGGAAAACCCCAAAGCCCCGACGATCTGGTCACCATCTCCAAGGTGAGCATCCAGGACAAGCAGGTGCTGAACAGGAACCTTCCGCTCATAGTGACTTTTTCCGCGCCCATGGTGACTGACGAGGCCATCGACAAACCCGTCGCCGAACGCGACATGCCTTTTGCGGTGTACCCCAAGGTGGAAGGGGCGGGCGCCTGGCTGACTCCTTCGACCTTTTCTTTCACCGCGTCCAAGGGCTACGCGCGCGGCAGGCAGTATTCCGTGGTGTTCCGGGAAGATCTGAAGGCCCTGGACGGCAAGGCGGCGCGCTATTTCTTTTCGTTCAGCACCGAGGCCACCACGGTGGGCGGCATCTGGATGCAGGGATCGGACGCCAAAAGCCATCTTCTCAGCTTTGACATGCAGTTTTCCCCGCCGGTGTCCGTGGAGGCCCTGCGCGAGCATCTGGAGGTCAGGGACGCCGCCAGCGGCGAGGCGCTGCCCCTGGAATTCCGCGAGGCAAGGGGCGAAACGCGCTACCACAACATGAAGGTTTCGCTGGGCAAGCCGCGCAAGGAGCTGCGCGTATCCATCCGCCTGGACGGCGAGGCCGACGCCGCGCCCCTGGGTCTGGCCGCCCCTTACTCCACCACCATAGCCCTGCCCGATCCCTCGCCGGCCGGGGACGACCCCTCTGTGGCCGTGGTAAAGGCCGCCCCTTCGTCGCAGCCGTCCCCCATAACCCTGCGCGAACCCTACAGCTACGAGGAAGACGCCGGCAAGGTGCGCGTAACCTTTCCCCTGAGCAGGCGGCTGCCGGAACAGGACCAGAAGGATCTGATAGCGGTGTCGCCCGCGCTGCCCTACACAGTGAACGAAAGCGGCAGCACCCTGGTTTTTGCGGAAGGCGTGAAGCCGGGCATGGAAATCACCGTGACCCTGAAGACGGGCCTGCTGGACTCCAGCGGACTGGCCCTGAAGGAAGACCGTTCACGCACGTTCAGGGTGCGCGATTTGAGCTCCACCGTGCGTTTTGCCGAACAGGGCAACCTGCTTACCCCCGTGTACGGCGGGCGCGTCGGCATTAATCTGGTCAACGTGGACCGGGTGAACGTGTCTCTGCGGCGGCAGTATGACAACAACCTGCCTTTCATGTCCTTTGAGCCGGAGGACATGGCCAGGCGCATGATGGAATACGTGGGCGTGCGGGAGTTGCCGGTCAAGGGCGACAAAAACGAAGTGCTGCGCCGCGCCTTTGACATCGATTCCCTGGCCAAGGGCAAGCGCGGGGTGTTCTGGCTGCGGGTGGAAGGCTACAGGCAGGTGACCCACAACAACGGCCGTACCGGCATGGAGTTTGAATCCTCGGACGAGCGGCTGGTGGTGCTTTCGGATATCGGCATCACCGCCCGCGCGTTTCCTTCGGGCATCACTGTCTTCGCCGCGGGCATCAGCACCGCCAAACCCCTGCCGGGGGCGGAGGTCCGCGTTTATTCGGACAGCAACCAGCTTGTGGCCAAGGGCAAGACCGGGCCGGACGGCATCTTCATCCACACCCGCGACGAAGTATGGAAGGAACAGCTCAGGCCCGCGGTGGTCACCGTGGGCGCGGGTGACGATCTGACCTTTCTGGCGCTGGACGGCGCGTCGGGCATTCCCGGCCCCGTCGAGGGAGGACGCGCGTACCTGGACAAGGGGTACGAGGCGTTTTTGTATACCCCGCGCGGGGTATTCCGCCCCGGCGAAACTGTGGACATCAAGGCTTTTGTGCGCGACGCGGCCCACAAGACCCCCGCGCCCTTCCCGGTGCAGTTCGCGGTGCAGAGCGCGCGCGGGCTGGAAATATCGCGCGGATCGGCCGCCCTTTCGGACCAGGGCGGGGCGGAATACTCCTTTACCCTGCCGCGCTCCGCTCCCACGGGCGAGTACCGGGCCTTTCTGGCCATTCCCGGCCAGGAGGCCAGGCCCCTGGGCGGCGTGACGTTTTCCGTGGAGGATTTTGTCCCGCCCCGCCTGGAAGTGTCCGTCACCCCGGACAGGGAAACCGTCACCCCGGAACGTCCCCTGGCCGTGGCCCTTTCCGGCCGGTATCTTTTTGGCGCGCCCGGGGCCGGTCTCAAGTACGAACTGGGCTACAAGGCGACGCCGAAAAACTTCTCGCCCAAGGGCTGGGAAGGCTATGTCTTTGGCGATATGGAACGCAAGGCCGAATCCCGGGTCAGCCTCAAATACCTTAGCGGCGAACTGGGAGAAGACGGCGCCGCCAAGCTGGACTTTTCCGCGCCGGACGACTGGGCGCCGCCTTCGGCCATGCAGGTGCTGCTCATCGGCGGGGTGCAGGAGGACGGCGGGCGCTGGGTTTCCCAGACAGCCCAGGCCACCTGGTTTCCCTCCGCGTTTCTGCTGGGGCTGAACACGGGCAAGGATTACGCCACGCCGGGCAAGCCCCTTGACATCAAGGTCGCGGCTGTGGATCCCGACGGCAAGGCCGCCGAAGCCGGAGCCCTGGATGTGGAAATATCGCTGGTGCAGGGCATGTGGCACACCGTGTACCGCGAAAACCGCTACGTCTACACCTATGACGAGCGTTTCATCCCGCAAAGGAAAATGCGGGTGGAAACCAGGGACGGCAAAGGCTCCATCGCCTTTACGCCGGAGCGCGAAGGCCGCTACCTGGTGCGCTGCGCCGCCGAAGGCGGCAAGATTGTGGCTTCGCGCCGCATCAGCGCCTGGATGGCCGAGGGCGCGCCTTTCGGCGACGGCACGGGCGGCGACGGCACGGGCCGCGCCGATCTGGTGGAGTTGACCCTGGACAAAAAAGAATATCTGCCCGGCGAAAAGGCCAAACTTTCCGTCAAGGCCCCCTACGCCGGAACCCTGCTGCTGGGCGTCGAGCGCGGCGCTCAGATTTTCGCGCGCAGCCTGCCCATGACCGGCCCGGCCACCACGGTGGAGATTCCCGTCACCGCCGAAATGGGTCCCAACGCCGCCGTAACGGCCTGGGTCATCCGCCCGGTGCGCCAGGAAAACAAGGAATGGTTCGCCCACCGCGCCCACGGAACAACATCGCTGGCACTGTCCAAGGTCCCGCACACCCTGGCGGTGGAAGCGGCGGCCCCGGCCAGGGCCGAGCCTTCCAAGGGGCTTTCCATCCCCTTTGCCGTCACCGACGCCGAAGGCAAACCGGTGCAGGGCGAATTTTCCGTCGCCCTGGTGGACGAAGGCATCCTTTCCCTGACCGCCTTCAAGACGCCGGACCCGGCGGGCTTTTTCCTGGCCAGGCGCCGCGGCGTGGGGGCCAGTTACGACGCCTATGACGCCCTGCTCCGGCCCGAGGCCAGGGCCACGGCCCTGCTGGCCCCCGGCGGCGACGGGACAGGCGAGGAAGACTACCAGGGGTCCCTCAGTACCCAGCAGATTTTTCTGGCGGCGTTCCTGCCCACCGTGCGCACCAATGCGGAGGGCAAGGGCGAGGCCTTCTTCGATCTGCCGGAATATTCCGGCAAGGGCCGGCTGATGATCGTGGGCGCGGCGGGGGACCGCTTCGCTTCCGCAGCCGCGCCCGTGCGCGTCGCCCGCGACATAGTGGTGGAAGCCACGGCCCCGCGCGCCGTGGCCCCCGGCGATACCTTTGAAATAGCGGTCAAAGCCTTTCCTCTGCCGGAAGCGGTAAAGGAGGGCAAGCTTGGCGGCGAGGCCGTGATTACCGTCAGCGCGGACGGGCCCCTGGAGCTTTCCGGCGACGTAAAAACGCGCCTGCTTCTGGGCGGGACCCCCGGCGGCAAAAACGCCGCGGTTCAGGGCGGCAAAGCCGCTGCGGCCCAGGGCGGCGGAACAGCTGTGAACGAAGACGGCAAAAACCCGGCCAAGGGAGTCAAAGACGGCAGGATAGCGGTGAGGGCCAGGGCCGGAAACGAGGCCGGGGTGGCCACCATCGCCGTGGAAGTGACCGTGCCGGGGCGCGACGATCTTGCCTTTACCAGGTATGTGGACGTGGTGGTGCGCCCGCCCTTCCCGCGCGGCAGCGCCGTAAATACCGCCCTGGTGGAGGCCGGAAGCGGCGTGGACATCAAGCCCGCCGGCAAGTGGCTGCCGGGCAGCGTTAAAACGTCCCTGTCCGTGGACCGTTCGCCGGTTTTGTCGGTGCTTCCCGCCCTGGAGTACCTGCGCGAATACCCTTACGGCTGCCTTGAGCAGACCACCTCGCGCGCCTGGCCCTACCTGACCCTGGCCACGGTGCAAAAGGCCCTGTACCCGGAAGGCGACGCGGAAACCAACTCCAGCGCCGCACTCGGCCAGATTGTGGCGCGCGTCAGCTCCATGCTGAACACCGACGGCGGCTTCGGCATGTGGCCGGGGTACAGCACTTCCTCGCCCTTCCTCAGCGTGCAGGCCACCTGGTTTCTGGTGGAAGCCAAAGCCAAAGTCCCGGTATCCAGGGACACTTTGGCCCGCAACCTGTCTTACCTGCGTTACCTGCTGGCCGCGCCCGTCGCGACCTTCAGCGACCCGGCCCACGCCTACACCACCAAGGCTTATGCCGCCTTTGTGCTGACCCGGGCCGGGCAGGCGCCGTTAAGCTGGATGCAGTTTCTGTCGGAGCATGAAAAAGCGATGCGGCCTTCCGGGCGCATCTTCCTGGCCGCCGCCAAGGCCCTGAACGCCGGCAAGCCCGACGCCCTGCGCGCCCTGCAAGAGTCGGAACTGAAGCTTGAGATCGACAGGCTTGGCTACAACGAAAGCATGGAAAGCCCCCTGCGCAACCAAAGCCTGCGCCTGCTGGCCTGGAGCCTGGTGGCCCCCGGCGATCCCCAGACCCTGAAGCTGTGCGAAAGCGTGGCTGCGCTGGTATCCGCCCAGCGCTGGTACACCACCCAGGACGCGGGCATGGCCGCCCTGGCGCTGGGCACCTTTCTGGAAAAGACCGGCGGCGGCAAGGGCGACTTCACCGCCGAACTCAGCGCGCGCGGCAAGGCCCTGGCTTCGGTCCAGGGCGTCAAAACCCCGCTGGTGCTGGGCGGCGACCGCCTGCCCCTGCAGGCCGACGGCGCGCCGGAAAATGTGACAGTCAAGGTCGCGGGCAAAGACCCGGCCTATGTGGTGTACAACGTGCGCGGCGTGCCCGCCGTGGCTCCCGCCCCGGCCGCCAACGGTCTTGCCGTCAAGCGAGTCTGGCGCGACGATACGGGCAAGGTCATCGACACCACAAAGCCCGTGATTGTGTCCAAAGGCGATCGCATCACCGTGGAACTGCAACTGGCCTCCACCCGCCCCGTGGCCAACGTGGCCCTGTCGGATCTGTTGCCCGGCGGATTCGAGGTGGAAAACCCCCGCCTGAAAACGGCCGCCTCGGCCGCCGCCGGGGGAACAAGCACGGCCCGGGCGCCGGAAAGCGAGGACCCGGACGAGCCGGAAGAAAACGGCGCGCCCGCCAAAATGGACGGCATGTACCTGGATCTTCGCGAGGACCGCATCCTGGTGTTCTACGACCGGTTATCCGGCAAAGAAACCTACAGCTACTCCCTGCGCGCCGTTAGCAAGGGAACCTTCTGCCTGCCCCCCCTGGCGGCGGAAGGCATGTACGAACCCTCCGCCAACGCGGTGACGGCGGCGGGCAGCGTAACGGTGAAGTAGGACGGTTGGTGCCGGGTGGTTCTGAGGGGGCTTCGCCCTTCAGGACCACCCGGCAGGGCTCCGCCCCAAACCCCGCCAAGGGGCTCCGCCCCTTGGAACCCCGCAAGGGACTTGCGTCCCTTGACCCTGTATCGGGGGGATGCGGCGCGTGCCGGCGGTTCGCTTTGTTATGCCGCACAGATTCTCCCGGCCCGAGTTTCGCCGTTAAGATAAAAAAGCTCAGGGGCCACAACGGATCTTGAATCAATACCGTCTTGAAAACGGTGGATTCAAGCTCCGCTTCGGTTCCTGAGCTTTTTGGGCTCAAAGGCTGAACCCACGCCGGGAGCCGTTATACGGCACAACGAAATACGTTGCCGATAAGCGGCGCATTCCCCGAATACAGGGTGCAGGGACGCAAGTCCCTGCCGGGGGAGCCCGAGGGGGCGGCGCCCCCTCGGCTGGGTATCCCCGGCCTTATTCTTTCCTCTCCATACTGGCGAAAAACGCCTCCGCGTCCGGCGGCACTCCCACCAGGGCGATGCCGTGCTCGTCGGCCAGGCGGACGGCGGCTTTGCGGTCGAACAGCAGGGTTTTTCCCGCTTCAAAGGCCAGGCAGGAATATTTGTGTCGGGCCAGGGTTTCCAGGGTTCCGGCCCCCAGCGAGGGCAGATCCAGCCGTTCGTCCTGGCCGGGTTTGGCCGCCTTGACGGCGACGCAGCCCGCCCCGCCCAGTTCGCCCGCGCGGGCCAGCATGGCGTCGGTGCCCTCAATGCCTTCCACTGCCACCACGATGCCGCTGCGCACGGCCACGCACTGTCCGATATCCAGTTTGCCCAGGGTCTTTACGATGTTCCAGCCAAAGCGGATGTCGGCCCATTCTTCGGCGGTGGGGCGGCGTTTGCCCACCACTCCCTCCGGGCTGCGCAACTCGGGCACCAGGGCGTCGGGCGGCAGCACTTCGATGCCTTCCGTGCCCAGTTCCCCGGCCACGGCGCGCAGGATGGCGTCATCGCCCTTGTTGGCCGCCAGGCGGAACAGCAGCTTGGCCGCGCGCCAGTCCGGCTGAAAGTTCATGGCGTTCGGCTTGCTGATGGCCCCGGCCATGCAGGCCCGGGTTACCCCGTTGGACTTGAAAAAATCGATCAGGCCGCCAAGCTGCCCCAGGCCCAGCAAGGCAAAGGCGTCGGCCTCCGCTTCCAGCGCGGGGTCGGTGTTGCCGCGAAAGCCGCAGATAACGACCTTGAGGCCGATTTTTTTCGCGCCGCGCGCCACCAGAAACGGAAATTGGCCGGAACCGGCCATGATGCCTATACTGCCCAAAACGGTGCTCCTTGCAAGGGGGTATTCTCCCAAGCCCATGCGGGTATACAGCGGGCCGGGGGGTTATACTCCCGAACCCATGCGGACATACAGCGGAAGATTCATGAAGATTTCGCGCGTATACGTGACCAGCTTGTCCATGATCCAGGGAAAGGCGAAAAGAAGGGCCGCGAACATGGCCATGATCTTGGGCACAAAAGTCAGGGTGGTTTCCTGGATTTGCGTCGCCGCCTGGATGATGCTGACGATAAGTCCGACCCCCAGCCCGACCCCCAGCAGAGGCAGGGAGATGAGCAGGGTCAGTTCTATGGCCTGGCGGGCGAAGCCCACTACGAATTCGGGTGTCATAACCGCTCCTTGGCGGGAATGATGTTTGACGGGCAAAGCCCGTCAAATGAGGCTGTTGCCAAAGTCCCCTTTGGCAACAGCCCGCCGCAGAGGCGCGGGCGGCATTATAACAGAAAACTGTTCACAAGCGACCCCACCAGCAGGGTCCAGCCGTCAACCATGACGAAAAGCAGAAGCTTGAACGGCATGGAGACCATCATGGGCGGCAGCATCATCATGCCCATGGCCAGCAGGATGCTGGACACCACCATGTCCAGGATCAGGAAGGGGATGTACAGCAAAAATCCTATGGTGAAGCCGGTCTTCAACTCGCTGATGACAAAGGCCGCGGCCAGCGCCACGGTGGGCACATCGTCGCGCGTGGCCGGGCGGTCCAGCTTGGCGATGGAGTAGAAGATGGACAGATCCTTTTCGCGCGTATGTTTGAACATGAAGGCGCGCAGGGGACTTTCGGCCTTTTTCAGGGCTTCTTTGAAGCCCAGGCGCTCTTCCATATACGGCTGCAGGGCTTCGTCGTTAATCTGCTTGCCCACGGGCAGCATGATAGCCACCGTCATAAAAATGGCAAGGCTGACCAGCACCTGGGTGGGCGGCAATTGCTGCACGCCCAGGGCCTGGCGCACGAAGTGGAACACCACGATGATCCGCGTGAAGCTGGTCACCGTAAGCATGATGGCCGGGGCCAGGGAAAGGATGGTGAGCAGGAACAGCAGTTCCAGGCCCAGGGCCACCTTTTCCGGTTCCGTGCCGCCGCCGGAAAGATTAAGTTGCAAGTTGGGCATTGCCAGATCCTGCGCGGCCAGGGCGGGCGCGGGAGGAAGGCCCGCGAGAAGGAGACCGAGGACGACGGCGCAAAGCGGCGCAAGCCAAAGGAGCGACTTGGCCAATCCCGGCATTGCGGAGCTTGCCGTCAGAGAGGAACGGGCGAAGGCCGCGACACGCTCCAAAACGGGCAGGGCCTTGCGGAAAGGGAAAGGCCGGAGGGCGGGAAAGTGCGAAAAACGCGCCGCCATGGCGTCAGGCTCCCGGACCTTTGGTCGTGCCGTTCCCCGAGGGACCGGCGGGCCGGTAAACCCGCGCGGCGGGGGCGGCCTGGGCGGCGGGCATGCCGGGCGCCTGTCCGGACGCCGGGCCGGACGCCGGGCCGGACGCCGGGCCGGCGTATCCGGAGCCGGCCGTTACTCCTGCGTGAACCGCTGCCGGGACCTCAAGGGGGACGGGCTCTTCCGCCCGGCTTTTTCCAAGCAGGGCGGCGAAGCTTTTGCCCTTGGCGGCGGTTTGCCGTTCGGCGGCGTCGTCGACGGGAAGCTCCGTCAGCAGGTTGATCTGCTGATCGGTGACGCCCAGGACCAGCCGGGCCTCCTGCATGCGCACCACGAGCAGCCACTTTTTGGGGCCGAGAGCCAGGCGGCTTTCTATGCGCATGGCCGCATGGCTGCCGCCGGAAAAGCCGCCGCCCCGCTTTTTCACCAGCCAGAGCACCGCCCATAAAAAGGCCAGCAGAAAACAGACGACGGCAAGGGCCTCGAAATAGCCGCTCCAGGAAACGGCGGGAACGGGCAGCGCGGAGGATGTGGCGTTCATGCGGCGCTTATCCCAGCTGTTTGACCCGTTCAATGGGGCTGATGATGTCGGTAAGGCGGATGCCGAACTTTTCATTGATGACCACGGCTTCGCCGCGCGCCACCATTTTGCCGTTCACGTATACTTCCAGGGGTTCGCCGGCCAGCTTGTTAAGCTCCACCACCGAGCCCTGCCCAAGTTGCAACAGTTCGTTGATCAAAAGGCGCGTGCGCCCCAGCTCCGCCGAAACGTCCAGCGGGATGTCCAGAATAAAGTCCAGTTCACGACGGCTGCCGTCGGCGCGCGGGGCCTTGGCCTCGTCGGTCAGGTCGCGGAAATCGGCCACCTTTGCCTGGGCGGCAAGGGACTGCTGTTCCTTTTCTTTTTTGACCGAGGCCTGCTCGTCGGCGGCAAGGGCGGCGGCCCATTCCGCCGCAAGGGCGTCGTCCGACGAGTCGCCGCCCCCCGCCCCCGCCGGGCTTTCTTCCTGCTCTTCCAGGGCGGATGCCCATTGCGCCGCAAGGGCGTCCTGATCCAGATCTTCGTTGGGGCTCATGATGCGTTCCTTATGCTAGAAAAATTCACGAATGGAACTGGCGGGCCGCTCAGCAAGGATGCGCCCGCAAATCCCTATTGGATGACCATATCGGTAATGAACACCTGGGATATCTTCCCGGGCCCCAGAATGGTGTTGAGCCTGTCGGTAATTTCGCTTTTCAGCAGCATCTTGCTTTCCATTGTGGCGATGTCGGCGTAGGTTTTGCTGGAAAGCAGCAGGATGATGCTGTCGCGGACGCGCGCCTTTTGCAGGTCCAGTTCCTGCACCACCTTGGGGTTGGACACCTCTACTTCGACGGACAGCTTGATGAAGCGCTGGCCAAGCGGATCGGCCAGGTTCACCGTAAACACGGGCAAGGGCACCGTGGCGCCCATGGCGGGAGCGCCCGCCCGCGCCGCCGGGGCGGCGGGCGCGGCGGCCGGGGTTCCCGCCGCCCCCCCGCCCAGGCCGCCCGGCAGGTTCAGCTTGTCGGCCAGGAAAAAATGCCACCCCGCCGCCGCGCCGCCAAGCATCAGCAGCAGGAAAATGAGAACGATCCACTTGAGCTTGCTTTTCTTCTTCGGTGCTTGTTCTTCTGCCATGGCAACTTCCTTATTTACTTCCCCGCCGGTGAGAATACCGGAAGCCATCTCATAATTCATCATGAAAGACTTCCAGCGCCGGACGGCGTCCGGCGCGCCGCCAGGGGCGGCGCGAGCGTGCCGGAAACCAGGTTTTCCGGCGAAGCGATCCTCATAAACAGGCCAAAGGACCATTTATGAAATGAGTATTGGACAGTTATGGCAAAAGCCATGCCAATCGCGCGTTTTTTCCGGTCATCGCCATCCGCATGCGCGCGCCAATGCTCCCCGCGGCCTGGACATGGGGCTTTCTGTCTAAAATTCTTAAAGATATTTGCCGACACGCGGGGCGGTTTTCAATAAAATTTCCACCCGGCGGTTTTTACGGCGGCCTTCTTCCGTATTGTTGGAGAACATGGGCTTGTCGGCCCCGTAGCCGCTGATGGAAAATCTGTCCGCCTGAATGCCCGCGGGCAGAAAGCGGTCAAGGGCCGCCAGGGCGCGCAGGGCCGAAAGATCGTCGTTGCTTATGCCTTTGGCCGGGGCGGAATCGGTGTGCCCGCTTATGTTCACGTCGGAATTGGTCGCAAGGATAACAGGAGCGAGGGCGTCAAGCAACTTTTTGCCCGTGTCGTCAAGTTCCGCCGACCCCTGGGGAAAAAGCAGCTCCCCTGTCAAAACAATGACGACCCCTTCGGGGTGTGCCAGGATTTCGAGATTTTTTTGCAGATCACCCGGGGGCAGCTCTTTGGGCAGCACATCCAGGGGAAACAGCAGATCCTTGATGCGGTGTTTTTTTTCCAGCAGGGTTTCAGGGTCGCGCAGCATCTTGACCAGCAGGACGATGCGCTCGGGAATGCGCCCCTTTCCGCCCGAGTCCAGCATGGATCTGCTGTCGGAATACGCGCTGATGCGCGAAAGAACCGAAACGTCCATGGAGGACATGGTGAGCAAAAGCACAAAAAAGGTCAAAAGCAGCGTCAGCAGGTCGGAAAGCGTGATCAGCCAGGACTGGCCGGGGCTTTGCCATGTCTTTTTTTCGCGCCGCGCCATTTAAGGCCTGCCTCCCGGCGTCGCGCCGGGGGTGGAAAGATCGAAGCGAAACCCCTTGTAATAGTGGTCCCGCACGGTTTCCGGCTCTTTTTCCCGGATTCCTTCCACCTTTTCGATCCATTCCTGGTTGCGTTTGTCCAGCACCAGGTCAACCCGCCGGTTTTTCTGCCTGCCTTCGGGAGTGTTGTTGCTGAAGCGGGGGTGGAACTGACCGAAGGCCTCCTGCGAAAGACGCTCCGGCGGTATGCCCCTGAGCGTAAGGTGCCGGTAAACCGAGGCCCCCCTGCGGTAGGAAAGCAGCCACGTGGCGTCGGCCCTGCGTTCGTCAAGATCCACCTTGTAGGCTATGCCCTGCTCGTCGCGGCGCGGGCCTGTGTGCCCGGCCACCAGCAGCGGGTACTCTATTTTTTGCAGGTAGGGCAGAATCTTGTCCAGCAGTTCGACGCCTCTGGCGCTCAGTTCCGTGCCGCCGGGCTGGAACAGCACCTCGTCGTTGATGGAAAAGATCTGCACGTATTTATTTTCCTGAAATTGCAGATCCTTGCCCACGTCGTCGTAGAGCATGTCGCGCATGGGGGCAAGATCCTCTTCCGGCGCGTCAACCGCCCCCGGTTCGCGGGCGCTGTCCTTGTTCTTGTCCCCCAGGGGGTTGAAAAGACGCTTGTTCATGCCGAAGGTTTTGCCCACCGACCCCAGCACCACCAGCTTGGAGCGCTCGTCAATCACCGCCATGCTGATCAAAAGGATAAAAAAGGTCAGCAGCAGCGTCATCAGGTCGCAATAGGTGATGAGCCACGGGGGAACGGCCGCGCCGCCGCCGGACTTTGCGCGTCTGAACAACATGCCCTTACGTCCTCCGGCGCTCCTTGGGCGCCTGGAAGCTGCTGAGCTTTTCCATGATGATGCGCGGGTTTTCGCCCCGTGAAATGCCGAGCACCCCTTCCATCTGCATCTCCATAATCAGGATTTCCTCTTTGGAGCGGTGCTTGAGCTTGCCCACCAGGGGCAGGAAAATAAGGTTGGCCATCACCGCTCCGTAAAAGGTGGTGATCAGGGCGACGGCCATGGCCGGGCCGATGGTGCTGGGGTCGTTCATGGTGTTGAGCATCTGCACAAGGCCTATGACCGTGCCGATAAGCCCCAGCGCCGGGGCATAGGTGGCCAGCGCGTTAAGCATGTCGATGCCCACTTCGTGGCGGCTTTCGGTATTGTTGATTTCCGTTTCCAGGATGTTCTGGATGGCGTCGGGCTCAAGTCCGTCCACGGTAAGTTGCAGGCCCTTGCGCAGGTAGGGATCGTCCAGGTTGCGCACAATAGGTTCCAGCGAAAGGATGCCCTCGCGCCGGGCGCGGTTGGCGTAATCCATGAACTGGTCGACGATGATCGTGGACGAAGGCGTCCTGCCCACCAGGGTCTTGCGGATGATGGCGCCCACCTTCAGCACCGTGGGCAGCGGATAGTGGGTAAGCGCGGCCCCGAAGGTGCCCCCGAAGACGATGAGTATGGAGGGGAGATTTATGAACATCGCCGGGCTGCCGCCCGCGAACAGGGCGGTGGAGATCAGACCGAAGGAAACGAGCATCCCGAGAATTGTGGCTAGATCCATTCCTGCAACCCCCGCATGGCTGGTTGGATTCCCTGAGCGTGGAAAAGGCGGCGCATCGGGGAACCAATGCAAAAAACGTTCCTTAAATTCGAGCTGCTAGGGGTAGCCTTATTGCACCGGGGCTTTGTCCCGGATGGATGCTGTCCGAAGCCTACGCCTCGCGCGGGCCGAAAATGTCGGTGCCGATACGGACCAGGGTGGCGCCTTCTTCGACGGCGGCTTCAAAGTCGCCGGACATGCCCATGGACAGGTGCGGCAAAGCAAGGCCCGTGCGCCGGGCAAGCGCGTCGCGCAAAAGGCGCATCCGGACGAAATAGGGCCGGGCTTCTTCGGGTTCTTCCGCGTGGGGGGGCAGGCACATCAGCCCCTGCACGGCAAGTTCGGGCATGGCGGCAAGCTTCAGCAGCAGTTCTTCGGCCCTGTCCGGGTCCACCCCGCTTTTTTGCGGCTCACGCCCTATGTTCACCTGTATCAGAATGTTCTGCGGGCCGGGCGCGGGCTCGCGCAGACCCACGGGAGCCCCCCGGACCCTGTCCCGCCAGGCCTTTTGCAGGGCCTGTCCAAGTTTGGCGGAATCCACGGAATGCACCAGCCCGAAGCGCCCGGCGATATCCCTGGCTTTTCTGCTTTGCACGTGGCCGATAAAGTGCCAGTCCACAGGCGGCGCGTCCGTGCCGCCCAACGGCGAAGCGGGCCTTGCGGCCCCGCGCGGGCCAAGCAGTTCCGCCACCGCGTCCATTTTGGCCAGGGCTTCCTGGGCGTAGCTTTCGCCGAACACGGGCCGGGCGTCCGCCGTTTCCCGTCCGATGCGCCGGGCCCAGTAGGCGGCCAGGTCCGCCACGGCGTGTGCTTCGTGCAGCTTGGAAACCGCCACCAGGCTTACGGCATCGGCGCGCCTGCCGGAGCGAGCCACGGCTTCGGCCAGGCGTGCGCACACGGCGTCAAAGCGCGCGCGCAGGGCGCGCGAGGCTGCTTCCGGCAAGAAAGCGGGCGGCAAGAAAGCGGGCGGCGGGCAATCCCCCGGCAAAAATCCCGAACCCCCGCCCGGGCCGGAAGATCCGCGGCCGCCCTCCGCGGGCGGCTCCATACGCGCCGGAATGTTCATAGCACTTCCTGCGCCCCCAGGCCCAGCATGTGCAGGAAGGAAACGTCGTCGTTCCAGTTTTCCCGCACCTTGACCCATAGTTCAAGGTGGACCTTGCAGTCCAGAAGCTCCATGATCTCTTTGCGCGCGGCCTGGCCCACATCCTTGATGTTGCTCCCGGCGTGTCCGATGACCATGGACTTGTGGCTGGCCCGCCCCACGTAGATGACGGCGTTAATGGTCACGTGGCCGCGCTCCGGGTCTTCCTGCCAGGCCTCGATGTCCACGGCCGTGGAGTAGGGCAGCTCCTGCCGCAGGTTCAAAAACAGCTTTTCCCGCACGATCTCCGCCGCCATGAAGCGCTGGGGAAGGGTGGAAAGCTGGTCCGGAGGGAATTGCGCCTCTCCTTCCGGCAGGACTTTTTTAAGGGCCGCGATAAAGGCGGGGATGCCGTCGCCTTTAAGGGCCGAAACGGGGAATATTTCAGCCCGGGGCCAATATCCGTTCAGGGTTTCCAGCAGGGGCAGCAGCTTTGTCTTGTCGCCCAGAAGGTCCACCTTGTTGGCGACAACGAAAACCGGGCGGGTTTCCGCCGCCATGGGCTCGCGCAGGGGGGCGATGTCCTTTTCCAGGTATTCCGGCTTCTTGGCGTACAGATCCGCATCCAGAATAATGCCCAGGGCGTCGGCGCCTTCCATGGCCTGCCAGGCCGACTGAAGCAGCAGGCGGTTCATTTTGCCGCGCAACTGGTGAATGCCCGGCGTGTCCATAAAGATAATCTGGGCGTCCTTGTCCGACAAAATGCCGGTGATCTGGTTGCGCGTGGTTTGCGGGCGCGGCGACACGATGGCCACCTTTTGTCCCAGGCAGGTGTTCAGCAGGGTGGACTTGCCCGCGTTGGGCGGGCCCATCAGGGCAACCCAGCCGCATTTGAAAGAAGATGACATATTGCGCTCTATGTTGAATTGAGTTTTGCCGCGCGGCAAAAGCCGGACGCCGTTTTGGGAGGTGGGTCTTTGCGTTCTTCCGGGCGGCGGAAACCTCCCCGCCCCGCCGGAAACATGCGTGATTGTATATTGTTCAGGGGGCCGGGGCAAGGGGCAGAAGCGGGCCAAGGCCAACTCCCGCCGTGGAAAGGCGGACTTCGTGCGGGTAGGCTTCCACGCCCGCGGCGAGTCCTTCGTAAAAAAGCCGGGCGTAGTCCGGGTCCACGTAGTCCGCCGGGCCGAAGCAGCGCGCGTCGGAACGCTGCACGCAGTAGAAAAAGGCCGCGCGCTCGCCCGAGGCGGCGATGGAGGCCATTTCCCGCTGGTGCTTTTGCCCCCGCTCCGTCACCGCGTCGGGAAAGGCGGCCACGCCGTCTTCGGTCATGGTGACGTTTTTGCATTCCACCCACAGGGGGGGCAGGCCGGGACCGGCAAGGCAGGCGTCCAGGCGGCTTTGTCCGCGCCGGGCCTCGGGCGTGTATACGGTGTAGCCTTTGGCCCAGGGCAGCAGGCCCGCCGCAAAGGCCGCGCGCAAAAGCCGGTTGGGGACAAGGGTGTTCACCCCCACCCACATGCCGTCAAGGCGCATCATCTCCAGGGTATAGGGAAGCTTGCGTCCCGCTCCCGCCGCCGGAGAGGCCCATACCGGGCAGCCCGGCCTGAGCAGGCCCAGCATGGAGCCCGAATTGTTGGTGTGCGCCCACCGCCTGCGCCCTTCCAGCACGAATTCCACGCTGAAACGTTTTACGCGGCGGACGAAACTTCCCTCGACAGAACCGGCGGGAAAGGGCAATATTGGAACGACAGAGGTGTGCGTCTTCATCGGCGTATACCTGCCATAAAGCGGCCCGGATTCCAATATGCGTATGGGCGCATATTGGAACCCGGGCAGGGAGAGGCCGGTGGCAGTACCGGCTGCTACCGGAAAAGGTGTCGGCGTCTTTTCCGGAAGCTATCCACCGGGGGCGTCCGTTCTGCGGCCGCCCCCGGAACAGTTTCAACCATTCTTCGGCAGGGGCCGGAACCGTGTCGCCCAGCAAGAACGGCAAGAGACGGCGAAAATACGCATAGAGACAGGGAGCATGGTCAAATCGTTCGTTTTTTGCGGCGGCGGTGCCGTAAAGCGGGGCCTTCCGCGAATTTTCAGATGATTCAGCGCAAAGCTTTGCCCCCTATGTGTTACGGTTGCGTGTCGGTTGGTTTACGGTCTCATGATATGCGTATCGAAATCCATAATGATGCCATTACGTTGAAGGAGGTTTCCCGCGCGGGGCCGGTCCCGCTCCGGGCGAAGGAGCCCCGGCGGGGCGCGGCTGCTGCTTCACGCCTGCGGGGCAAAGCGCGGGCGCGCGCGGCCAACTTTGTTCCGTCCGTCAATTTACAGCCGTTGCGGAACCTGCTACCAAGATCAAAGAGTTCCGCCACGGCGCGGCCGCGCCGTACGCAAGTCCCCCGTAGCGGGCCATTCCGGCCCGCGCCAGTCACCCGCCCCCGCGAAAACAGCGGGGCGCCAAAGTTAAGGAGTTTATGGAATGAAACTCGCCGACCGTGTCTCGCAACTCAAACCATCGGCGACTCTGGCCGTAAGCGCCAAAGCCCAGGAACTCAAAGCCCAGGGCAAGGATATCCTGAGCGTATCCGTGGGCGAGCCCGACTTCGCCACCCCGGACCACATCTGCCGCGCGGCCAAAGAAGCTATTGACGCCGGGTTTACGCGTTACACCCCCGTGCCGGGCATTCCCGAACTACGCAACGCCGCCGCCGCCTATTTCAACCGTTTCTACGGCGTCGCGGCGGAGGCCGAACACATCATCATCAGCAACGGCGGCAAGCACTGCCTGTACAATCTCTGCCAGGTCCTGCTCAATCCCGGCGATCACGTGCTGATTCCCGCCCCTTACTGGGTAAGCTATCCGCCCATGGTGGAACTGGCCGGGGCCAAGGCGGTCATCGTCAGCACCTCGCCGGACAAGGGCTTTAAGGTCACCCCGGCGGATCTGGAAAAAAGCTTCACCCCCAAAACCCGGGCGCTGTTCCTCAATTCGCCTTCCAACCCCACCGGCGCCTGCTATACCGCAGCGGAACTCGACGCCCTGGCCGGATGGGCCGTGGAGCGCGGGGTGCTGGTGATAGCCGACGAAATCTACGACCAACTGGTATACGAGCCCTTCACGCCCACGAGCCTTGCCCCCTGGTGGCAAAAATACCCGGAACTTTTCGTCATCACCAACGGCGTGGCCAAGACCTTTGCCATGACCGGCTGGCGCGTGGGCTACGCCCTGGCCCATCCGGAATACATCAAGGCCATGTCCCGTCTGCAGGGGCAATCCACCTCCAACGTTTGCTCCATCGCCCAAAAAGCCGCCATCGCCGCCCTGAACGGCGACTTCGCCCCGGTGGGCGAAATGCGCGGCGCCTTTGAGCGGCGGCGCGATCTGGCTTTGGAAATCGTCGGTTCGTGGCC
This sequence comes from Desulfovibrio sp., assembly GCA_031549405.1. Lineage (GTDB taxonomy): Bacteria > Desulfobacterota > Desulfovibrionia > Desulfovibrionales > Desulfovibrionaceae > Frigididesulfovibrio. The sequence continues at coordinate 30,673 of JAVBPV010000033.1, forward strand.
CGACGTGCTCTGCCCCAAACCCGGCGGGGCCTTTTACATTTTCCCCGACGTGCACCGTCATTACTGCGGCCGCTTCGCCGACTCCACCACCCTGTGCACCACCCTGCTGGCCGAAGCCGGGGTGGCCGCCGTGCCGGGCGCGGCTTTCGGCGACGACCGCTGCATTCGCATCTCGTACGCCGTCAGCGACGAAACCCTGGTCAAGGCTTTGCACAAGATAGGCAAAGTCCTGCTGCGCTAACGGGTAACGATTACTTAAGCTTCCGGGGAGGCAAAGCCTCCCCGGACCCCACCGGCAGGGGGCGTGGCCCCAGGCTCCGGGCGGAGCCCCAAGTCCCAAAAGGAGAGCGCCATGACCGTTCACCATCTTGACTGGTCCTATGCCTTTACCTGCCGTCTGGCGGGGATTACGCCGGAAAACTCCCGCTTCGCCCCCCTGTTGTCCGCGTGCGCCGCGCGCCTGGCAAAGGAAGTCGCGGCCGGGGAGCTCCCTTATCTGAACATGCCTTTCCGCCCGGCTCTGGAGGCCGCCCTTCCGCCCCTGGCGGAAAAACTGCGCCGTTTCAGGCACATGCTGGTGCTGGGCATCGGCGGCTCCGCCCTGGGCGCGCGGGCGCTGCAAAAAGCGTTTTTTCCGGCGCAGGACCGTCCCGGCCACAACGGCCCCTGGGTCTGGATCGCGGACAACATCGACGCGGACACTCTGACAGCCTGGATGAACGGGCTTAATCCCGAAGAAACGGTGGTGGTGGTCATTTCCAAGTCCGGGGGCACCATCGAAACCATGGGACAGTATTTCCTGGTGCGGCCCTGGCTGCAAAAGGCCCTTGGCGGCGCGTGGAAAGAGCATGTGGTGATGATCACCGACGAAAAAGCCGGGGAACTGCGCGCCGAAGCCGCGGCGCAGGGCCTCGACTCCCTGCCCGTGCCGGATTATCTGGGCGGGCGCTATTCCGTGCTTTCCGCCGTGGGGCTGCTGCCCGCCGCCTTCATGGGCATGGACTGGAAGGCCCTGCTGCAAGGGGCCGCCGAGGTGGCCGCTCCTCTTGCCCGCGGTCCGGCGGACCTGGAAAGGAATCTGGCCGCCCATCCTTCCTGGCGTCTGGCCCTGTGGTGCCGCGAACTTATGGAGCACGGCTACAGCGAGTTGATTTTCTTTTCCTATATCCCCTTGTGGAACTATTTCGGGGCCTGGTTCAGCCAGCTTTGGGCCGAAAGCCTGGGCAAGGGCGGCAAGGGCTCCATGCCCGTGCCCGCCGTGGGGGTCACGGACCAGCATTCCGTAAACCAGATGTTTCTGGACGGCCCGCGCAACAAGGGCTGCCTGTTCCTGACCTGCGACGCTCTGGACAAGGGGCCGGCCTTTGGCGGCGACGTGCCGGAAAAATGGCGCTATCTTGCCGGGCAGCGCTTTGGCGACCTGCTGCTGGCCGAGGGCCTGGGGACCCGCATGGCCCTTGCGCAAAGCCAGGTGCCCCTGGTCAACGTCGCCATGCACGCCCCCGACGAGCGCGCGGCCGGCAAGCTTATGGGAACGCTGATGACCGCCACCATCCTTACCGGCTGGCTGCTGGGCATCAATCCCATAGACCAGCCCGCCGTGGAACTGGGCAAGCGCCTGGCCAACGCCCGGCTGGGGGCCTCCGGCCACGAGGCCGAACACAGAGCCCTGGCGGATTTTCTCGCCAGGGAGGGCAACGCGGCGATGTTGCAGGAAATGTAGAAAACGCCCCCCCGGCCTCGGCCGGGGGCTTTTTTCGCTCTGCGGGACCGGAAAAAATTTCCGGTTTGCGGAATCGGGAAAAACGTCCGCCCGCCGGGCCGAAAACAGCCGCGCGTCTTGTAAGACGCCGCCCTAATGAGTACAGTAACAGCATGAGCTCCCTTACCCATCCCGTACTGTCGCGTCCCGAATCCCCGCTGCCCAAGGTGGCTCTTCTGGGCCGCCCCAACGTAGGCAAGTCCACCCTGTTCAACCGGCTTATCCGCAGCAACAGGGCCATCACCCACGACCGCCCCGGCATCACCCGCGACCGCATGGAGGGGCTGGTGCGCTCGGCGGGCGAAGATTCCTTCATCCTCATCGATACCGGCGGGGTCACGCTGGACAGCCACGCGCGCGTGGAGCAGGGGCCGGAAGGCATCCGGGGCTTCGAGGCCGCCATTCTGGAACAGGCCAAGGACGCGGTGCGCGAATCGGCGCTGCTTTGTCTTGTGGTGGACGGGCGCGAGGGACTGACCCCTTTTGACGCGCATCTGGCGGCTTTTCTGCGCCGCATGAACAAGCCGCTGATCCTGGTGGTGAACAAGGTGGACGGCCCGGAAAAGGCGGATCTGCTTATGGCGGAATTCCACGGCCTGGGTCTGGAAATCCTGCCCTGTTCCGCCGCCCACGGCTACAATGTGCGTGTTCTGGAAGAGGAAATGCGCGCCCGGATTTTCGGGGACGAAGAAAGGGCGGAAGACGGGGACCCTTCAGCGGACCTGCTGCTGGACGGCGCAAGCCGCCGCCTGCGGAAAAAGCTGCTGCAGGAGCACGCGCGTGCGCGGGAAGGGGATGTGAACGGCGAGGGCGGCGGCGCGCCGGAAGCCGGGGAACCGGCGGACCTTTCCACCGAAGAGGCCTGGACGGAAACCGCCCTGTGGACGGCGGCGGAGGTCGCGGCAAAGATCGAGGCCTTTCGCAGCGGCCGCAATACGCGGACGGAAGCGGGCGACGCTCTTGCCGACAAGGCGGACGATCTTCTGGACGCCCTGTCCCTGGAAGAACTGGAACTCTTGCTTGAAACGGAGCTTTCCGAGGAAGAAACACGCCTTGCCAGGACGGCGGACAGGCAGGAGGCCGGGGAGGAAGACAGCCCGGACCCGGCGCCGGGAACGCTGCGCATCGCCCTGCTGGGGCGGCCCAACGCGGGCAAGTCCTCGCTGGTCAACGCCCTTGCCGGGCGCCGGCGCATGATCGTCAGCGAAGTGGCGGGCACCACCAGGGACAGCGTGGACGTGGACGCCGTCATCGACGGCGAGCCCTGCACCTTTGTGGATACCGCCGGAGTGCGGCGCAGGACGAAAATCACCGACACGGTGGAACGCTACAGCGTCAACGCCTCGTTGAAAAGCACCACCAAGGCCCACGTCACCCTGCTGGTGCTGGACGTTACCGAGGGCCTGACCCAGCAGGACAAGCGCCTTATCGACCTGCTGCACGAGCGCAAAACGCCCTTCATGGTGCTGGTGAACAAGTGCGATCTGGTGGAGCCCTCACGCCGCAAGGAAGTGCAGAAGGAATACCGCCTGGCCCTGGTTTTTTGTCCGCATGTGCCCCTGCTGTTCGTTTCGGCCAGAAGCCGGCACAATCTGAAGAAGATCGTGCCCCTGGCGCGCAAAATACAAAACGAATGCGCCGTGCGCGTTTCCACGGGGCAGCTTAACAGGGCCATGGCCGCCGTGCTGGAAAAACACCAGCCCCCTATGGTCAACCGCGCGCGTCCCAAGTTTTTCTATCTTACCCAGGCTGAGAACGCGCCCCCGACTTTTGTGTTTTTCGTCAGCGACGCGGAACGGGTGATGCCCACCTACGCCCGGTATCTTGAACGGTCGCTGCGCGCCATTTTCGGCATTGCCCACGCGCCCATGCGCGTGCACTTCCGGTCCTCGCACCGGAAAAAGACCGAACGGAGATAACCCCGTGACGGACCAGACAGACGCGAAAGAGCGCCAAAACGCCGACGACGTGGCCGCCGCCCTGGCGGGCGCTTCGCACGCCGACCGCGAGCGGCTGGCCCGCATCGTCAACCTGCTGCCCTGCTACGTGGTGCTTGTGGACAAGGACCACCGCATCCGCTTTTACAACAAGGCTTTCGAGCAGTTTTTCGGCAACGCGGAAGGGCAGAACTGTCACTGCCTTCTGCGCGGCCAGCAGGAGCCCTGCCGCTTCTGCCCGCCCATGGACGTGATCAACTCCCGCTCGTCCAGCGTCATGGAATGGGTGCACCCGCGCACCAAGCACGCTTTCCGCGTCTATTCCTACCCGTTCGAAGAGCCCGGCGGGCCCAAGCTGGTGCTGAAGGTGGGCTTCAACATCACCGCAAGCGTGCGGGTGCAGCAGGCCCTGGATCTTAGCGAGCAAAGCTATCGCGTCATTACCGACAACCTTTCGATAGGCATCGCCCTGCTTGACCCGCAGCTGCGGGTCAAGGCCGGCAACAGCCGCCTGGCGCAGTGGTTCGGCCAGAATTTCATCCGCGATCGCCGGGTATGCGAGGCTCTGCGCTGCCCCGGTTACCAGCCGCTTGAAGCCCCCCCCCCGGGAGAAGCCGGGGGCCATGCGGACAAGGCCGGGGGGCCCGGAGCCGCCGGCGAGGCTGTCAGGGGACCGTCCGCCCGCGTTTCCGGTCAGGCCGCGGGGCCCCGCATTTCCGCCGTGCCCGGCAACAGCGGCGGGCGTTCCGGCGGCACCGGCGGGGAACAGCCTTCCCGCGCTTCCGGCCAGACCGCCCGGGAACGGTCCGCCCAGGCCGCCGGCGGTTTTGCCTCCTGCGATGACTGCCCTTTTACGGCGGCCGTCAGAGACGGAGCCAGCCATGAAAAGGAATTCGCCGTCACCTTTCAGGACGGCGCGGAACGCACCGTGCGCATGGTGGCCTGCCCTGTGGCCCCGCGCAAAGGGGGGGTGCGCGCCCTGATCATGATGCTGGAAGACATCACCACCCGTTTGCAGGTAAACCAGCAGCTGCAGCGCGCCCGCAAAATCGAGGCCATGGGCACCCTGGCCGGCGGCATCGCCCACGAGATCAACCAGCCCCTTTCGGCCCTGCACCTGTACGCCAGCGGCCTGCAGATGCTGATGGAAAAAGGGGAGCCCTCCCGCGACACCTTGCAGGAGCGGCTTTCGCTGATCATGCACGAGGCGGAAAAGATCCGCAGCATCATCACGCACATGCGCGCCCTGGTCATGCGCGAGGGACAGGTGCCCGTGGGGCCGGTCTCTCTGCGGCAGGCCCTTATGAACGCCATAAGCATCATGGAAAACCAGTTTGCCACCCGCGACGTCACTGTGCAGTTCGTCATCCCCCCCGCGCTGCCCCTGGTGCGCAGCAACGCCGTGCAGCTTGAGCAGGTGCTGGTGAACCTGCTGGGCAACGCCGTGCATGCCCTGGCTTCTTCCGGAAGTTCTCCCGGCGGGCGGATTATCTCCGTGATCGCCACCCGGAAAGAAGGCGGCCGCCGCGTGCGTATCGAAGTGGCCGACAGCGGCCCCGGCCTGCCCAAGGGAAGCGAGCGCATCTTCGATCCCTTCTATACCACAAAAGAGCGCCATCAGGGCATGGGCCTGGGGCTTTCCATCGTGCACGGACTGGTCCGTTCGTGGGGCGGCGAGGTCAGCGCCCTGCCCAGACATCCCCTGCTTGGCGGAGCAGCCTTTTACGTGGAACTTGACGCCGCCGAACCGGCAGAGGACGACGCCCCTTCGCCCGATGACGAATCCGGGACGTGATGGCCGCCGGGGGACTCCGTCCCCCGGACCCCCTGGACCCCCTGCCAAGGGGGCTTTGCCCCCTGGACCCCCACAAGGGACTTATGTCTCTTGACCCTGTACTTGCGATGCCTGACGCAGTATCACGCCAAACCGTCCCCGCCACGCCCTGTCAGCAGGTAATGCTGCCGCATGCGCTCTTTGTCCGTGCGCGCCACGTGCAGGGCCTTTCCGTCCGGATCGATGCCCGCGTAAAACATGGCCGTGGCCACGGTTCCCGGCGTGGGTATGAAGCACTGCACCTGCCGCGGCCGCCAGTTGCGCTTTTTAAGCCAGGCGGCCAGGCGGCGCATGTGTTCTTCCGTACAGCCGGGAAAGGCGCTCATCAGATAGGGCACGGTGTACAGTTCCTTGCCCGATTTCAGGCAGTGGCGGGAAAACAGTTCCAGAAACCGCTCGAAAACCGGCATGGAAGGTTTGCGCATCAGGCCAAGGACCGCATCCTCGCTGTGCTCCGGCGCGACTTTGAGCTGCCCGCCCGTAAATTCCGAGGTATAGGCGCGCAAAGCTTCGGCGTCGCGTACCGCCAGATCGAAGCGCACCCCGCTGGCGATACGCACGTGGCGCACGCCCGGCAGGGCGGCGACGGCGCGCAGCAGGGCCACCCCTTCCCGCTGGTCCACCTGGAACAAAGGGCAGATTTCCGGATGCATGCAGCTTGTGCGGGCGCATTCCTTGCCCTGGGGCAGGGCGCAGCGCGCCCGCCACATGTTGGCGCTGGGGCCGCCCACGTCGCTGATGGAGCCGGCCCAGCGCGGCGGGGCGGCGGGGCGTCCGTTTGTCCTGTTGGCGGAAGCGGCCTTTCTGTTGCCCGCGGCGGAAAGGGCTGGCCCCCGGGCCACGGCCGCCGCTTCGGCCAGTATGGATTCCCTCCCGCGCGAGGCGATGCGCCGCCCCTGATGCAGGGCCAGGGAACAGAACGAGCAGCCCCCGCCGCAGCCCCGATGCGTGGTGATGCTGGTGCGGATCATCTCCCAGGCCGGAACCGGCAGGGTATGGGAAGGATGCGGCAGGCGGGAGAAGGGCAGGGCGTACAGAGCATCCAGCTCTTCCGGCGCAAGGGGCGGCGCGGGCGGATTAACCACCACCGTGCGGTCCCCGCTGGTCTGCGCCACGCGCGCCTTGGCCGAATGCGTCTGGCGCTCCATATCCAGAGTGGCCCGCATGAGCAGGGCGGGCTTTTGCAGGATGTCCTCGTGCGAGGGCAGAAATACGGCCGGTATTTGCCCCGGCGCGGCGGCGTCCGGCATTGTCTCTTTGGCGGGCAGCACCCAGGCGACGCCGGGAATATCACGGCAGGCGGCGGCCAGGGCGGCCCGATCCAGGGGCGGGGCTCCGGCCTGGTTCCTTGCCAGGGCTTTCGCCGCCTGGGCGATGCCCAGCAGGGCCGACTCGCCCATGCCGCAGACCAGCAGGTCGGCCTTGGCGTCCAGCAGGATGGAGCGGCGCAGGGCGTCGGACCAGAAGTCGTAGTGGCTGACGCGCCGCAGCGAGGCTTCTATGCCGCCCAGGACCACGGGCAGGCCGGGAAAGGCGCGGCGCAGCAGGCCGGTGTAAACGATGCAGGCGCGGTTGGGGCGCGCTCCGGCCTTGCCGCCGGGGGTGTAGGCGTCGTCCGAGCGCATTTTGCGAAAAGCCGTATAGCGGGCCAGCAGGGAATCCACGGCTCCGGCAGTGACGCCCGCGAACAGGCGGGGCCGTCCCAGACGGGCTATGTCTTGCAGCGCTTCCGCGCCTTCCCAGCGGGGCTGGGCGGCGACGCCCACGCGAAAACCCCTGCCGGTGAGAAAACGGCCCAGCAGGGCGACGCCGAAAGAGGGGTGGTCCACATAGGCGTCGCCGGAAACCAGCAGAATGTCCGGCGCGTCCCAGCCCAGGGCGTCCATCTCCTCCCGGCTCATGGGCAGAAAGGGAGGCTGCGGGGCGGGGACGCGGCTTTCGCCTTCAGGGGTTGCCGCCCGCTCACGAAAGGGCGGCCGCGCCGGCGGACCGGCGTTGGTGTGTTCCGGCATACTGCGGGGCGGAGCCTAACGGGCGTTTTCCGGGGGCATGATCAGGTCGGGCTTGCGCGTGCCCTGTGCGGGGTTGCCGGCGGGGGGCATCTTGGCCGCGTCCGGCGAGGAGGGGTCCATTTGCGCGGGGGGCATACCACCCATGCCGCCGGAACCTCCCATGCCGCCGGGGCCTCCCATGCCGCCGGGACGGGCCTCGCCCTTGGCGTGCCCGGAGATGAAGGTCTGCCACTCTTCAGGCGTGATGGAACCGTCGTTGTTGGCGTCAATGGCCTGGAAGGCGGCTTCCTTCATCTGGGGCTGGGCGGCGAAGAATTCCTCGCGCGTGACCTTGCCGTCTTTGTCGGCATCCATAAGGGCGAAGCGGTCCGCCGGGCTGCCGCCCGCCATTTCCGGGCGGGCCAGGGCGGGAGATGCGGCAAGGACGCCGGCGCAGAGCAGGACGGGGCAGGCGCGGACGAGCATCCTGCGGATAAGGGGGCTGTAAGTCATGGCTGTTCCTGGGGCTGGAGGGAAAAAACGCGGCAGGCGGCCGGCGGCCTGGAAGGAAGATGCCGGGGAGCGAGCGCCGCCGTCGCGGATGTGCTTTTAACACAGTGAAGAATGATGCGCGCATGCATTCGCGGATCGTTCTATAACCCCTGTCGGCGGGGTTTGTCATCCATCCGGCGCGGCCGACGGCGGCCGGCCCGGCGAAGCTCCTTTGCCGGGCCGGCCGTTTCGGGCGGCGCCCCCCGGCAAGGAGGGCGCCGTCCCCGGCGGGACCGCCGGAATAGTCGTCTCTTTTGACGGCCGTACAAGCCGCCGCCGGAGTGGCTACCGCTTTTGATGGCCGTACAGGCCGCCGGTAACGCCGCCCAGCACGCCGCCAAGGGCCGCGCCCACTCCCACGCTGCCGCCGGCCAGAGCGCTGATGCCCGCGCCCGCGCCCGCGCCGAGCACGGCACCGGAAAGAGCGCCCTGCTGGGTTTTATTCATGTTGGTGCACGCGCCCGCCGGAACCAGCAGGCCTGCCAGCAAGGTCAGTACAAGAAGTTTTTTCATGGCTGTTTCCTCTTATTTGCCCTTAAGTTGGGTATACCGCGCGTTGGCTTCCTTAAGCTGCTGCTCTGTCAGCTTGGGGCGGATAAATATATGGCCCAGCGCCGCCACAACCTGCGTATCAAGCTTGTCGGGGTTGGCGCTGATAAAGTCGTCAACCGCTTTGGCCATGTCGCGCAAGGTTACGCCGGAAAGTCCCGCCACCCAGCTGTTGTTCAGGCTTTTGCCGATGGGCAGGGGCTTGGCGCCTTGCCATTCTTTTTCCAGTTCAAGCATGGTCACGAAACCAAGCAGAAAAGAATATCTTTCCTCGTTGGAAGAGTCCTTCCAGTGCTGCAGGGTTACGGCCGGGCAGCTTATCGCGCTGGAGTCGGCCACAGCGGGCGTTTTGGCCGCGCCTGTCAGGGGGGCGGCGCAAAGGATAAGGGCCAGGGCAAGCGGCAAAGCAAACCTGTGGAGTTTTGAGAGCATGACGTGGTCTCCTTGGCAATGTGTCCGCCGCAACGGGAAATCGTTGCGATATGTTGCTATGCGATAATAAGGTAACCTCAATTTTATCTGACCACAAGGGGGGCGGCTCTACAAAGGCGTTGTCTTGAAATATTTGCTGGTTGGATTGCGGAATAAAGTTTTTTGCGCGCGTTTGGCGCGGTGTTGCGCTTGCGGCGCTCTTTGCGGCCGGGTTGCCCGGGCGTTTGCCTTTCCGCCGCCGCCCGGCCCGGCGGCCCGGTTTTTAAAAAAAATATGTTTCGCAGTTTCGCCTGGGCCGGAATGCTACGGCTTTCCTCAGGCGGCGCACCGTTTAGCCGTTCTTATAATTGTTATTTTATAATTAAGTATAAAATAATCGCTAAACTGTTGCACACGCTTGTGCATGAGGGTATAGCAAAAATAATTACGCGCCGCGCGGCGGTTGTTTTTCCCGCGGTGCTTACCCCTACCAGGAGGTCCCCATGGTTGCCCCGTCGAAAGCCCCTCGCATTCCCGCCTCCCCCAAGGCGGCAAAAACCGGCGCGAACAGCCGCGACGCCCGCCGCGCCAAGGTTCTGGAAGTGTTGAACAAGGCCCGATCCATGGAATTGTACGCCATTTCCCAATATATGAACCAGCACTATAATCTGGATGACATGGATTACGGCGAGCTTGCCGCCAACATGAAGCTCATCGCCATCGACGAAATGCGCCACGCGGAAATGTTCGCCGAGCGCATCAAAGAGCTGGACGGCGAACCCACCTCGGAGCGGGACGGCAAGATGCAGTTGCGCCAGGATGTGCGCGTGGTGTTTCCCTTCGACTCCGGCCTTGAAATCGACACCATCGACGCTTACAACCAGTTTCTGCTCGTATGTAGGGAAAACGGCGACAACATCAGCGCCCAGCTGCTGGAAACCATCATTGTCGAAGAGCAGACCCACCAGAGCTATTTCGACAACGTGGCCAATCACATCAAAAATCTGGGCGATACGTATCTTTCCAAAATAGCCGGCACGCCTTCCGAGACCGGCGGCACCACCAAGGGATTTGTCATTGCCCCCGCCGGCTCCGCCGCCCCGTAGCGGGCGTATGTTTCGCCATACCGCTTCAGGCCTGGTTTTTACCCGGGGGGCAGGATCAGACAGTCCAGTCCCCGGGTAAAAACCGGGCTCAGCCTTCAGTAAATCTTCCCGCGCATCGTTGACGGAGAGCGTGAAACCGCTTACTCGCTTGCAAGCGGCATGATGCATGATTTGCCGGAAGCGCTGAAAGACCACTGCCATTGCGACGGCCGGCGCCTGCCCGCATCAGAAAGCGCAATCCATCCGCAAAGGATTCCCGTGGATCTTTTCACCGTCTACTGGCAGGGCCTGTGCATGGGGGCCAGCCTTATTGTCGCCATAGGGGCGCAAAACGCCTTTGTGCTCACCCAAAGCATCCGGAACAGCCACGCTTTGCCCGTGTCCGCCCTGTGCGCCTGCATCGACGTGGCGCTTATCACAGCGGGGGTGGGCGGCGTGGGCGCTTTGGTGGCGCAAAGCGCGGCGCTGCGCGCTGCCGCCGCCCTTGGCGGCGCGGCCTTTTTGCTGTGGTTCGGGGCCAAGAGTCTGCGGCAGGCCTTCCGGAACGACGTTCTGGCCGTGGACGAAGCCACGGAACCCGCGGCAAAGCCGCCCGTTTCCGGTATGGCGGAATGCGCGGCGGCCCGCTCCGTGTCCCCGCCTTTTTCCGGAGGCGTCCGGCCCGCTTCCCCCGCCTTTGGGGGAGCGGCGTCCGGCCATGCGTCCCCGGTTTCCGCACCTTCCGGCCAAAGCCGCTCCTCCCTGCGCGGGGCTCTGGCCGCCACCCTGGCCGTGTCGCTGCTTAATCCCCACGTGTACCTGGATACGGTGGTCATGCTGGGAGCCATCAGCGGCAACTATCCGGGAGACGGGCGCTACGCCTTTGGCGCCGGGGCGGCCACGGCCTCTGTCCTTTGGTTTTTTTCCCTTTGCTTCGCCGGGCGCGTCCTTGCCCCTGTCTTCAAAAATCCCAGGGCCTGGCAGTGTCTCAACCTTTTTGTCTGCCTTCTTGTCTGGTGGATCGCCGCCACCTTGCTGTACGGATATTTTACCCCGGCTGTTTCATAGATATGATGAAGCGGCCGGAGCCGTCGGACAAAGTCCGCCGGGGGCGGTGCCTCCCCATGCCTACAAAATTTGGCCGCAACGTGGAATAACCGTTGCCTAAACAATATAATTTGCGCAAGATTGCCGGAACCGGGGTGTGCGCAATCTTCTTTCACGACACGGGCGGATGCGCGCCCTGACCTTGAGCCCGCCCATCCGTACAGGAGGAAACCTGTGGCTAACAATCTTTATATTACGGCAACCGAAACAAAAAGCGGAAAATCAGCCATTGTGCTGGGTATGATGCAATTACTGTTGAAGAACGTGCGCAAAGTCGCCTTTTTTCGGCCCATCATCAACCAGCCGTTAAATGCCAACGTGCGTGACCACGATATTAACCTTGTGCTTACACATTTCGGCATGGATATTCCGTACGAACAGACTTACGCCTACACGCTTCAGGATGCCCGTACCCTGATCAACAGTGGGCAGCATGCCCTGTTGCTTGATAATATTCTGAAAAAATATAAGCATCTGGAGTCGAACTACGATTTTGTGCTGTGCGAAGGCACCGACTTCATGGGCAAGGACCCGACCTTTGAATTTGACCTTAACGCGGAAATAGCGGCCAACCTGGGCTGCCCGGTGCTGATCGTGGCCAACGCCATGGCCAAGTCGGCAACGGAGATTATCGCCTCTACCCAGTTGACCCTTGACCAGCTGGACGAAAAGGACCTGGACGTGGTGGCCTGCATCGTCAACCGCGCCTGCGTCACCGAGCGGGAAGAAAGCCAGATCGCCTCGGCCCTGGTGTCCAAGGAAAACAGCACCAACCCCCTGGTGACCTTTGTCCTGCCCGAAGAACCCCTGCTGGGCAAACCCACGGTGGGCGACGTGAAAAAATGGCTGGACGCCCAGGTGCTATACGGCCACGGCCGTCTGGACACCCTGGTGGACGACTATTTGATCGCGGCCATGCAGGTGGGCAACTTTCTTGACTATATTGCCCAGGGCAGCCTTATCATCACCCCCGGCGACCGGGCGGACATCATCCTGACGAGTCTGGCCTCGCGCTTTTCCAGTTCCTACCCGGACATTTCCGGCATGGTGCTGACGGGCGGGCTGGAACTGCCCGTTTCCGTCCATCGCCTGATTGAAGGCTGGACAGGTGTGCCCGTGCCCATCCTTTCCGTCAACGACCACACCTTCAAGACCATCCAGGTGCTGGCGCATCTGTACGGCAAGATCGAGCCGGGCGACACGCGCAAGATCAACACCGCCCTGGGGCACTTTGAAGCCTGCGTGGATACCCGCGAGGTGGCCCGCCGCCTGGTCAGTCTTAAAAGCACCAAAATCACGCCCAAGATGTTCGAGTACAACCTTATCGAGCGCGCCGCCGCCCGCAAGATGCGCATCGTGCTGCCCGAAGGGGCCGAGGAGCGCATCCTGCGCGCCACGGACGTTCTTTTGCGCCGCAACGTGGCCGAAATCATTCTTATCGGCAAGGTGTCGGAAATCACCTCCAAGATCTCCGACCTGGGCCTTGAGTTGAATGTGGCCATCATCCAGCCCGAGCTGTCGCCCAAGTACGAGGAATATGTGCAGACGTATTTTGATCTGCGCAAAAAGAAGGGCATCAGCATGGAGCAGGCCCGCGACATCATGGCCGATCCCACTTACTTCGGCACCATGATGGTGCACAAGGGCGACGCCGACGGCATGGTTTCCGGCTCCATCAACACCACCGCCCACACCATCCGTCCGGCCTTCGAATTTATCAAGACCAAGCCGGGCGCTTCCATCGTTTCCTCGGTCTTCCTCATGTGCCTCAAGGACCGGGTGCTGGTCTTCGGCGACTGCGCGGTGAACCCCAACCCCACCTCGGACCAGCTGGCCGACATCGCCATCAGTTCGGCCGAGACGGCCCGCATTTTCGGTGTGGAGCCCAAGGTCGCCATGCTTTCGTATTCCACCGGCAGTTCCGGCAAGGGAGCCGACGTGGACATCGTGGTGGAAGCCACGCGCATCGCCAAGGAACGCGCGCCGGAACTGCTTCTTGAAGGCCCCCTGCAGTACGATGCGGCCATCGACCCGGAAACCGCCCGCACCAAGCTGCCCGACAGCAAGGTCGCCGGGCAGGCCACCGTGTTCATCTTCCCGGACCTGAACACCGGCAACAACACTTACAAGGCCGTGCAGCGCGCCGCCGACGCCGTGGCCATCGGGCCGGTGCTTCAGGGCCTGAACAAGCCCGTCAATGACCTTTCGCGCGGATGCACCGTGGCCGACATCGTCAATACCGTCGCCATCACCGCCGTGCAGGCCCAGGCCGAAGCCGACAGAAAGTAAGAGAAGAGTTGAGAAATTGGGGAGGGGGAAGGAAACTTTTGGAAAAGTTTCCTTCCCCCTCCCCAAACCCCTCCCCTTTCCTTCAACACCTTTCAATCCTTTAACCCTTCACGGACCAGAGAATCTCATGAAAATACTTATCATAAACTGCGGCAGTTCCTCCTTCAAGTACCAGCTCATCGACATGGATCACACGGAAGTGTTGTGCTCCGGCCTGGTGGAGCGCATAGGCGACGCCATGGGCGGCCTGACCCACAAGGCCCACCCCGGCACGGACAAGGAGCACAAGCTTTCCGAGGAACATCCCTTCCCCGACCATACCGCCGGCATGGAAATGGTGATGAAGCTGCTGACCCATCCGGAATTCGGCGTTATCAAAGACCTGAAGGAAATCGCCGCCTGCGGGCACCGCGTGGTGCAGGGCGGGGAAATCTTCCCCAAATCCTGCATCGTGGGCGACCGGGAAGTGCAGTGGATCAGCGATCTCGCGCCCTTGGCCCCCCTGCACAACCCCGCTCACATCCAGGGCATTGAAGTGGTGCGTAAGCTGCTGCCGCACGCGCCTTCGGTCTGCGTGTTCGACACCGAGTTCCACGCCACCATGCCGCCCAAGGCATACATGTATCCCCTGCCGTATGAAATGTACGAAAAGCATCGCATCCGCCGCTACGGCGCGCACGGCACCTCGCACCGCTATGTGGCGCAGCAGGCGGCCAAGCTGCTGGGCAGGGACGAAAAAGGCTTTAACGTCATCACCTGCCACCTGGGCAACGGCAGTTCCATCACCGCCGTGCGGGACGGCATCTGCGTGGACACCAGCATGGGCCTTACCCCCCTGGCCGGGGTGATGATGGGCACGCGCTGCGGCGACATTGACCCGGCCGTGCTGCCCTTCCTGGGCCGGCACACCGACATGAACCTTGAGCAGATCGACAACATGCTCAACCGCCAGAGCGGCCTCAAGGGCATCTGCGGCATGAACGACATGCGCGACATCCACGCCGCCCGCGCCAAGGGCGATCAAAAGGCCCAGCTTGCCTTCGAGATGTTCGCGTATACCATCCGCCGCTTTGTGGGCGCGTATTACGCCGTGCTGGGCAGGGTGGACGCCCTGGTCTTTACCGCCGGCATCGGCGAAAACGACCCCGACCTGCGCCAGGCGGTCTGCGCCGATCTGGAAAACCTGGGCATCCAACTGGACCTTGCCGCCAACGCCACGCGTTCGCCCGAGGCCCGCTCCATCAGCGCGCCCGGCGCCCGCGTGCCGGTGCTGGTCATTCCCACCAACGAGGAACTGGCCATCGCCCAGGCCACAATGGCTTTGGTACAGTAAAGCACGCTGCCCGGAACCGCCGCGTTTCCCGCGCGGCGGTTCCGCCCGCGCCCGCAGAGAGTGGACAGCGATTGTGCGGGAAGCGGAATCGGGAGCCGCCCAAGGGCGAAAGCGAAAGACCGGCGCATGGCATGCGCCGGAAGAATCCCGCTTCCGCCGCCAACGCCGGGCGGCCGCCTTGAAGTTAACACGTTCCAGAAGACGGAGCGCCGAACATGACCGGACTTTACATCGGCTCCGTGGCCCCGCGCGCGGGCAAGAGCCTGCTTTCCTTTTCCCTGGGTCTTTTGCTGCAAAAGGCCGGGTATTCCGTGGGTTACATGAAGCCTTTGGGGCGTCTGCTCCAGAAGGTGGACGAAGTGCCGGGCGATGCCGACGCGCTGGTGGTGCAGGAGGTGCTGGGCCAGAGCGCCCCGCCGGACGCCCTTACCCCGGTGCTGATTCCGGCCAACCTGCACGCCCTGGCCCTGTTCGACGAGGCCGCGCAAAACGCCTTGCCCCGCATAGCCTCGGCCTATGCCGAAATTTCGCGCGGCAGGGACGTGACCCTGGTTTCCGGCTGCGGCGCGTTTCCCGAAACCGGCCGCTTCTGCGGCGCGCCCGGCCTTGCCGTGGTGCGCGAACTGGGTCTGAAGACCTTGTTGGTGGAACGCTTTCACCGTACCGTCAACTATGATTCCCTGCTTTACCTCAAGGATCTGCTCGGTCCGGCCCTTATAGGCGTGGTGCTCAACGACGTGCCGGAAAACGTCCTGCGTGAAGCCACACAGGTGCTGGCCCCCTATCTTGCCGCGCGCGGCGTCACCGTGCACGGCATCGTCCCCCGCGAACCCGGCCTTGCCGCCATGCGCGTTTCCGACCTTTCGCAGGGGCTTTCGGGCTGCATTGTGGCGGCCAACGCCCTGGCCGGACGCGAGGTCAAGGGTTTTCTTATCGGCACCATGCAGGTGGACAACTTCATGATGTACCTGCGCAACTCGCCGGAAAGCGCCGTCATCGTCGGCGGCGACCGCGCCGACCTGCAATTGGCCGCCCTGCACGCCGCGGCTCCCTGCGTCATCCTCACCGGCAACATAGCCCCCACGGAACTGGTGCGCGCCAAAGCCGAAAAGGCCGGAGTCCCCCTTGTCTCCGTGCGCGAGGACACCTACACCGTCGCCAGAAGCACGTCCTTCATCCTCAAGTCCAAAAAACTCCGGGATCTGCGCCAGATCAAGCTGGGGGCCGCCCTTGTCGACGCCGCCGTCAACAAGGAATCCCTGCACGAAGCCCTGTTCGGGCGGTAGAGCCGCTTCGCCAAAGGGGCGCTGCCCCTGGCCCCCGCCGAGGGGGCGCTGCCCCCTCGGGCTCCCCCGGCAGGGACTTGCGTCCCTGCACCCTGCATTTGGGGAATGCACAGCTTGTCGGCAACGTATTTTGTTGTGCCGTATAGCGGCTCCCGGCGTGGGTTCAGCCGTTGAGTCCAAAAAGCTCAGGAACCGGAGCGGAGCTTGAATCCACCGTTTTCAGGACGGCATGGATGCAAGCTCCGCTCCGGTTCCTGAGCTTTTTCACCTTAACGGCGAAACTCGCGGGCCGGGAGCGTCTGTACGGCACAACAAAGCAAACCGCCGGCACGCGCCGCATCCCCCCGATACAGGGTCAAGGGACGCAAGTCCCTTGCGGGGTTCCAAGGGGCGGAGCCCATTGGCCGGGTTTGGGGCGGAGCCCCTTGGCGGGGTTTGGGCGAAGCCTTCCTGGCGTACTGCTTCCGGGGAGGCCCCGCTCTTTTTTCAGCCCCGCTTTTTGTCCGCCGAGTTGGCGAACCAGGCGGTGATGATGCCGCCCGCCTGGGCGACGTTAAGGGAATCGAAGGCGCGCAGCAGGGGGATGCGGATCAGGGTGTGGCAGCGCTTTTCCAGGCTTTGGCGGATGCCGCTTTCTTCGCCGCCAAGGACAAGCACGGCGGGCAGACGCGGGACAAGGGAAAAGAGGTCGGCGGCGGGGGCTTCCCGGTTTTTCGCGCCGTGCGGTGCGTGCTCGGGTTCGTCCGCGCCGCCGGTTCCCCCGGAAGGCCCGGCGTATTCCGCTTCGTCCGTTCCCGAGGCCGCGCCGTAGATGGCGAACCCCAGCTTGTCCGCCTGGTCCAGCACATGGCCCAGGCTGGCGACCTTGGCCACGGGCAGAAGCTCCAGCGCCCCGGCGGCGGCCTTGGAGGCCGAAGCGCCGAGGTAGACCCCGTTGTGGCGCGGAATGATCATGCCCGCCCCGCCAAGGGCGTAAAGGGTGCGGGCCAGGGTGCCCGCGTTGCCGGGATCCTGCACCTGATCCAGCACCAGCACCAGGGGCAGGGGCGCGTCCATGGCCTTGTCGAAAATTTCCTCGGCCTCGACGAAGCCCGCCTCGAACAGCCGGGCCACCACACCCTGGCTTTTGCCCGCGTAAACCCTGGCAAAGGCAGGGGGATCCAGCAGGGAAAAGCGCACGCCGGATTCGCGGCACAGGTCCAGCAGGCGGGCGGCCTCCTCGCCGTGGCGCCCCTTGCGCACAAAAACCATGTCCACCCGGCCGGGGGCGCGCTCCAAAAGCTCCAGCACGGGCTTCAGCCCCGGCAGCAGGCGGGGTTCTTCCCGCTCGGGCGCGCGGTCCGCGTCGGCACGGGGGGCATCCGGAAGCGGCGCGCCGTCCTCGCGGGGATAAAGAGCGCTTGGCTGGAAGCCCTCTTCGCCGGGGAATGCCCCGGTCCCGTGACGGCGGGTGTCTCCGTCTCTGTGCGGGCGGGAAGGCTCTCCACTGTGGCGGGGGGCTTCGCTGTCCCGCTCCCGGCGGGGCTTGCGGGGCGCGTCTTCAAAATCGTCGCGGCGGGGCTTGCGGAAAGCCTCGCGCGGGGGGGACGGACGGCCGTCCTGGCGGGGCCGGCCGGCATGATCCCGTCCGCCGTCGCGTCCCCGGTCATGCCCTTTGTCCTGAAACTCGCCGCGCCCGCGCCGGAAATCCTCTCCGGCCCCGTCGCGCCGCGCGTGTCCCGTGCCGTGGCGGCGTTCTTCGCGGCGGCTGTCGCCGGGCCGGGGACCGGAAGGGCGATCCCGCCGGTCGTGGCCGCCTTCACGGCCGGAGCGGCGCTTTTCAAACTCTGGATCGGCACGGCCGGAGCGGCGCTTTTCGTGATCGGGATCGGCACGGCCGGAGCGGGGAGCCTTCCGTTCATGTTCATCGTGTCCGGAGCGGCGTTTTTCATAATGATCGTCGCCCTTTTCAGAATGGCGGCGCGGGGCGCTTTCACCGTTTCCGGAACGGGGGCGGGAGGGTTCGCCGTCGCGCCGCTTGTCGCCGGAGCGCCGGGCCGGGGGCTTGGGAAAGGAGGAAAAACTCATGAGTTTTCTCGGAAAAGGGATTACAGGGGAAAAAGGGACGGCTGGATCTTCGGTCCCGCCCCCCGGCTAAAAAGAAGCCTGACGGAACATCACGGCAACCCGGGCTGTTTCCGGGTTGGTTGCCTAGCGGGACGGGATGAGGTATAGCATATGCCGCGCAAGCTCTGCCCGCATCCCGCCGCGAGAAAAGCCGGGGGCGGAGGCCGGGCCGCGCATCCGTGCTTTTGCGCCTACGTACCCGTCAATCCGCGGCAATGCAAGCCGTATTCCATGCGTATTGCTTCTTTTCCCGCCGACCATAGAGGATTCCATGGCCCCATTCCCGCTCAGAACGCCTTTTTACCGCTTGTGCCTGTTGCTGGCGCTGATTCTGGCCCTGGCCGCCTGTACTCCTAAAAAACCCTCTTCGGATCTTTCGGGCAAATTTCAGCAGGATTACGAGGAAGTGGTGCAGGAGCCCTATGTCCCCCGCGATGACGGCCTGCCCCTGACCCCCGCCGAACTCGAGGCCTTCAACACCAAGGGGGTTCTGGACGCCAATCTTTCACAGGAAGACGCAAGGATTGTCGAACTGCACTTCAAGTACTTTGTCCACGATCACAGGCGCACAATGGAGCGCTTTATCCAGCGCACCGCGCGCTACCTGCCCTACATTAAAAAGGTGTTCAACGAACGCGGCATTCCCGAAGAAATCGCCTATCTTTCCATGGTGGAAAGCGGCGGCAACCCCAACGCCATCTCGCCCGCCGGGGCCGTGGGGCTGTGGCAGTTCATGCCTTACACCGGCCGCAAGTTCGGGCTGGAGCAGACTTCGTGGATTGACGAGCGGCGCGATCCCTTCAAGGCCACATACGCGGCTTCCGACTATCTGCTGAAGCTGTACACCGACTTTGGCGACTGGCATCTGGCCGCCGCCGCGTACAACGCGGGCGAGGGCAAGATAGGCAAGGCCGTGGAAGGCACCGGGGCCACGGATTTTTTCGAGCTGTGCCGCCTGGACTGCAACCTTGAGGAAAAACAGCGCCTGAAGGAGGAAACCCGCCAGTACGTGCCGCGTCTTCTCGCCGTGGCCAAAATCATGCGCAACCTGAAATTGCTGGGTTTTTCCGAGCCTTCCCCGGCCGACTCCTACGACTTTGAAACCGTCACCGTGCCGCCGGGCACCAGTCTTTCCGGCCTGGCCCGCACCCTGGGGCTGACCTGGGACGAATTTTCGGGCATGAACCCGGCCTTTCGGCGCACCGCCAGCCCGCCCACCGGCACCAGCACGGCCTACGTGCTGCCGGAAAAAAAGCGGGAAGCCGAAATCTGGCTGGCCAGCTCCGAAGCGCGTATCTACGCCGACTGGAGGGAATACAGGGTCCGCAAGGGCGATACCCTGTCCTCCATCAGCAAGCGCAACCGGACCAGCGTGGCCGATTTGCGCATGGCCAACGGGTTTCACTCCCTGCCCAGGCCCGGCTCGACCATCATGATCCCCGGACGTTCCAAAGAGCCTGTCTACGCGGCTCTGCCGGAGCGTGATTCCGCCCCCACAGCCAGCGCGGGCAAATATACCGTCGCTCCGGGCGACACCCTGTATTCCCTGGCCGCCGCATGGGGCACCGACGTGCACAGCATTCGCCTGGCCAACCGCCTGGGGTCCGGTGACGACAAACTGAGCATCGGCCAGCGTCTTTCCGTGCCCGGCAACAGCAAAAATCGGCCCGCCGTCCGGCATGCCGCCGGGGCGCAGGCGGCGGGACACAAGGCCCCCCAGTCTTCCGTCCAGTCCGCTTCTGTTCCGGCTTCTTCCGCGCGGGACGGGGATGCCGCCCGCGCGTCATCCACCTATGTGGTGAGCTCCGGCGATACGCTGTCCGGCATCGCGCTCGCGCGCGATATTTCCATGCATGCCTTGCTCACGGCCAACGGCCTGGACCAGAAGGCCGTCTTGAAGGTGGGCCAGACCCTGCGTATTCCCCACGCGGGCGCGGAGGCGGCAAGCGCCCCGGCCGCAAAACCGGCGGATCGCGCCGCAAGGCCCGGAACGACCCAGGCCGCGCGGACGACGGCCCGGCAGGCGGAAAAGCCCGCCCCGGAACTTCCCGGCAAGCCCCTGACCGTCACCGTGCGCAAAGGGGACACCCTGTATTCCCTTTCCCGCAAGCACAACATCACCGTGGCCGCCCTGCGGCAGGCCAACGGCCTTGGCCCCAACGGCGGGGTGAATATCGGGCAAAAGCTTCGTATTCCCCAGTAAGACATGCCATTTTAAAACCGCAGCGGGTTTTATGACGACGACCGTGCAACTTTCCCTCATGCCGCAGCCGTATCTGGTGCTGGACGTGGAAACGCGCCTTTCCGCCCGCGAGGTGGGCGGCTGGCACATGGCCCGGCATATGGGCGTCAGCATCGCCGTGCTGTACGACTCGCGTACCGACGCCTTCACCGCCTATACTCAAGATCAGATTCCCGAGCTGGGCGAGGTTCTCGCCTCCGGTCCCCTGGTGGTGGGATTCAACACCCTGCGCTTCGACTATGCCGTGCTGGCCCCCCACGCCCCGGCCTGCGACTTTTTGCGCCTGCATTCCCTGGATATTCTGGCCGAGCTGGAAAAAGAACTGGGGCACCGCGTTTCTCTGGACAGTCTGGCCTCGGCCACCCTGGGCGCGCAAAAAAGCGCCGATGGCCTGCTGGCCCTGCGCTGGTGGAAGGAAAACCGCCTGGATCTCATCGAGGAATACTGCCGCAAGGACGTGGCCCTGACCCGCGACCTGTACCGGCACGGGCGCGACAAAGGGTTTTTGCTGTATACCCGCAAGGACGGCTCCGTCGGCAAAGCCCGTGCCCTTTGGACCTGATACAGCCGGTTACCTATGCACACGCCCGGAACATTCATCATCCGCCACACCGACGGCGCGGCCCGCGCCGGAGAACTGCACACCACCCACGGCGTGGTGCAAACCCCCATATTCATGCCCGTGGGCACGGTGGGCAGCGTCAAGGCTGTGGCCCCCGACGATCTGCGCGCCCTGGGCGCGGAAATTATTCTGGGCAATACCTACCATCTGTACCTGCGGCCCGGCGACGGCCTTGTGGCCCGGCGGGGCGGGCTGCACCGCTTCAACGCCTGGGATGGGCCCATTCTTACGGACAGCGGGGGGTTTCAGGCCTTCAGTCTTTCGGAACTGCGCAAGTTCAGCGAAAAAGGCGTGGAGTTCCGCTCGCATCTGGACGGTTCCAGGCACTTGTTCACGCCGGAAAAGGTCATGGACATCCAGCGCAACCTGAATTCGGACATCATGATGGTGCTGGACGAGTGCGTGCCCTGGAACACTTCCTACGAGTATACGGCCGGGTCCATAGAGCTGACCGCGCGCTGGGCCGCGCGGTCGCGCGCGGCCTATCCGCGCGGGGCCGGGGACAACCTGCTGTTCGCCATCACCCAGGGCGGCTTTTTCGACAACCTGCGTTCCGAATCCGTGGCCATGCTGGCGGATCTTGACTTCGACGGGTTCGCCATAGGCGGCCTTTCCGTGGGCGAGCCCAAGTCCGTCATGTACCGTCTGCTTGCCCACACCGCGCCCCTGCTGCCCGCGCACAAGCCCCGCTACCTTATGGGCGTGGGCACCCCCCTGGATATCGTCACCGGCATCGGGCGCGGCGTGGACATGTTCGACTGCGTCCTGCCCACGCGCAACGCCCGCAACGGCACGCTGTACACCTCCCTGGGCAAGGTGAACATCAAACGCAAGGAATATGCCGAAGATGACGGTCCCCTCGACCCGGCCTGTTCCTGCTACACCTGCCGCACATTTTCCCGCGCCTACCTGCGCCACCTCTTCCACGCCAAGGAAATCCTCTCCTTCCGCCTCAATTCCCTGCACAACCTCACCCATTACCTGGACCTTGTGCGCGGCGCCCGCGACGCCATCCGCGAAGGGCGCTTCGACGCCTACCGCGCGTCCATAGAAGCCCTGTACCCCGACGAACTGGCCCAGGCCGAAGGATGACCTTCGGGTAAGGGGCAAAGCCCCTGGGCTCCTTTGCCGGAGGGCTCCGCCTCTGGGAACTCCGCCAAGGGGCTTCGCCCAAACCCGGCCAAGGGGCTCCGCCCCTTGGAACCCCGCAAGGGACTTGCGTCCCTTGACCCTTTTTCGGGGTGGGTGCGGCGCGTGCCGGCGGTTTGCCCTGTTGTGCCGTACAGACGCTCCCGGCGCGGGTTTCGCCGTTATAGTGAAAAAGCTCAGGAACCAGAGCGGAGTTTGAATCCATGCCGTCCTGAAAACGGTGGATTCAAGCTCCGCTCTGGTTCCTGAGCTTTTTGGACTTAAAGGCTGAACTCACGCCGAGAGCCGCTATACGGCACAACAAAATACGTTGCCGATAAGCGATGCATCCCCCAGATACAGGGTGCAGGGACGCAAGTCCCTGCCGGGGGAGCCCGAGGGGGCAGCGCCCCCTCGGTGGGTGCCAAGGGGCGGAGCCCCCTGGGAAAAAGTCTTTACCCCGGCATGACGGCCAGCATGACGGCGCAGTTTTGGGGCAGATCGACCTCAAGACGCCGGATGTCGCGCGCACCGGCGTTTTGGAGCATGGCGGCGAGTTCGCTGCGGGTATAGGCCTGTCCGCCCTGGGTGCCCACAAGCATGTTAAGGGAGAACAGGGCGGGGTGCAGGGGGCCATCAAGGTTGTCTTCGAGCATGAATTCCTGGATGCAGAGCAGGCCGCCGGGATTAAGGCAGCGGGCGGCTTTGGCGACGATATCGGCGGCCTGGTCAGGGGAGCCGCCGTGCAGAATCTGGGAAATCCAGGCGGCGTCGTAGCCGTGGGGGAGTTCCTGCAGGTGGAAGTCGCCCCCCGCGAAGTCGATGCGGTCCCGCATGCCGTAGCGATCCACGATTTTTTCCGCGTAGGGGCGGGTGGTGGGCTTGTCAAAGATGGTGGCGGAAAGATGGGGATTTTCCCGGCAGAAAAAGACGGCATAGGTGCCGGGGCCGCCGCCCACGTCCAGCAGGCGCTTGCGGGCGGAAAGATTAAGATGGCGGGCCACTGTCTGGGCCTGATGCACGGCGATGTTGAACATGCCCAGAAGAAAGGCTTCGCGTTCCTCTTCCTCGTCGGTGTCGGAGGAGGACGCGGAGCGGATGGGCCCGCCCTGGCGGACGGCTTCGTCAAGCCGGCTCCAGGCCGGCATCAGGTGGTGGTGGTGCAGGATGATGAAGCCGAGATACTCGGACGAGGTCCGGGAAAGATAGCGAATGGCGGTTTCGGTGGCGGCGTAGACGCTGCCCGTGCACAGGTCGAAGCCCACGGGGGCGGAACCGGACGGGGCGGCGCGTTTTTCCAGGCGCAGCAGTCCGGCGGCGGCAAGGGCCGTAAGCAGCATGCCCAGCCCGCGCGGGTCGCACCCGGCGGCCCCGGCAAGTTCTTTGCCGCTTTGGGGCGCCGCGGCCAGACGGGTGAAAAGATCAAGGCGTACGGCGGTCTGAAGCATGGAACTGCGCCAGTATGCGCCGGAAGTGGCGAGAATGTCGCCGACGGTCCATTCTTTCACGGGAGCCTCCAGATCATGGTCAGTATAAGATGTGACGCCGGAGGGCAGTCCGGCGCGCCGCCGGGGCGGCGGGATCGAGCCCGGAACCGCGTTCCAGTTAAACCGATTTCCCGGCGGATGTCACGGCTTGCCGGAAAGCCCCGCCGTTCGCCGGGGAACTTTGCGGCGATCTGTGGTTTTTTGCTCGTGTGGCTGTGTGCGCTGATGAACTTTTGTGCGATATCGCACGTGCGATTACGCACTTTATCCGGTGGGCGCGGGAATGCCACCGTGTACACGCGGGTTCTATGTTTGCAGATAATATATTAAGATAATTATATATTTATAAAAAATGAGAAAAAACGCCGTTGTTGGCACGCTAGTTGCTCTAAATAAAACAACTGACACAGCGAGGTGCCCCCCTCACCTCCCCCACAAGCTTCCCCCTGGCTTGGTCAGAAGCTTCCCAGAGCATCCGGCTCCCCCCCCCTCAAGCCGGAGAAGTAAAAAGCTCCCCCCTAACAGAAAGCCTCTGCCCCCCTCAGAGGCTCTTCTGTTTTAGGCGCTTTTTGTATGGCATTGCTCACCCCGGAACAGCCGCCAGAGCGAATTGGCTTTGAACATGTCTCTTTGCTCTGGCGACGGGCGGCGCGCGGCGCGCGGAAGCAGGCGAAATTTGTTTCCTGGCGAAGCCTGTGGAATTTTCCGCGCGAGCGACGGGTTACAGCAGCCGGAACTGTTCCTGTTCCGGCCTTACCCTGCGGAAGGTTTTGCGGTGCAGCCGGCAGGGACCCAGGGAAGCCAGGGCGGCAAGGTGCCGCTCCACGCCGTACCCCTTGTGCCCGGCAAAGCCGTAGCCGGGAAACAGCGTGTCCAGGCGGACCATAAGGGCATCCCGCCAGGTTTTCGCCAGTATGGAGGCCGCGGACACCGCCGGGCACAGGGCGTCGCCGTCCACCACGGCAAACTGGGATGCGGGGCGGGGCCGGGGCGGGCACGCCGCGAGGAAAAAAGGCGCGGGCGAAATGGGGGGGCGGCGGCCCGGGAGGATGGGCGGACGCTTTTCAACGGCGACGGACGCGGCGAAGAAGGGTACAAAAAAGGGCCGGGGCGGCGGGGGAAAGGCCGACCGCCATTCCAGTTCCGGAATGACGTGGTTGCCGTCGATAACCAGAGGGGGCAGGCTGTCCGCCGGTCCGGCGGCCGGGGCGGGCGGGTCGTTTTCACACGGCCCGGACGTTGTCCCCGAATCCGCGGCGGGCGGGGCGTTTTTCCGCTCCGCTTCAGGCCTTGCGCTGCCGTGCAAAAAGCCGCCCCGCGCGGCCAGGGCGGCCACGGCCCGGCTCATGGCCCGGAAGGTGGCGTTAAGGATGTTGGCGGTGTCGATTTCTTCCGGCCAGGCCAGTCCCACTCCCCAGGCCAGCGCATGGCCGCGTATGGCCGGGGCCAGGGCGTCCCGTCTGGCTTCGGACAGCTTTTTGGAATCGGTCAGGCCCGGCAGCGCGCTTTGCGGGTCAAAGCCCGGCGGAAACAGCACCGCCGCCGCCGTCACCGGACCGGCCAGGCAGCCCCGCCCGGCCTCGTCCACGCCGATATGAAACTGGGGAATATGCATTGATCAGGAAGTGTGGCGGCCGCGCGGCGAAACAGGAATACGAGCCGCGCCGGGGACCGTGTTCCCCGGCGCGGCTCGGCCCGCGATAGCGAGCGCCCCACAGGATGTGGGGCCGAGCGTCATCTTAATAATTATTTTTGGGCTTGATGCGCGCGGCCTTGCCCTTGAGCTCGCGCAGGTAGTACAGGCGGCTGCGGCGCACGCGGCCTTCCGTGATCAGTTCGACGTTTTCGATGAAGGGCGAGTGCAGAGGAAACACGCGCTCAACGCCCACGCCGCCGGAGATTTTCCGCACGGTGAAGGTGCCGCCGGTGGTGCCCCGGCGCAGGCGGATCACGTTGCCCTGAAAGACCTGGATGCGTTCTTTTTCGCCTTCCACGATGCGCATGTGCACCTTGACGGTATCGCCGGCCTTGAAGGCCGGCAGGTCCATGCGCAGCTGTTCCTGCTCAATCTGTCTGATGATGTCCATAGCTGTCTCCCTTGCCCCGGGGCGTGTCGCCCTTGTGTATATTGAAGATTCCGGGGGCCGCCGCGTGCGGCGCGGCCCTGTCATTATCGCCTGGAATGCCCTGTGCGTCCGCCGTCACCGCCAGTCGCCCAAAATACGGTCCAGCACAATGGCGGCCGCGGCACGGACGGAAAGGTGGTTATACCCGCCAAAGCCGCGCACCGGCGGCGCAAAGGCATGGCAAAGCCCGTGCAGCTCGGGCGAAAGCCCGTGTCCGGTGCCGAAAAGCAGCAGCACGGGGCGCTCTTTAAGGGCGTTGCGAATGTCCGCGTAGCCCAGGGAGGAAATTTTGTCCGCAAACCCGGCGGTGGTGCCCACTACTAAAGGTTCCTGCCCGCTGGCCGCGGCAATGTCCAGCACCGCGTCTTCCACGCGGTCCACCCCTTTGACCAGGCCAAGGGCCGTGTCGCGGTCGGGGTTGCTTTCCCTGCCGGAACCCCTGGTCCAGTGCGCCAGTATGTCATCCAGCAGGCGGCGCTGATCAGCCAGGGGGGTTGTCACATAATAGCCGCCCAGGCCATACGTGCACGAACTGCGGGCTATATCGTGAATGTCGAGGTTTGTCAAAGATACAGCCACGGAATTTTTTTGTTTGTCCAGCACCGGGTAGTGGACCAGGGCCGCGTAAAGGTTGCGGCCGGCGCGCCGGCGCGGTAAAGACCGCAAAAACTCCCGGTCCTGTGCCGACAGGGGCGCTTCGGACAAAAGTTCGGGCCGCGCGGACAGGGTCACGGCCAGGGAGGCCCGCCGCCGGTATGCGGCCACGCGGCCGTGGTCGCCGCTACGCAGGGCTTCCGGCACGCCAAGGCCGTGGAACACCTCGGGCCGGGTGTAGTGGGGGTATTCCAGAAGCCCGCGCGAAAAGCTTTCCTCCTCGCCCGAATCTTCATGCCCCATGAATCCCGGCAGCAGCCGGGCCACGGATTCCATCAGGCACAGCGCCGCCGCCTCGCCCCCGTTCAGCACGAAATCGCCCACAGAGACGCTTTCCATGCCGAAAAGTTCCTCCACTCTCGCGTCAATGCCCTCGTACCGGCCGCACACCAGGGTAAGCCGGTCCTCGGCCGCCAGTTCCCGCGCCAGTTCCTGGTCCAGGGGCCGCCCCTTGGGCGCCAGGAATATCAGGCGGCCGGGCGCGGGGGGGGCACCCCCCTGCCGGGTTCCAAGGGCGAAGCCCTTGGCTGCCGGAGGCATCATACTTTCGGCGCGCGCGCCATCTCGCATGGAGAATCCCAACCCTTGCAGGGTGGCGGCCAGAGGCTCGGCCAGCATGACCATGCCGGGCCCGCCGCCGTAGGGGCGGTCGTCCACGGTGCGGTGTTTGTCCGTGGCCGCGTCGCGCGGGTTGTGCAGGCAAACGGAAACGATGCCCGCCTCCCTGGCGCGCAGCATGAGCCCGCAGTCCAGGGGGCCGTTGAAAAACTCGGGGAAAAGGGTGACCACGTCGATGCGCATGGCGTGCTACCCCGCTGTTTCCGGGGAGCCGCCGCCCGCCAGATACAGCTCGAACAGCCCCGGCGGCGGGTCGATGCGGACAAATCCGCCCGCCACATTGATTTCCAGGATAAGTTCTTGCGCGGCGGGGAAGAGCGCTTCGCCCTCAGGGGTGCGGATGGTCCAGATGTCCTGTCCCGCCGGGGTGTCCACAGAGGCGATGACGCCGATTTCGCGCTCCGCGCCGTTTTCTGCGGCCAGCACCCTCAGGCCGGGCAGATCGCCCAGGTAGACCTCGCCTTCCTCCAGGGGGGGCAGTTGCGAACGGGGCGCCAGAACCTGGTGTCCCCGCAAAAGCTCGGCCTGGTTGCGGTTTTCCACCCCTTTCAGGCTGACAAGGAGCGCGCCGTGGTGCACGCGCAGGTGGCGTATTTCGAAGGCGCGGGCCGGGGTCTCGGCAGAGGGCCGCAGCCACAGCCCGCTGTCCAGGATGTTTGCCGACTCCGCGTTCAGGACAAGGGCCAGTTCGCCCCGGATGCCGTGGGCTTTGGTGATGCGGCCCACGGGAAGCAGGGCGGAGTTGTCAGGCATGGCGGCACCTTGAAGTTTCATAAAGATGGGATGTCCGGAAAAGACTGTCGCGAAACGCGCCCCGGAACAGGGCTCCGGGGCGCGGATGATGCGGGATAGTACTGGGTACGGCGGAAAATACATGCAAGTCGCCGCCCGGCCTGGGCCGGCGCGGCGGATGCCGCCGGGGGAGCCTATTCGAGTATTTCGAGCACGGAGCGCTTCTTCAGCTTGGTGGAGGCGGCGCCGAGAATGGTGCGCATGGCCCGTGCCGTGCGTCCCTGCTTGCCTATCACCTTGCCCAGATCTTCCTTGGCGACTCGCAATTCATACACAATGGTCTGCTCACCGCCCACTTCCGTGACCTGAACTTCCTCAGGTTTGTCCACCAGTGCCTTAGCTATGTATTCGACCAGTTCTTTCAGCATGAGATACCTCATCTTCAGGGCTGCGTGATCTCAGGGCTGCATGATCTGGAAGGCAAAACGGCGGAGGGGAAGGGATAATAAAGAACATGCGCTGCGCGGCGCCTTTCCCGCGAAATGCACCATGCGCCCTGAACGTTAAAGAGCAAACGATTTCAACAGATTACGAACGGTGTCGGAAGCTTCCGCCCCCAAAGCCAACCACTTTTTCACCTTTTCCTGGTCGACTTCCACTTTGGGCGGTTCCGTCATGGGGTTGTAATGGCCCAGAAATTCCAGCGGACGGCCGTCGCGGCGCGCGGCGGAATTGGTGGCCACAATGCGATAGAAGGGACGCTTTTTGCTTCCCGTGCGGGTCAGTCTGATTTTCACGGCCATACTTGTTTTCTCCCTATGGTGATTGTAAAGCCTGTTTTTCGAAAGAGCAAGGTGCTCTTCGCGCCGCACCGCGCGGCGGGGAGGCCGCCGGAAGCGGGCATGCTTCGGGGGGCGCGCTGCCGGCGGAAGCGCCGCCGGAGACAAAGAGCACCTTGCTCTTTGCCAGTGTTTGCGGCGTTGGGCAAGCGGAAATTGTTCCCTGCCCCTAACGCCGGTTTTTCTTCTTGCGTTTGCGCTCGTCTTTGCGCTTCTGGCGCAGCTTTTTTTGCTCCTCATCGGGAAAAGCGGCCCCCCCGGGCATGCCCATGCCCGGAGGCATGCCCATACCCGGAGGCATGCCCATGCCTGGAGGAAGTCCGGGCATTCCGCCGCCGGGCAGGGCCGCGCCTTTGGGCGCCTTGCCCATGCCCCTGGGCATCTTGCCCCCGGTCATGCGCTTCATCATCTCGCGCATGCCGTCGAATTGCTTTAAAAGCTGGTTGACCTCGGACACCGCCACCCCGCTGCCCTTGGCGATGCGCTGCTTGCGGCCGGCGTTGATAAGCTTGGGGTTGCGGCGTTCTTCTTTGGTCATGGAGTTGATGATGGCTTCGGTGCGGGCCATTTCCTTTTCCGGCACCGCCATGTCGCCCATTTTCTGCCGCAGCGCCCCCATGCCGGGGATAAGCTTGAGCAGCCCTTCAAGGGAGCCCAGTTTTTTCATGCGGCGCATCTGCACGCGGAAATCCTCGAAGTCGAATTCCGCCTTTTGCAGCTTGCGGGCCAGTTCTTCGGCCTCTTCGGCCTCAATGGTTCCCTGGGCCTTTTCGATAAGGGTGAGCACGTCGCCCATGCCCAGAATGCGCCCGGCTATGCGGTCCGGGTAAAAGGGCTCCAACTCCGAAATTTTTTCGCCCACCCCCACGAACTTGACGCTTTTGCCCGTGACGCTCTTGATGGACAGGGCGGCCCCGCCGCGCGCGTCGCCGTCCATCTTGGTCAGCACCACACCGGTGATGTCCAGGGCCTTGTCAAAGGCTTCGGCCACCGTGACGGCGTCCTGGCCGGTCATGGCGTCGGCCACGAACAAAATTTCCGCCGGGCGCACGCGCTCTTTGATGCCCACCAGTTCGCGCATCAGGGCTTCGTCAATGTGCAGGCGTCCCGCCGTGTCCAGCAGCACCACGTCGCAGCCCAGGGCTTCCGCTTCTTTCACCGCGCTTGCCGCGATTTCCACCGGGTTCATCATGGTGGTGGAGGCGTAGCAGGGCATGCCCAGCTGGGAGGCCAGCGTGGCCAGCTGATCGATGGCCGCCGGGCGGTACACGTCGGCGGGCACGAAGTAGGGTTTTTTGTTCTGCGCGCGCAGCCAGTGGGCCAGTTTGCCCGTGGAGGTGGTCTTGCCCGAGCCCTGCAGGCCCACCATCATGACCACGTGGGGGGCTTTTCCGGCGAAGTTCAGGCCCGTGGCCTCGCCGCCAAGCAGCGAGACAAGCTCGTCGTGAACGATCTTGACCACCTGCTGGGCCGGATTGAGGTTGCGGGCCACCTCAATGCCGAGGCACGCCTCGCGCACCCGCTCGACAAATTCCTTGACCACCTTGAAGTTGACGTCGGCCTCCAAAAGAGCCAGGCGCACTTCGCGCAGGCCTTCCTGGATGTTGGTCTCGTCAAGCTGGGCGCGCCCGCTGAACTTGCGGAACACCCCGCTCAGTCTTTCTGAAAGGCTGTCAAACATGGCCGTGTCCTATAACGATATATCGCTTCGCCGAAAAAAAGTGATTTCCGGCCCGCTCGGCCGCCCGCGGCGGCGCTCCGGGCGGTTTGCCCGGCGGAGCGGTTGTCCGTCGTCACCCGAACGCCGGAAAGGGCGCCGATCATTGTCAAAGGGATGAAGCATTACGTGCATACGGCGCGCAAGTCAAGGAGCCGGAGCGGCCCTTGTCTCCCCCGGCGGTAGCCCTTTCGGCGTTATTGCGCCAGCACTTGCCACAAAAACATGGCCCCGGT
Source organism: Desulfovibrio sp. (assembly GCA_031549405.1). GTDB lineage: Bacteria > Desulfobacterota > Desulfovibrionia > Desulfovibrionales > Desulfovibrionaceae > Frigididesulfovibrio. The sequence goes on from JAVBPV010000033.1 coordinate 61,316, forward strand.
CAGGCCGATGAAGGAAAACAACAGGTTGCGGTAGGTGGAGCCGCTCATCCGGTTGCTTACGCGCAGGCCCAGGGCCGCGCCGGCAAGGGTACAGGGCACGCCGGCGAGCATGGGGAGCAGGGTGTCGCCGCCGTGCAGCCCGGCAATCGTCTGCGAGCCGATCATCAACACGCAGGTGATGATGAAAAAGGTGGCCAGTCCGGCCTTGCTGGTTTCTTTGCCCCAGCCGGAAAGGGAGGTATACACGGCCAGCGGCGGCCCGTTGAAGCTGAAAGCCGTGCCGAAGGTGGTGGAGAAAAAGCCCGCCGCGTATCCCCAGGACCGGCTGACTGTTACGGGCCGGCCGCCTTCAAGAAAAAGCCCCCAGAAGGCGAAACATGCCAGGAACAGGCCAAGGGCGGCCTTAAGGTAGTGCGGCGGCAGAAAGCGCAGGGCCAAAACCCCGGCAAAGGCCCCCGGAACGGCGCCCACGATCAGGGGCGTCACTCTGGACCAGTCGGTAAACCCCCGGTAGCGCCAGCTTTGCTCCAGCCCGGCCACAAGGGTCATCAGCGTGCAGGCGGGCACCGCCACGGTTATGCTCATGCCCTGCAGCACAAAAGGCATGGCCGCCATGGCCGCGCCAAATCCCGTGATGCCGTTCACAAATCCGCCCAGGAACCATCCCAGGGCGAACCACAGCGTTGTCGTCAGCTCCATTGCGGTACTCTCTCATTCGCGCTCCAAATAAAAAGAGTCTCCCCGCAATTTTTATTTGTCGGTTACGGCGGGCCTGCCCGCCTTGATGCCGGAGATCAGGGCATTCCGGTGCGCCGGGGCGGCGCGCATTTCTCCTTGGGGCATGGAAGCCGTCTCATAATAAATTGTGAAATGAGCACTGGCGGCCGGGTTCCGGGCTATTTTTTCTTTCTCCAGTGGCTCAGCCTGTCAAAGGCCAGATATATCACCGGCGTGGTGAACAGGGTCAGCACCTGGCTGAAGATCAGTCCGCCGATCATGGTGACGCCCAGGGGCCGCCGCAGTTCGGACCCCATGCCGGAACCGAGCATCAGCGGCAGGGCGCTGAGCAGGGCGGCCATGGTGGTCATCAGGATGGGCCGCAGGCGCAGCAGGCAGGCCTGGTGGATGGCGTCGCGGGCCGATTTGCCCTCGCGGCGCTCGGCGTCCAGGGCGAAGTCGATCATCATGATGGCGTTTTTCTTGACGATGCCGATCAGCAGAATGATGCCGATGATGCCCACAATGCCCAGGTCCATGTGGAAAAGCATCAGGGCCATCAGCGCCCCCACCCCGGCGGAAGGCAGGGTGGAAAGGATGGTGACGGGGTGGATGTAGTGCTCGTACAAAACGCCGAGCACAATGTACATGGTGATGACGGCCGCCAGAATCAGCCACAGGGTTCCGGAAAGGGATGTCTGGAAGGCTTTGGCCGCGCCTTCGAATGAAAGGGGCAGGGACGTGGGCAGCCCCACGCGCCTGGCGGTGCGTTCGATAACGTCCACGGCTTCGCCCAGGCTGTGGCCGGGGGCCAGGTTAAAGGAAATGGTGGCGCAGGGAAACTGCCCCTGCCTGTTGATGACCAGGGGGGTGGCGCGCTTTTCCAGCCGGGTGACGGCGGTCAGGGGCACCACGGACCCTTTGTTGCCGGGCACGTAGATGTCGTTGATGCTGGAAGGATCGGAACGGTATTCCGGCTTGACCTCCAGAATGACCCGGTACTGGTTGGTCTGGGTGAAGATGGTGGAGATCATGCGCTGGCCGAAGGCGCTGTAAAGGGCGCTGTCAATGTCCTGGGCCGTGACCCCCAGCGACCCCGCCCGTTCGCGGTCAATGGCCAGATAGGCCTGCTGGCCGCCGGTTTGCAGGTCGGAAGCCACGTCGGCCAGGGCCCCGCGCCGCGACAGGGCGTCAACCAGCTTGGGCACCCAGCGGTCCAGATCGGCCTGGGTCAGGGCTTCCACCACAAACTGGAACTGCGTGCGCGAGATTTTGTCCTCGATGGTGATGTCCTGCACCGGCTGCATGTACAGCGTGATGCCGGCCACGCCCGCCAGGCGCGCGTTGATGCGGCGGATGATCTCCGGCGCGCGGGCCGAGCGTTCTTCCAGGGGCTTGAGGTTGATGGAGATGCGCCCGCTGTTCAGGGTGGGGTTGGTGCCGTCCACCCCGATGAAGGAAGAAAGCCCCTCCACGTCCGGATCTTCCAGCACCTTTTTCGCCACTTCGTTCTGGCGTCTGGCCATGGCGTCAAAGGCCACGCTTTGGGGGGCTTCGGTGATGCCCGCGATAATGCCCGTGTCCTGCACGGGAAAGAACCCCTTGGGCACCGCTATGTACAGGACCACGGTAAGGGCCAGGGTGCCCAAAGCCACCAGCAGGGTCAGGGGCTGGTGGTCCAGCACGATCAGCAGCAGGCGGTCGTACAGGCGCACTACCTTGCCCCACAGGCTGTCCGGAGCGGCGGGGGCGTCCTCGCCGTGCCCGCCGCCGCCAAAAGGCCGCAGCAGATAGGCGCACATCATGGGGGTAAGGGTCAGGGAAATGACGGCGGAAAGCAGGATGGAAACGGCCAGGGTCACGGCGAATTCGCGGAAAAGCCGCCCCACCACGTCGCCCATGAACAGCAGCGGAATAAGCACCGCCACCAGGGAAACGGTCAGCGAAATGATGGTGAACCCGATCTGCCCGGCCCCGTTAATGGCGGCCTGAAGGGGGGATTCGCCTTTTTCCAGGTAGCGGCTGATGTTTTCCGTAACCACGATGGCGTCGTCCACCACGAAGCCCGTGGCGATGGTCAGGGCCATCAGGGTGAGGTTGTTGATGGAATAGCCCAGAAAATACATGGCCGCGAAACTGCCCACCAGCGAAAGGGGCACGGCCACGCCGGGGATGATGGTGGCCGGGATGTTGCGCAAAAACAGGAACATGATCACGATGACCAGCCCCACGGCAAGGCACAGTTCCACGCGCACGTCGGCCACGGTGGCGCGGGTGGTGACGGTGCGGTCGGTCAGGATGCGCACGTTCACGGTATCGGGCAGGGTGGAGGACAGTTTGGGCAGCAGCGCTTTTATTTCGTCGGCCACTTTGATGATGTTGGCCCCGGGCTGGCGCTGGATGTTCACGATGATGGCGGGCGTGGTGTTGTGCCAGGCGGCCAGGCGGGTATTTTCCGCTCCGTCCACCATGTCCGCCACCGAGGAAAGATACACCGGCGCGTTGTTCTTGTAGCCGATGATCAGCTTGCGGTACTCGTCGGCGCTTCGCAACTGGTCGTTGGCGTCAATGGTCGAGGCGCGCTCCGGCCCGTCAAAGCTGCCCTTGGCGATGTTTACGTTGGCGTCGGCCACGGCGGTGCGCACGTCTTCCAGCGAAAGACCGTACGAGGCCAGCATGCGCGGGTTTACCTGGATGCGCACGGCCGGGCGCTGCCCGCCGGAAAGGCTGACCAGCCCCACGCCGGAGATCTGGGAAATTTTCTGGGCCAGGCGCGTGTCCACCACGTCCTGCAGCCGGGGCAGGGGCATGCCCTGGCCGGTGATGGCCAGAATCATGATGGGCGGATCGGCCGGGTTCACCTTGTTGTAAATGGGCGGGTTGGGCAGGTCGGAAGGCAGGTAGTTGTTGGCGGAGTTGATAGCCGCCTGCACCTGCTGCTCGGCCACGTCCAGGCTCATTTCCAGGACGAACTGCAAGGTGATGACCGAGGCCCCGCCCGAGCTTTGCGAGGACATGCGGTTAAGGCCCGGCATCTGGCCGAACTGCTGCTCAAGGGGCGCGGTGATGCCCGAAGTGACGACCTCGGGGCTGGCGCCGGGATACAGGGTGACCACCTGAATGGTGGGGTAGTCGATTTCCGGCAGGGCGGAGATGGGCAGGTTGCGGTAGGCGAGAATCCCGGCCAGAAACAGCGCCGCCATAAGCAGAGAGGTGGCTACCGGCCGCAGGATGAATATTCGGGAAGGGTTTGCCATGTAAGGCGCCTGAAAAAGCAAGAATGTTTAGTGGGATAGGTCGACGGATGAAGCGCGAAACGTTCTGATTATGACGCAAGGAGGCGGCCGGAGTCAATGCGGCGCGTGGAGAAGGGGCCAGTTAAAAATTTTGGAGATGTTTTTTTCAACGGCCTTTTCCACCCAGTTCCATGCCCACGCGGACGGCGCGGCAGACGCGCTCGGCCGCGTCCGTAAGCATGCCCGGCGCGTCGCGCAGGCAGTCTTCCAGGTCCATGGCGGAGCAGACGGTGCCTTCCAGGGCGTCCACGCCCAGGGGCAGGATGTCGGAGGCCCCTTCGCCCAGACCGCCCGAGATGCAGATGACCGGCTTGCCCTGAGTTTTGGCGCATTTGGCCACCCCGACGGGGGCCTTGCCGTAGGCGGTCTGGAAGTCGGTGCGGCCTTCGCCCGTCAGCACCAGGTCGGCCAGGGCGGCGCGCCCGGCGAATTCTGTGGCCGTCAGTACGATTTCCACCCCCGGCATCAGGCGCGCGCCGGAAAAAAAGAGAAAAGCCGCGCCCAGCCCCCCGGCGGCTCCCGCGCCGGGATGCCGCGCCGCGTCGCGCCCTGTTTCCCGCCGGGCGATTTCGGCATAGCGTGCCAGGGCCGCGTCCAGTTCCGCCGCCACGGCGGGGGATGCGCCCTTTTGCGGGCCGAACACCGCCGACGCCCCGCGCGGACCGCACAAGGGGTTGTCCACATCGCAGGCCACCAGGATTTCCGTGCGTTCCAGCAGGGGATCAAGGCCGGAAAGATCTATGCGCTCAAGACCGGCCAGGGCCGCGCCGCCGGGCGGCAGTTCCCGCCCCTGCGCGTCAAGAAAGCGCGCCCCCAAAGCCTGCATGCACCCCGCGCCGCCGTCGTTGGTGGCGCTGCCGCCTATGCCCACGATCAGGCGGGGCCGGGGGCAACGCCCATGCAGGGCGCGCAGGGCGGCGCGGATGATCTCGCCGGTGCCGTAGGTGGTGGCGATGCGGGGATCGCGCTCGTGCCCGCCGATCAGGGGCAGGCCGGAGGCGGCGGCCATTTCCACCACGGCGGTCTTCCGGTCGCCGAAAAGCCCCCAGGACGCGGCGACGCTTTTGCCCAGGGGGCCGCGCACGCGCTCTTCGCGCAGGGTTCCGTCCGAGGCCCGCACCAGAGCAGCCACCGTGCCTTCCCCTCCGTCGGCCATGGGGACAAGGTCGCAGAAGGCGTCGGGAAAGACCCGCAGCACGCCGTTTTGCATGCATTCCGCGGCGGCCAGGGCCGAAAGGCTGCCTTTGAAGGAATCGGGGGCGATAAGCACGCGCATGGGCGTCTCCGGGGCGGATGGTGATGGGGCGCGGCCTGTATAGCACGCTCTTGCGGGGCCGGGTAGGGGGAGACTAAGGCATATTAATTTTGAGAGGCTCGCTTCGGCGCTTAACGGCGAAACAAGTTTCGCCTACGCCTGCGCGGCGGGCGGCGGGAACCGCCGCCAGAACAAATAAACATTTTCAATGGTTATTTGTTCTAAGGGGCTTCCGGGCGCGAAAACGGCAAAAAGCCGCGCGGACCGGGCTAAGCGGGACGAAGGGGCTCCGGATTGCGCGGGAAAAATGATGATTGCCGGGTAAAAATTATTGCAGCAGGTGCTCGAACAGCAGCGAGGCCTCGCGCAGGTAGCCTTGCGGATCGATGCCCGCGTGCAGGGTGCCGCGGAAGCAATAGCCCTGCAGCAACAGCAGCAGCATTTCCACGCGGATAAGGGTCTTGTCGTCGGTCCAGCCGGGCTGGTGCTTCCGGCACAGGTCCGCCAGTTCTTCGCGCATGCGCCGGTCAAAGTCTTCCATGGCGCGGGTGATGGTCTCGTTGCGGCCTATCTCGGCCATCAGGTCGCGGAACAGGGCGGAAAGGCGGGTATCGGCGTTTTCCGCGATTTCGGCGCGCAGCACGTCCTTCAGGCCCTCCACGAAGCGCTCCCGGCAGTCGCCCATGTCCCTGAATCGTTCCAGCACCCGCGACATCTCCCGCTCGCACATGCCCGCGATGATTTCTTCCTTACTCTTGAAATAGTTGTAGATGTGCCCGACGCTCATGTCCGCTTCGCGGGAAATCCGCGCCATGCTGGTATTGTGGAAGCCGTGCCGCAAAAAACAGGTCTCCGCCGCGTCCAGAACCTGCCGCCGCCGCGCCGCCGCGCGCTCTTCGTCGTGATGTCGCCTGGTTTTCACATTCTTATACCTCCTGTTGAATTCTTTGGGGGACAGAGTCCCCCAGGCCCCCTCCCAGGGCTCTGCCCTGGACCCGGCAGGGGATTGAATCCCCTGCACCCCTCAGTTCCGGCCCAAACCCCCCGGGGGCGGGTTGGGGCGCACAGCGGGGGTCGGGGGGGCGAAATTGAACCCGGCCCCCGGCTGGGCATGTCAGCCCCGGCCCCCCGCTGTCCCGGCCATCCCGCGCGGCGCGCGGAGGGCCCGGAACTGAGGGGTCCGGGGGGAATCATTTCCCCCGGCCGCCGGAGGCATCTGCCTGAGCGCCTCCCGGCATGTAGCGGCGTATTAGAGCATAAAACACGGGAACAAAAAAGATGCCGAGGAACGTGGTGCTGAGCATGCCGCCCAGAATGCCGATGCCGATGGCGTTCTGGCTGCCCGAGCCCGCGCCCCCGGCCAGCGCCAGGGGCAGCACGCCCAGGGCGAAGGCCAGGGAGGTCATGATGATGGGCCGCAGCCGCAGGGAACAGGCCCGCCGGGTGGCGTCGAAAAGGCTCATGCCCTGTTCCTGCAGCGTCTTGGCGAACTCCACGATCAATATGGCGTTTTTGGCCGAAAGGCCGATGATGGTCAGAAAGCCCACCTGGAAATACACGTCGTTGGCCTGGCCGAAGGCAAGGGCCGCCGCCTGCACGCCCACGATGCCCACAGGCACCACCAGCATGACCGAGAAGGGAATGGACCAGCTTTCATACAGGGCGGCCAGGCACAAAAAGACCACCAGCAGGGATACGGCGTACAGGGTTGGGGCCTGCTGGCCCGACTGGCGCTCCTGCAGCGAGATGCCCGTCCACTCCAGGCCGATGCCCCTGGGCAGCTTTTTCGCCATTTCCTCCACGGCGGCCATGGCCTCGCCCGTGCTTTTGCCGGGCGCGGGCTCGCCCAGGATTTCCACGGAGGGCAGGCCGTTGTACCGCTCCAGCCGGGGCGAGCCGGAAAACCAGGGATCGGAACGCAGGGTAAAGGCGGAAAAGGGCACCATCAGCCCGGAGGAGTTGCGCACAAACCACTTGTCCAGATCTTCCGGCAGCATGCGCGCGTTCGCCTCGGCCTGCAGGTAGACCTTCTTGACCCGGCCCTTGTCCACGAAGTCGTTGATGTAGACGCTGCCCCAGCCGGTTTGCAGGGTTTCGTTGATATCGGCCAGGGAAAGGCCGTGGGAGCGGGCCTTGGGCTTGTCCACGGTGATGCGGAACTGGGTGGTGTCTTCCTGTCCGTTGGGCCGGGCGTAGGCGAGGGCTTTGTTGTAAGGTTCGGAGAAAGCAAGGCCGAGAAAGACGTCGCGCGCCCGCATCAGGGCTTCGTGCCCCAGCCCGGCCCTGTCCTGCAACTGGATGTCGAAGCCGCTGGAGTTGCCCAGTTCCATGACCGCCGGGGGCACGATCACATACACGCCGGCATCGCGGATTTTGGAAAAGCGTTCCATGGCCCGGGCCGCCACGGCGGCGGCCTTGGCCGAAGGGGCGGAACGCAGAGCCCAGTCCTTCAGGCTTACGAAACCGACGGCCGAGTTCTGCCCCTGCCCGGCAAAGCTGAAGCCCGCCACGTCGAAAAAGGACTCCACCGTGGCTTTTTCCTCGTTCAGGAAATAGGCCTCTATTTCGCGCAGAACCTCGACGGTGCGGTTTTGCGCCGCCCCGGCGGGAAGCTGCACGTCCACCATAAGCACGCCCTGATCCTCCTCGGGCAGAAAGCCCGTGGGGATGATGAAGAAGAACGCGGCCATAAGGGCGATCATCAGCACATAAGCGGCCAGGGGCCGCGGGCCGCTGGAAAGCAGCCCGCCCACGGCGCGTTCGTATCCGGCCATGGAGCGGTGGAACATGCGGTTGAACCGGCCGAAGAACCCGCCCTGCGCGCCGTGGCTGCCGCCGGGCCGCTCGCGGTGCGGGCGCAGGATGCCCGCGCACAGGGCCGGGGTAAGGGTCAGGGCCACCAGCACCGAAAGGGTCATGGCCGAAACGATGGTGATGGAAAACTGCCGGTAGATGGCCCCGGTGGACCCGCCGAAAAAGGCCATGGGCACGAACACGGCGGAGAGCACCATGGCGATGCCCACCAGGGCGCCGGTGATCTGGCCCATGGACTTGCGCGTGGCCTCCCTGGGCGAAAGCCCCTCGTCGCGCATGATGCGCTCGACGTTTTCCACCACCACGATGGCGTCGTCCACCAAAAGTCCGATGGCCAGCACCATGGCGAACATGGTCAGGGTGTTGATGGAATACCCGGCCAGCGCCAGCACGCCGAAGGTGCCCAGCAGCACCACGGGCACGGCGATGGTGGGGATGAGCGTGGCGCGGAAGTTTTGCAGAAACAGAAACATGACCAGCACCACCAGGACAATGGCCTCGGCCAGAGTCTTGCACACGTCCTTGATGGACAGGACGACAAAAGGAGTGGTGTCGTAGGGGTAGACCGCCTTGAGTCCCTGCGGGAAAAATTCCCTGAAGCGCTCGATGGTCTCCTTGACCGCCGCCGAGGTCTTGATGGCGTTGGCGCCGGTAGCCAGGTTGATGGCCACGCCGGCGGCCTCCTTGCCGTTGAAAAAGGCCACGGCGTCATAACTGGACTGGCCCAGTTCCACCCTGGCCACATCGCCCAGGCGCAGTTCCGACCCGTCGGGATTGACCCGCAAGAGGATGGCCCGGAACTCCTCGGGCGTGCGCAGGCGGTCCTGCACGCTGATGGAGGCATTGAGCTGCTGGCCGTCCACGGAGGGCAAACCGCCGAGCTGCCCGGCGGAAATCTGCACGTTCTGCTCGCGCAGGGCGGCGGCTACGTCGCCCACGGTCAGGGAGTACGAGTTGAGTCTGGCCGGGTCCACCCACACGCGCATGGCCTTGGGCGCGCCGAACAACTCCACCCGGCCCACGCCGGGCACGCGGGCCAGGCTTTCCTTGAGGTGGGCGTCCACGTAGTCGCAGATGTCCGAGTAGTTCATGGAGCCGTCCGCGGAATAAAAGCCGATGACCATCAAAAAGCTGGCTGTGGCCTTGGTGACGGATATGCCCTGCTGCTGCACTTCCAGCGGAAGCTGGGTGGTGGCGAGCTGCAGCTTGTTCTGGGTCTGCACCTGGGCGATGTCGTCGTCGGTTCCGGCGGCGAAGGTGAGCTTGATCTCCGCCCGGCCCGAGGCGTCGCTGGTGGAGGCCATGTAGAGCATGTTGTCGATGCCGGTCATGTTCTGTTCGACGATCTGCGTGACGGTGCTGTCCACCGTTGCGGCCGACGCGCCGGGGTACACGGCGTTGATGCTGATCTGCGGCAGCGCGATGCTGGGGTACTGGGCCACGGGCAGCACGGAAATGGCCAGCAGCCCGCCCAGCATGATGATGATGGCGATAACCCAGGCGAAGATGGGGCGGTCGATGAAAAAAAGGGCCATAATCAGCGTTTCCCGGACTTTGCGGCATTTCCGGCGGCATTTCCGCCGCCCGGCGCTTGCGGAGAAAGGTCCACGGGCGTGACCACCGGCGCGGGGCCGCCCTCGGTGAAGCGGATGTTCTGGATGCCGTCCACCGCCACCTTTTCGCCGGGCGCGACGCCTTCCTGCACCAGCCAGTCCTCGCCCAGGGTTCCCAGGGTGGTGATGTAGCGGCGTTCCACCGTGCCGTTGGCGGCCACAACCCGGGTGAAGGCGCGGCCCTTGGCGTCGCGCGACACGGCGCGCTGGGGCAGGGTGATGCCCCGGGGCAGGCGGGCCGTTTGCAGGCGCGCGCGCACATAGACGTTGGGCAGCAGTTCACAATCCGGGTTGTCGAACTTGATGCGCAGGGTGATGGAGCCGGTGTCCCGGTTGACGGTGATGTCTGAAAACTGCACCGTGCCCTTGCGGGAGTATACGGCGCCGTCCTCCATGATCAGCTCCGCCGTGGCGCGCCCCTCGCCCGCGTTCTCGAACAGGCCGCGCTCCATCTCGCGCTTCAGGCGCATGTATTCGGCGCTGGACTGGGTGACGTCCACGTACATGGGGTGCAACTGCTGCACGGTGGCCAGTGGCTCCGGCTGGTTGGCCGTGACCAGGGCGCCCCGGGTGACGCTGGATTTGCCGATGCGGCCGCTGATGGGCGACAGCACGGCGGTGCGCTCAAGCTGTATGTTGGCGTAGTCCAGTTCGGCCGCGGCGATGGAGACCTCGGCCAGGGCCTGTTTGTGGGCGGCCAGGGCGTCGTCGTAATCCTGCTCGCCTATGGCCTGGCTGCCGCGCATACGGCGGTAGCGCTCCTCGCGCACCTTGGCGGCCGCGGCGTTGGCGCGGGCCTTTTCCAGGGCGGCGGCGGCGCTGTTCACCCTGGCCCGGTACAGGGCCGGGTCGATGCGGTACAGGGACATGCCCCGGGACACGTCGGCCCCTTCCTCGAACAGGCGCTCCTGGATGATACCGTCCACCTGGGGGCGCACCTCGGCGATCAGCAAGGGCGCGGTACGGCCCGAAAGCTCGGTGACCAGCGTGAGCGGCCGGGCGGTGACGGTGATGACCCCGGCCTCCGGCGGGGGCGGGGCGGCGTTAATCCCTGTGGAGTTATCGCCGCATGCGGCCAGTATGAGCAGCAGCGGCGGCAGGGCCGCCCGCGCGAAGGCGGAGCGCGCGCGGGCCGGAAAGACGCGCACGGGGGAAGCGCCCGCCGGAGCGGTATGGGATGAGCGCCGCATGAGCGCCGTGAATATGCCGTCAGCCGTCATGAAAAGCTCCTTCCTTTCGCTGTGACTCATGGTGCGGATAAAACGACGCCGCGCAGGCGCAGGCGGCATCCATTGCCGCCGGTAAGCGCCGGAGCGGGCGTGCCTTTACAAATCCCGGCCTTGCGGGGTTTGTCATCAATCTGGCGGCGCGCGAAGCGCGCCGTGCGGCAGGCGGTGGAGTGGGGGCGCGGGCCCGGCGTGGATATGCGCGGGCGCATATTTGCGAAGGAAAACACGTAGAATGAGCGTTCACTCTATGTCAAGGAAAAAAGCGCGGCCCGCGGCGGGGTACGAAGCTTTCGCAGACCCGCCGAGGAAGGGCGGGAGGCATTTATTGCCGCCGATACGCGCCGGAGCGGCAGGCCCGCCTTTCCGGGTTGGCCGTCGGACGAGGCGCTCCGCCGCGGGAATTTCTGCGGCGGAGCGGCTTTTGCGTACCTTGTCAAGAGGGGATTAGCGGCTTATACTAAAAAATTCCGCACACCAACAGGAACCCCTGCATGCATTCCAAAGGTCCGCATATATCCATAGAGTCCCCTTCGCTGGTTCCGCGCATCCTGCGCATCAGCGAACAGGAGTTCGACCAGTGGCCCGAGGCCGTCCGCCGCCTGACCATGGACATTGCCGAGGAACTTTTTCTGGTCCGCTACAACCCCTTTGTCTCCGCCGAAACGGTGAAGAAAAGCGTGCAGGAACGCTTCGAGCAGTCCCGCCGGGGTCTGGCCCACCATTACGCCACCTCCATCGGCGAAGGCATCACCATGTTCTGGAGCGCCCACGAGGGCGACATGGCCTTTCGCAGGGAACTGATCGGCCGGCTTTCCGCCGTATTGCCCGCGCATTGCATCGACTCCAGCAGCCATTCCCTGGTGGAGAACTCCACCGACGCCACGGACCTGCGCCTGGAGCTGCCCCTGCTGGTGGTCACGCCGGAAAACGCCGAGCAGGTCAGCGCCGTGGTGCGCCTGGCCAACGAGATGCAGTTCGCCCTGGTGCCGCGCGGCGGCGGCTCGGGGCTGACCGGCGGCTCCATCCCCGCGCGCAAGCGTTCGGTGGTGCTGGCCCTGACCCGTCTGACCCGCATCGGCCCCATCGACAGGGAAAACATGAGCATCACCCTGCAGGCCGGGGTGATCACCATCAACGGCATCAAGGCGGCGGAGGCGGAAGACTTGCTGTTCAGCGTGGACCCGGCCTCCAAAACGGCCTCCAGCATCGGCGGCAACATCGCGGAAAACGCGGGCGGGCCGTTTTGCTTCGAGTACGGCACCACCATCGACAACCTGCTGTCCTACCGCATGGTCACGCCCACCGGCGAGATCATCGAAATTTTGCGCCGCGACCATCCCCGCCACAAAATCCTGCCGGAGGACGAAGCCGTCTTTGAGGTGCGCGACCTGTCCGGCGGCCTGCGGTCGCTGGTGCGCCTGACAGGCACCGACCTGCGCAAGCCCGGCCTTGGCAAGGACGTGACCAACAAGGCCCTGGCCGGTCTGCCCGGCCTGCAAAAAGAAGGCACCGACGGCGTGATCGTCGACGCCACCTTTATCCTGCACCGCCGCCTGGCCCATCACCGGGTCATGGTGCTGGAGTTTTTCGGCCGCTCCATGGAAAACTCCATGCTGGTGATCAACGACGTGGTGGCCCTGCGCAACGACATCCGCCGCCGGGGCGACCTGGTGAAGATTACGGCTTTGGAGGAGTTCGGCTCCAAGTACGTGCAGGCCATCAATTACCAGAAAAAATCCTCGGCCTACGAAGGCGATCCCATCTCGGTGCTTATCCTGCAACTGGAAAGCGACGACGAACGGGCCCTGGACGAGTCGGTGCGGCAGATACTGCAAATTTGCGATTCGTACGACGGTGTGGACGGCATCACCGCCAAAGACGCCAAAGAGGGCGAGGTCTTCTGGGAGGACCGGCACCGCCTGTCGGCCATAGCCAGGCGCACCTCGGGCTTCAAACTTAACGAGGACGTGGTCATCCCCATGCGGGCCATACCCGACTACGCCCTGTACCTGGAAGCCCTGAACCTGGAGTACATGGGCCGGGCCTACCGCACCGCCCTGCGCGAGGCGGCCGTCTTGCCCGGCGTGCCGGAAGAGGACAGCCGCGTGGCCGACGAAACGGCCTACGCCTCGCGCATCATCAAGGGCGAGATACCTTCCAGCGATTTGTCGGACCAGGAACTGCGCATGCATGCGCAGCTTTTTTTCCGCGCCTTTGCCGAAACCTATCCCGAACTGGCCCCCCGCCTTGAGGCCATCAACGCCGACATGGACGCCACGGCCATTTGCGTGGCCAGCCACATGCACGCGGGCGACGGCAACTGGCACGTGAACATTCCGGTGAACTCCAACGACCCGGTAATGCTGAAAAACGCGGAAAAGGTCGCCGGCCTGGTCATGGCCAAGGCCCAGGAACTGGGCGGCGAGGTCACGGGCGAGCACGGCATCGGCATCACCAAGATCGGCTACCTGACCGAGGAAAAAATGCAGGCTTTTCGCGAGTTCAAGCAGCTTGTGGACCCGCGCAACATTTTTAACCCGGCCAAGCTCACCCAGCGCGATCTGCCCGTTTCTCCCTTCACCTTTTCCTTTAACCGCCTGATTCAGGACATCCGGCAAAGCGGTCTGGCGGACAAGGAGCGGCTTATTTCGCTGCTGACCAACATCCAGGTCTGCACGCGCTGCGGCAAATGCAAGCAGCATTGCCCCATGCATTTGCCCGAGGCTTCGCTTTTGTACCATCCTCGCAACAAGAACCTGGCTCTTGGCGCGCTTATCGAGGCCATCTACTATTCGCAGGTGAACAACGGCAGACCCGATCCCTTTCTGCTGGCAGAGCTGCGCAACCTGGTGGAGCACTGCACGGGCTGCGGCAAGTGCATGGCCGTGTGCCCGGTGAAAATCGCCTCGGCCGACGTGGCCCTTACCCTGCGCGGTTTTCTGGAGGAAGAAGGCGCGGGCGGGCATCCCCTGAAGTCCCGCGTGCTGCGCCATATCGCGGAGGATCCCGCCAGTCGCGTCCCCCGCGTGGCCAAGCTGGCCTCCATCGGGCAGGGCGTGCAGAACCGCATTCTCAGGGCCGTGCCCGCAAGCTGGCGCGGGCGCTTCGTCAACCCGCTGTTCTCCGGCCCCGGCCCGCGCCCCGGCTACCGCAACCTGGGGGAAACCCTGCACCTTGACCGCGGCTCCATTTTCGTTCCCGCGTCCCCCGTCCCGGTACGCGGCACGGTGCTGTACTTTCCCGGCTGCGGCGGCGGGGTGTTCTACCGCAACATCGGCCTGGCCGGGCTGGCCCTTACCCTTGCCGCCGGGTACGCCGTGGTTCTGCCCGAAAAGCACCTGTGCTGCGGCTATCCCCTGCTGGCCGCCGGGGAGCACGACGCCTTCGCCGTGAACCAGGACCGCAACATCACCCACCTGCGGCAACTGGCGGGCAAGGCCGCCGAACTGGGCTTCGCCGTGACCCGCGTGCTGACCTCCTGCGGCTCGTGCCGCGACGGCATGGAGCGCCACTTTATCCCCGAGGTTTTTCCCAAGACGCAGGGCAAGGGCGTGGCCCTTACCGACGTGGCGCATTTTCTGTTGGAGCAACTGGGGCCGGATTACGGCAAAGGATCCGACAAGGGCCCGCGCGCCGTGCTGTACCACGCCCCCTGCCATGCCGAACTGCCCGGCGTGCACAAAGCCAGGGCGGCGGGCCTCTACGCGGCGGAGATAGCCGCCCGCCTGGGCGCGCCCGTGCGCGTCAGCCCCGGCTGCTGCGGCGAATCGGGCATGGGCGCCATGACCTCCCCGGCCATCTACAACAAACTGCGCGAAAAAAAGGCCGGGCAACTGGCCCGCGATCTGGCCGGCATGCCCGCCGACGCGCCGGTCATCGTAAGCTGTCCTTCGTGCAAGATGGGATTGACCCGCATCCTTATGCGCCAGGACAAAAACCGCCGCGTGCTGCACCTTTTGGAATATCTGGCCGCCGATCTGGCCGGGGACCGCTGGGCCCGCAAGCTGGGCAAGCTGCTGGGCGGCGGCGCGGCGCAAAACGGCGTCCGCCGCGTCAATATGGGCGACCTTGCTTCCGTGCAGCTGACAGAGGCCGAGGGGCGGGAAGAAGAACATGAGTAGGGTCTTTTTTTGAAATACCTGGCCATCGACTACGGGCAGAAGCGCACGGGCCTCGCGGTTTCGGACGCGGGCGGGCGCATGGCCTTTCCGCGCGCGGCTCTTGCCATGCGCGGCAAGGACGTTTTTTTTGCGGAGCTTCTGGCCCTTGCGCGGGAAGAAGAGGCACGGGCCTTTGTGGTGGGCCTGCCCGTGCGCGGCGACGGCACGGACAGCGAGACCACGCGCCAGGCGCGCAACATGGCGGCCCGGCTCAAACGCCGCACGGACCTGCCCATTTATCTCATGGAAGAAACCTTAAGCTCTTTTGACGCCGAAGAACGCTTGCGCGCGGCCGGGAAAAACGGCAATAGCATATTGAGGAGTCTGGACGGGGCGGCGGCCGCGGCCATTCTGGAGTCTTTTCTGAACCTGCCCGAGGATCGCCGGCAGGGATTGCGCCTGGCCTGAGGCGGCGGCCTTTTTCCGCGTCCGCCGCCGGTAAGGGAGAAAGGCCGCTTTGCGGCGGGCGGAGTAATGAGGGCTGAGCCTAAAGCTTCTGGCGGCCCCGCGGACCGGGCCTGCGCTTCATCACACAAATCCCGCGGCGCGCCTGCGGGCGGAGCACAGCCATGAGCACGGAACCTCAGGAAGATTTTTTCCCGGCGCCCCGGCGCGGCTGGTTTTTCCGCATTGTTCTTTTGCTGTGCTGGCTGGCGCTTGCGGGCGCAAGCTGGCTGGCCTGGGACGCGCACCGCTTTTTGACCACGCCCGGCTCTGACGAGGCGAAAGATATCGTCATCGCCATTGAACCCGGAGCGACCTTTGACCGGGTGGCCTGGGACCTGAAAAAGGCCGGGGCCATCCGCGACGTGGCGCGCTTTCGCCTGCTGGCGCGCTGGAAGAAGCTGCTGGGCAGCGTCAAGGCCGGGGAATACGCCGTGAACACCGGCTGGAAGCCCGAAGAGGTCCTGAACCAGATCACGCGCGGCCAGGCGATCCTGTACCGGCTGAAAATCCGCGAGGGCCTGACCTGGTGGGAAACGGCCAGGGCCGTTGAAGAGCAGGGCTTTGCCAGATACGACGACTTCAAGGCCGTGATCCACGATCCGGAATTTTTGCGCGCCCACGACATCCCCTTTGACAGCGCCGAGGGCTTTTTGTACCCGGAAACCTACCTGATGCCGAAACCCGGCCCCCTGGACAGAAAACAGGCCGCCTTCGTGGCCGACATGATGGTGAGGATGTTCTGGAAAAAGACCGAGCCCCTGTGGACCCAACTGCCTTTGAAGCAGGGGGCGCGGACCCGCCCCAACCCGGCCCTGGCCGGAAACGGCACTGCGGCGCCCGGAGGCAACGGGACGTTTTCCGACGCCAACGGCGCGGCGGTGCGGCGGGCCGCCGGGGCTTCCGTCCCGCCGGAAGGCGGCGGCAACAGCGCTGCTTCTTTGGACAAGGGGGCGGATACAGGGAAGATTCCGTCCGCGGGGCGGGTGGATCGGAGCGCCCCGGTCCCTGCCGACGGCACAGGCCGGGCGGTGGGCGGGGACGCGGTTGCCGCTCCCGGCCTTGTCTCCAGCGCCTCGCCCCTTCCCCGCCTGCCGGAAAGCCCGGAGGACGTGGAGCAGGACGCGCTGAGGCGCCTGGTGATCCTGGCCTCGCTGGTGGAAAAGGAAACCGGCGTGCCGTCCGAGCGGACCCGGGTGGCCGGGGTGTACGCCAACCGCCTGGAACGGGGCATGCTGCTGCAGTGCGATCCAACCATCATTTACGGCGTGGGCGAAAGCTTCAGCGGATCCATCCGCCGCTCGCAAATCGACGATGCCAAAAACCTGTATAACACCTACCAGCATCCGGGCCTGCCCCCCGGCCCCATTTGTTCCTCCGGCCTTGAGGCCATAGCGGCCGCCTTTGCTCCGGAAAAGCACGACTACCTCTACTTTGTCGCCACCGCCGACGGCGACGGCGGCCATACCTTCAGTAAAACCCTCAGCGAACATAACAAGGCCGTGCAGGAGTATCGTTCCCGCGTTAAAGGCAAGTGAGGGGTTGCCCATATATGACAAACGCCACCACAGCCCTTCCTTCTTCACCTTCCAGCGCACAAGCCGCGCCCGACCCTTGCTGGTGGATGTGGGCGCTGCTCCTTATGCTTGCTTTCGCGGCCGCGCGGCTGTGGATCGCCGGGTCCGGGCAGCTTGACCTTGCCCAGGACGAGGCCCAGTACTGGGACTGGTCCCGCCGGGGGTTCGCGCTTTCCTACTACTCCAAGGGGCCGCTCATCGCCTGGATCATCGCCGCCGGGACAAAGCTGTTCGGCGACACCGAACTGGGCGTGCGCCTGTTCGCCGTGCTGAACAATCTGGCCGTGCAGGCCCTGCTGTACGGCTGGCTGGGCGTTTTGCTGCGCCGTCCGCGTCTGGCCGTGGTGACCCTGTGCATCGCCAATACCGCGCCGCTCTTCATCGTCAGCGGCGTGCTTATGACCACGGACAGCCCCCTGCTGCTTTGCTGGATCGCCGGACTGTTCTGCCTTACCGCCGTGACGGAGCGCCCGCACGCTTCCTGGCCTTTCTGGGGCCTGGGCGCGGCTGTCTGTTTGGGCGTTCTGGCAAAATACGCCATGCTGGCCTTTGTTATCCTGGCCCTGATCTATGCCTGGCGGCTGCGCGGCCGGGACATGCTGCCGCCGCACCGCATGCGCCCGCTGGTTCTGGCCCTTGCCCTGGGAGCGGGCCTGGGTTTTCTGCCCATCCTGGTCTGGAACGCCGGCAACGGTTTTGTCGCCTTTCGCCATGTGGCGGGCCTGGCAGCCAAAAGCGGCGGGCCTTCCGCCCCCTGGGCGGATCTGCCGGAATATCTCGGCGCGCAGGCCGGGCTGCTGCTGCCCTGGTGGCTGGGCTTCATGCTTTGGCACGGCTGGCGGCTCATGGCCCTGTGCCGGGCCTTTCCCGGACCCATTCTTCCCCGGGGCGGGCGGGGACATGAAGACGGCCCGCCGGCCGGGAAGGGGGGCTTTTTTTCGCGGCGGCGGGGCGGCGCGGGCGGAAAGGGCGGCAAGCCTCCCCGCGCCTGGCGTGTGCATGCCGGGGGGGCGCGGCATTCTGATTTTTCCGGCGCGGGGGGCTTTGCGGATGGTAAAGAGAACCCGGACGCGCAAGGGCTTGCGGACGCGGAAGGAAGAGTATTGAAGGAGCGCGGAGCCGTTGCTTCCGCCAGGGATTGGAGCGTGCACCAGGGCGGCGCGCGCCGCGGCGCGGGGCTGGAAAAGCGCGCCGGACGGGGCGGGGAATCTTTTGAGGATTCCGCCGGGCGCGCGTTTCCGGGCGGCCCGCCACGGGCGGCGGAAGCCCGCGGCCTGGCCGGCGAAGGCCATTGCGGCGACGAAAGCGCCGCCCCGGAAGCGGACTACCGCTTTTACCTTTTGCTCTGCCTTGGCTTTTGGCCGCTGTGGCTGTTTTTCCTGTTCTGGAGCGCTTCTTCCCGCGTTTATCCCAACTGGCCGGCCATGAGCTACGCCACAGGCCTTGTCATCGCGGCGCTGGGGGTTGAGCGGCTGTGGGAGGCGGCCCGGCGGGGGCGGCTGCGCAAGCCCTGGACCGGCAAACCCCTTATTATCGCCTGCGTCGCCCTTAGTCTGTTTGTCTGCCTGGGCATTCACGGCCAGCGGGCGCTGACGGCCCTTCTGCCGCTGCCGGAGTCCCTCAACCCCACAGTGCGCCTCAAGGGCTGGTCTGAACTGGGCAAAGATCTGGACCGCGTGCGCCAATCCATGCCCGACCCCGGCGCGGTGTTCTTTTTTTCCGATGCCTACGACGTCGCCGCCGCCCTGGCCTTTTACCTTCCGGGGCATCCCGTGGTCTACTGCGCCGACTTCGGCCGCCGGGCCAACCAGTATGACCTGTGGCCCGACCCCAACGGAGAAAAGCCCGCCCTGAATTTTTTCCATCCCAGCGACGAAGACCGGCACGAAGGGGACAAAAGCGCCGCAGTGGTCCGGGGCACGCCCTGGCGGCATCCGGAAGCCTTTCTGGCCGACAGGCCCGAAGCGACGCCGGACGCCATATACGTCACCCGCAAGCCCATGAAGGCCCCGCCCCGCCAGCTTGCGGAAATGTTCCGCGACGCCTCGGCCCCGCCCGTGGCCCTGCAGACCGTCCACCAGGGCCAGAAGGGACGGAAGTTCGGCTACATGCCCCTGTACGGCTTCACCGGCGTGTGGCCCAAACCCCGCTGGGAACGATTTTAGAGCAACTGAACGTTCTCAATGGTAATTCATCCTGGGCAGTGCAGCCACGAGATTTAAGGGGCCGCGCCCGTGGCTTGCTTGTCCGCCAGGATGTTTCGGAGCCGCATTGCATGAGTGTTCCCTATAACTTTGTATCCCCGCCTGAATGCCCCCTGCCCAGGGGCGAGGACTTGTGCCGCCTGTGCGCGCAAGGTGGGGGCTGCTGCTGCGGCACCGACCCGGCGGTGGCGCATCTGTGCTTTCCCCTTTCCCCGCCGGAATGGCGGCGGCTGCTTCCGTACGCGCATCTTGCCACGCAAACGCCTTTTTCCCGCAAAAAGGCCTTCGCGGCGGAGGAAAAACGCCTGCGCTTCGACCTTGCCCCGCATCCCGAAACGGCGGAATTCTCCACGCGGGAAGAGCCCGGGCAAAACTCCGCCGACGGGCGCAAAAGCGCCAATGCCGATCCCTCTTCCAACCCTTCCTTCCTCACCCCCCCCGCCGGGGGCGACGCGGTGTGCGTGGAAGAGGATAATTCGCCGGGCTTCACGGCGGCCATGCGCCGGCTGTTCCCCGGCGGCGGAAAGCGGGTGGGCGAACTGTTTCCGGAAGGCGGGCGGCACCTGCGTCTGCGCACCAGGGCGGACGGCTCCTGCGTTTTCTGGGGAAGCGAAGGATGCCGTTTGCCAAGGCGGGCGCGCCCGTGGTATTGTCTTTTGTTCCCCGGATGGGTCCAGGGAACTTCGGTCACGCTGTTCACGTCCGAGGGCTGCCTCATCTCGGGGCGGGCCGCCGGTCCGGCCCACGGTCTGGCCCTGATGAACGTGGGGGCCGAGGATATCCGCGCCCTGCACGCCCGGCTGTGCCGCGACTGGGGGCTGGGCGGGTAGCCTGCCTCACGGTTGTTCACGGCGGGCCCCGCGCCAATGCGCTGTTTTCTTTTTACCAACCCGCACAATTCCTACAATCGTCCGTCTATGAAACGTATCTTTTTTTACCTACTGTTAAGCCTGACCACGCTGGGCATCATCGGTGCGGGAGCGGCCTTCGGCCTGTTCGTCTGGGTTTCCAAGGGCCTGCCCAGCGTCACCGCGATAAGCGATTTTCACCTGCCGCAAACCACCACGGTTTACGCCCGCGACAAGACCATCATCGGGTATTTTTCCAAGGAAAAGCGCTTTCTGGTAAACCTGGACAACATGGCCCCGCACCTGCCCTGGGCGTTTCTGGCCATGGAGGATTCGCGTTTTTACGAGCATTCTGGGGTGGACCCCGTGGCCATCGTCCGCGCTTTTATGGCCAACCTGCGCACGGGCAGGCACGGCCAGGGCGGCAGCACCATCACCCAGCAACTGGTCAAGCGCATGCTGCTCAAGGACAGTTCCAAAAGCTACATCCGCAAGCTTAAGGAAGCCATTCTGGCCTACCGGCTGGAAAAGCACCTGACCAAAAATGAAATCCTTTACCTGTATCTGAACGAAATTTACCTGGGCAACAGCGCCTACGGGGTAGAGGCGGCGGCGCGCACCTATTTCGCCAAGCACGCCAAGGATCTCACCCTGGCCGAGTGCGCCGTGTTGGGCGGGCTGCCGCAGGCTCCTTCGGAAAACAATCCCTATTCCCAGCCGGTGAACACGCGCAACCGGCAGCTTTTGGTGCTGGGCCGCATGCTTGATATGGGTTTCATCACCAAAGAGCAGCATGACGCCGCCGTGAACGAGCCCCTGAACTACAGGCGCATGCCCGATCCGTCCTGGTCGGTGGGGTCCTGGTATCTTGAGGAAGTGCGCCGCCAGAGCATAGCCATGTTCTCCAAGGAGAACGTGGAAGCCAAGGGAATCCCCCTTACCCTGTACGGCGAGGACGCCATCTACGAAGGCGGCCTGCATATTTACACCGCCATGGACACCTTTCATCAGCGCGCGGCGGAAATAGCCCTGCGCGCCGGTCTGTACGACGCCTGCAAGCGCCGGGGCTGGCGCGGCCCTGTCGAAAACCTTGCCGCGCCGCAGCAGGCGGAGTTCCTCAAGCACAAGTTCTCGCCGGCGGATCTGGACAACGCGGGCTGGGCCAAGGCCCTGGTGGTTTCCGTGAGCAAGGACGGGGCCGACGTGCGCATGGGCGGCTACAAAGGCCATATCAAGGTGGCCACCATGGGCTGGTGCCGCACGCCCAACACCAACATTTCGCCCGAGGCGGCGGGGCAGGTGCGCGACGCGACCCGCGTGCTGGCCCCCGGCGACGTGGTCTGGGTTTCCGCCGTGGGAGCTTACGGCGTCGCCAACCCGGTCGGCGTTCCCGCCTCCCCCGACGACAAGCGTAATCCTGTGCCCCGGTATTCTCCGGCGGGCATAACCAAGGACACGGTCATCCCCCTGGTTCTGGAACAACTGCCCGACCTGCAGGGCGCGGTGGCCTCCATTGATGTGGCCAGCGGCGATCTGGTGGCCCTTGTGGGCGGGTACGAGTTTTCTTCGGCCAACTCCTTCAACCGCGCAACGCAGGCGGTGCGCCAGCCGGGTTCCTCCTTCAAGCCCATTGTCTATTCCGCCGCGCTGGACAGCGGCTTTACCGCGGGTTCCATCGTGCTGGACGCTCCCTTTGTGCTGCCTTCCAACACCGGCAGCAAGACCTGGAAGCCCGGCAACTTTGACGGCAAGTTCCTGGGGCCCATCCTGCTGCGCACGGCCCTGGCGAAATCGCGCAACGCCTGCACCGTGCGCGTGGCCCAGCAGGTGGGCATGAACGCCATTGTGGAGCGCGCCAAGGCCCTGGGCGTTCCCGGCGAGATTCCGCCGGTTCTGGCCATAAGCCTGGGCAGCTACGAGGCCTCGCCCCTGACCATGGCCGAGGTGTATACCGCCTTTGCCAACCAGGGGACGCGCATCACGCCGCGCATTATCACCGAGGTGCGCAACAGCTGGCGTGAGCCCATCCTGTACTTTGAGCCGGGAAAGACCGAGGCCATCACCCCGCAAAACGCCTACATCATGGCCTCGTTGCTCAAGGAAGTGGTCAACGCGGGCACGGCCGCCAAGGCCTCCGTTCTGCGCCGCCCCGTGGCGGGCAAGACGGGCACCTCCAACGACGAACGCGACGCCTGGTTCATCGGCTTCTCGCCCTATATCGTCACCAGCGTGTACGTGGGCTATGACGACAACAGCCCCATGGGCCGCATGGAAACCGGGGGCCGCGCCTCCCTGCCCATTTTCATCAAGTACCGGCAGCTTATCGATCCTCTGTACCCGCCTTCGGATTTTTCCGTGCCGCCCGGCATCACCATGGCCCGCATCGACGCCCACACCGGCTATATTGCCGGACCGGACTCGACGGAAGCCTACAATCTGCCCTTTATAACCGGAACCGTGCCCCAGATAGTCTCCGGGCAGCCCCTGCAAAAAGGCGACGACGACGTGCAAAGCGGCGTGGATTTGTTCAAGCAGTAAGGAAAAATTGTTTTTTTATGGGCGGCGGTGTAGGATAGCGAAAAAAACACACCGGCCCGTAAAAGGAGATCCCCTATGCCCGAGCAAATCTCTTTGTGCCAGGCTGCGTTGCCCGTTCTGCTCGCGGCGGCGCTGGGGCTTTGTCTTGGAATGCCGTCGGGCGCGCGGGCGGCCTGCCCGGACGGGGTGACTCCCGACCCTCTGAAGATTCTTTCGTGGAGTCCCGCCGAGCAGTTGTGCGGCTACCGCCGCATGAACGAGCTGTGGCCCGCCGCCAGGGCGGGCAAGGCGGGGGTTTCCTCCCCCCTGCCCGCCGGGCGGTCTTTGGCGGCGGAGGCGGCGGCGCGGAAAAAGGTGCGGGAATTCATGCGCGGCAACGGCGTATGGGGGCTGCTGGTGCTGCGCGGGGGGACTGTAGTGCTGGAGGAATACCGGGAGCCTTTCGGCCCCGGCCAGCTCTGGACTTCTTTTTCCATGGCCAAAACCATTACTTCTCTGCTGGTGGGCGCGGCCTTACAGGACGGGGCCATCAAAAGCCTGGACGACCCCGTGACCCGCTACCTGCCGGAGCTGGAACGCCTTGCGGAGAAAAGCCCCCCCGCGGGCGGGGCCTATGCCGGAGTGACCGTGCGCGAGCTTTTAAGCATGACCTCCGGCGCGGCCTGGAACGAAGACTACACCGCCCCCTGTTCCGACGTGGCCAGACTGGCGGATCTGGCCAACACCACGGAGCCGGTCTTTTTGCGCTACATGGCGAATCTGCCCCGCCGGGCCGCTCCGGGGACGCTTTTCAACTACAGCACGGGCGAAGCCGGGCTGATCGGGCATCTGCTGCGCCGGGCCACGGGCAAGGGGCTGGCGGAGTACCTGGAGGAAAAAATATGGCGGCCCATGGGCATGGAAGACGACGCCTGGTGGAATACCGACAAGGCCGGGGCGGAAGTCAGCGGCTGCTGCTTCAACGCCTCCCTGCGCGACTACGGCCGGCTGGGCCTGTTCATGCTGGCGGAATTCCGGGCCGGGGCCGGAAAAACAACCACGCACGAAAAGAAGACGGCCCACGCGCGGTACGACACGCCGCATGACGCGCCGGAAGGGCAAAATGCGGGCGCGGGAACGGGCGCGGGCGGTTCTTCCGCTGTGTTGCAACGCGAGGCGGACGGGGGGCGCTCCGCTTCCATCGCGGAGCGTGTGGCCCTGGAGCCGGTTCTGGCAAAGGGGTATCTGCGCAAGGCCGCCGAGGCCACCATGGCATCCCTTGCCTCCGGGCGCATGTACGGTTATCAGATATGGGTGCGCGAGGGCGGGGCCTTTCAGGCCAGCGGCATCTTCGGCCAGCTTGTGCACGTGGACCCCGGGCGGGACATGGTCACCGTCATGCTCAGCGCCTGGGACAGGCCCATTGCCGATGAAAAGACCTACGGGAAAAGGGCCGAGTTTGTGGGTTGGCTGAAGAAAGAGGCGGGGCGTTAACGCAGCCGCAGCAGGCCGCGCATGCGCATACGCATTTCAAACGCGCCGGGTGCGGGGTGCTTTTCGGCAAGCTCCCGCAGCGTCCGGATGTTTCGTTCCGCTCCAAAATTTTTCCGGCACCAGACCGCCGCAGCCCTGGCCTTGGCGGATCGTTCTTCGGGCGAGTGCAGTACCCGCCGCAGGGTTTCCTGCCAACCCTGCGGCGAGGCTTCGGCAACATATGCCAGCCACGCAAAATTGTCACCGCTCAAGGGGGCCTGCTCCGTCACCAGAATCGCCCCGGCCAGTGACGCGCTCATCAAGGCCAGAGGGGAGCGGCACAGCCCGGCCTGAGAGGAAGGCGGAACATCCAGCAGGGCGTCGGGGGAGAAAGCGGCCAGTGTTCGCACATATGCGGGGTAGTCGGCCGGTTCGTCGAACGAAGTTACCTCTGTATGCTTCAGGAATTTGCCAATCCGTTCCGCAAGAGAGGCGGGGCACAACAGAGACAGCCGGGTTTCTTCGGAAAGTCTGCGCAGGGCCGGGTAGACTTTTTGCAAAAAGGCGTCGCTCTCCGCATGTTCCGGGAGGGCGATTCGCAGTTCGTTGGCGGAGGCGCTTTCACGCGCTGGCCCTTCGACGAGATCCGCCCGGTACACCGGTGGCAATATCAAGATATTCGGGTGCAGCCCTTTGTCCGCATAAAAGTCCGCGCGCTCCCGCGAAGGGACTATCATGCCGGAAAATATGGCCAAAGTGTCGCACAACGCCTTGGGCGCGTCGGCGGCCAGCATTTTCATGATGGACTCATCCGCGTCGAGATAGTACGCGGGAATGCCGCAACCGTGGGCGACTTGGGCAATCTTCAGCAGTTCCATGCCGCCCAGGGCGTGGCTGAGCGCCACGTATCCGCTGGCTAACATCATTTCAGGCCTGACGGCGTATTCCGCGGGGTGGGTATGGAAAAAGCCGGGGGCATCTTTTCCCAGGCCGTCAAAGGGCGTATAAGTGGAGGGGGCCGCTCCGATGGGCGTGATATGCAGACCAGCGCCTTTTTCGTTGAAGGCGTAACCTTCCTGTATGACCGGTGTATACCAGAACCGTTGCCCGTAATCACGGCGCATATGGCCGGCGTAAGCGTCCAGAGCTTCCCGGCTGAGCCCCTCAGGCAGGGAAAAGACGTCGTAGTCCATCAGCGCTTCAGTTGATAGCTGCTCTGTCCTTTCCGAATCCATGCGGGCGAATACCGTCAGCATGTCCAGCTCAAAGGTGCGCGCCAGCGTGCCTTCGGCTACGCCGCCCCCCTCGTAGCCCACGTATACGTCCACGCAGGCCAGCGCGGCCCGTTCGCGGATGCGGCGCAGCAAATCCCAATCACACAGGCGGATAAGGGACACGTGCGGGTCGTAGTGCCCTATGGTTTCGAAAATGTCCCGGTGCAGCAGCAGGCAATGGTGCAGAAGGAAATTGCAGATGCGCAGGTCCGCCAGCGCGCGCGGACTGATATTGTACCCGATATTGACCATGTGTCCGGCCGCGTTGACGGTGGAGCCGTAGCCGACAACGGCTTTTGCTCCGCGTTCTTCCGCGGCCCGCAGCAGTAGGGAAAAAGCGTCGGGCTCAAAGGTGCAGTCGTCAAAGGCGTGGCCGAAGTAGTCGGCCGTGGCGCGGCGGTAAGACTCGTACGAACTGACGGCGGGCAGGCCCACATTGCGCGGATGCCGGATGCAGGAGACGCGCCCGTCGGCCTTCATGTATTCCTTGATGCGGTCAAAGGTGCCGTCCGTGGAGCCGTCGTCCACGATGATCAGCTCAAAGTCGGTAAAGCTCTGGGCCAGGACGGAATCCACACAACGCTCAAACAGGCCGCAGGCAAGCCGCCGGTAGGTGGGAAGCGTGATGCAGAGTTTTGCCGGCTTTTTCCCGTAGCCGCTTCCCGGAAGCCAGATGGAATCCCGTATCAGGTCTTTTACGAGCATGATCCGTCCTTTTATCCGACGTTTTTTTACGGATGGGGCGTTCCGGAGCAGTGTTTGTCGACAATTTTTTTCAGCGTATCCCTTTCTCGGGTGAGCGTTGAGATTTGAGCGCGCGCTGTTCGTATTTCCTCGGAAATCGAGTTAATATAGGCCAGAAGCTCGCCTGGCGTGTAGCGGATGGAAATTTTGATGGATTTATAACTGTCCACCGTTTGTGAGCCTGTCGCTTCAATATGGAATTTTTTCAGCCAGATAAGGAACGCTTCCTGGTCTTTTTCAGAAAACGGCAGTTGCAGTTCCCTCATGACCAACAGAGAGATCTCCCAGATGCCAAAAGGGGTTCCGGCGCTGGGTTGCTCCACATCTCCTACGGATTGGAAGCAGACTAGCAGACTGTAAAAAACAAGAAAATTTAGTTGGATAAGTGCATTCCCGTAATGCCATTCCTGATCGATGAAAATAAAATGTCCATCCGGACCTATGATGACGTTTTTTGCTATGCAATCCATCATGGATGAGGGCACCATCTTTCTGCCGTCTAGGTCCACGGAGCGGCTTTCCCAGCTTTGCAGCAGGGAGCGCTGCCATTGGGCTATGTGCGCCGGAGTCCAATGCTTTTTGTTGACGGCGGCATAGAAGCCGTCAATGTATTTTGCATGCGGCGCGTAAGGTTCTTCTTCGGCAAAAGAGCTTTGCAGGGCGGTTATGGTTGGGACCGTACCAGCGTACAGGGAGGAACGCCGCACGATAATCGTCTGCTCACGCTGCATAAAGTACGTTTGCTTGGCGAATTGAGGCCTGCGCGGCAAGCCGTAGTGAACTGCCAGGGGAGTTTCCGTACCTGTGGGATCGTCGCTGGGGGGCTGTGCCTCCGCGCTTGCGACAAAATATAAAGAGTTGCAAAGATCCCAGGCAAGCCCGTTACGCACGGCAACACTCCAGGCCCTTTCCAGAGAGAAAAGACGATGGAGGTTCGGATGTGCATGAGAGTTGCAATTTTCCACCAACAGAGCTGCCAAATCGAAGCGCTCCGGGGACAGGGCGCGGGCTTCCGGAAAAACGACGGCGGTGGGCAACTTATAGTCCGGCAGGGGCAGATATTGTTGCAGAGCGGAGAACCCTGCACGTTCCAACCGGCGGCGCATTTCCGCGACGCCGAAGGTGACGATGCCCCGCTCGTCATAGGCGTCGTTGACGCCTGCCATGGGCTGGTTCAGGTGGTCTTCCGGCTCTCCGGCAAGATATTTAAGGCCCAGTTGATTTTCCAGGGCAAGAATGAGTACGCCGGATGGGGACAGCAGGGATTTTGCCTTACTGAGTAAGGTTTGGATGGGGTCTTCGCTTTTCGCGTCAAAAAGCCGGGCATATTCCAGCACCCCTATAAGCGTGACCACATCGTATGGGGCGTCGGGGAAGTCTGCGTGTAAAATATTGTCACAGTAAATCCGCACGTTATCCAGGCCCAGGCAGCGCGCGGCCGCTATGGCGGCCCGGCGGGGGCTGCCTTCCACCATGGTTACCTGGCGGCAGGTTTCGCCCAGGTAGCGCGTAATGGCGCCGCAGCCGCCCCCCAGCTCCAGAACAGAGGCTTCCTTGAGCAAATGCTCTTGCGGTCGCAGCAGATTGGAGCGCAAGGGGCTGAGGTGGTAGCGCGTAGGCCAGTCCGTGATCTTTTCCATCAGCTCCATGGAAAGCACACGCCTGTCCGTGGCGTTGGACAGTATGGCACGCAGGCGGTTCTCCACGGCATCGCCGTCGGAGTAAGCGAAGCCCTCGTGCGAGGGGCGTCTCCAGAATTTTCCGGCTTCATCGTAAATATAGCTCATGGTACCTCTTGGGGGGCGTCTGCCCACCTGGCGGCCACGCGGATTCATCTGCGGCCCGGCGAGCTCCTTATCACCCTGCATCCTGCGATATGTGCGGCTGACACGTGCCCACCGTGTTGCCTTCTACGCGGGGCGTGTTGCTTTTGCAATACGGGTGGGATCAAACCGTAACCATGCCTGTTTAATCAGGATGGTCCTGGGGAACGCTTTTAGTCGAGCAGACAAGTTCATTGGATTGATTATACTCAACAACGGTATACGTGTTAAAAAGTAGTCCCACATTTCTGTGGCTATCAATGTAAAAATTGTTCGCCCAATGTGAGACTTCATCTGAAGAGATAGTTTTAAATTCTGCCATTTCGCCATCGCCAAGATACCAGTCAAGATGCTTGGCTTCAAAAGGAGCATAGACGCGCAATCCGATTTTCCCCCGGCGAAATACGCTTCCTTTTCTATGTACCGCAAAAGTTGTATCAAAGGGAGCCACTATAGCGGCACATTTGCCAAACGGCGTATCTATCCATGTCGGCGTTTTTTTCCAAAACTGATCCACGTGTCGGTTGATAACTTGATTAAATAGTGGATAACTTTTACGTATATCAGAAATTTTTAACATAGGCCCACAACATTGGATATCCTTAAATATGTCAAGTAAATACTTGTATAAAAGGATTGCGTTTGGTGATGCGATACTAAGATCTATATCGCAATCTGTAACGATATAGTCTCGCTGCGGGCCGTATTCTTTAAAGTATCTTTCTATGGAAGAGTTAACGTTTATAAGTTCATTTGCATGGTGTATCTTCTTCCTATAGTATACCTTCGCTCTTTTCCTTTCGTAAAATTTCAATTCTTCCAGGGTGTTCGGGTCGTCGCTACCGTTATCATGTATGATGATATCAATGTCGGCATTTTGTGCATGGTATGAAGATACAGCTCTTCTCAGCCATCTATGTCTATTGAAGGAAATAATGAAAATAGGAATGGGGGGAGCGGCACTGGTATGGACGTTCATAATCACTCCTGATCTCATAGGGGGAAGCCGGTGTTTCCGGAGATAGGATAATGCGTATGTAGTAGCTCTTGAATATATAGCCTATTTTACGAGAATTGTTATACTTTCAGGCTATATATGCGTATAGTAAATATATTTATTGTTTTTATTATATCAATATTAACGCTATCCTTTTGGTTTCAGGACAAGAAGGCAGTCTGGATTTCCGTTAATATAATTATTGATATTGCCTTGTCCAATCTTTTCTTCTCTATCGTTATGGAAATCGTAGCAGTCAAAAAGTGCTGTAATGCCTTCTGGCTTTGCAGGGATTTTTTTCCAGAAAAGTTGATGCAGGGACAAGAAGACAACAAAATTTTTTTGAGAGGATAATTTCTTGAGATCTCGCATCAGGAAAAGTTCAGAGCCTTCGATATCTATTTTGATTATACTCAGATCCTGAGCAGAGATACCATTATCTTTAAGGATGTCTCCAAGGGTGGCAGTGACCACTTTAAACCTTCCGCCAAGAGATTTTGTGGAAGAGCCTCCATTTAAGAGCGGTTCCCCAAATTGTATTATCTCATTTGAGATCGGGTAGATACATCTGTTTATTATAGTAACACGATCATCGATATAACTCAGCCGGCAATTTTCTTTGAGAGAGTGCGCGTTGATAGGATCCGCTTCAACAGCGTAGATGTGCCGCGCATTGTTGGCAAAGCCGATGAAAACGGTCGGACCAATCCATGCCCCTATATCGAGTATGGAGCGGTCCGGTCGGGTATACTTCGCGTAAAGATCCTTGATTTCCGGTTCCCAGGCAGAGAAGCTTTCCAGAAACCAGGGGCTCTTCACCGTGAAAGAAAATCCGTTGTATAACATTTTCATGCGGTTTTCCTTTTTGGATTGTATCTTTTCCGGAATTGCCTTGGGGTATACTACGCTAGATATTTCCGTACTCCGCAAGAAAATATGGGCAGGGCATAGCCTGAAAGAATACTTGAGGCCAGACAAGATTTTGCTTCCGAGGCAGATGGGTGCCAACGGTGTGCCGCAAACGCCTGCACTTCCGGCCCGTTGTTGGTCAGGCGGCACCGGTCCCAGATATTCTGCAGGCCGGAACAGAATTCCCGCAAATCGGGAAGGGACGGTTCCGTGACGTAAAGGGGGTGCTCAAACGGTATCATGAAAAATCCTCGGCGATGGGGACAAGACCGGTGAAGCCTGCAAGGGCCTTACAGGGATAAGCAAAAGGGGTGCCATATATCCACAGGTCTTTTTTCCTTATATGCCAAGGGGGAAGCCGGCACGGAATCCATTTGGTCAAAAAACTGACGGCGGACGAGCGAGAGCGCGTTTTTTTTAAGCGATTACACGCGCGAAAATT
Source organism: Desulfovibrio sp. (assembly GCA_031549405.1). Taxonomy (GTDB): domain Bacteria; phylum Desulfobacterota; class Desulfovibrionia; order Desulfovibrionales; family Desulfovibrionaceae; genus Frigididesulfovibrio. The sequence continues at coordinate 91,652 of JAVBPV010000033.1, forward strand.
GAGATAATTCTCCTCGCCGGGCTGAAGAAAGAGGCGGGGGAAATGTGACGCTGTGGGACGAACATACAAATCGAGCAAAAGGATCGTTTCGACTGAAAATCCGATTTCGGGCTTTTTCATGCGGCTTTCGGAGGTAGAAATCATTTCGCGCTGAATTGTGGAATAATTTCTTGTCAAATGCTCTGGTATCAAATTTGCAATAAATTTTATCTAACTAATCCTTTCAAGCATCATGCGCCGGAGCTCGCCATGCCAACGGTCGCTCAAGCAAAAAAAATACGTATTGCCGTTGTCGGCTGTGGGCGTATCAGCGCGAAACATTTTGAAGCCGTTGCGCAGAACGGCGACGATATGGAATTGGCCGCCGTCTGCGACTCCAGCCGTGAACTTGCGGAAAAATATGCCACCCGGTACGGCGTGCCAGGCCATCTAAAGTATGAGGATCTGCTGCGCGAAAGCGACTGCGATCTCGTTTCCCTGTGCACCCCCTCGGGGTTGCATTCTTCTCAAGCCATACTGGCGGCACGTCACGGAAAACATGTGATGACGGAAAAACCCATGGCCACCCACTGGCAGGAAGGTCTGGACATGGTGCGCGCCTGCGACGAAGCCGGGGTCCGCCTTTTCGTCATCAAGCAGAACCGTTTGAATCCGCCTTTGCAGGCCCTGAAACGGGCCGTCACGGAAAAACGTTTCGGCAGAATTTACATGGTTCACATGAACGTGTTCTGGACAAGGCCGCAGGAATATTACGATTCCGCTCCCTGGCGGGGCACCTGGGAAATGGACGGCGGCGCATTCATGAACCAGGCCAGCCACTATGTGGATCTTCTGGACTGGCTGATCGGTCCTGTGGCTGACGTCCAGGCCATGACCGGCACCCTGGCCCGCGACATAGAGGTGGAGGATTCCGGGGTGATGAATGTGCGCTGGCGCAACGGGGCGCTCGGCTCCATGTCCGTGACCATGCTGACATACCCCAAAAACCTCGAAGGTTCTATCACCATATTGGGCGAAAAAGGCACGGTGCGCGTGGGTGGCGTCGCGGTCAACCGCATTGACCACTGGGAATTCGCGGAAGGCTCGGACTACGATGCCGACGTCAGAAATTGCGGGTATGAACCCTTGTCCGTATACGGCAATGGCCACGGCGGCTACTTTCGCAACGTGGCGGATGTGTTGCGGGGCCGCGCCGCGCCGGAGACCGACGGCCGCGAGGGCTTGCGCTCTCTGGAGCTTTTAATCGCCGCCTATCTGTCGGCGCGGGATCGCAGAACCATATCCCTGCCTTTGCATCATCTGTGATGGGGGATGCGCCGTGCACTTCATCGATCTTGCCGCCCAGCAGTTCGGAATACGCCACAAGTTGGAGCAGCGCATCAAGGCAGTGCTGGACCACGGCAATTACATCATGGGGCCGGAAGTGCGCGAACTGGAAGAAAAGCTGGCGGCCTTTTCCGGCGCCGGGCACTGCATCACCTGCTCTTCCGGCACGGACGCCCTGCTCATGGCCCTGATGGCCTGGAACATCGGGCCGGGCGACGCGGTTTTTGTGCCCGCCTACACCTTTTTCGCCACGGCCGAGGTCGTGGCCCTGCTTGGCGCCACCCCGGTCATGGTGGATATCGATCCTGTCACCTACAACATGAACCCACGCGATCTGGAACAAGCCTTCGCGGCCGTGGCCGCGCGGGACGCTTCCCTTTATCCGTTGCCGGCCTTGGTCAATAGATTGACGCCGCGGGCCGTCATTGCCGTGGATTTATTCGGGCAGGCCGCCGACTACGCCGCCCTGCTGCCGCTGGCAAAGCGCCACGGCTTGCTGGTGTTGGAAGATGCGGCCCAGTCCTTTGGAGCAAGCCAGGATGGGCGGCGGACCTGCGCTTTGGGCTGCGACATGGCCGCCACTAGTTTTTTTCCGGCCAAAGCCCTGGGGTGCTACGGCGACGGCGGGGCGGTCTTTACCGACGACGATGCCTGGGCCGGCGAATTGCGCTCTATCCGCGTACATGGCAAAGGCGGCAGCAAGTACGACAACGTGCGCATCGGCCTGACCGCCCGTTTGGACACCATCCAGGCCGCCGTACTTCTGTGCAAACTGGAAATTTTTGAAAAAGAGCTCGCGGACCGGCGCAAGATCGCCGGATGGTATGCGGAACGGCTCGCGGATTTGCCCGGCGTGATCCCCCCCGGCGTCGCGGCCGGCAATACAAGCATTTGGTCCCAGTACTGCATTCGCATTCAGAACGGCGGGCGGGACAGAACCACCGCGGCCCTGAAAGAGCGCGGCATTCCCACCAATATCTATTATCCCAAGCCCCTGACGCTGCTGGAAGCCTTCAAGTCGCTCGGCTACAAGGCGGACGACATGCCGGAGTCGCTCAAGGCCTCGCGAGAGGCGCTGGCCTTGCCTTTTCATCCGTATATGACGGAAACAGATGTGGACAGGGTGGCGGCGGGGATTAAGGAAAGCCTACATGGCGGATGATGTATTCATTCATGAGTCCTCCTATGTTGACGATGGCGTCGCCATCGGGCATGGAACGCGCATATGGCATTTCTGCCACCTCATGAGGGGGACGCGGATCGGCAGGCGTTGCACCATAGGTCAGAATGCGGCCATCGGCCCTGACGTCACAATCGGAGATGGATGTAAGATACAGAACAACGTCAGTATTTACAAAGGTGTTACTCTTGAGGATGACGTGTTTTGCGGGCCTTCCATGGTTTTCACAAACGTCTATAACCCACGCGCCCATGTCTCCCGAATGGATGAACTGCGCCGGACGCTGGTAAAGAAAGGCGCCACCCTTGGGGCCAACTGCACTATTGTTTGCGGAGTAACTATCGGCTGCTATGCCTTTGTAGGCGCGGGCTCTGTGGTGACGCGCGATGTGCCGGACTATGCCGTGGTCTACGGTAACCCGGCCAGGGTGCGCGGCCGGGTCTGCGCGTGCGGAGAGTTGCTGGAGGGCGGAGAAGAAGCGTGCCTGCGGTGCGGAGCGGCATACGGCGCGGAGCAGCATGGACTTAACCGCTAGATGGTACCCATGAAGCCTATAGTTACAGTGCTCATAGCCAGCTACAATTCAGCGGAGTATTTGCCCGGACTAGTGGCGGCATTGCAGGCGCAGACCCTTGCCTGCTGGCAGGCCGTCATTGTGGATGACGCCTCAACCAACGGTAATCCTGAAACTGTGGTTTCCGCCTTGCGGGAACCCAGAGTGCGGGTGCTGCGCCACGAAGTCAACAGGGGTGCCGGGGCTTCTTTTATTGCTTGGGGCAAAAATCTTTTCAATTGAATCTATGTATGGTATTGTCCCCGCATGACAAAGCAAGACACTCGTAAACTTTCCCGTTCCGCAGCCGAGGCGATTCGCAAGCAAGTAGTGCGGGTCGTTGTTGAGCAAGGCATGAGCCAGAAAGACGCCGCGCGGACTTTCGGCGTCACACCGGAATCCG
>JAVBPV010000043.1:0-25266 GCA_031549405.1 Desulfovibrio sp.
TCAGGCGGCCCTTGGCGTCAAACTCGTATTCCCAGCGCACCGGCCCCACCGGCGTGACTTCGTCCTTGCGCGGCACCTTGCCCTGCGGGGTTACGTGGCAATGCACGGAAAACCCGCGCTGGCCCGTAAGCGGCTCCGCAAAGGAAGTTGCCGCCGCCGCGCCTGAAGCGGAGCCGTCCACTCTTCCCGGCGCGGCGTTTTGAGCCGCCGCGACAGGGCGGCGGGCTTGCGGCCCGCCCGCTTCTTCGACGGGCGTGCCGAAGACCACCTCGCGCAGAAAATCCTCCGTGTCCATGCTACCGTCGGGGCGCACCGTGCGGGCGCTGTGGTCGCGTCCCCGGCGGCGCTTTTCGCGTTCCTCCTCGGCAAAGGCCTGCCGCAGCAGTCGAGCAGCTTCATTCATCCGTTCCTCCCTGTTTGCGGGCGCGGCCCCTTGCAGGCGCGACGCCCGGTTTTGCGCGCGTTTTTTCATCCATCCGTGCGGCAAAGGGATTGCCGCTGCGCGCGCACAAGGGGGCATAACACGCCCTTTTTCGCAAAAATGGCCGGAGCGCGGTCAGGGAGGGGTCGGGGAGGGGCGCGAGAGGGGTCAGGGTTTGGTGGACGGGGTTTGGAAAAGCGAAGGGAAACCGGTAACCGCCCTGGGTAGTGCCCCGGTCTGCCGTCAGGCAAGACGGCGGGTTTTTACGGGACCGAACTGACAATTTCCGCAGGGTGAATGGCAATCCGCTCTAAAACGATGTCCGGCGAAGCAGCGCGGCAAACAAAGGCACCACCCTCCCTTGCAACCTGGCTCCCGCAAGGGTACAAAAAAGACAAGCAAAGGAGGCCGTATGCGCGAACCCGTACTGGTGGCCGGAGCGACCGGGTACGTGGGGGGGCGCCTTGTTCCCCTGCTGCTGCAGAAAGGATACCGCGTGCGGGTGTTTTCCCGCAGCATGGAAAAGGTACGGTCCAGGCCCTGGGGAAAGCACGAAAACCTGGAAATCGCGCAAGGCGACATGCTGGACGCGGCAAGCCTGCGCCGGGCCGTGGAAGGCTGCGGCGCGGTCTACTACCTGGTGCACTGCATGGAGGAAGGGCACAGGGACTTCAGCGTCGCGGACAGGCGGGCCGCCTGCAACATGGTCCGGGCCCTCAAGGGCGGATCGGTGCGCCGCCTTGTCTACCTTTCCGGCCTGCTGCCCGACGACCCGCACCTTTCCGCGCATCTGCGCTCGCGCGGCGAGGTGGCGGAAATCCTTTCCCTTGCCGACACGCCGCTGACCACGCTGCGCGCGGCCCAGCTTATTGGCGCGGGGTCGGCCTCGTTCGAGATGATCCGCTGGCTGGTGGACCGCCTGCCGGTCATGTTCACCCCCCGCTGGACCCACGTGCGCACCCAGCCCATTTCCATCACCGACACCCTGGGCTATCTCGCCGGGGTGCTGGAACACCCGGAAACCGCCGGGCAGACCTACGACATCGGCGGGCCGGACGTTCTCAGCTACAAAGATCTTTTTCATCTGTACGCCGAAGCCGCCGGTCTGCGCCGCCGCCCGCTCATTCCCTTTCCCTGGCTGTCTCTGGAACTTTCCGCCCGTTGGATCAGCCTGGTCACACCCATTCCCGGCGCGCTGGCCCGGCCCCTGATCGAGGGCATGCGCAACGAGGTCGTGTGCAAGGAAAACCGCATCCGGCAGATCATTCCCCAGGAACTGACCCCCATCCGCACGGCCATGGAGCGCGCCCTGGGCCACCTGCGCAACCAGTCCGTGAAAAGCAGCTGGTTCGACGCGGGCCTGACCGCGCCGCCCGAATGGCTGCTGCACGGCGACGCCGGGTACGCCAAGGCGGCGGCCTACAACGACGCCTATTCCATCCTGCTGGAGGCCGATCCCGGCGAAGTGTGGCGGCCCATCGTCCGCATAGGCGGCACAACGGGCTGGTACGGCAAAAACCTGTTGTGGCGTCTGCGCGGGCTGATGGACAAGATGATGGGCGGGCCGGGTGCGCACCGGGGACGCCGCAGCGCCACGGAATTGTACGTGGGCGACGGGCTGGACTTTTGGCGGGTGCTGGACATCCGGCCGCAAAAGCGCCTTCTGCTGTTCACGGAAATGCGTCTGCCCGGCGAAGGCCTGCTGGACCTGCGCGTCATCCCGCGCGAATGGGAAGAAAGCGCCGCAACGCCGGGCGCGGCCGCAAGCCCGGGGCGACCCTCCGGCGCATCCCGCACGGAACTGGTGCTCAGCCTGTATTTCAAGCCCAACGGACTGCCGGGCCGGGCTTACTGGTACGCGGTATCGCCCCTGCACCGGCTGGTGTTCATGGACATGCTGCGGGTTATTGCCGCGCGCATCGGCAAGCCGGTGCTGCGCGGGCCGGAGCGGATGCGCTTTCCCCTGTCCAATCCGGAATGAGGAGAGGGGCGCTGCCCCTAATCCGCCCGGATGTCCCGCAGGCGAACCAGTTCAACGGAAGGATCGCGCAGGCGCTGCCATTCCCTGAGGGCTTCGAGAGTTTCGGGCAGGGGATGGCCGATGGCCACCGACTGCCCGGTAAGCAGGGCTATGCGCTCGGCGCGGCGCAGTTCGGCGATGATGGCGGCGCGCGTGGGGGTCACGTCAAGAAAGACGTTACGATGGTAGGTGACGACGCCAAGACGTTTTCCCTCGGCCGCGAAGACGGAACCCCGGTGCGTGACGCTGTCCAGGGCGAACAGGCCGTGGCGCTTCAAAACCGCCAGCACGGCGTCCACGCCGCTTTTGCTCTGTGTGAAGCGCGAACCCATGTGATTGTTCAGCCCCACGGCGTGGGGCACCCGCAGGATTCCCGTCGTAATCTGGCGGGCGATTTCCTCCGCGTCCATGCCGGTCAGCAGCACGCCGGGGCCGGGCCGCACTTTGGGGTAGCCCAGCGGCTCCATGGGCTGGTGGATGAGGATTTCGCGGCCCAGGGCGTGGGCCATTTCCGCCCCTTCGCCCGCATGGGCGCTGTGGGGCCAGAAGGCGAAGGTGACCGGGTAGGAAAGCTGCGCCAACTGGCGCAGGGCGGGCATGCTGGCGCCCAGGTCGTCGATGACGATGACCATGCGCGCGGGTTCGCCGCTTTGGCGCGTGCGCGGGGGATAGGCCGGGCCGGCGGGGGCCGGCGTGCCGTCAGGAAGCGTGGACGGAAGCGCAGGCGAAACCGTCTGCCCCCCCGTGCCGTCCTCCAGGGGCAAAAACTCCGCCCGGCCGGGATGCAGGCGCAGCAGGTGGGTCTGCACCCCGCCCAGAAACACGCCCCACTGGTTGGGGCGCAGCTCCTTGAGCCTGGCGGACCCGGCCCAGGCCTTCAGGCTTTCGCGCAGGGACTTGACGTAGGGGCCGCCGGCGGGACCGGGCAGCACGTCGATGGTCTGAAAAAAGTAGGGTTCCACGCCCTGCAGGCGGTTTTCCACCGCGGCAAGGCGCATGGACGAAGCGGGCAGCCGGAACATCCAGGCCGCCTGCATGACGGCGTAGTCCACCTGGCGGATGCGCTCGTCCAGGGAAGCGCCCAGGGATTCCTCGTAAGGCAGGGATTGCAGGTCAAGCAGCGCCCCGGCCACGGCGCTGGACCCGCCGGAAGCGGCATCGGCGCCTGAAGCCCCGGAAGCCGGGGAACCGGCCCCCGCCGCCCCGCCGCCGGAGCCGGAGCCGCCGGAAACGGAATCATCCGTCCCGCCGAAGCCGCCGGGACCACGGGAGGCGGAATCCGCCAGATGCGCCGCGCCGGGCCGGGCGCCGCCTTCCGGGCCGGGGGATGCCGAAGGCGCGACGGAAGAATCCGGGGACCTGTCCCCCACCGGGGGCAGCAACTGGGGCTGAGAGGAGGAGCGGGGGCGTTCGCGCGTCTCGGCCCGTTGGCGATCCCGTTCGGCCTTGTCCTCCGGGCGGGCGGAGCTTTTGCGCCCGTTTTCCGCCGTCCTGGCGGCGGAGGATACGGCCGACGGCCGGGCCGTTTTGACCTGATCGCGCGAGACTATCTGGTGGATGCCCCAAAAACAGACCACAGCGGCCAGCAGGCCCGCCGCAAAGGCCGCAAGATACGGCCCCCGGCCGGAAGAGGATTTCTTTTTCCGGGCAACGCGCTTTTTGGAAAGCGCCGCCTTTTGAGGGGCGGCGCTTTTTTTTGCGGGGCTTCTGGCGGAAGTCTTGCCGGCACCCCTGGCCGGGGACTTGCCGGCGGCCTTTTTGCCGGAAAGGGTCATGGCTGTCGGCTACTTGCCGCGCACTTCAAGGATCTTGGGCAGGCCGCGCACCATCTGCAAAGCCATGCGCAACTGGTTGTCCTTGGCAAGAAGGGTCAGGGTCTCGTCCTCGGCCAGCTTTTTGCCAGCCTTGGCGTCCTTTGCTTCCTTGGTGTCCTTGTCGCCTTCCTTCAGTTCCTTGACGCTCTTTTTGCCGCCCTTGCCGCCGTTTTCCAGGTGGCGGGACAGATCCTTCTCACGCATGCCGGGCAGGCGGATCGCCTTGACGTCGCCGTCGCGGGGGGCTTCAAAGGGCACCTCGATGTCCGGCGTGATGCCCTCGGCCTGGATGGAGCGGCCGCTCGGCGTATAGTACAGGGCAATGGTCAGCTTGACGGCGGTGCCGTCGCCCAGGGGGATGACGTTCTGCACCGAACCCTTGCCAAAGGAAGGCTCGCCCATGATCACGGCCCTGTTCTGGTCCTGCAGGGCTCCGGCCACGATTTCCGAGGCCGAGGCCGTGCCGGAGTTCACCAGCACCACCAGAGGACAGCGCATGTCCGTGGACTGGGGCTGGGCCTTATATTCTTCGATGACCCGGTTATCGCGGCCGCGCATGCTGACCACGACGCCCCCGTCCAGAAAGACGTCGGAAACCGAGACGGACTGGTTCAGCAGCCCGCCGGGGTTGTTGCGCAGGTCAAGGATGATGCCTTTGATGGGAGCCTTTGCCGCGCTGGCGGCCAGCCCTTCCTTCAGTTCCGCGGTGGTGCGCTCGCTGAAGCGGGTCAGACGCACCCACAGGTAACCGTCATCGTCCAGAAAGCGCGTCTTCACGCTGACCAGCGGGATGGCGTCGCGCACGATCTTCACCGTGGTGGGGGCCTTGGCCTCCTTGTGCAGGATCATCAGCTCCACTTCCGATCCCTTGGGGCCGCGGATCTTGGAAACCGCCTCCTGCGGGGTCATGTCCTGGGTGGGCTGCCCGTCCACGGCCAGAATAAGATCCCCCGCCTTCAGCCCCGCCTTGTAGGCCGGGGTGTCCTCGATGGGCGAAACCACGATAAGCTGGTTGTTTTCCGTGGAAATCTCGATGCCGATGCCGAAGAACTCGCCCGAAGTGGTCTCCTGCATCTCTTTGTAGTCTTTTTTGTTCAAAAAGGTGGAATGAGGATCAAGATCTTCCAACATGCCCTTGATGGCCCCGTTCATCAGATCCTCGTTGCTCACATCGCGCACGTAGCCGCCGCGCACCAGATCGAAAGCCTTGGTAAAGCGCTTCATGTAGTCAAACTGCTTTTCCGTGGCATCCTTGTCTTTTTCGGCGGCAAGGGCGGGCCCGCCAAGGGCCAGGGCCGCCGCCAGAACGCACAGGACAAGAAGAAAACGGCGTCTGCCGGCATATGCGGTGAAAAAGGACATGATTCCTCCCATACTTCCTTGGGAATATGATCGTTTGAATTCGGGGCCGCCGCCCAGCGCCTGGGACCGCGCCCCCCGAAAATTCAAGTTACCGTGTTGCTCCGGCTGGCGTTTGCCGGGCCAGCCAAACTTCCGGGTTAATGGCTTTTTGCTTAAAACGCAATTCAAAATACAATCCCGGTCCCTGTACCGCCGGATAGTAGCCCGCGGTGCCCACGCGCTGCTGCCGGACCACGTCCTCGCCCACTTTCAGAGGGCTGGCCCCCAAAAAGGCGTACAGGGAATAGTAGTCGTCGCCGTGTTGCAGGATCAATACGGTGCCGAAGCCGCGCAAAAGGTTGTTGTGCACCACTTTTCCCCCGGCCACGGCGCGCACTTCCTCGTTTTCCGCCGTGGACAGACCCAGCCCGCGCGAAGCGGGGGAAGCCTCGGGCGCGTAATGCTGCCGCACCTGCCCCCTGACCGGCCAGGGCAGCTTGCCCTTTTGCCGCTCGATGTCGCCCTCGGTCTCCTGGGCGATCTGAAAGTTCAGGCTTTCCACCAGCTTGAGGATGTCGCCCAGTTCGGACTCGGCGTCCTCTTTCTGCCGCCGCAGAGCGGTAAGGCGCTGATTGTACGAAAGGCGGTTCTGCAGCAGGCGGCTTTTTTCCTCGTTGATGGCGGCGAAGCGTTGGCGCATTTCCTGCGAAATTTTCTCACGCCTGCCCAGCACCTCGGCCAGAGCGGCCTCCTGGGCATCCAGTTTGGCCCGGTAACCCTCCAGCACGGCGTACAGCTCGCGCGACCAGGTGTATTCGCGGTCGGTCCGCGCCCAGTCGATAACGTCCCGGCTGCCCAGGGCCTCGCGCGTGCTGGATATGTCCCAAAGCAGGCGCAGAGCCTCTGCCTGGGCCTGCTCGGTGCGCGCCTGCTCCGCCAGCAGGGCGTCGTATTCCCCTTTGGTCCTGTCGTCGGCCTCGGCCAGACGGGCCAGTTTGGACTGCTGCGCCTCGATGCCGCTTTCCAGTTCAAGGATGCGCCCCTCGGCCGCGGCCAGGCCCGCGTTCATGCGGCGTTCCTCCTCGGTGAGGCGTTGCAGGCTTTCCCGGCGTTCCCGGGCCTTTTGCTGCTCCCTGGCCAGATCCTTTTCCAGAGCCGAAAGGGGACGCTCGCGGCGGGCGTCCGTCCCCGCCGCCGCCCCGGTCTGGCGGACGCCCTGCCGCGCGGGCGCGGCCCCAGCCGCGTCAGGGCAGAAGCCCTGCCCGCCCAAACATACGCACAGGGCAAGCAGGACCGCCAGGGGATAATGCCCCGGTTTGCCGTGATGCTTTGCCGGCCGCGGGAAAAAAAAGTTACGGAACGGCATGGTCCGGCAATGCGTTTCCAGCGTCCGGCGCCGGTTCAACTCCACACCAGGGCGGCCCATTCGCCGTTGCGCAGACGGAGGGGCTCGCCCATCCCCTGGGCCTTGTAGGCTTCGGCCACGGAATCGGCCTGAATGTCGAGCAGGCCGGAAAGAATCAGCGCGCCGCCGGGCGCGAGGCGCGCGGCGATGGGCGCGGCCAGCGCCTTGAGGGGCGCGGCAAGGATGTTGGCTAGGATGCAGCCGTACGAATCGGCGGCGACGTCCACGCCGCCTTCGGCCACGCGGAAATCCTCAGGCGCAACGTTGTTGAGGGCGCGGTTTTCCAGGGCGTTTTCCACGGCCACGGGATCGATGTCCAGACCGTCGCCGGCAAGGCCCAGCCTGGCGCAGGCGATGCCCAGAATGCCCGAACCGGTGCCGAGATCAAGAAAGCGCGTTCCCGGCTTCAGAACGCCCTGGGAAAACAGGGAAGAAACCGCTTCAAGGCACAGCGCGGTGGTGGCATGGTGCCCGGTGCCGAAGGCGGTCTTGGGCTCGATGAGCACGGGGATGCGTTTTCCTTCGGCCAGGGCGCGGCCGCGCTCTTCTTCCATCCACGGGGCCAGCACCAGAAAATGCTCTCCCCCTTCCACCGGGGTGAAAAATTCCTTCCAGGCCTCGGCCCAGTTGGTTTCCTGCACGATTTCCGACCGGATGGAAAGAACGGGCATGGCGTCTTCCAGCAAACCGGCAAGCCGCGTGCAGTACTCCACATGCCCGGAATGCACAATGCAGCGCATCTCGCCCGTGGGCAGGCTTTCTTCCTGCCAGCCGTGGGGGACGTGCAGGGCCAGAAGGGCAAGCAGCATGTCGGCGTCGTCGCCGGAATGATCCGCCGGAAGAGTGATGCAAAGACGGGTAAGATCGGCCATGAAGGCTCCGGAAAAGAGAAAAGGTGGGGAAATCCCGGCCGCAACCGGCCCGCCGGCGCGGACGGGCGCGCATCGCCGGGCGGGCGGGCGAAACAGGGAACGGTCCGCACGGACAGTCCCGCCGCCGCCCCCGCCGACAGACCGCCGCATCCCCCGGACGTGCGGGGCCTGCCGTCAATCCAAGGGGGGCCTGGCAGCCCCCCTTGCGCTCACGGTTCGCGGGTCGTCCCGTGAGATTATTCCGCCGCCGTGGCGCAGCCGCCGGAGCAGCCGGAGCAGCCGCCGCCCCCGCCCAGGGGTACGGCCGACTCCACGGAAAATCCCATATAGGTGAAGTCGATCTTGATGCTTTTGGCGGCGAGCAGCAGTTCGTTGTTCACGCAAAACGAGTAGCCCTTGTCGTCAAAAACCTTGTCCGAGTCATTGGGATTGTCCAGGGCCAGGGCAAGACGGGGGCCGCTGCAGCCGCCGGGAGCGAGGTAGACGCGGATGGGGGTTTTTTCCTTGCCGTCAAAGTAGGCGTCCAGCTCTTTGCAGGCGCTTTCGGTCAGTTCGAACATTCCATTCTCCAATGGCGTCGCGTGGGCTTCGCCGTTTGCTAAAGGCGTTTTTGATCGCCGGAAACGCCTTTACTCGTCGTTGACGGCCGGCAAAGCACAAAGCCTGTGTCCGCGGCCAGCTTACTTCTGGTGGGCGCCAGGCCACGCGGAGCGGCCCGGCCAAAGCGTTTCCAAACAGAAACGCCCTGCCGCCTGTGGCGGGGCCTCCGCCGTTTTGCGCATAAACAAAAAGGCGCGCGGCCCCAGTTCTTGAGGTAAGTTCGGGGGCGGTCTTTGTCAACGAAATTATGGAGGCTGAAAGGGCCTTCCGTGCCAGCGTAATTGCAAGGCGCACACAAACAGGATACGATGCTTTCCATCTGGAGGGACCATGCACGCTTCGCAAACTCTTATGACCGCCGCCGCCATGAACGAAGCCCTGGACGCCCTGGCGGAGGCCCTGCTGGCCCGGCACGCCGACGCCACCAATCTTGCCCTGGTGGGCGTGCAGCGGCGCGGAGTGACCCTGGCGGCCCGTCTGGCCGCGCTGATGGAACAGCGTACCGGCGAGTCCGTGGCCATGGGTACCCTGGACATCACCCTGTACCGCGACGACTGGACCTCCAAACGCGTCAAAGCGGTCATCGGCGAGACGCGCATCCCCTTTGACGTGGCCGGCAAAATCCTGGTGCTGGTGGACGACGTGCTCTTCACCGGGCGCACCGTGCGCGCCGCCCTTGAGGCTTTGGCCGACTTCGGCAGGCCCGGCAAGGTGGAACTGCTGGTGCTTGTGGACAGAGGCCACCGGGAACTGCCCATCCACGCCGACTACGCGGGCCTTACCGTAAAAACCCGCCGCGCCGACCGGGTGGACGTGCTGGTCAGGGAACTGGACGGCGAGGACGGCGTCCGCCTGGCTATAAAAGACGTGTAGAATCCTTCCGCATATGCCGGAATCATGGCCGCCGTCCCGGCGGCCGCAAAATTTTCGCATCCCCATCAACCATCAGTACCGGAGACGATCCATGCAGCAGCGCACTCTTTGTCTCATCAAACCCGACGCCGTGAAACGCGGCCTTACCGGCGCCATTCTCGATCTTGTCCAGAAAAGCGGCCTCAAAGTCGTCGGCCTGAAGATGCTGCGCCTTTCCAAGGCCGGAGCGGAAGGCTTTTACGCCGTGCACCGCGAACGTCCTTTTTTTGACAGCCTGACCAGCTACATGAGTTCCGGCCCCATCGCGGCCGCCGTCCTTGAAGGCGAAGACGCCATCGCCCGCTACCGCGTCCTGATGGGCGCCACCAACCCGGCCAACGCCGCCGAAGGCACCATCCGCAAGCTGTACGCCGTGGATGTGGAAGCCAACTCCGTGCACGGTTCCGACGCGCCGGAAACCGCCGCCGTGGAAATCCCCTACTTCTTCAGCTCCCTGGAACTGGTGGAATGAGCGCGCCCCGGCGCGGCCCGGCCGTTACTTCCGCCTTTGGGGACAATTCCGCCGGGGATAGCCCGGACCGTGCCAAAGTCCCGGCGTCTTACCCGGCAACGGCCCCCGGACCGACGCGCGTGGGCATATTGGGCTGCGGCAACATGGGCGGCGCTTTGGCCAAAGGCGTCGCCGCCCTGCCCGCCTACGCCCTGCACGTATACGACAGCAGCGGGGACCGCATGCGGGACATGGCCGATCTTGGGGCCGCGATCTGTTCCTCGCCTGTTCATCTCGCGGCCTCTGTGGATCTGCTTGTCCTGGCGTTGAAGCCCGAACATATGCCCGGCGCGCTGGCCGAGACGGCCGCCGCGTTTCTTGCTGTCCCGGATCCGGGCAAGGCGCTTGTTTCCATTGCCGCCGGGGTGACCCTGGAGCAGTTGGAGCGGGGGCTGCGCGCCGGGCTGTGCGTTCCCGCCGCCGGCGAGTCCTCCGAAACAACGGCCGGGGCCGCCCCCGAGGTCATGCCCGTGGCGCGGGTCATGCCCAACACCCTGCTGATGGCCGGTGAAGGGCTGTTCGGGCTGTGCCTGCCCGGCTTTTTACCGCCGGAAGCCGCCGCCGCCGTGCGGGGGCTGCTTTCCGCCCTGGGCCGGGTGGTGGAACTGCCCGAAAGCAAGATGAACGCCTTTACCGCCCTGGCGGGGTGCGGCCCGGCCTACGCCTTTTATTTTGCGGAAAGCCTGGCCGAGGCCGGGGTCAGCATGGGGCTTTCGCGCGCCGATTCTCTGGACATCGCCTTTTCGCTGCTGCGCGGGGCTCCGGCCCTGGCCCAAAAGACCGGGCTGCATCCCTCGCTGCTGCGCGAGCAGGTCACCTCGCCCGGCGGGGTGACCATAGCGGCCACCAACCACCTGGACCGTGCCGCCGTGCGCGGAAGCATCGTGGACGCCGTGCTGGCGGCCTACGCCAGGGGCAGGGACATGGAGCGGGGAACGTAGCGGGCGAACAGGCGTCTGATCCTTGACGGAAAAGGCCGGGCCAGGGGTTCGGCCTTTTTTGTTTGGCGGGGGGCGGGGAGGGAAGAGGAAAGGCAGGATAAGGACTGTAATCCGGCCGGGGTTGGATACTTGCACAACGATTTTGGCAAAAACAGCCTTTTGGGCGCGGCCTTTGTTGGCGGCACATTTTTCTTCGGAGAAGGCCTTGAGGCCGTCTCCTTGAAAAATGCACCGCCGCCTCGGCCGCGCCCAAAACTCTTATTTTCACCAAAATCCTTGCGCAGACAGCCCTTGGGGGCTGCGCCCCCAAACCCCCGGCTTGTGCCGGGCGCGAAGGGGAAAAAACTAGGAGGCAATCTGCCCGGCATGCCAGACGGAAATAAGCAACAAAGAAAGAAAAGGCCAAGAGGCAATTTGCCCGGCACTCCAAGCGGAAGCGGGCAAGAAGTATCGACGGTTCCTGATTGCGGCGGGATGGAACACGTTGACCCGCGGGGAACTTTTCGTGTCCTGCCTGGCGTCCGGCTGTGGGGCCACGGCCTGCCGGTGATTTCCGCCGGACTTCCAAGCCGCCGGGTGTGAAGGAGGGGGGGAACACGTCAATGCGCGGAGAGCATCGCGCGCCCTGCCAGGCGTCCGGCTGTGGGGCCACGGCCTGCCGGTGATTTCCACCGGGCTTTCAAGCTGCCGCGCGTGAAGGAGCGGAGTCCGACGCCGGACGGGCGCGGGCCGGGCGCTGTATCAGGGAAAAAAGAGCTGCCCGCGCCCGGAAGGACGGCGGCGCAGCGACCTCTTGGGGGTCAAGGGGGCTTGCCCCCTGCGCGCGGGGGTTGGAAGGGGGCCGCCGCGTAGCGGCCCCCTTCCCCTTGCGGAGCATCCACCGGTCGAACGACCGGAAAACCCCGGCCCGAAGGACCGCAAAAAACACCCGGCCCTTCGGGCCGAAAAAACCCGGCCGCATGCACTTGCACGCGGCCGGGTTTTCGGTTTTTCCGCTTTCAGCGGGCAATCCCCGCCCTACTTCGCCCCCGGTCCCCAGGCCGGGAAAGAGGCGTCGCCCGCCCCGGTGGGCAGCAACTTCGCCACGCCGCCCTTGCGGGTGGTGATGTAAATCTGCCTTTTGCCGCCCCTGGTGGACATAAAAGCGATAAAATAGCTGTCCGGCGCAAAGGCGGGCTGTTCGTCGCTGCCGGGACCGAAGGAGATCTGCTGTTCCTGGTCGGTGACCAGATCGTGGACGAATATGCGGTGCCCGCCGGCTTCCAGCCGGGCAAAGGCGATAACCGTGCCGTCCGGGCTGATGGAAGGATCGGTGTTATACTTGCCCTGGGTGGTGATGCGGCGGGTGGCCCCGGTGCGCAGGTCTTTCAGGAAGATATGCGGGTTGCCCATGCGGTCCGAGGTAAAGGCCATTTTGGTGCCCGTGGCGTCCACAGAAGGCGACACGTCAATGGCCGTGCTGTCGTCCAGCTTGCGTTCCTTCTGAAACACGTGGTTCAGCAGAAAGATGCTGGGATTTCTGCCGTCGGTAAGGCTGACGGCCACGCGGTTGTCGGGCATGAAGCAGGGGCCGATGACGGTGTTGCCGGGAAACTTGATGCGCTGCACGCTGCGGGTGACGCTGTCCCAGACGCCCAGGGCGTGGGTGCGGGCGTCGATGTGCGTGAACAGCACAAAACGCCCGTCAGGCGACCAGGTGGGGGAAAGGGCCTCGCCCGGCATGTTGGTGATGCGGCGCAGGTAGCGGCCGTTGGGGCGCACGGCCCACACGTCCTTTTTGCGGTCGCCGTCGCTTCTGATAAAGGCCATGGTGGAGCGGAAAAAGTCGCCGCGCCCGATGACCACATCCAGGAAATCGGCGCAGAACTTGTCGGCCACGTCGTGCAGGGCGTCGTCGCCGCCGCCCACGTCGTAGCGGTTGCCGAACATGAAGCGCCCTTCAGAGACCTCAAAGGCGCGCAGTTCCACCTGCGAGGAACTCAGCCAGTTGGCGGTGATAAGCATGTCCGCCCCGGCCAGACCGAAACGCCGGAAATCCACGCCCTGGCCCGTGGGTGCGGAAACCGCCGCCCCGCCGGGAATGCCGTTGGGGTCAAGAACGGTGACAAAAGGCAGCAAGGACATGTTGTAGTCAATGGCCTTTTGCATGGCGGCGGCGCGGGAGGTGCTGCCCATGGGCGTGGCCTGCACCAGACGCACCATGCTTTGGCCCGCGCCTATGACGCTGGCCATGCCGCCCGCCGCGCGGGCGTTCTGGGCAAAGCAGAAACAAAGGGCGAGACAGGCCGCGAAGGCAAGAATGCCGCGTAGGGGTTGTGCTTTCATCATGCGGGTACCGCTTGTTGTTGGTTTGCCGGGAAGCGGCCGTTTTTTCCGTCCGTCCGGAATAAGGCGGGAAATGCGGCGTTTCCGCCGGGCCTTGCGATCAGGCGAAAACACCGGGAGGCCGGCCCCCACCGCCGGGCGAAAGTCCCTGGTCTCCGGCCGCCGGAGCAAAAGCTACCTTCGCGCCAGATCCTCGGAGTTGAACAGAATGTCCATATCCATATATTCCGGCTTGGGGGGCGGCTCAAGCTGCCTTGTGGCCGTGACCGCCCGCAGCACCGTGGCGTCGAAATAGCTGTTGCCCGAAGAACGGGAAATGCGCACGTCCTTGATGGCGCCGTCCGCCGCTATCTTCACGTTGACCACGGCGATGTAGTTGCGCCTGTCCGTGCGGCCGGGCCAGGACCAGTTGGGCTTGACCCGCGAGACGATGGAGTCTTCGTACGCGCCAAGAATGCCCACCCCGTCGCCGCCGCGCCCTCCGGGGCCGGTGCCGTAGGCGTCGGTGCCGGAGCCGCCCACCTCTTTGCCAAGATCGGACAAGGCGCTGGAAAGGTTCTGCCCCTTGCCCGCCGTTGATCCCGTGGCCCCGCGCTTGCCGGTGTCGCGCCGCAGATCGGCCAGGGCCGAGCCCAGATCCTCCTTGGGCGCGGGCTTGGCGGCCGTTTGCGGAACAGTGGCGTTTTTAGCGGGCGCGGCCTGGGCCGTGGCGTTCTTTGTGGGTTTTTCCGGCTCCTTGGGAATGGGCGTGGCGTCCGGGACTTTTTCCACCGGTTTTTCCACAGGCTTGACCTCGGGCTTGACCTCGGGCTTCTCCGGCGGGACGGGCTTGTGTTCCACCTGGGGCACGTTGGGTTTTTCCGGTTCCGGGGGCTTGGGCTTTTCCACCCGCTCCTGGCGTCCGGCGTCCGGGGCGCTTTGCTGAGCCTTGGGGGTGGCCTTGCCTTCCTTGCCGATGGTGACGATGCCGGTAATCACCGGCCCCGGATTCAAATCCATCAAAGGCGGCGACGGCGCGGGCCAAAAGAGCACCAGGACGAACAGACCAAGGTGCAGGCAAAGGGAGAAGAGAAAACTGGGCAGGCGCTCCTGATCCACGGAATCTTATCTCCTGCCCGCTCCGGCGGGGGCGCGTACGGGGGAAGCGCCGCCAGGGGCGGCCACGGGGGCTGTGGGGTCGTCAACCCGTTCCGCCACAAGGCCCATCTGCTCTATACCCGCGGCCTTGATGCGTCCCATGATGTCCACCACCACTCCGTAGGGTACGTCCTTGTCGGCCTGCAAAAACAGGCGGCGGTTCTGATTTTTGACCACGGCCACAAGCTGGGCGGCCAGGGTGTCCAGCGGGGTGCGGAATTCGTTCAAAAAGATGGTCCCGTCCTTTTTGACGGTCAGCACCACGTTGTCGGAATCCGTGGGCAGGGACTGCACGGCCTGGGTCTGGGGCAGATCCACGTCCAGCCCTTCGGTCATCATGGGGGCCGTGACCATAAAAATGATAAGCAGCACCAGCATCACGTCCACAAAGGGCGTGACGTTGATGTCCGCTACATAGCCTTTGTTGCCGGCGGATACGCCCATGGCGTCCTACCTGCCCTTTCCGGACTGCGCGCCCTGGCCGGCGTGGGCGTTAAGCTCGCGCTGCACCCGGTTCAGGAACACCCCGGCGAAGTTCACCAGTTCGGCCTCTATGTTGGTCATGACGCCCAAAAACATGTTGTAGCCCACGGTGGCGGGAATGGCCACAAAAAGCCCCACCGCCGTGGCGATAAGCGCCTCGGAAATGCCGGGGGCGACGGCCGCGATGGAAGCGGTCTTTTGCATGCCTATCTGGTGGAAGGAGTACATGATGCCCCACACCGTGCCGAACAGCCCGATAAAGGGGGCCGTGTTGGCGGTGGTGGCCAGAAAGGACAAAGAGGAGCCCAGCTGGCTCATGGACTCGCTGACGCCCTGGCGCAGCGAACGGCGCACGTTGTCGGCCACCACGTCGCCGGTGTTGCCGGCTTCCTTCAGGCGGTTGAACTCCGCAACGCCCTGCTGGGCCACGTGGTACAGGGGAGAGGCCATGTCCGACCCCATCTGCTGCACCGCCTCGCGCAGGTCGCGCGCGTCGGTGAAGCGCGTAAGGCCCGCCGCGGCCTTTTTACGCGCGCTGTTCAGCGCGAAAAACTTGTGGATGATAAGCGTCCAGCTGGCTATCGACATAAGCAGCAAAAGCAGCAAAACCAGCTTCGCCACCAGGGTGGCGTGCCAAAGAATGTCCAAAAAGCCGATATCCATAATGGCGGAATCTCCCTTTCAAAGTACATGCCGTGCGCTTTCCGGCCCGTTTCGGGCACGGGGAACCCCGCCCGCGAGGGACGGCCCGCAATGCCTCCCACGCCCGATAACGCAATCCGGCGGTTTGCACCAGCAAAAAATAGCGTGTTTGCGAAATTTTCTAAAGAAAATATAGAAAAATGCAAAAAATTTTTATTTCTTTGCAAGGCAAAGCGTTTTTTGTGCGGGCCTCGTTTCATCTTCTCTCCCCGCGCAAAAACTTTCTTTACCGGCGCGGCGGCGCCCGCACGAATAGGGGCGACCGGTCCGCGACGAGGGGCGAGTGGACGCGGCGCGACGGCGCCCGCCGAACATGGACAAACCCGGTGCGCTGCTGGTACAAACAGCCTGGCTTTTCGTTTCCCACAAGGAGCCTTCCCATGCGTTCACCACAAGGACCCCTCCTGCGGGCGGCGACGCTGTTCTGCATACTTTCCCTGCTTGCCGCCGCGCCCGTTGCGGCCCGTCAGGCCTCCCCCGCGCCCACGTATGAAAAAAGCCTGTCCCTGGACGAGGCCGTAAAAACGGCCCTGAAAAATAACTTTTCCATTGCCGCGGCCGAAGCCGGGCGCAAGGCGGCGGAAGAAGGGACCAGGTCCGCGCGCAGCGCTTTCGGCCCGGTGCTGGGCACGGGCTATGACTACACCCGCCGCCAGCACGACCTGGACCCCCAGGGCAGGGAACTGGACAAAAAGCTGTTCACCTGGCGGGCCAGCCTGACCCAGAACGTCTTTTCCGGCTTTGCCACCCTGGCCGCTTATCAGCGCGCGGCCCTGGCCGAAGAAAGCGCCCGCGCCGGGGTGGACCTGGCCCGCATCGCCCTGGTGAATCTGGTGCAGGAACACTTTTTCACGTACCTCAAGGCCCGGCAGAACGTGCTCAGCGCGCGCGACGCCCTTGAGCGGCTGCAGTCGCAGCTGGCCTCAAGCCAGGCCTTTTACGACGTGGGGGTTTCTCCCCGCATCGACGTGCTCCAGGCCGAGGTGGACGTCTCCTCCGCCGAAAGCGCCCTGCTGCTGGCCGAAAACACGGTGGAAATCGAGCGCGCCCGCCTGAACACCCTGCTGCTTCTGCCCGTTGAGGCCCACGTGGATTACACGGGCGATCTGGAGCACATCCCCTTCATGCGCTCCCTTGAGCAATGCCTGCATCTGGCCTACACCCGCAGGCCCGACCTGTTCATCGCGGAAAAATCCGTGGAAATCGCGGGCAAGGACGTAATGGCGGCCCAAAGCGGCTTTTATCCCCAGCTTACCGCTTTGGGCATGTGGCAAACGCAGGGCGACGACTTTCTGGCCTCGGGCAGCGGGCAGCGGCCCGTGCGCTATTCCGAATGGTCCGTGGGCGTCGGGGCGGAGTGGAATCTCTTTGAATGGGGCCGGACCTGGCACGATACCCAACAGGCCCGGCATATCCGCGCCAAGGTGCGGGCCGAAGCGGAAAACCTGCGCCAGGAAGTGGCCTTTTCCGTCAAAGGGCGTCTTTTGGACATCACCGAGGCCGCCAAACGCATCAAGGTGGCTCAAAAGGCCGTGGCGCAGGCGCGCGAAGCGTACCGCATGGCCGACGCCCGCTACAGGTCGCAGGTGGGCACCATGACCGACGTGCTGGACGCCCAGTCCAAACTCTCTTTTGCCGAGGCATCCCTGGCCGGAGCGCGGGCCGACTACAGCATCGCCCTTTCCCGCCTGTACGCCGCCATGGGCGAAGAAAACCATACACTGACGCCGCAATAATGGCAGCCGCCCGGGAACTCCTCCCGTGGCCCGCCCGCTGTCGCGGGCCGGGCTCAGTCGGGGCCGCCCTCCGCGGGGACCGGGGGCGGAGCCCCGGCCTAAGGCAACTTTACCTCCACCACCAGCACATGCTTGCGCACGCCGCCGGTGTTGGCGAAGGCGCGGGCGAAAGAGGCCCAGCCCTCCCGGCTGTTCAGGTCGCGGCGGTTCACCTTGCCGGCCGCTCCCGTGGTCTGGTACAGCCAGGCCTGGCCGGAGGCGGTGGGCAGGATAAGCCCCACGTGATAGTGCTGCATGGCGTAGCCCGGACGGGTCACGTCCTTGTTGAAGGATACCAGGTAAAGATAGCCGGGCCGCAGGCGCCCCAGCAGTTCCCCGCGGGTTTCCGGGGCGTGCAGGTCAAAGCCGCGCGGCGCGAAGCCGGTGGCTTTGGCCGGGTCCATGTTTTTGCCGCCTGGCAGAAGCAGGGCGCGGGGAAAGCCTTCGGAAATGTTCAGCAGGATATCCCAGCCAAAATCCCAGTCCTCTCCGTGCGGGGAAGCGGGGCCGCTGTCGCCCAGCCGGTCGCGTGTGGCCGCTTCCAGCGGGATGTTCGTGCGCAGCAGAAAGCGGCTGGCCTCCAGCACAAAACCGCTGCAGTTCAGACCGGGGGTTTCCAGCCTGACCCCAGGAGAGGCGAAAAGCGTATACCGCCCGTTTTCGTCCACGGCTCCGTCCTCGCGGTAGGGAAGGTTCAGAAACAGAGGCAGTATGCGCTCCGGCGCGTCCGTGGGCCTGAGCCCGGCGGGCAGACCGGCGGGCACGGGAAGGGTTTGCGGCCGCGCGCCGGAAGCGGGAACCGGGGCGGCGGAAGCGGGAACAAGGCCTGCCCGCCAGACGCAAAGGACGCAAAAGGCCGCCAGAAAAACCGCCGCCAGCAGCGCCAGGCCCGCGCGCCGGTTCGGTTTGCCGCCGGAGTTGACGGAAACGCGCCTTTGGTTCAAGAGCAATTTCATCTTCCGGCCATCCTTGAAAAACGCGAGACGCGCCATGGGCTTTTCCCTTCCTGTTCCCGTCATAACCATCGGGCTGCTGTTTTGTTCCAATCTGTTCATGACCGCCGCCTGGTACGGGCACCTCAAATTTCCCGGCGCGGGCCTGTGGCGGGTGATCCTTGTCAGTTGGGCCATCGCCTTTTTCGAATACTGTCTGCAAGTGCCGGCCAACCGCGCCGGGTACGGATACTTCAACGCGGCGGAGTTGAAAACCATCCAGGAAGTCATTTCCTTAAGCGTGTTCATGGCCTTTTCCGTGCTCTACCTGGGCGAGCCCGTCAAGTGGAACCACGTGCTGGGCTTTGCCATGATCGCCGGGGCGGCTTTTGTGATATTCAAAGAATGGTAGGCAAGACAAGCCCGGCGCAAACAAAAAAACGGAATTTGACAAAAACCTGATCCCCTCTGTAAATAGATTCCTCTCCGGATTTTCCCATGCCCCTCTCCAGCTTCGGTTCTTTGGACATTCTGCCCGCGCCGCCCGCGTCCTTCGACCGGCTTACGGAAATATGGGAGGCCGCCGCCAGGGCCACCCATCGCTTTTTGTCCGAAGCCGACATCGCCGCCCTGCGACGGGAAGTGCGGGAAATTTACCTGCCCGGCGCGGCGGAACTCTATCTTGCCCGCGCCGGAAACGGTCCCCCCCTTGGCTTTCTGGGCCTTACCCCGCCGGAGGGGGCGGCACCCGCGAAGCTTGAGATGCTTTTCATTGATCCGACCATCCACGGCAGGGGTCTGGGCAGGGCTTTCGTGCGCTTTGCCGCCGGACGCTATCTGCCCCTGGATCTGGACGTCAACGAGCAAAACCCCGGCGCCGCCGCTTTTTACCGCAAGTGCGGGTTCACCCTTACGGGACGCTCGCCCCTTGACGGGCAGGGCAGGCCTTTTCCGCTGCTGCATATGCGCCTGGAACGGAGCACTTAGAGCGGATTAACTTTGAGACGCTCGCTCCGGCGCTTAACGGCGAAACACGTTTCGCTTACGCCTGCGTGGCGGGCGGCGGTTTCCGCCGCCAGAGCAAATACACATTTCCAATGTTACTTTGCTCTAACGTTCCATTCCCTGTTTTTCCCCGTCCCGCGCGCCCGGCCGCCGGGCGAAACGCCCCACCCGAACCAGAAAGAAGACCCATGCCTCCAGTTTCCTCTTCCCCCTTGTCCGAAATCATCCCCGCCGCCCCCCCTTCCCTTTCCGCGCAAGAAGCGGCGCGCCTGCTTGCGGATCTGCCGTCCGGCCTGCTGCCTCTTTTGTCGGCCGCCGGGGCCTCGGCCGCGTCTTCCGCCCTTGCGGGCAAGGCCCGTCCCTTTACCTGCGGCATCATCAACGCCAAGTCCGGCCGCTGCGCGGAGAACTGCGCCTTTTGCGCCCAGTCGGCCCACCACGACACCGGCAGCCCGGTCTATCCCCTGGTGGGGGAAGACTCCCTGTACGAACACGCGGCCCGGCTGGCGGAGGCGGGCGTCGATTATATGGGGATTGTCACCAGCGGAACAGGTCCCACGGCGTCCGACTTCGCCTCCATCCTCAAAGCGGCGGAGCGCATCAGAAGCGGGCTGGACATCAAACTGTGCGCCTCGCTGGGCGTGCTGCGCCCCGGCCAGGCCGAGTCCCTGCGGGACGCCGGATTCACCAGTTACCACCACAACCTTGAAACGGCGCAAAGCTATTACGGCAATATCTGCACCACCCACGCCTGGGAAGTGCGCCGTGAAACCGTGGCCAGGGCCGGGGCCGCCGGGCTGCGGACGTGCAGCGGCGGCATCTTCGGCCTGGGCGAGGGCTGGGAACACCGCCTGGAACTTGCCGGAACCCTGCGGGATCTGGACGTGGACTCCGTGCCCGTCAACTTCCTTACCCCCATTCCCGGCACCCCCCTGGAGCACGCCAAAGGTCTTTCCGCGCGGGAGGCCCTGGCCGTGGTCGCCCTGCTGCGGCTGATGCTGCCGGGCCGCGACATCGTCGTCTGCGGCGGCCGGGGCCGCACCCTGGGCATGTGGGAAAACAGCGTCTTTTTCGCCGGGGCCAACGGCCTGATGGTGGGCGACTACCTGACCACCAGAAACAGCCCCCTGGAGCGCGACATGGACATGCTGCGCGTTTTGGGCCTGGGGCGGCGGGGTTAAGGAATCGAGGATGACTTCCAGCCCCGCCCCCCTCAACGTCCCTGGCACGGCCTCCTCCACCGGCCACATCCGCGTCTGCATAGCCGGGACCGGCACCGACGCCGGAAAAACCGTGGTTACGGCGGGGCTGGCCGGGGCCGCGCGCAGCCTGGGCCTTGTTCCCCTTGCCCTGAAGCCGGTACAGACCGGATGCCCGCGCGGGGCGGACGGAAGCCTTGCCGCCCCGGACGCTGCCGTGTACCGCGAGGCCTGCGCCGCAGTCCCGGCCGAAGCCCTGCTGCTGTTCGAGGATGCCTGCTCCCCCCACCTTGCCGCCCGGCGCGAAGGCCGCGCCGTCACCGCCGCCGGTCTGGCCGGTCTGATTATGGAACGAGTGGAAAAGCACGAGGGCTTCACCGTCATCGAAGGAGCGGGCGGGGTCATGGTCCCGCTGAACGACACGGAAACCCTGCCGGATCTGTTCGCCCTGCTGGGCTTTCCGGTGGTGCTGGCGGCCGCCAACCGGCTGGGGGCGGTGAACCACGCCCTGCTCTCCGTTGCGGCGCTGCGCGCGCGGGGGGTGGAGGCGGCGGGATTCATCCTGACCATGCCCGCGCCCGCCGGGGATTCGGAACTGGACCGCCGCATCCTGGCCGACAACCGCGAGACCATAGCCCGCATGACCGGCCTGCCCTGCCTGGCGGAAATTCCTTTTGTGGAGGAACTGCGCGCCCCGGACGCCGCCGTCCGCGCGCGCGGCTGGGAGAGAATCGCGCGGCTTCTGGTCCCGGCGGTGGAATTTCTGTGCGGCGGACGCGAAGCCCAACCCGAAGGGACTCCGGAAAAAGTTGCGCCGGACAACTCGTCTACCGGCAGTGCCCCGGACCTGCTGAGCTTTGACCGCGAACATATCTGGCATCCCTACACCTCGGCCCTGCGGCCCCTGCGCGCATACGAGGCCGTGGAAACGCGCGGCACGCGCATTATTTTGCGGGACGGGCAAAGCCTTGTGGACGGCATGGCCTCGTGGTGGTGCGCCATCCACGGGTACAACCACCCGGCTCTGCTGGCGGCCCTGCGCGCGCAGGCGGCGCGCATGCCGCACGTGATGTTCGGCGGGCTGACCCACGAACCGGCGGTCGGTCTGGCGCGCAAACTTCTGGACATGGCCCCGGCCGGGCTGGAGCGCGTCTTTTTCGCCGATTCCGGGTCCGTGGCTGTGGAAGTGGCCCTGAAAATGGCCCTGCAGTATCAGCAAGCCGGCGGCAGGCCGGAAAAGTCCCGCATCCTGACCGTGCGCGGCGGCTACCACGGCGACACCCTGGGAGCCATGAGCGTGTGCGACCCGGAAAACGGCATGCACGCGCTGTTTCGCGGGGTTCTTCCCCGGCAGGCTTTCGCTCCCCGGCCGGAATGCCGTTTTGACGCGCCCTACGATCCGGCGCAGGCCCTGGGGCTGGAAGCGGCCTTCAGGGAACACGGCCCCGCCGCCGCCGCCCTGATTATGGAACCCATCCTGCAGGGCGCGGGCGGCATGTGGATGTACCATCCGCAATATCTGCGCCGCGCGCGGGAATTGTGCCGGGAATACGGCTGTCTGCTTGTGCTGGACGAAATCGCCACGGGCTTTGGCCGCACGGGCGAGCTGTTCGCCTGCGGGTGGGCCGGGGTGGAGCCGGATATTTTATGCGTGGGCAAGGCGCTGACGGGCGGGGTCATGACCCTGGCCGCGGCCCTGGCCACCGGCGAGGTGGCGCGGGGCGTGTCGCGGGACGGCGGCGTGCTGATGCACGGACCCACCTTCATGGCCAACCCCCTGGCCTGCGCCGTGGCCGGGGCCAGTCTGGACCTTTTGGCGGACGGCGCATGGCGGGAGGACGTCGCGCGCATCGAAGCCGCGCTGGACAAAGGGCTGGCCCCCTGCCGGGGCATGCCCGGCGTGCGGGACGTGCGCGTGCTGGGAGCCGTGGGCGTGCTGGAAATGGAGCGCCCGATGAACACCGAACGGCTGCAGGAGTATTTCATACGCGAGCATGGCGTCTGGATTCGCCCCTTTGCCCGGCTGATCTACGTCATGCCTCCCTATATCACGCCCGCCGGCGAACTGGAAACGCTGACGCGAGCCATGCGGGGCGCGGTCACGGAAAACGTCTGGGAATAGCCCTTCCGGTCCCGCGCGCCCCTTACGGAGCGTTCCCGTTCCATCGGCCTATGCGTGCAGCGCCGCCTGGGCCGAGCGGACGATATCCCCCAAAGCGGAACAGGAAGCCAGAGGCTCGCGCCGCAGGACGGCGTCGCCGCGCTCGCGCAAAACTCCCCCCTTGTCGCCGCCTTTTTCCAGACGCTGGGCCATCCGGCGCAACAAAAAGCCGGTCTCGAAGAACTCCGCCTGCCGCATGAAGGACGCGTGCTCTTCGACCGGCAGGTCCGATTCCGCCAGATACAGCGCCAGCCCCTGGTCGCGGTAACGCCAAAGGCCCGGGATGCCCAGGTTGCAATGCATAAAGAAGACGGCCAGATCCACGGCGGGCGGTGCCAGCTTGGCGTCCTCCCAGTCCAGCATGTACAACTCGCCGTCGTTGAGAAGAAAATTACCCAAATGGCAATCCGTATGGCACAGGCGCCAGGTTCCCCGCTCCGGCTCCACCTCGGCCCGGTAGCGCCTGAGTTCGGCCCCGGCCTCCGCCAGCCGCGCCGGCGGAATCTGGGGGCAATATTTCCGCAGGGCAAAGGCAAGGCCCCGCATGGTGTGCGACATCCACTTGTCTATGTCGAACACGGGAATGCGCCAATGCTTCTCCAGGCTTCGCGTTCCGCGGGCATGAAAAACGGCCAGTTGCCGGATGCTGCGCCCGAGCATCTCCCCGGAAAGCTCCTTGCCGGCAAGGGCCGAAGCCGCGCTGGCGACGCCCAGGTCCTCCAGAAGCACATACCGCCGCCGGAGTTCGCAGTGTAAAATGCGGGGGACGCGTACTCCCTGGGCGAGCAGATGGCCGCCCAGCCGGACAAAAGTGTGGAAGCGGTCGCTTTCTTTACCGTGCTGGGCGATATAGCTTTCATGGCCGCTGGAGAGCCGCAGAGTCAGGCGGGCATTGCCGCCAAGGCGCTGCGCCTGGAAGGGGCCTCCCAGATGCGACTCCGCCCAGCGGGCAAGGGCTGCCCCGGCCCGGTTCTTCCAAAACGGCGAAAGCCAGCGTCCCTTCATTGTCCGGCCGATCCGGCGCGGCAAATCCGCATTCATGAAAGCGAAGTCCATTGCCGTTCCCCTTGCCTCTGATTACGTTTCGTTACCTTTTGTTACCAGTATACCATCCTTTTTCTCTGTTCAAGCTGGAATAACAGTTCGAATATTCTATGAAATTCGCCTCAGCGCCTTGCGCGCCCTTTTCCGTTCCCGGATTTGCCGCGTAAAAAAAGCCCCCGGCTTCGCTGGAGGCTCATCAATGTTGAGAGCATGCGCAAAAAAAAGCGGACGCCTCAAAGGCAACAGGTTTTACGATTTACCGTGGTTCCCTTTGCAGCAGGATTTTTCGCCGGTAACCGCGTTTATTTTGGCGGCTTCCTCTTCGGGGGAGCATTTCTCGGACAAAAGGCGGCCGCAGCACCGTCTGCCGTTAAGGTGCGCATGATGCTGAGGGGCGGGGTCAAAAGTCGTCTGGGGGTTTTTGTCGTTTTCGCTCACTGCCGGTCTCCTTTGTTATAAAACAGGGTGCATACGTCTGCTGATCGCATCAGCCGGCCCGGAGCCGGCTGATAAAGACCACTTTGCCGCAACGCGCGGCTTCCGGTTCGTTTGCGCCGCCCTGGGCGGCGCGCCGGATGGCGGTCCGTTGTGGAAGCGCTTCATGCGGATGATGCAGTCGCTTCCGGCCCTGCCTACAAGTAATCCCAACATAAAAGTTTGGCAATAGGTTGTTGACGTACCGCAGCACCACGCTCTTTACTGTCCGGACATTGGGGACCACCTTTTACCGCTATTTTTCGCACTTTTGGCGGCAGCCGCGCGGTGCGCTTCCGGCGGCCTTGGGGGGATTACCGGGGCGGTTGCGGGCTCAACGCGCGAAGCGCCCCTGGATGATATCCAGGGGCGCTTATGTTGCGTTAATGTTGGCTCCGGCCTACGTTCCCACACATTAAAGTATGCAGTATCATCGGCGATGAGGCGCTTAACTTCCGGGTTCGGAATGGAGCCGGGTGTACCCGCCTCTCCATGGAAGCCAACAAGTGTGTAATCCGGTGTTGCGGATTTGTTCGGGGCAAGGACTGAGTCCCTGGCCCTTCTAATCCGCGCACTGTGTTTAAGGACCGTTTCCTTAAACGCCGCAGGCGTCGGCCCCGGAGGGGCCGCACCCGGCCACAGGAGGTGGCCGGTACCGCGTAGCGGAGCGGGCGCTTTTCGGACGGAGCCGAAATTTACTTTCGGCGAGGTCCGGCCCGCGATAGCACGTGTCGCACAGGAAGTGCGACCGTGCGTTATTCAATTGCAGGGAAGGAAAGGGGATGAAGAGTCAAGTTTTCGACCTATTAGTACCGGTAAGCTGAACGAGTTGCCCCGCTTACACTTCCGGCCTATCGACCTGGTGGTCTACCAGGGGTCTTACGCATTGCTGCAAGGATATCTTATCTTGAGGCAGGCTTCCCGCTTAGATGCTTTCAGCGGTTATCCCTTCCGAACGCGGCTATCCTGCCATGCTCCTGGCGGAACAACAGGCTCACCGGAGGTTCGTCCATCCCGGTCCTCTCGTACTAGGGACAGGCCCTCTCAAATATCCTACGCCCACAGCAGATAGGGACCAAACTGTCTCACGACGTTTTAAACCCAGCTCGCGTACCACTTTAAACGGCGAACAGCCGTACCCTTGGGACCTGCTTCAGCCCCAGGATGTGATGAGCCGACATCGAGGTGCCAA